>CAJXKK010000001.1 GCA_913055615.1 uncultured Ectothiorhodospiraceae bacterium
TCGTTGAACGTGACCTTGACCTGGTCCTCGCCCATCAGCTTGGCCTTGTTCTTGCCGAAGGACATGGCGCCCTTGCCGGCACCGCCGCCCTGCATCTGGCGCATGAAAAAGATCCACACGCCGATCAGCAGCAGGAACGGGAACCAGCTGATGAAGATCTGGGTCAGGATGGACGTGCTTTCGGGCGGCGCCGCCTTGATGGTGACGTTGTGCTCCAGCAGATCGCCCACCAGCGCCCGGTTGTCGGACTCCGGACTGAAGGTCACGAACTCCTCGCCGTTCGAGCGCTGACCCTCGATCCGTTGGCCATCGCTCTTGAACATCACCTCGTCAACGCTGTCGCGCTGCACGTCGCTGATGAACTGGTCGTAGGAGATTTCCTGGCGCTGCGGCGTCGTCTGGCCGAAGTTGTTGAACACGGACATCAGCACGACCGCGATGACCACCCACAGCAGGATGTTTTTGAACAGATCGCTCAAGGGGTACCTCACTCCGTCAGCGGCGCCATACAGCCGCTTTTAACGTATTGGACCGTACTACAGTTGCCGCCCGGTCGCCACAATATAGACCTCGCGCGAGCGATCGCGCGATGCCTCCGGTTTGCGAATACGAACGCCCGTGAAATCGGATTTCAGCGCCCGTGTGAACGAATCACTTCCTTCGCCCTGGAACATCTTCGTCACGAACGCCCCGCCCGGTTTCAATACACGGACCGCGAGATCGTGCGCCAGTTCCGCCAGGGCCATGGACGCCGGCTGGTCCACCGCCGTCACCCCACTCATGTTGGGGGCCATGTCGGACATTACAAGGTCGGCGCCCTCACCCAGTCCCTCGAGCAGGGCGTTGAGCACCGCCTCGTCGTGGAAATCGCCCTCGATGAACCGGACACCGGCGATCGCATCGATCGGCAGGCGGTCGCTCGCGATCACGAGGCCGTCGTCACCCACGCGGGTGGCCGCGTACTGCGACCAGCTTCCGGGGGCCGCGCCGAGATCCATAACCCGCATGCCTCTGCGCAGGAGACCATCCTTGCGGTCGAGTTCCATCAGCTTGTAAACGGCCCGGCCCCGCCAGCCCTCGGCCCGGGCCTGCCGGGTGAAGGGATCGGCATGCTGCTCGCGCAGCCAGCGCTGGCTGCTCTTGCTACGGGTCATCCCGGTGCTCCGCGAGCCGCGCCTGGCGCAGCGCGAGCAACAGGCCACGGGCCCGCGTGTGCACCCACAGGCCCGCGCCGACACCATAGGCGCCCAGCACCGCGAGCTCGCGCGCGCCGTCCAGCCAGTACATGACCAGCGGCGCGCCGATCAGCGCGAACAAGACAATAGCCGCCAGTTCGCGCTTGATCGAGGCGAGCGCCGCGTGGGCGTCGCGTGCTAGACTCGCGCCGCCTTCAGCTGACCGGTCGTCGCGATGCTCCGCCGTTCCCAGATCAGCTTCCTCCGGGCTCAGGCCCATGGTCGCAAGCCCATTGTACGCCTCGGCCAGCGCGGGCTAACCGACGCCGTGGTCAAGGAACTCGAACAGGCCCTCGACGACCACGAACTCGTCAAGATCCGGCTCGCCGGGGCGGGACGGGAAGAGCGGCGGGAGATGATCGCGACCCTGTGCGAGCGGACCGGCGCCGAGAGCGTACAGCAGCTGGGCGCCACCGCCACCCTATTCCGCCGCAACAGCCAGCGGCCGCGGATGACACTACCGGACTGACACTCGTGCCGTGTCGGCGACGCGGGGCGCCCGGCGATTCTGGCGCGGTGGCTGGCCGGCGGCCTCACGCGATCCTCATTCGTAGCGGATACCGACAACCTCGTACTCGCGCCGACCGCCGGGTGCCTCGACCTCGGCGACATCGCCCTCGCGCTTGCCGATCAGGGCCCGGGCGATGGGTGAACTGATGGAGATCAGGCCACTCTCGATGCTGGCCTCACCGTCGCCGACGATCTGATAGGTCACCTCATACTCGGAATCGAGGTCGAGCAATTCCACCGTCGCCCCGAACACGACCTTGTCCTTGCCGGCGAGCGTGCTGACATCGATGACCTCCGCGTTCGAGAGTTTGCTCTCGAGCTCGCTGATTCTGCCCTCGATAAAGCCCTGCTGCTCGCGGGCGGCGTGATACTCCGCGTTCTCCTTGAGGTCGCCGTGGGCGCGCGCCTCCGCGATCGCTTCGATGACCTGCGGCCGATCGACGTGCTTGAGGCGATCCAGCTCTTCGCGCATTTTGGCAGCACCGCGGGCCGTGATCGGGGCTCTGCTCATTTGATCTCCTGATGCAAATCCTGCAGCCGGCTGACCCGGCCGTCCTCCGGGTACGAGAGCGCAAGGCACATCGCCCGCCCGCACGCGATCGTGGTCGCGTACGCCACGCGGTGGTTGAGCGCCTCGCGACGGATGGTATAGGAGTCGGCGATGGCGGACTTGCCCTCGGTCGTATTGATGATGAGCGCGATCTCGTCGTTCTTGATCAGATCGACGATGTGCGGGCGCCCCTCTTTCACCTTGTTGATATGTTTGCAGGGAATACCGGCCGCTTCAACAGCCACCGCCGTGCCGTGCGTCGCCACGATCTCGAAGCCGAAGCGGTGCAGATCGCCGGCGATCTCGGTCGCGGCCGCCTTGTCCTGGTCGCGCACGCTCACGAACGCCTGGCCCGATCGCGGCAGCGGGTCCCCGGCCGCCATCTGGCTCTTGGCGAAGGCCTCGCCGAACGTCCGCCCGACCCCCATGACCTCGCCGGTCGATTTCATCTCCGGACCGAGGAGCGGGTCCACACCGGCGAACTTGACGAACGGGAAGACCGATTCCTTGACGCTGTAATAGGGCGGCGTGACGAAACCGGTGATGCCCTGCTCCGCCAGCGTGGAACCCGCCATGCAGCGCGCGGAGATCTTGGCGAGCGGCACGCCGGTCGCCTTCGAGACGAACGGCACCGTGCGCGAGGCCCGTGGATTCACCTCCAGTACGTAGATCTCGTCGCCCTGGATCGCGAACTGCGCGTTCATCAGGCCGACCACGCCGAGCTCGAGCGCCATGCCGCGCATCTGTTCGCGCAGGCGCTGCTGGGTGGCCTCGTCCAGCGTATACGGCGGCAGCGAACAGGCCGAATCGCCCGAGTGCACACCGGCCTGCTCGATATGCTCCATGATGCCGCCGATGAACACGTCGGTACCGTCCGACACCGCGTCGACATCGACTTCCAGTGCATCGTCAAGGAAACGATCCAGCAGCACCGGCGAGTCATTGGAGACGAGCACCGCTTCGCGCATATAACGGACCAGGTCCTCGTCCGAGCGCACGATCTCCATCGCGCGGCCACCCAGCACGTACGAGGGTCGCACCATCAGCGGGTAACCGATATGGGCCGCGAGTTCGCGCGCCTCTTCCGGATCACGCGCGGTGCGGTTCGGAGGCTGTTTCAGCCCCAGCTTGCCGATCAGCTGCTGGAAACGATCGCGGTCCTCGGCCGTGTCGATCGAATCGGGTGTGGTGCCGATGATGGGCGCGCCGGCGGCTTCGAGGGCGCGCGCGAGCTTGAGCGGTGTCTGGCCGCCGAACTGCACGATCACGCCGGCCGGGCGTTCCGTGAGCAGGATCTCCAGCGTGTCCTCGAGCGTCAGCGGCTCGAAATACAGCCGGTCCGAGGTATCGAAATCGGTCGACACCGTCTCCGGGTTGCAGTTGACCATGATCGTTTCGTAGCCGTCGTCGCGCAGGGCGAGTGCGGCATGCACGCAGCAGTAGTCGAACTCGATCCCCTGACCGATACGGTTCGGACCGCCGCCGAGCACCATAATCTTGTTGCGCGCGGTCGGTTCCGACTCGCACTCGGCCTCATAGGTCGAGTACATGTACGCGGTGGCCGTTGCGAATTCCGCGGCACAGGTGTCAACGCGCTTGAAGGCCGGCCGGACTCCCAGCGCATGGCGGTGCGCACGGACGTCGTCCTCGGTGGTTCCGAACAGCGTCGCCAGTCGGTGATCGGAGAAGCCGCGCCGCTTGAGCGCCCACATGCGCTCGGCGGTGATCGCGGCCAGCGAGGCGTCGCGCAGCGATGTCTCCGTCTCGATAAGATCGGCGATCTGCACCAGCCACCAGCGGTCGATCCAGGTGAGATCGAACACCTGATCGACGCTCCAGCCATGCCGAAACGCCTCGGCGACATACCAGATGCGCTTGTCGCTCGGCTCCTGGAGTTCCCGCCGCAGGGTCGAAGACAGGTCCTCATGGTCGAAATCCGGAGGCAGAACTTCGTTGAGGCCGTCCGCGCCCGTTTCCAGGCCGCGCAGCGCTTTCTGCAGCGATTCCTGGAAGGTACGGCCGATGGCCATGACCTCGCCGACCGACTTCATCTGCGTGGTCAGGCGTGGCTGCGTGTGCGGGAATTTCTCGAACGTGAAGCGCGGGACCTTGGTGACGACGTAGTCGATCGTCGGCTCGAACGACGCCGGCACGGCACCGCCGGTGATCTCGTTGCGCAGTTCGTCGAGCGTGTAACCGCAGGCGAGCTTGGCCGCCACCTTCGCGATCGGAAAACCGGTCGCCTTGGAGGCCAGCGCCGAGGAACGCGACACGCGCGGATTCATCTCGATCACGGTCAGGCGGCCGTTGGCCGGATTGACCGCGAACTGCACGTTCGAGCCGCCGGTATCGACACCGATCTTGCGCAGCACCTTCAGCGAGGCGTCGCGCATGATCTGGTATTCCTTGTCCGTCAGCGTCTGCGCCGGCGCGATCGTGATCGAGTCGCCGGTGTGCACGCCCATCGGGTCGAGGTTCTCGATCGAGCAGACGATGATGCAGTTGTCCGCATGGTCGCGGACGACCTCCATCTCGAATTCCTTCCAACCGAGAACGGATTCCTCCAGCAGGACCTCGTGCGTCGGCGACAGCTCGAGCCCACGCTTGCAGATGTCCTCGAACTCCTCGCGGTTGAACGCGATGCCGCCCCCAGAGCCGCCCAGCGTGAACGAGGGGCGGATGATGACCGGGAAACCGATCTTCGCCTGCGCCTGCTGGGCCTGCTCCCAGGAATGCGCGATCCACGCAGTCGGGGTATCCAGACCGATCTCGGTCATCGCCGTGCGGAACCGCTCGCGGTCCTCGGCCATGTCGATCGCGTCCTTGGATGCGCCGATCATCTCGACGCCGTGCTTCTCAAGCACGCCGTGGCGATCCAGATCGAGGGCGCAGTTGAGCGAGGTCTGCCCGCCCATGGTCGGCAACAGCGCGTCGGGCTGCTCCTGCTCGATCACCCGCTCGACCACGGACCAGTTCAGCGGCTCGATATACACCGAGTGCGCCATGCCGGGGTCGGTCATGATCGTGGCCGGATTGGAGTTCACCAGGATGACCCGATATCCCTCCTCGACCAGGGCCTTGCAGGCCTGGGCGCCGGAGTAGTCGAACTCGCAGGCCTGACCGATGACGATCGGTCCGGCGCCGAGGATCAGGATGCTCTGGATGTCGGTACGTTTCGGCATGGGCGTGCCCGTGTCGGTTCGAAGACCCGCCCGCCCGGAAAGCGTTCCGGTGCAGGCGCGGGGCGTGGAGATGCAACCCCCGCCCCTTATGTTCAGAATCAGGTCGGCTTCACCGGGCGGACGGCTCAGGTCCCCGCCGCAGGCCCGCCGCTCCCTATGCGCCGGTCGCCATGGTGGCGCGACCATCCATCAGTTCGATGAAGTGATCGAACAGTGGCCGCATGTCGTGCGGCCCCGGGCTCGCCTCGGGATGCCCCTGGAAGCTGAAGGCGGGCCTGTCCGTGTGGTGCAGTCCCTGGGAAGAGCCGTCGAAAAGCGACACATGCGTGGCGCGCAGGGTCGCCGGCAACGTATCCAGATCCACCGCGAAGCCGTGATTCTGCGACGTGATCATGACCTGGCCGGTATCGAGGTCCTTCACCGGGTGATTGGCGCCGTGGTGACCGAACTTCATCTTCGTGGTCCGTGCGCCACAGGCCAGCCCCAACAGCTGGTGACCGAGGCAGATGCCAAAGGTCGGCATATCCGCATCGATGAAGCGCCGGATCGCGTCGATCGCGTAATCGCAGGGCTCGGGATCACCCGGCCCGTTGGACAGGAACACGCCGTCCGGCCCCAGCGCGAAAACCTCGTCGGCCGGCGTCTGCGCCGGCACCACGGTTACCCGGCAGCCGCGGTCCGAGAGCAGGCGCAGAATGTTGCGCTTGACGCCGAAGTCGTAGGCGACGACATGGTAGCGCGCGCCGGCGGGATCGTTCGCCTCGGGGTGCCCGCCCTCGAGGTCCCAGGTGCCTTCGGACCAGGGGTAGACCTCGCGCGTGGAGACCACTCGGGCGAGGTCGGCGCCCGCCAGCCCGGGGAAACCGCGGGCGGACTCGATCGCCGCGTCCTCGTCGGGCGCCTCGCCGGCGGCGATACAGCCGCCCTGGGCGCCGTGTTCGCGCAGGCGCCGTGTCAGCGCGCGCGTATCGACATCCGCGATCGCGACCACGCCGTTGCGTTCGAGATAGGCCGACAGGGTCTCCTGATTGCGCCAGCTGCTGGCGACCAACGGCAGATCGCGGATCACGAGACCGGCGGCCTGGACGTGCCCCGACTCCTCATCCTCGAAAGTGGTGCCCGTGTTGCCGATATGCGGGTAGGTCAGCGTGACGATCTGCTGCGTGTAGGACGGATCGGTCAGGATCTCCTGGTAGCCCGTCATCGACGTGTTGAATACGACCTCGCCGACGGCGTGGCCGTGGGCACCGATTGCTCGGCCGCGGAAGACGGTCCCGTCCGCGAGCGCCAGGATTGCCGGTACGGTCAAGCGTTTTCTCCTGCCAGACATACGAAACGGGAAGTTCCTCTGCGGCCCTTCCCGTTTCCGGAATGCTCTATTGTGCCCGGGGGAGCCTGTCCGCGGGCGTGCGAATTCTACTGTAGCGCGGGCGTCACGTCCACGCATGCGGCAGCTTTACACGACGCTACCTTCGGAGCGCCCCGCCTGTGCACGGCTTATGTCGATGGCCGTGACCGCCTCGTCGAGCAGGCTGGTCGCGAAGATACCGCGGCCCAGTGTAAAGCGCAGCTCAAGATCCGCGCCCTGCCAGTGCCAGGCGAGATCCGGAGCCACCGCGCGCAGCGCACGGCGACGCGCCTGCATATCGATCCGTTCCAGCCCCTCGCGCAGTTCCGACTCATCCGCCAGCCACGCCCGTTCCCGCTCGGCGACGGCCGGCCCGACCGGCTGCTTTCCGGTTCCCCAGAGGGGGCCGGTCACATCCAGGTCGAATTCATCATGCCGGCTTTTAATATCGTCCTCATCACCCTGGTACTCGAAAACCGAGTTCGTACCCGCCAGCATCAGGGCATCGCCGGGCACGGGTCTGATCCAGCTGCCGTCGCGCACGCGCACGTCCAGGACCCGGTTGAACAGCCAGCTGCGGGCCGCCGACAGGTGGATCCCTCGAGCCCGCTTGACGGCATCCGGGGCGAGCAGCCGCCGCGCGCGACGCAGGTTCTCGCCGCCGTGACCGAACCGCTGCGGACCGAAATAGTTGGGAAAACCGTTAGCGCGCACGGTGGCCAGGCGTTTCTCGATCACGCCACGATCGCCCGTGACCGCGCGCAGACGCAGGACAAACCGATTCGCCTGGTGGCTGCCGGTACGCAGCTTGCGGTTGTGCCGCACGGCGTATTCGACCCGCCCCATGGCGGGATCGAGGTCCGACCACTGTGGATCCGAGCGCCCCGGGAGCTGGACCGAGAACCACTGCCCGGTATCGGCATGGCGGTCCTTCATGCCGCTGAAACCCACGTCCCGGCGACGAACGCCGGCGAATCCGGCCAGTGCATGCGCCACGTCCTCGGTGTTGGCCCCGCGCTTGCGCAGCCAAAGCCAGGCGTGCTCGCCACCGCCACCCGGTTCGAAACCGAGCACCTCGTCGACCCGGAAATCGGCCGCCTCGGTGCGCAGATCACCCTGCCCGCCGGGGCCGCCCCAGGCCCGCGCGAACGTCATCATGGATCGATCCCTCCATCCGTTTCGATACTGTAGAGCAGATCAGCGCTCGCGGCCGCGCCGCTGCGGCCCTCCAGCGACCACCGGCGCGTCAACTCGTAGCGCATGCGCACACTGTTCGCCTGCTCGGCGAGACCGATGCCATAGCCGACATACAGGCGTGGTGACAGATACCGCCCCAGCACCAGCGCGGGGCCCTCGCCGTTATCGCGATCGCCGCGATCCACGCTGACTTCGTCGATCCCCAGCTGACCGGCAATGGCCTGGCCCTGCTCCGAACTGGCGATCGCGGCCGCGGCAGCGGCCATGGTCTCGCGACTACCGCCCGAACTCTCGCCCAGCGGAACGCCGGCGATCAGATACGACAATTGCTGCGACTCCGGCATCGGTGGTTCGGAGAACAGACTGACGCGCGGCTCGCGCAGCGTGCCACGGACGTTGACCCCGACCATCACATCGCGCGGCCGGCGGACCGCGCGCACGTCGAGGCCCGGGTCGCCCACCGGCCCGCCGTCGAACAGCACCCGGCCGCGCTCGATCTCCAGCGATTGCCGATAGATCGTGTATGAGCCCTTGTCGACGCGCAGTTCACCGTTGGCGGTGGTCAGGCGTCCCGGGCGTTCGCGGATATCGATATTCCCTCCAAGCCGCCCCTCTAGCCCGAAGGCGTCCACCTGCACGTCCGGGCCGAGATCGACGCCGACATCGGCCACGATCCGCCAGTCCGCCACGGTTTCGGGCTCACCCTGGTCGCTGACGATCACGGCATCCGGGCTCGCCTGGACCGCGCCCGAGAGGTCGCGCGGCGCGATCCGAGCGAACGGTACGGCGACCCGCCCATCGATGCGGATATCGCGGCCGTCGACGCGCCAGCGCAGATGGGGCGAGAGATCCAGCGCCAGTTCCGGCACCGAAACCGCCGTGAACGCCTTACCCGTAATCGTCCCCTCTCCGGACCAGGCCCCGCCGTCACCCCGCTCGAGGTCGATCAGGGCCTCCATCGCACCCTCGCCGGAGCGCCCGCCGAGATGCACGCGGAAGCCGCTGCCCACCGTCTCCAGCCCGAGTTCCAGCTCGGTAATCTCGGTCCCGAGCGGGATCACGGACACGCGGCCTTCCTCCAGTTCCGCATCGCCGTTGAGCCGGGGACGGTCGAGGGTACCGCCGAGGCCGATATCCGCGAGCAGCCGCCCCTCGACGCGTCCGATCGCCGGCACGACGGCCGCGATGAGCCCGAGATCGTCCATCCTCGCCTGGACCCGCCCGCTCAGCGCGCGTGCCTCGTCCCGGGTGAGCCCGAGTGTCGCCGCCAGTTGACCACCATCGGTGAGCGGCAGCCTGATGCGCCCATCGATGCGGTCCGTGCCGAGTGTCGCCTCGATATCCCCGGCCTCCCAGGCGAGCAGCGTCTCCGGTTTCGCGTCGATCACGCCCTTGACGGAACCCGCGGTGATATCGAGCCGGGCCTCGCCGGTGACCGGTCCCGTACCGCCCGCCAGATCGGCGCGCAGGCCGAGTTCGCCATCCCAGGTCAGATTCTCCGGGCCGAAGGCGCCGAGGCGGCCGAGCGGAACGGCTGTCGCCTCGATACCGGCGCTCCAGTCAGCCGCCGTCCCTTCGCCGCTCAGACAGATCCGCGCCGGGTCCTGCAGCAGGCAGATCCGATCCGCCGCGCCACGGCCATCGATCCAGCGGACCGCCGCGGGCCGCGCCAGCGTCCACGCCTCGCGCCCGTCGGGTGTGAGGTTGAGCGTCTCCAGGCGGCCACGCCAGTCGGTGCCATCCATGGCCCCGGTCAGTGCCAGATTCGCGCTGCCGCGCGGGCTTTGTGCGGCGAGATCCAGGCGGTGCCTGTCGGGCCGGCCGGCCAGCTTTACCGATACGGTGTCCAGCGACTCGCCGGCCGCCTCGATACCCCCGAGCGACAGTTCGAGGAACGAGCCCCGGCTCGCATCGAGTGCGGCATCGGCCTCGAGCGCGAGCGTCTCGACCCGCAGCGCCTCCCAGGTCAGTTCCGCGCCCTCGAGCCGACCCGCGATCGAGGGCGCCGACGGCGTGCCGCCGATGCGTCCCTCACCCGATATCCGGCCACCCCCGATGCCGGCCAGCGCGCGGATATCGGGCACGGCCAGCGACCAGTCGATCGCGAGGCGTTTCCCCGCCTCCCCGCTCGCGTCCAGTCGGGCCTCGCCGGCATCCAGGCGCAGCCGCGGAATCGTCAGTGCATTGTCCGCGTACCGGATCTCCGCAGTCCCATCGACGGGGCGCCCGTCCAGTTCGCCATCGAGGCGGTCGAGGAGGACACTCGCGGTCACTCCGCCTTCGGCGCCCCACTCGGCGTCGGCACGCAGTGTTGCGCCGATACGGCCGTTCACCGCCGCCCCGAACCGCTGCGGATCGAGATCCGTCAGCTCGGCCTCCACGCGGGCCCCGCCCGGTTCCTGCCAGCGCACCGCGCCGTCGAGCGCTAGCCCGGCACCGCCCCAGCCGATACGGCCATCGACTCCGTCGAGGCCGCCGAGCGCCCCGTTGCCCCGCAGCCGTACCTCGGCGGGTTCGTCCGGCCCGACTCCGGGCAGATCGACGCCGGCGCGGGCATCGAGGGAATAGTCATCGAGCCCGCCTTCAATGGCGAGCCGGCCATCGGGACTGCGGGCGGTGGGCGCGTCCGCGAGGGGCCATTGGAGCCCGCGCCAGTCGAGCGTCAGATCGAACCGGGGCTCGGCCCCGGCGTACGCCACGCTGCCGCCCAGCGTGGCTTGGGTATCGCCGCCATCGTCCGGCCGCAGGGTCAGGTGGCCCACCCGCAGCGATTTTGCATCCGCATCCAGTTCCACGCTGCCCCGGTAGGGCCCGCCCGGCAGGTCCTGGAGCCCGAAGTAGCCAGTCGCGGAGACGCTCTCCAGCGAACCGGTGAGCGCGAGATCGGCGCTCGCGGCAAGCGCCGGTGCGTCGGCGAGCCAATCGGCGGGCCGCGTCATCGGGACCTCGATGTCCGCCTGCCACGCCGGCGCCTCGCCGAACAGCTGCAGCGCGGCGTTCACGCGCACCGCGGTCGGCGCCGTCAATTGGTGTTCGATGCGCAGATCCGCGACCGTGCCACTGAAGCGGCCGGTGCCGGCCAGGGCCGGCAGATCGCCCCCCGGCGCCCAGTCCCAGACGATCCGACCACTCACCGGATAGGGCGCGGCCGGCTCCGAGCGCAGGTCCGCCTCGATCCGGCCCGCCGGTGCCGCGACCCGCAAGGACTCGATCGCGAATTCATCGGTGTCCAGGCGCGCCCCGAAGGCGACGCGATCGATCCAGTGCCGGCTGCCATCGGGCATGTTCAGTTCGATCGGTTCAGCGGCGAAGCGGTCGATCCGTACGGCCAACGGCAGCGCCAGTTGCTCGGGCAATGCCGGCAGTGCCGGACCCCCCTCGGGCTCCGGCGGCGCCTCCGTCGCGGCGATGTCGACGCCCACATCGTCGATATCAAGCGCCCGTACGTGCACCTCTGCGGCCCAAAGCGCCCCCGGTGACCAGTCGAAGTCGACGCGCTCGATGCGCAGCGTGGCCGCGGCCGTGCGCACTTCGAGCCCCTCCACCGCGAGCGGACCGAT
The DNA here is from genome assembly GCA_913055615.1 of uncultured Ectothiorhodospiraceae bacterium. Taxonomy (GTDB): domain Bacteria; phylum Pseudomonadota; class Gammaproteobacteria; order XJ16; family Halofilaceae; genus Halofilum. The sequence goes on from CAJXKK010000001.1 coordinate 11,583, forward strand.
CAGGCGCCCCTCCACCGATTCAATCCGGGTACCGTCCGGCAGCCACGGCCGGGCCTGCGAGAGTGCGAACTGCAGGCCCGATGGCGTTGCCACCAGCCAGGCGATCAGGCCCGCGACGACCGCCACCACTGCGAGCAGCAGCGCGCCCAGCGCCAGCGCGAATCGCCGGAAGCGGCGCCGCCGACGCACCGAGGGGCGTTCGCGTTCCGCGGCTTGCGATTCACTCAAAGATCCACCCCGAGGCTGAGATGCAGCCGCGCCGAGTCACCACCATCGATCGCCCTCGCGATATCGACCCGGAACACGCCGACCGGCGAGCGGTAACGCAGACCAACGCCGGCGGATCGCCGCAGAGCCACGTCCCAGTCGTTCATGGCATTGCCCGCATCGGTAAAGACCGCGGCGCCCCAGTTGCCCACGATCAGCTGTTCGAGCTCAACACTGCCGACCGCGAGATGGCGCCCGCCGACGACATCGCCGTCTTCGTTGACCGGCCCCAGGGCCTGATAGTCGAAACCGCGCACACTGTCATCGCCACCGGTGAAGAAGCGCTGCGACAATGGCAATCGATCGACATCATCGACATCGACCGTGCCGATCTCCCCGCGCACGAGCAGGCGTGCGCCGTCCCAGAGCCGCGTCACGGCGTTCCCCTGGAGCCGTCCCCGCAGGAAAGTCACATCGGAACCCAGTGTCTCCGCGCCGCCACTGAGCCAGCCGCCCAGGCGGAATCCGCGGGTCGCATAAATCACGTCGTCGAAGCGACTGTAGCTCAGGCCCGCCCCCGGCAGCACGAGATCCCGCCGAGTGGTCTCATCGCCGATCGTATCCTCGTTACGCTGGAAGTCGAGCGACACGGTGGCCTGGTAGCGACCGCGCTGCTCGATGCGCCGGGCACCGATCTCGAACTGGCGTTCCTCGCCATCGCCGATTTCCTCGGTACCGTAAGAGGTCTCGAACTCGAGCCGCTCGCGCGACGGGTCCTCGAGCGGAATGCGGTAGCGCGCGCTGAGGCGATTGCTCACCTCGGCCAACTGGATGCGGGTGTCGAATGAATGCCCAGAGCGATTGACACGCCGGTTCTCCCAGCCGGCACTGACCCGGGCCCCCGTATTCGTGCCGAAGCCGACGCCGAACGCATAGCGATTGCGTGGCCGGGGTTCGAGTCGCACGCGGATGGGCACCCGGCCGGCACTCGCCTGTCCGCGCTGCGCGCGGACGTCGACATTCAGAAAATAATCGCTGTCGTCCAGTGCGTACTGCAGTTCGAGAAGCCGACTGCTCTCCCATGGATCGCCGGGTTCGAATGGCACGTAGTCACGCAGAAACGCCTCATCGAGCACGGTCTCATCGAACGCCACCTCACCGAAGGCGTAGCGCGGACCGCTGTCCAGTATCAGGATGGCGCGCGCCTCGAGCGCATCGGGATCGATGCGCAGCGTGCTGCGCTCCCAGGACGCATCGAAGTAGCCGCGGGACGCGGCGAGTTCCATGATGCGCCGTTTGGCGCTGTCGTAATCGGCGTGGATCAAGGGCGCGCCCGAGCGTAAGGCGAGTTCTTCGCGCAACTCCCTGATCGCCTTGTCGTTCGCCGCCTCCCCGCGGATTTCGATTTCCACGTCGGCGAACTTGACCCGCTCCCCGGGTTCGATCCGGTAGCGCGCCCGCCACTCGCCGTCCCCGCCAGTCAGCTCGGGTTCGATATCGGGTGTGTAGTAACCGAACGGCTCCAGCGCGAGCCGGATCTCGTCGGGGGCGCGCCGGTGCAGGCGCCGGATCAGACGCTCCGGGACGTCGTCCCCGGTGCGCTCCCCGGCGATGGACAGCATGGCCCGCACATTATCCAGAACGGGGCCCTCGACGCCCTCGATCTCGACGTCGACATCAGCGGCGTGTAACCCGCTCGACCACCCTGTCAGGATGAGCACCAGCACGAGCGCTCCTGGCGCGCGTATCAATCGCGGCATACGGCGGTCGCCATCCGCTCGCAGTGCCACGAAACGCTCGATTCACCGATCACGGCCCCCTCGGCGTCGAACCGCCGCTCGACACACCTCGCATGGCCCGCGGCATCGATTCGCAGCACCGTCGAGCAACGGGTACCGAAAACGGGATCGCGGATGAACAAGGGCCGGCGGTCACCGGCACCGCTCCCGGGGGGACTGCAGTCCCCGAGCCGTTCAAGGATCCGGTTCGGGCCGCTCGCCCCGTCGAGGACCGGCACAACGCTTGCCCGCGCCCACGCACTGCGCGGGTCATTGACGTTGAGTCCGGCGTTGTCGATCACGTGCAGCCCGGGGGACAGCGTGACCGCGTCACCGGTCACACTCGCGCAGTACTGCATCCCGTTCACCGAGCCCGCGAGGAAGTGAAATCCCGCATAGCGCTCGCGTTCCGTCGCCAGTTCGTGCACCCAGGGCCTCGGTCGATCCGTCTCAAGGAAAGCCGGCACGAGTCCGCCACGCGAGGGGGCACCCGCGGGCGCGGGAAAGCGATGATCATTGAGCACGGTCGCGAAGCGGCCATCGGGGCCCGTGCCGAACCAGGTCCCACCGGCCGCGCGATCGCGACCCGCCAGAACCCCCTGGCGGTCGGGCCACCACGCCAGCGCATCCGCCGGGCGATCGTGGCGTTCGTCACGATTGGCGGCGACGACGATGGGGACATCGGCGAGGGGATCGACTGCGACGAGAACCAGGCACATCCGGATGGCCTCTTGTCCCGGGCGCCGGCAAAGGGCGGCAACCCCGGGGAAATTTTGCATCGCCCGCGTCCCCGGTCAGGCGACCGTCGTGTCCATCGGGATCGCCCAATGCCAGGGTTCGTAGACAATACCGTGCGCATTCTGGCGCGGATAGGATAGCGCGAAACCGAACCGTTCGGCGTTACGCGTGAGCCATGTAAAGGCATCCGTGTGTTCGAAGGCCTCGGTCAGCGGCGCCGCGCCGGGAACGCCCAGGTCGACCGCGCGCCCGCCGTGATGTTCCGAATAGCCGGGCGCGGCGTTCACGGCGAGGATGTCCTCGATCGCCTCGCCACGCGCGAGTTTGCGTTCAATCAGGCCGCGCTGGTAATCCACGCTCCGCCACGCCGAAACGAGCACCACGCGGATCCCGTCGCCCTCGGCCGCCGCCTCCATCGAGGCCCAGCGGGCCGCCGCATACGGCTCGAGCCAGTGACGCCTTTGCGTGCGCCCCGGTGAGACCTCGACCAGCGTTTCCGGTTCCCGCACAAGCGGCAAGCCGGTGCGCGCGGCATAATCCGCGGGCACCCCGAGTTCGCGGTGGATCGCGGCTACACGCTCGGCCCAGGGGTCGGTAGTCATTCGCTCACGAACAGCGCCTGCAGGATCGCCGACAGGAGCAGCGCCCCGAACAGGCCCGCCCCCGTGAACAGCGCGGTCCGCAGTACGCGCAGGTGCAGTTCGCTACGCGGCGTGCGCAGCGCGCCCCAGAGGCAGAAGCCCGCCAGGATCCCGAGCACAAGAAAGGTCCGCATGGCGTTTCTCCATTCAGCGAATGACGCGGCACACGCCAGCGGCCGCCACCCGGCGATCGTAACCGTTCACAAGCCGACGGTCAGCCGAGCGCCTCGACACGGATCCGCTGGACATTGCCGATGATCGAATCGAGCGCCTCGAACTGCGTGATGGCCTCATCGATGCGGCTCTCGACCACGCGGCGCGTGAGCATGATCAGCGGTACGGTCGTCTCGCCCGGTCCCGGCTCCTTCTGCAGGATCGCCTCGATCGAGATGTCCATATCGCCCATGATGCGCGAGACCTGCGCCATGACCCCGGGGCGGTCCGCGGCCTGCAGGCGCAGGTAGTACGCGGTCTCGATATCCTCGACGGGCATCACCGGGAGATCCGCGATCTGATCCGGCTTGAAGGCGAGATGCGGGACCCGATTCTCCGGGTCCCCCGTCAGCGTGCGCACGACATCCACTATATCCGCCACCACCGCCGAGGCGGTCGGCTCCGCACCCGCCCCAGCGCCGTAATACAGCGTCGGGCCCAGCGCATCGGCGTGCACCACGACGGCGTTCATCACCCCATCGACACTGGCGATCAGACGGCGTTCCGGGATCAGGGTGGGATGCACGCGCAGCTCCACATGCCCGTTGGTACGACGGGCGATCGCGAGGTGCTTGATCCGGTATCCGAGTTCGTCCGCATACGCCACGTCGTCGCGCGTGATCCCGCGGATCCCCTCCATGTACACCCGGTCGTACTGCAACGGGATCCCGAACGCGATGGAGCCGAGGATGGTCAGTTTGTGCGCGGCGTCGATGCCGTCAACATCGAACGCCGGATCGGCCTCGGCGTAACCGAGCCGCTGCGCCTCTGCCAGTACGTCGGCGAAGTCCCGGCCGTGGTCGTGCATCTCAGTGAGGATGAAATTGCCCGTGCCATTGACGATGCCCGCGAGCCAGCGGATGTGATTGCCGGCGAGGCCCTCGCGGATCGATTTGATGATGGGAATCCCGCCGGCGACCGCGGCCTCGAAGGCGATCATCACGCCCTTGCGCTGTGCGGCGGCGAAGATCTCGTTGCCGCGCAGCGCGACGAGGGCCTTGTTGGCGGTCACGACGTGCTTACCGTTCTCGATCGCGCGCATGACCAGCTCGAACGCCGGCTCCTGCCCGCCGATCAGCTCAACGATGACCTCCACATCCGGATCGTCCACGACGGTCCGGGGATCCTCCGAGAGCCGAATATCCTGGGTCGACAGCCCCTCCAGGCGTGTGCGGTCGCGCACCGAGGCGTGACTGACAACGATGCCGCGGCCCGCACGCCGCGCGATCTCCTCGGCGTTGCGCTGCAATACGTTCAACGTGCCACTGCCGACGGTACCAAGGCCTAGGAGGCCGATCTTGACGGGATTCACGAATCACTCTCCTGAAAGACGTTGTCCTGGCGAAACATATTGCGGATGCCCCGCAGCGCCTGGCGTGTGCGGTGCTCGTTCTCGATCAGCGCCAGCCGCACGTGATCATCGCCGTACTGCCCGAAGCCGATCCCCGGTGACACGGCCACCTTGGCCTCCGCGAGCAGCCTCCTGGCGAACTCCAGTGAACCCATGTCGCGGTACGGTTCCGGGATCCGCGCCCAGACGAACATGGTCGCGAGCGGCCTCTCGACCGGCCAGCCGAGCGCATTGAGGCCATCACAGAGCGCGTCGCGACGCCGCTGATACATCGCGCGGATATCGTCCACACAGGACTGATCGCTCTCGAGCGCGTGGATCGCCGCCACCTGGATCGGCGTAAACATGCCGTAATCCAGGTACGACTTGATCCGCGCGAGGGCGGCGATCAGGTCCGGATTGCCGCAGACGAAACCGACCCGCCAGCCCGGCATGTTGTAGGTCTTGGACAGCGAATATGTCTCCACGGCGATCTCGCGCGCGCCCGGCACCTGCAGGATAGACGGGGCGCGGTAGCCATCGAACACGATCTCTGCGTAGGCGATGTCATGCACGACCCAGATCCCGTACTCACGGGCCATCGCGATCACGCGCTCGAAAAATTCGAGATCCGCGCAGTGCGCCGTCGGATTGCCCGGGAAATTCAGCACCAGCATCTTCGGGCGCGGCCAGGAGTCGGTGATCGCCTTTTCCAGTTCCGCGAAGAAGTCGACCTCGGGCGTGAGCGGCACGTGCCGGATGTCCGCCCCCGAGATCACGAAGCCGTAGGGATGGATCGGATAGGCCGGGTTCGGCACCAGCACCGCGTCGCCGGGCCCGGTGGTGGCCAGCGCCAGATGGGCCAGCCCTTCCTTGGAGCCGATGGTGACGATCGCCTCGGTCTCCGGATCCAGTTCGACATCGAAGCGATCCCGGTACCAGCCGGTGATCGCCCGGCGCAGGCGCGGGATGCCGCGCGACACCGAATAGCGGTGCGTATCGCCGCGCCGCGAGGCCTCGGTGAGCTTGTCGATGATATGCTGCGGGGTCGGCTGGTCGGGATTGCCCATACCAAAGTCGACGATATCCTCGCCGCGCGCCCGGGCGGCCGCCTTCAGATCATTGACGATATTGAAGACGTACGGCGGTAGCCGTTCGATACGGGGGAACTGTTTTTCCACGACCGCTGGATCTCCCGGGGTGGCATATGCGCAAGTGACGATGCCAAACCGCTCATTATACGGCCGATCACCCTGACAGGGCCAAGGTCGTGATTCACCGAATCGCCGCGCTCACATGGCCGACGGGAGGCGCCCGACGCGCACCTCCCGTCGGCTCGATCGCACCTTCCGGCCCGATCCATGCATGAAGATTGGCTGGAATATTTCCATCAGTGGCCGCCCGAGTCATCATACGGTCGTGCGATCCCGACAGGCCTCGCCGGCGTCGGGGTCACGAGGGGCGCGGCAACACGAAAACAGAGATACCGCCATGCCGACGGAACCGTTGCTGGGCATTGCCGATCCATTCAGCGCGTTGACCCACGGGCTCGGGCAATGTTCGCACTGGCCATGGCCCCTCGGCTGATCGCGCGTGGGCTCGGGCGCCCGGCTGGCACTCGCGGTGTTCGCCACCAGCACCACGCTGCTGCTCGCCACCAGCGCCATCTATCACGTATTCGGACACGGCACGCCGGTGGGTGGCGTATTCCAGCGCCTCGACCATGCCGCCATCTTCCTGATGATCACCGGTACTTTCACCCCGGTACACGCCATTCTCTTCCGTGGGCCCTGGCGCTGGGGTGTCCTGCTGGCGGTGTGGACCGTGGCCGTGATCGCCATCCCCGTCAAAACGCTGTTTTTCGACGCGGTCCCCGAATCGGTCGGCCTGTCGGTCTATCTCGGCATGGGCTGGCTCGGTGCCGGCACCGCATGGATCCTCTGGCGCCATCTCGGCTTTGACTTCATCCGGCCGGCGGTCTGGCGTATACACTCGGGGCGTTCGTGGGGGTAGCCGGCTCGCCGAACCCGATCCGTGGCATCGTGGGTGCGCACGAGCTGTTCCACTGTGCATCGCTGGTGGGGACGTGGTTCTTCTGGCATTTCATCGGCGAGGTCGCCCGCACGCCCCCGATCGGCCAAGCGGTTGCGATCGGCTCCAGCCGGGCGGATCCAATATCGAAGGGGCGCCGTCCACGGGCCGGAGAATGCCACCTGGGGCCGGAGCACGGGCCGGGCTGTTACAATCGTGCCAGACCGCATCACTATCGACGGATCCTGCAATGAAGGTGAGCCTCGACACCGGCACGGCCTCCCACCTGATCAAGGCCTATGGCGCCGGCAGCATCCAGGTCAACGAGACCGTATATGATCGCGACCTGATCGTTATGCCCGAGTCGATCGAGTCGGAGTGGGTATCGGCACCGATCGCGGAGCTGACAGCGGATCATTTCGCCGCCGTCCACGATTACGCGCCGGAGATCCTGTTGCTCGGGACCGGCCGCCGCCAGATCTTCCCGCCAGCCCGCCTCATGGCCGAACTCGGTCGTCAGGGAATGGGGCTTGAGGTGATGGACACCGCGGCGGCCTGCCGCACGTACAACGTGCTGATGTCCGAAGACCGGCGCGTGGCCGCCGCGCTGATGATGATCGAGTCCGAAGACGGCTGAGGCCGACGGTCATCCTGCCGCGTCAGGCCCCGAACAGCGCCTGGGATGAATAGCCGCGCGCCTCCAGTGTGCACCAGAATTTTCTCAGGGCCTCGAGCTGGATCTGGCGTACCCGCTTCACGGGTGATCCCCAGTTCACGACCGATCTCCTCGAGCGTCGCCCTGGTGTGACCGCGCAGCCCGAATCGGCGCACGACCACCTCCTTGTGCTTGTCACCGAGTTCGCCGCGCCACCGATCGATCAGGGTCGAACCTGGTGATCGAGTGCATCGGCCCGGGATTGCCCTCCTCGATCAGGTCGAGCAGTGGCAATCCGCGATTCATAGGGGCGACGATATCATCGCGGAGGGCGAAACGGATCGAAAGAGGGCCACAGATCGCGAGATGCGCCACCGCCGGAGGGCGGCAAGATTCCGCCAGGTCGCGGGTACTGCCGGGGGCTGGTGACTGTCGCTTCCGACGGTGCGACTGATCAGGGATAAAAGAGTGTTTCGACGGAGTAACCGCGCCCTTCGAGGATCCGCCGGAGTTTCCTGAGTGCATCCAGCTGGACCTGGCGGACGCGCTCACGCGTGACGCCGAGTTCCCGCCCCACTTCCTCGAGGGTCGCGCTCTCGTACCCGCGCAGACCGAAACGGCGGATGACTACTTCGCGCTGCTTCTCGCCCAGCTCGTTCAGCCACTCGTCGAAGTGCGCCTTGATATCCGCATGTTCGAGCGTGGCGGCGGGATCGGGCGTGGACTCGTCCGGCAGCAGATCGAGCAACGGGCGCTCGCTGTCCCGCGACACGGGTACGTCGAGCGACGACACCCGTTCATTGTAGCGCAGCAGGCGCTCGACATCGGCGAGTGGCCGATTCATCAATGCGCTGATCTCTTCGGGGGTGGGTTCACGCTCGAGCTGTTGACCGAGTCGCCGCGCCGCCCGCAGGTAGCTGTTGATCTCCTTGATGATGTGGATCGGCAGGCGGATCGTGCGCGTCTGGTTCATCAGGGCGCGTTCGATGCTCTGGCGGATCCACCAGGTCGCGTAGGTCGAGAAGCGATAGCCGAGTTCGGGATCGAATTTCTCGACCCCGTGCATGAGGCCGAGGTTGCCCTCCTCGATCAGATCGAGCAGCGGCAGACCCCGATTCATGTAGCGCCGCGCGATCTTCACGACCAGTCGCAGATTCGATTCGATCATGCGCCGCCGGGCCTGGACGTCACCCTGCTGGGTCCGGCGCGCCAGATCCCGTTCTTCCTCGGCGGTCAGCAGCGCGGAGAACTCGATCGCCTGCAGATACATCCGCGTGGCATCGGCCTCGCGCGCACCGGATCTCTTTGCCGCGACCTTTGCCGGGGGCGACCCGGGCGAGGTCTGGTCGGCCAGCGGCTCTTCGTGGAGGCCGAGCGTATCGACGCCGGCGTGTTCCTGTTCCGTTTCTTTGCCAGTCATCGCGGGCTCCGCCCTGCTCCGGGCGGTCACTATGGACCGCTACTGGCGCCACATATCACTCGCGTTCGGGCAGATAGTCAAGCGGATCCACGGGGCTGCCGCCGCGCCGGATCTCGAAATGCAGCAACGCCGTCCCCTGCCGCGTGCGCCCCATGCGCGCGATCGGCTGCCCCGCATCGACCCGATCACCCTCCGATACCAGCAGTTCACTGTTATGCGCATAGGCGCTGAGGAAATCCCCCTTGTGCCGGATGATCAACAAGCGGCCATATGCCTTGAGCCCGTCACCGCTGTAGACGACATCGCCAGTCGCCGTCGCGTGGACCGGCTGGCCCTCCTCACCCGTGATATCGACGCCCCGGCCGCCGGATCGGCCCTCACCGAACCGCGCCACGACGGTCCCGCGCGTCGGCCAACGCCAGCGCCCCGGCGGGTCGCCGCGCGGTTCGCGTTCGCCCGCTCCGGTCTTGGCCGCGGCCCCTGAGTCGCCCTGCGATCCGGAACCCGCCCCCGTGTCGGCTCGGGTATCAGCACGATTACCCCCCGATGGGCCGGAATCGCGGCCCGGGGTCGACGCCGGGGCGATCGAGGTCGTCGAGGAAGAAGCGGTCGTGCGACCGGGTTGCAACCAGAGCCGCTGACCGACGCGGAGATTGCGGGGTTCATCGATGTCGTTCCAGCGCATGAGGTCCCGATGGTCGATGCCGTAGCGCCAGGCGATCGCGTACAGGGTGTCGCCGGAACGCACGCTGTACACCTCCGGCCGGAAGCGATCGCTGACCAGACTGCCCGCACACCCGGCGATGAGCAGGCCGAAAAGGCCGATCGCAAGCCAACGTTTCATCCGTTGCCCCGATACACCACCCATATGATCGCGGCCAGCACCAGTACGCCCCAGCCGAACCACTCGATCCAGCGCCGCAGGAACGGCTCGACGCGGGGGCCGACCTTGCCGGCGATCCCGCCCACGAGGAAAAAGCGCGCTCCGCGCCCGATAAACGAGCCGATAAGGAACGGTATCAGCGCGAGATTGAGGGCGCCGGCGGCGATCGTGAACAGCTTGTACGGCAGCGGCGTGAACCCCGCGAGCAGCACCACCCACAGCCCCCACGCATCGAACCAGCGGACCGCCTCCCGGTACTCGCCGAGCATCCCCACCTCTTCGATCCAGGGCAGCAGTGCCTCGAGCGCGAAGTACCCGATCGCGTACCCCAGCATTGCGCCCGCGACCGAGGCGACGGTCGTGATCAGCGCGAACCACCAGCAGCGCTCGGGCCGACTGACGGACATGGGCGCGAGCATCACATCCGGCGGGATCGGGAAGAAGGACGATTCGGTAAAGGAGAGCACCGCCAGGTAGCGCGGCGCATGGCGGTGCGCGGACCAGGCGATGACGCGATCGTACAGCGGGCCAAACAGGCGCACGGCACTCAGTCCCTGCCGCCGAGGAACGGCACGAAGCTGACCATATCCAGCTCCCGTCGCTCGAGGCCGTTATCGCCGCTGCGGGTATAGGCGAACAGGCGCTGGCCGGCGGCGCCGCCGACCGGGGCAATGAGTGTTCCCGTGGTCGCGAGTTGGCTGAACAGCTCGTCGGGTATGCGTTCGGGAGCGGCGGTCAGCATGATCCCGTCGTAGGGCCCGTGATCCGGCCACCCCATGTGGCCGTCGGCATACTTGACATGGATGTTCCGCAATTCCAGCTGGCGGAACCGCTCGCGCGCCCGCTCGAGCAGGTAGCCGATCCGCTCGACCGTATGGACGGATTCTACCAATTCCGCCAGCACGGCGGCCTGGTAGCCGGAGCCGGTGCCGATCTCGAGCACCCGCCCGCCACCGGCCGGCAGACCGGCGATGAGCGCCTCGGTCATGCGCGCCACCACGAACGGCTGCGAGATCGTCTGTCCACAGCCGATGGGCAGCGAACTGTCCTCGTAGGCTCGGGTCGACAGCGCCTCGTCCATGAACAGGTGACGCGGTACGTGGCGCATCACCTCGAGCACGCGCTCGTCGGCGATACCCTTATCGCGCAGGCGCTCGATCAGGCGATCGCGCGTGCGCTGCGAGGTCATGCCGACACCGGCGATTTCGCTACGGGTCAGGCGTCGGAGCATACTGCCATCCACTCCCCCAGTCGTGGCAGTGTATCGAACCGCGTAAGATCGCAGTTCAGCGGTGTGACGGACACATGGCCGCGTGCCACGGCATCGAAATCCGTACCCTTGCCGGCATCCTGTTCCGGTCCCGGCGGGCCGATCCAGTAGCAGGTGCGGCCGCGCGGATCATGGTCGACGAGGACCGGCTCCGAGCGATGCCGATTGCCGAGGCGGGTGCCGCTCCAGCCGGCGAGATCTTCCCACGCGCGATCCGGCACGTTGACGTTGAGGATCGTATCCATCGGCAGCGGGTCAAGCGCCAGGCGCTCGACGAGCTCGCGAGCGACGCGGGCGGCAGTGTCAAAATGGCGATCCCCGACCAGCGAGACCGCGATCGCCGGCAGCCCGAGGAAACGCCCCTCCATCGCGGCGGCGACCGTACCGGAGTACAGAACATCATCCCCCATGTTCGCGCCGTGGTTGATGCCACTGACGACCATATCGGGTACGTGATCCAGCATCCCGTTGATCGCGAGGTGCACGCAATCGGTAGGCGTCCCCTGCACGGCAATGAAACCGTTATCCTGGCGCTGCGCGTGCAGGGGCCGATCCAGTGTCAGCGAGCTGCTCGCGCCGCTGCGGTCGCGGTCCGGCGCCACGACGGTACACTCGGCGATCGGCTCCAGCGCGGCGGCGAGCGCGGCCAGGCCAGGGGCGCGAAAACCATCGTCGTTCGAAATCAGTATATGCATGGCTCGATCATCGATCCGATCATCCAGGGGCTGCCAGCGGTCGAAACCCGGTTGCCCGGTCGACCGCCCGGAATGGTCTGACGCGTGCGGTCAGAAACGCGCACTGTGACAGTGGCACCGCGTCGCGGACACCAGCCGGGTCCGCGGCACGCCGGCAACTGTCGGTGATTCGCCCGCACGAATGGCCGTAGACTATACGCGAATCGACGGGGCACGCGCAGCGCTGCAGGGCCCGGGAACTTTGCCCCTACGGAGCGGACGAAGGGGGTCGTACCCCGCGTACCCGGCCCTTCACCCGAATCAACGGAGACACCGGAATGCTGGACAGCCATTTCACGCCGCTGCTCGGCCTGCTTGCCGTCGTCGGTATCCTGAGTGTGGTGATCACGCCCAGGGTAAGGACAGCCGACGGCTTCTTCCGCGGCTGGAATGACGTCGGCAAGGCGCCGGGCGTACTGACCCTCACGTTTTCCCAGGTCACCACCTGGATCTTCGCCCGCTCACTGCTCAACGCGGGCATCCTCGGGTATTTCTACGGTATCGCCGGTGCACTCGCGTATTCGGCCTATTACGGTTCGTTCCTCACCGGCTGGCTGATCATCGACCGCCTGCGCTTCCACCACGGCAACGGCAATATCCAGTCGTTCCTGCAACAGCGCTTTGGCACGCTCGGCAGTGGCTGTTTCAACGGTCTGGTCTCTCTGCGCCTGCTGAGTGAGGTGTTCGCCAATCTGCTCGTCGTCGGGATCGTGTTCGAGGCCGCCGGCGGCGGCGCCTCGACCGCGGCCATTATCGCCGTGGCCGGCGTGACCCTGCTGTATTCGATGACCGGCGGCCTGCGCGGGTCGCTGCGCACCGATGTCCTGCAGATGACCCTGCTGCTGGTGCTGATCACCGCGCTGTTCGGTCTGATGCTGGTGCACCCGGCATTCGACACGCCCGCGATCCTCGCCAGCAGTCCGGATGCCGGCGGACCCGGCTGGATCCTGCTGTTCGTGGCGCTGCTGCAGGTGTGGAGCTATCCGCTCCATGACCCCGTCATGATGGACCGAGGCTTTATTGCCGACCAGCGCGACACCCGCCGCAGCTTCCTCCATGCGGCATGGATATCGACTCTTTGCATCCTCGCCTTCGGTGTCCTCGGCGTATTCGCCGGCCTCAACGCCGGCGACGGTGAGGCGCTGCTGGACACGCTCGGGCGCCTGCTGGGCACGCCGGCGACGCTGATGCTGGCCGCCGCGCTGGTCATATCGGCCGCATCGACGCTCGACTCGACCTTCTCCAGCGCAGCCAAACTCGCGGTCAAGGATATGGCGGTCGTGGACGCCTCGACCCTGAACGGCCGCATCGCGATGCTGCTGTTCTGCCTCGGCGGCGTGGGCCTGGTCTTCGTGGGCACCGACGATCTCTATGCGGCGACCGCCGTCAGCGGGACGGCCTCGCTTTTCCTCGCACCGGTGATCCTGTTCTGCATCCTGGGCGGCCGCGAGGTTGCGCGCTGGAGCTTCGGCGTCACCTTCGCCGTCGCCATTGCCGGTTCGGGGCTCTACTTCCTCGAAAACGCCGGGCACGTCACGCTGCTGACACCGCTGACCGGCCTCGAACACAAATACAGTCGCCTGCTCCTGATCACGGTGACCGTGCTGGTGATCGGCATGGGGGCATTCGGGCTGGGCCTGCGGCGTTCACGCCCCGCGGCCTGACAGGACGGCTTCGGCGAGTGGATGTGCGGGTTCGGGTTCTCGCCAAGGCGCCAAGAGCACCAGGGGACACGAAGGAAAACTGCGGGAGCGGCCTTGGCCGCGAACCGCTCTCCAGTGTCACCGCCGGTCGAGTAATCACCAGCGCTCGGGTGGTCGAGGAGCACCTGGACCGCGTTTGCCAGCTGATCGATTGACCGAGGTCCCGTGGACGCTGACACCGGTTCGCGAGCGAGCTCGCTCCTACCCTGTCTGTACCCTCTTTGCGTCCCCTGGCGCTCTTGGCGACTTGGCGAGAACCCCAAACCCACCCGTCCAGAACCAAGGCTGCATCGCCACCCCCGGCGGTCCTATACTGCGGCCATGAACGACCGATCCGACAATCTGCCGGAGGACGAGCGGCGGCTGTTCCGCGAGGCGATGGCGGAGGTCGAGCCGATCGAGACGGATCGACGGCCGCCGGAGGCCGAGCGTCCGCGGCCGGCGCCGCGTGCGCGCCAGCGCGAGGCCGATGAGGCCGAGGCGCGCGAGGCGCTGGCCTCCGGGGCGCTCGACAACGCCGACGAGGATCTCGCGGAGGAGCTGTTTCACGCGCGGCCGGGCATTCAGCGACGCGTGCTGCGGCGCTTGCGCCGCGGCCAGTACGCCATGCAGGCGGAACTCGATCTGCACGGGTTCACCCGCGCGGAGGCCGCGGTGGCGCTGCGGGATTTCCTCTTCGACTGCCGCGCGCGTGGGCTGACCGGCGTGCGCATCATCCATGGCAAGGGCCGACGCTCCGCCAACGAGGGCCCCATCCTCAAGCCCGCCGTCGCCGGCTGGCTGCGGCGGCGCAATGAGGTCATGGCGTTCTGCAGTGCCCGCCCGGTGGATGGCGGTTCCGGCGCGCTCTATGTGCTCCTCGCCCGTAGCTGATCCCATGAGCGCGCGCGGCCGCGTCTGTCCGCTGTCTTATCGCCACGGGGCCGGCGCCCTGGTTGAGGCGCCCTCGCTGGCAGCCGATGTGGCCTGGATCGCCGGGGGCCTGTACGGCAACCTGTACGCGCTCGCGGCCATCGAGGCACGCGTCGCCACCGACGCGGAGGGCGATCGCCCGCGCCTGGTCTTCAATGGAGACTTCCACTGGTTCGATACGGACCCGCGGGATTTCGCCACCATCCAGCACCGTGTCCTCCGGCATACGGCCCTGGCCGGCAATGTGGAGGCCGAGCTCGCGGCCCCCGATGACGAAGCAGGCTGTGGCTGCGCATATCCCGAATTCGTCGACGACGCGACGGTGGAACGCTCGAACCGGATCATCGAACGGCTCCGCGCCACCGCTGCCGGAACACCGGACGCCGCGGACACACTCGCCCGGCTCCCTCGGCTGCTGCGGCTGCAGATCGGCGATCGAACCATTGGCGTGATCCATGGCGACCCCGATGCGCTCGCGGGCTGGGGGCTGGCCGTAGAGCGGATGAAAGGCGCTGCACCCGCGACCGATGCCGCCACCGTGCGCCAATGGGCCCGAACCGCGCGGGTCGATGCCTTCGCCTGCACCCACACCTGCCTGCCATGGGCCGGAACGCCCGGTGACGTCCCCATCATCAACAACGGTTCGGCCGGAATGCCGAATTTCCGCGGGCGGCCCGACGAGGTACTGGTGACCCGGATCTGCCCGATCGAACGGCCCGCACCGGACGCGCTGTACGCAATCACCACCCATGGCCTGCGTTACGAGGCCATACCGATCGCGATCGACGGCGATGCCTGGCGCGAACGGTTTACCGCGAACTGGCCACCGGGATCCCCCGCCCATGACTCGTATTACGGGCGCCTCGGCGCGGGTCCCGGTCACGAGATCAGCGACGCACGGCCCCGCTAGACCATGGGGGGTGTCCCTGCCCCTGCACGGCGGGTCACTTGCAGGCGGAGCGGACGCCGTTCAGAACCACCAGCGTACGCCGGCGACAACCGAGGTCGCCTCCGTATCTTCACCATCCGCTTCGATCAGATCCGCGGTATCACCGAAGCGGTCTTTCCAGCTCACGCCAATGTACGGTGCGAACTCGCGGGTGAAGTGATAGCGCAGGCGAAGACCGAGGGTCAGCCCCCTCACGCCCTCACCGACGCCGAATTCCTCGACCTCATCGAAGGCGTACGAGGTTTCCCCCCGCGCCTGCAGCATCCAGCGTTGTGTCAGACGCCAGTCGTACTCGCCCTCGAGTTCCGCGCTCGCGTCGCCATCCTCGGTGAACCGCAGGTTTGCATCCATCTCGAACCAGAACGGCGCCAGGCCCTGCACCCCAATGAGCACGGAGGCACGTTCGCGGTCCGGCCCCGGGCCCCAGGTCTGCTGATGACCGACACCGACACGGGCATCCCAGAAACGGTCGAAGCGGTAGCTGTAGCCGATATCGAGATTCTCGAGCTCCCCGCCCTCGCCACCGTCGACGACATCCTCGCCCTCGGTCTCGAGCCAGACACGGTGGAGATCACCGCCGTACCAGGCCTGCAGATCCCAGAGCACGACATCCTCGTCGTCGCCCGCCTGGTACTCCAGACGCTCGAACATCACCTGCCCGTAGGCGGTATCGTCGTGTACCGGCAGCGGCCAGTCCGGTTCCGCGTTCGGCCCGGTGCCGGCGGCGGTCGCGGCGGCACTGAGCGTGATCAGCATGATTCCGCTACCCAGGCGGGTGGCGGCACGCACGGCTTTCGTATTCAATATGATTGCGCCCTCCGTCACCCGATTCATGCCACCGACACCACGCGGAACATGCCCGCCTTCATGTGGTACATAAGGTGACAGTGGAACGCCCAGTCGCCCGCGGCATCGGCCGTGATCAGGGCGGAGACCATTTCCCCTGGTTTGACGCTGATCGTGTGTTTGCGCGGCCGATAGCGCCCGGCCCCGGTCTCGAGCTCCATCCACATCCCGTGCAGGTGGATCGGATGATCCATCATCGTGTCGTTCACCAGGATCAACCGCAGGCGTTCGCCGTGGTTGAACCGCACCGGACCATCGACCTCGGAGAACTTGCGGCCGTCGAACGACCACATGTACCGCTCCATGTTGCCGGTCAGGTGCAGTTCGATCTCGCGGGCCGCCGGGCGTTGATCGGGCCATCCGTCGATGCTCATCAACTCGCCGTAGGTCAGTACGCGATGTTCGACATGCTCGAACCCGACGCCGGGATCATCCAGCCGTGGACGCGGCCTCGAGGCGACCATTGCCGCCCCCGGGCCGTGATTGTCGGCGCCGTGGGTAACGCTGCGTCCCGCGATCGGTATCTCCCCTCTTTCGACGGGCGCGGCGTCCATTCCGGTCATGGAACCCTGATCCATGGACCCGTGATCCATCGACCCGTGCTCCATTGACTCTTCATCCATGGCGCCGTGATCCATCTCGTCCATGGAGGATCCGCTCATTGCATCGCCGTCATGCCCCGAAGCATCCATCGAGTCATGATCCATCCCGTCCATGGATCCGTGGTCCATGTCCATCTGGCCGTGATCCATGCCCATCGATGCCATGCCCCGCTCGGTCCGCGGATACATGGCCGGCACCTCCGCCTCCAAGCCCTCGCGCACGGCGAGCGTGCCACGGGTGTAGCCCGAGCGGTCCATGGACTGGGCGAAGATCGTATGCGCACGCTCCGTCGGCTCGACGATGACGTCATAGGTCTCGGCCACGCCGATACGGAACTCATCCGTTTCGACCGGCCGGACGTTCTGGCCGTCAGCGGCGACGACGGTCATCGACAGGCCCGGGATCCGGACATCGAAGTACGTCATCGCCGAGGCATTGATCACCCGTAGACGCACCCGCTCACCCGGCTCGAACAGCCCGGTCCAGTTGCCGCCGGGCGGGCGCCCGTTCATCAGGTAGGTGTACTCGGAACCGGTCACGTCGAGCAGATCGCGGGGTGTCATGCGCATCCGTCCCCACATACCGGCCTTTTCCCAGGCCGCGTTCCATCCCATTTCCTCGATATCCGCGAAGAAGTCCGCGACCGTGCGCTGGTTGTAGTTGTAATAGCCTTCGGCCACTTTCAGATTCCGCATCACGTCCGCAGGATCATCGAACGTCCAGTCGGAGAGGACCAGCGCGTAATCGCGATCATAGGCGTACGGCTCGGCCTCCGCCGGCTCTGCGATCAGTGGTCCATAGTGACCCAGCTGTTCCTGCAGGCCGGAATGGCTGTGGTACCAGTAGGTACCGCTCTGCCGCACGGGGTAGCGGTATTCGAAGGTCTCCCCGGGCGCGATACCGGCGAAGCTGACGCCGGGGACACCGTCCATCTCCGGGGGCAACAGGATCCCGTGCCAGTGGATCGACGTGGACTCGTCGAGGCGGTTGGTCACGCGCAGGACGGCGTCGCGCCCCTCGCGCAGGCGGATCAGGGGGGCCGGGATCGACCCATTGATCGTGATCGGCTGTGTGCTGCGCCGCTCACCGATGTGCAGTGGCGTGCGATCAATGGTGAGATCGAACACGTCGGCTTCGCCAACGGTACGTCGCGGTGCCTCGAGATTGCCGGGACCACCCCAGGCGTAGGCGGGGATCAGGCTGTCGACCCCCTGGACCAGGCCCAGAGCCACGAGCGTCTGCAGAAACTGGCGACGGGACATGCGCCCGCCGCCGAATGATTCGATTGTCATATTGCTACTCCCCGTCAGGGAATCGGGATTGCGGATCAGAGGGCGAATGGCGTTATGCCGTACACCCAACCGTAGACCGGCTCACGCGGATCACCGCGATCGGTCTGTTACGCGCTCGGGACGGGGAATCTCGGGGGTCGGTAATGCGGCTCGGCTACGCGGGAAGGATCGGTGCCATTACGGGCAAGCGCGGGCCGATTCACGTGCGGGGATCCGCCCCCGCCGGCCGCAGCCGAAACGGCCGCGCAGGCGGCACAGTGAGCACCCACGCAATCCGCTTCCGCCTGCGCCATCGGGCTTGTCTTCTCAACGGCATGGAGGCCGGCGTCCGCGTCCACCATGGCCGGCGCCGTCATCGCATGATGCAGATGGTTGCCGGGCGCCGCGTGCATGTTCGGCGTCGCGGCGAGCAACGCCACGGCAACCAATGCCGCGAGTCCGCGGGCCACCAAGGCACGGCGTAACGTTCGAAAGCGTCGGGGATTGACCATTGCAGAAGCAAGATAACGGCTCCCCGCAGCCGGCGCAATCACGCGGAACCAGGACCGATTTGCGGCGCCAGGCGCGCTGATGCATCCTCCAGTACATACGCGCCCTGTTAACGGGCCGATGGATCCCCGGGCACAGTGAACCGGCTTTCGGTAACGCGATCAAAACATTGGTATTCAACATGATACGACGCACAGCTACGCCACTGATCCGAATCATTCCGCTGGCACTGCTGCTCGCGCCCCTCACTTCGGCCATTGCGGCGGGAGAGCATGAGGGGGGGCACGGCCACGAAGACGGACACGGTGACGGGGGCCACCAGGTCGCCTTTGGCCAACCGGCGGATCCCGGAGACGCCGATCGCACGGTCGAGGTGATCGCACGCGATACGATGCGCTTCGAGCCCGACCGGATCAAGGTCGAGGCCGGCGAAACCATCCGTTTCGTCGTGAACAATGTCGGCCAACTGCAGCATTCGTTCACGCTCGGGACACCGGCGAGCCAGAAAGCGCATGAAAAGGAAATGCAGGGAATGGCCATGGAAGCCATGGCCGGCCATATGGACAACGATCCGACGGGGATGGTGGTCCAGCCCGGTGGGACGGGCCAGTTGACCTGGCGCTTCAAGGCATCAGGGCCGATCCAATTCGCCTGTCATATTCCCGGGCATTATCCGGCCGGGATGAAGGGCCGAATCCGGATCAAATAAAGTTGTCGCGACCGGGAATGACACCGACCGGTCCGTGACAACGGATAATCGGACGATCGCCACATGTTTCTGCGTGAAGCGACGAGCCGTCATCTGGTCGAAGTGCTCGATCTGCATGAACTGATGGATCCCCACCGCCCCGAATTGGGCGGCCGCTACCATTGGGGTGAGGACATGCCGGAACCGGAAACCTTCAGCAAATCCTCGCTGCTGTTCCCCTCCGGTGAGCTGTTACCCCGTTGCTGGTGCGACCCGCACTACCGCGACCACGAGCTGCCGCGCTGAACGCCCGGCGGTGCGGGATCCTGGCGGGGGCCGCGGCCGCGCTCAGGACTCGGCGTCCCCCTGCAGACCGACCGCGCGCAGGTGGCGCGGTTCCATCACCCAGTCCAGGGTGGCGTTGCCCGCACGCGGCATTGCCGGGAATTCCAGCAGGCAGGCCCCGCCCTTGCGCGGGGAATGAAATCCGCGTGCCGATGCGGCCAGGGCATAGCTGATAAAGCGGCCGAGATCGGGCTCGTGACCCACAACGGCAAAACAGCCGCCCGGCTGCTCGCAGCGGTGCGCGACGGCGGCAAGAATGTCCGCGGCCGAAGCGCCCGAGCCGAGCGTGTCCAACGGTTCGACAGTGACGCCACCGAACGCCTGCGCCACGATATCGGCCGTTTCCTTCGCGCGCGTAAAGGGACTGCTGAGGATCACGGCGGGCGTCGGTCCGGTGGCCGCGAGCCCGCGGGCCACGTCGGCCATGGCGCGCCGCCCTTCCGCCGTCAATGCGCGGTCCGCGTCGAGCCCGGACGCCGCCCGGTCTTCAGCCGCCCCGTGACGGATTACGAGGCAGGGGTGCATGGTGACTCCTCCGGATCGTCTTCATCGGTATCGTCGTCCCTGGCGGCCGGCGTATCCCCGTCGGCGGTCGCATCCTGCGGATCATCGTTCATAGAGGTTTGGCCCTCTACCGCCAGGATATTCGCATCGCCCCCCTCATTGGAGGCAGTCGGCCGAGCCTCGTCTGCCGCCGCCGCATTGTCGGCATCTGCGTCGCGTGATTCCGGTGACACGGTGTCGCCATCCGGTGCGTCTGCAGATGCACCCCCTCCCGACGCCGGTTCCGCCTCGAACCCGAGTTCGGGATACTGCCCCTCGAGGTCCTTGATATCGCTGATCGGCGGCAGCTGATCCAGCGTCTTGAGATTGAAATAATCCAGGAATTCGCGCGTCGTGCCGTACATGGCCGGACGACCGGGTGCCTCGCGGTGGCCCACCACGCGGATCCACTCGCGCTCGGTCAGCGTGCGGATAATCTGCGAGCTGACCGACACACCGCGGATATCCTCGATCTCCGAACGCGTCATCGGCTGCCGATACGCGATGATCGCCAGGGTCTCCAGCAGGGCCCGCGAGTAGCGCGGGGGCTTCTCATCCCACAGGCGTGCGATCCACGGCTCGAATTCGGTCCGCACCTGGGCCCGCCAGCCGCTTGCGACCTCCTGCAGTGCCAGACTGCGCCCGGACCAGTCCGTGGCCAGTTCGGCCAGCGCGGCCCGGACCGCGTTGCGCGGCGGCGCTTCGGTGCTGCCGCCGAACAGCTTCTCGAAGTCGGTTATCGCCAGGGGGCGCCCGGCCACCAGCAGCGCCGCTTCCAGGATGCGCTTGATCGACCCGGTCGCATAGCCGTCGCCGCTGGCCTCGGCACCCTCGGGCGGCTCTTCCGCCGTGCCGGTGGGCGTGTCGCCAGACACCGCTTCGTCGCGCCCCGCCCCGCAGGTCTCATCGGCCGCCTGCGCCGGGGACTCGGCAGGCGATGTCGCCTCCGATTCCGGGCGCGCCGCCGCCGGTTCTTCGCCTGCATCCGCAGCCGCCGGATCCGGCTCGTTCGGGTCTGTATCGGATTCGTGATCTTCAGTCGCCATATTCATCCGGTTCCGTCTTTTCGGTGTCGGCGTACGCCCGCGCACCCTCCACCGCCTGCAGCCAGATCGGTGCGAACGGCTCCGACTGCACGGCCTCGATCAGGTGTTCCTTGAGCAGTTCCAGTGTCGCCAGCAGCGTGACCACGACGCCCGCACGGCCGTCCTCGAGCCGGAAGAGCGAGCGGAAATCGACGAACCCGCCCCCACCGAGGGCCGACAGCACGTCGGACATGCGTTGCCGCACGGACAGGGGCTCGCGCTCGATATCGTGGTGACTGAACATCTCGGCGCGCCGCACCACCTCGGCGAAAACGGCCAGCAGTTCGCGCAGATCGACATCGGGCTCTGGGGCGCGCTTCTCGATCGGCGGCGCCTGGGCCTCCGCGGGGAATACATCCCGTTCCACGCGCGGCAGCCGATCGAGATCCTCGGCGGCACGGCGGTAGCGCTCGTATTCCTGCAGCCGGCGTACCAACTCGGCGCGCGGGTCTTCCTCCTCGTCCTCAGGCTCCGGGCGCGGGAGCAGCATCCGGGATTTGATCTCCGCCAGCATGGCGGCAATCAGCAGATACTCGGCGGCAAGCTCCAGGCGCATATCGCTCATCAGCGCGATGTACTCCATGTACTGGCGCGTGATGTCGAAGATCGGTATGTCGAGGATGTCGAGGTTCTGGCGCCGGATCAGGTACAGCAGCAGGTCCAGCGGCCCCTCGAAGGCCTCCAGAATCACCTCGAGCGCGTCGGGCGGGATATAGAGATCGCGCGGCAACTCGGTCAGCGGCTCACCCCGGATCAGGGCGAACGGCATCTCCTCCTGCCGGGTCGCCGCAACCGCCGGATCGGTCGTCTTCTCCGCCGTCATGCCCGATTGCCCCGGGGCCGAAAGTCCATCAACGCTGCGCCAGGCCCATTACGCGGCGGACCTCCTCAAGCGTGTCGCGGGCCATGTCGCGGGCAGCCTCGGTGCCCTCGGAGAGGATCGCCCGAACCTGACCCGGGTCCTCTTCGTATTCGCGCGCCCGTTCCCGCATCGGGGCCAATTCTTCCAGCACGCCGTCGACGACGCACTGCTTGCACTCGAGGCATCCGATACCGGCCGTGGTGCAGCCCTCCCAGACCCACTCCCGGGTGGACTCGTCCGAATACACCTTGTGCAGCGGCCACACGGGGCATTTCTCGGGGTTGCCCGGATCGCTTCGGCGCACGCGGGCAGGATCGGTCGGCATGGTGCGGACCTTCTTCGCGACCGCGTCCGGATCCTCGCGCAGCGAGATGGTGTTGTTGTATGACTTGGACATCTTTTGACCATCGAGCCCCGGCATCTTCGGCGCGGCCGTCAGCAGCGGCTGCGGTTCCGGCAGAATGACCTTGGCCGAACCGTCCAGGTACCCGAACAGGCGCTCGCGATCGCCGAGCGAGATGTTCTGCTGCGACTCCAGCAGTGCGCGGGCGACATCGAGCGCATCCTCCTCACCCTGCTCCTGATAGCGCCGGCGCAGATCGCGGTACAGGCGTGCGTTCTTCTTTCCCATCTTCTGGATGGCGCGCTCAGCGTTGTGCTCGAAGTCCACCTCTCGCCCGTAGAAGTGGTTGAACCGCCGCGCGATCTCCCGAGTCAACTCGACGTGCGAGACCTGGTCCTCGCCGACCGGCACGTGCCCTGCGCGATAGATCAGGATATCGGCGCTCTGCAGCAGTGGATAGCCGAGGAAGCCGTAGGTGGCGAGATCATGCTCCTTGAGCTTCTCCTGCTGATCCTTGTAGCTCGGCACGCGCTCCAGCCAGCCCAGCGGCGTCAGCATCCCGAGCAGCAGGTGCAATTCCGCATGCTCCGGCACGCGCGACTGCAGGAACAGCGTCGCCGAGCCCGGATCGACGCCTGCCGCCAGCCAGTCAATGACCATATCCCAGCCATGGCCGGCGATATCGCCCGGGTCCTCGTAATGAGTGGTAAGCGCATGCCAGTCCGCCACGAAGAACAGGCATTCGTAGCTGTGCTGCAACTCGACCCAGTTCTTCAGGACGCCATGGTAGTGGCCAAGGTGGAGGTGGCCCGTGGGCCGCATGCCCGAGAGCACGCGCTGATTCTGCGAGGGTACGGAACTCAAGCGTTCGACCTCTGGTCGGGATGGGAGATGGCAAAGCGCCTGATTATACGCCAGCGGCACCACCGGCGCCCAACCCGGACATCGCCCGCCCGGGCCGGCGTCGTCTGCCGCGACTTACGGCGTCGCTTCGAGGAAATCCACGGGCCCGCGGCCATGCCGCTCCACCTCGACACGATCGTGGTCCAACCGGACCACGGTGGTCGGCTCCAGGCCGCAGCTCCCCCCGTCGATGACCAGATCGACCTGGTGCTCCAGGCGATCGCGGATATCCGCCGCGTCGGTCATCGGGTAGTCGTCACCGGGCAGCAACAGCGTGCTCGTCATCAGGGGCTGCCCCAGCTCAGCGAGCAGCGTCTGACAGATGGCATTATCCGGTACGCGGATACCGATGGTCTTGCGCTTGGGGTGCTGGAGGCGGCGCGGCACCTCGTGCGTCGCCCGCAGGATGAAGGTATAGGGCCCGGGCGTGAGGCTTTTCACCAGCCGATAGTCGGCCTTGTCGACGCGCGCGTAGGTCGATATCTCCGACAGGTCCCGGCAGACCAGCGTGAAGTTGTGATCTTTATCGACCCGGCGGATCTGGCGCAGCCGCTCGGCCGCGGCCTTGTCATCGAGATGGCAGCCGATCGCGTAACAGGAATCGGTGGGCAGCACCACCAGACCGCCCTCGTCAATGATGCGCGTCGCCTGGCGAATCAGGCGGGGCTGGGGCGTCTCGGGGTGGATCGCGAAAAACTGGCTCATCGGGAAGTCCCTCCGTAACGCGGGGTTGCCACGCCATTGTGCCGCCGTCGGCGGGCTCCTGCATACGCCGCCGCGGGCATATCGCGCGCGTGACGGCTACGCTATCATGGAACGCTTTGGTCGATGGGCCGGAGGCACACGAATGCTGTACGCGATCCTGAGTGAAGACGTCGACGACAGCGGCGCCCGCCGCGCCCGGGCACGCGCCGCCCACCTCGAACGGCTCGAGGTGCTGCAGGGGGCCGGCCGCCTGCTACTCGCCGGCCCGCACCCGGCGATCGACGCCGCCGACCCGGGCGATGCCGGCTTTACCGGCAGCCTGATCGTCGCCGAATTCGACTCGCTCGAAGACGCCCGTGCGTGGGCCGAAGCCGACCCCTACATCGAGGCGGGCGTCTATCGCCACGTCGAAGTCAAACCTTTCAAACGGGTCCTGCCGCGCTGAGACGCGCCGGCCCGCGCCGACAAGAAGTCCATACGCAAGCCCGACAATCACGGAGGCAATCACCCCATGATCCATCGCTCACTTACGGCCGTGCTCGCGATCGGCGCACTCGCGCTGACCGCCTGTGGCGGCCAATCCGACGCCGCCACCGAGACGGATGCCGAGTCATCGGCACCCGAAGCCGAAAACGTCGTCGCCCGAGTCAACGGCGAGCCGATCACCGCCGTTGACCTGCAGGCCCAGGTCCAGGCCATGTCCCGGCGTGGCCAGCAGGTCAACCAGCAGCAGGCCCTGCAGGAACTGATCGAACTCGAACTGATGAGCCAGAAGGCCGAGTCACAGGGACTGCCCGACCAGCCGGAGATCGCCGCCGCGATCGAGCGCCAGCGTTCGAGCCTGCTCGCACAGCACCTGATCCGGTCGCAGCTGGAGGATTTCGAGGTCGGCGAGGAGGAACTGCGCGCCGCCTACGAAGAACGCACCAGCGGCGCCGAAGGTACCGAGTACAAGGCCCGCCACATCCTGCTCGAGGAGAAAGAGCAGGCACAAGACATGATCCGGCAACTGGATGAGGGCGCCGACTTCGCGGAGCTCGCCGAGAACAATTCCACTGGACCGACCAAGAGCCGGGGCGGCGATCTGGGCTGGTTCAGCGCGGAGCAGATGGTCGAGCCGTTCATGAACGAGGTGAAGGCGCTCGGGCCCGGCGACTACACCGGCACGCCGGTCGAGACCCAGTATGGCTGGCACGTCATCCAGCTGGACGAGACGCGTGAGGCGCAGAAGCCCGAGTTCGAGCAGATGGAACGCGAACTGCGCAACGAACTCGTCGGCAAGAAGATCCAGGAGTACGTAGGATCACTGCGTGACGACGCCGAGATCGAAATCACGCGCGGCGAGGGCGGTTCGGGCAGCAGCGACTGAACCCGCCCATGGGCCATCGGACCGTTGGGCATCCGCCCGGCGGTCCGGGCCGCCCCGTCACAGCGAATCCAGCCCGCGCGCGAGATCCGCGCGGATATCGCGCACGGATTCCAGCCCCGCCGCCACGCGGATCAGTCCGTCACCGATGCCCGCCGCCGCCCGTTGCTCGGGGGCCAGCCTTCCATGCGTGGTCGAAGCCGGATGCGTGATGGTCGTCTTCGCATCGCCGAGATTCGCGGTAATCGACAACAGGCGCGTGTGATCGATCACATGCCATGCGCCCGCCTGCCCGCCGATCACCTCAAACGACAAGATTCCGCCGTACGCGGACTGCTGACGGCGCGCCAGGTCGTGCTGCGGGTGGGCCTCCAGACCCGGGTAATGCACCCGCTCGACCGCGGGGTGTGAGGCCAGCCATTGCGCCAGCTCGAACGCGTGCGCGCAGTGTGCCTGCATCCGCAGTTCCAGCGTCTCCAGCCCCTTGAGGAATACCCAGGCATTGAATGGGCTCATGCAGGGCCCGGCGGTGCGCAGGAAACCGAATACCTTTTCCCCCACTGTCTCCTCATCGCCGACGACGGCGCCGCCCACGCACCGGCCCTGACCGTCGAGGTATTTGGTCGCCGAGTGGATCACGATGTCCGCGCCGAACTCGAACGGGCGCTGCAATACCGGTGTGCAGAAGCAGTTGTCCACCACCAGCAGCGCGTCATGCTCATGCGCGATATCGGCAATCGCCCGGATATCCGCGATCCCGGTCAACGGATTCGTCGGCGTCTCCAGGTAGAGGATTTTCGTCTCCGGCCGCAAGGCCTCCCGCCAGCGCTCCGGCTCCGTAGGCGACACCCACGTGGTATCAATCCCGAGCTTCGCCAGATAGTTGTTGAACAGCGAGGTCGTGGCGCCGAATACCCCGGTCGACGAGACGATGTGATCCCCGCTCGACAGGAGCGTCAGGCAGGTCGACAGGATCGCGGCCATGCCGGAGCCCGTCGCCACACAGCACGTTCCACCCTCCAGCGCGGCGAGGCGCTGCTCGAACGCCCGCACGGTCGGGTTGGTGAAACGCGAGTAGACGTTGCCGGCACGGTTGCCGGCAAACGACTCCGCCGCCTCGCTGGCCGACGAGAAACAGAAGCTCGAGGTAGCGAAAATCGGTTCGCTGTTTTCCCACTCGTGCGTGCGGACATGGCCCGCGCGCACGGCGCGCGTCGCCGGGTCGAACCCGGACCAGTCGTCGATGGTCATGATGGTGTACCCCCGGGGTGATGGACGTTCGGGTTCCGGAGAACCCATGGGGGCTAAAGCGGGCGGCAGTCGGCTCGCTTTAGCGGCATTTATAAGGCGCCCGCAAGCTGATGCATTCAAATCGGCGCCATACAGCGCGTGTGATACTAGGCAGGCGCGCAGGACAGGTCAATACGCGCGCCCCACTCACTCCCCCGAATACTGGTAAAGCCTGACTCAGCGGGCCTCCGGGTGGGATTCACCAGTGTTGGGGTGATTACTATTGCGAGTTGATTATTGGAAGCCCTCAGGCCGCAGGGGAACGCGGTCGCCGCCCCGCGCCCATGGCGCAGGGCGCCCCCGCCGGCGCAGCGAACCCGGATCAGTCCGCGACCAGGCCGTGCTCTCGAACCCACTCCCCGGCGACATCCGCGGGTTCACGCTCATCGACCCCGACGGCCCGGTTCATCTGCTGCAGCCCCCTGTTGGTCAGGCTCGCGGAGATTTCGTTGAGCGCATTGCGGATCGTATCGTCGAGGGCTTCGGCACGCGCAACCGGCACCAGGTTCTGCGCCGGCGAGAGCTCCTTGTCATCCTCGAGCACGACCCATCCGCGCGCATCGATCACGCCCTGGGTCGTAAACATGCGTGCCACATCGATATCGCCGTTCTCCAGCGCCCCGGTCGTGACCGGGCCACCCGCGTCCAGCGAGCGGAATTGCGCGAACTCGATGCCGTAGAAATCCCGCAGGCCCTCCAGGCCGACACGGCGGGTCTTCATCTCGGGCGGTCCGCCGACGACCATGTCGCCCGAGACCGCCGCCAGATCCGAGAACGTATCGAGATCATGTTCCCGCGCCGTCTCGGCACGGACGACCAGCGTGTCCTTGTTCTGCGCATCGGCCGGCTGCAGCATCTCGAGGCTCTCGGGCAATGCCTCGCGGAGCTTTTGGGCCACTTCATCCGGCCGGCGCGCCGGGATATCGCCGCCCTCGCTCAGATGGGCCAGCAGCGCCCCGGTATACTCGGGGAGGATATCGATCTCGCCCGCCTTGAGCGCCGGGTAGACAATCTCGCGCGAACCAAGATTGAGCCGCTTCTCCACCTCGATGCCACGATCCTCCAGCACTTCAGCGTAGACGTTGGCGAGGATCAACTGTTCGGCGAAATTGGTCGATCCCACGACCACGCGCTGTCCCGCGGCCGTAGCGGCCACGGTCAGCAGTGCGATACCCGCAAGCGTCATCTGCAGCCATTTCATGCCCATATCACGATTCCTTTTCCGGCATTGACCGGGGGTTGGAGGGATCTGGCAGCGATCCCGGGGGATGTCCGGGTGTCCCTTCGTGGCCCGAAGGCATCCGGAGTCGGCTCAGCCGCGGATGCCCTCGGAAACCATCAATTTCTGGGAAATGGCCAGAATAGCCTCGATGGTGAGGGCGAGCAAAGCGACCACGATCGCGCCGCCGACCACCTGGGTCAGCTCGCGCGTCGCGAGTCCGTCGATCAGGTAACGCCCGAGACCGCCGAGTCCGACGTAGGCCGCGAGCGTCGCGGTCGACATGACCTGCACGGCCGAAGTCCGGATGCCCGCCATGATCACCGGCAGCGCGATCGGCAATTCGATCTGCCACAGGCTCTGCCAGCCGGTCATGCCGACCCCGCGCGCCGCCTGGCGGATGTCGGGATCGACGGAACGCATGCCGACATAGCTGTTGGTTACGATCGGCGGAACGCCCAGCGCGACCAGCGCGACCAGGATGGGGGTATCGCCGTAACCCACGAGCAGGAATACGAGGATCACCACACCGAACTCCGGTACCGCGCGTCCGATATTCGATACATTGATCGCTAGCAGGCCACCACGGCCGAGATGACCGAGCCCGATCCCCACCGGCAGCGCGATCAGCATCGCGATGAGCATGGAGACAAAGACGTAGTAGACATGCTCACCGACACGGACGGGGATTCCGCTGTCACCCTGCCAGTTGGCCGGATTCGCGAACCAGTCGACGGTGTTCAGGAAGATACCGACCTCACCGCCCGCGGCAGCGGCGCCGGCGGCCTTGACCGTGAACACCACCAGCACGACGACCGTCGCCACCGCCGGCAAGGCAAAACGCATCGACATGAGGCCGCGGAGAAGGGTCATTCGCGGCCCCGCCGCCACGGCGTCAGCAACCACAGCGCGCCGACCAGGGCCAGATCGACCACCACGGCGAGTACGACCGACAGGAGGAATCCGACGAAGATGGGTGTCGTGCGATGCAGCGTGAAGCCGCTGATGAAAAGCTGCCCGAGGCCGCCCTGCCCGATCAGCGCCGTCACGGTCACCAGTCCGATGGTCGTAACCGCCGCGATCCGCACACCGGCCATGATGACGGGCAGCGCGACGGGCAGTTCCACGGTGAACAGCTGACGCAGACGGGTGTAACCCATTGCCCGGGCGGCCTCACTGACAGCACGCGGCACACCGTTGAATCCGGCGACGATATTGCGGAACAGGATCAGCAGCGTATAGATGGTGAGACCGATCAGCGACGTCGTCACAGACAGCCCCGTAAACGGGATCAACAGGATGAACAGCGCCAGCGAAGGGATGGTGAAGGCCACCCCCGTCACCGCGAGCGCGGTGCCATACATCCGCGGCCAGTGCACCGCCGCCAGCGCCAACGGGAACGCGATCAGGAAACCGAACAGCATCGCCAGCCCGGCCAGGTGCATGTGCTCCAGGGTCTTGTCGAGCAGCACAGCGGTGTTGCTTTCGATCCAGGACCAGCGCACGGGATCTACGCCAGTACCCGGTTCAGGCTTGCCTGGGTCAACACACCCTGCAGGCGCTCCTCGCTGTCGAGTCTCGGGGCGATGCCGATGGTCGAGGCCACCATTGCATTGACCGCTGCGCGCAGCGAGTCACCCTCGCTCACCGTATAGCGGAACGCCGTGGTCACCGCGTCGGCGACCGCGGCGCCGGTCAATGCATCGAGCGCGAGCCACCCATGCACGCGTCGATCCTCGCCCACCACGATCACCCAGTCGCGACCATGACGCCGGGCGATCTCGCGGGCCGCTTGCGCACTGTCACCTGGCGTGACGACGGGGGCGTCCTCCACCGCGACATCCGCGACATCGATCAGCGCGAGGCGGCGCAACTCGCGATCACGCCCGAGAAATCCGACGACAAAATCATCCGCGGGTGACGCGAGCAGTTCGGTCGGCGATGCGTACTGGGCGATCCGCCCACCATTGCGGAAGACCGCGATGCGATCACCCAGCTTGATCGCCTCATCGATATCGTGGGTTACGAATACGACGGTCTTGCCCAAACGCTGCTGGAGCCGCACCAATTCGTCCTGCAGGTGCGTGCGCACGATCGGATCGACGGCCGCGAACGGTTCGTCCATGAGCATCAGCGGTGGATCCGCGGCGAGCGCACGCGCGACCCCCACCCGCTGCTGCTGCCCGCCCGAAAGCTCGTGCGGAAAACGATCGAGCAGATCCGGCGTCAGGCCCACCAGTTCGGCGAGTTCTTCAACACGCCGGTCGATCCGTTCCCGCGGCCAGCCGAGCAGGCGCGGAACGGTGGCGATATTCGCGCCGATCCGGCGATGAGGGAACAGTCCCGAGGTCTGCATGACATAGCCGATGCCACGCCGAAGCTGGATCCGGTCCTGGCCCATGATATCGCTGCCGTTCATCAGGATGCGGCCGGAGGTCGGATCCTCGAGGCGATTGATCATGCGCAGCGAAGTCGTCTTGCCACACCCGGAGGGACCGACCAGTACGGTCAGTTCGCCATCCGGTATTTCGAGATCGAGGGCCTCGACCGCTGGCGGGCTGTCGTCAAACCGCTTGGTCACGGACTCGAATCGGATCATCGAATGTTCGCCGGTCGGGATCGGTTGTCGGATAGGCCATGCGCCATCGCCCGCCGCACACCGCGTCCGCGCGAGGGCGCGTGGCGTCGCGACCACCTGAGCGTCAACGAGACCAGCATGATCCTGAACACATGCCGCGGTGTCGACCCTGGGCGCATGACGGCCGCAGTGTCAGCCGCCCGCACACGGCACGAGTGCCTCCTGATCGATGGCATCTGACGATCTTCGGATAGCGGCCGCTATAGGATGTTTCGGCGAGTGGCGCCTCGCCGTGGTCGCCCGCCGATCGCCTGCAGCCGGGCTGCCTTGGGACGCCCGGGTGAACCGCAGGGGTTGCGTTGCGCAGCCGCGGTAGGGTCAGTTCCCATCAGGACTGTCGGCGTCACCGGTCACCACGATCGGTACACCCCGGAACCGGCCGGTCCGCACTGGGGGGATGGTTCGAAAACAAAAAAGTATACCGCACCGGACGATGCCGCCGTTCGAACAAACGGCGGCAGAGCGCCCGGTACGATATACCTGTCGTGAATCCTGCCGCGGCCGTTCAATAGCCGCTTTCGGATTCACCCTCTGCTTCGCCTTCGGCCTCACCTTCGGCCTCACCTTCGGCCTCACCTTCGGCCTCACCTTCGGCCTCACCTTCGGCCTCGCCTTCGGCCTCGCCTTCGGCTTCACCTCCGGCCTCACCTTCGGCCTCGCCGTCCGCTTCGGCCACGGTCATCTGGTACCCATCATCGGCGACCGCATCGGAGACAATTGCATGCCCTCCCGACACGCCCGCGACGAGTGCCAGCACCGGTGCCGCGTAGGCGATACCGCGTGACAGACTGCGAAGCAGTTGCTGCCGTTGCGCTTCTTCTTGAGACATATCTCCTCCTGAGACTTTGCGACCGAAGTCGCATTACACGAGGTCGAAATGCACCTCGATCGGCTCATCGCCGGTGACCATGGAGACAATCAGAATTCGTTGCCCCTCACGAGGATGTACAGGGCCACGAGCAACAATGTGACCTGGAACATCATGCCCCCGAGCGGATGAGTCGGCGTGGCCATGAAATGCCACTGCCCCCAGTGCTCCATGACGATCGCGCCCAACATAACGGGTACGGTCATCACGGCACCAAGACGGGTAATCCAGCCGTTCGTCAGACCTCCAAGCACGATCAACGCGCCGGCACCGATCTCGGCAAGCGCTACGAGTAACGCCATGAGGTACGGTAATTCCATGACCGCCGCGAATCCGTCGATCCCGCTCCCCATGAACTTGTCGATCCCCGTATAAAGGAATACGGATAAGAACGCCGCCCGAACAAACCAGTGCGCGTGCCGGCCAACGGCATCGAGGGATTCATCCCCGCTATTCATCGGTGCCCCCATGCTCTCCTCCTTTTGTCATCATTCCAGCGATTGCGGTGTCACCACAGCGTGTCCATCACTTCGGCACCGTGGCCTTCCGTAATGTGTGGCTGAGCATGGCAGCTATCAGCGATCCGCATAATCCGTACTTGTACGGACCGTTTCCTCTTCGTTTGCGACGGCCGCACCACTGTCGGCCGCCGGGATCAATTCCGCGATCCGTTCCCCCTTGGCATCGCGATCAACGGCATAGATCGGGCGTTCACTGAGCCATTCGGCGATCCGCGCTATTGTCTGTCGATCCGGGCGTTCCGCGTCCGGCTGATAAACCTGCGGGATCAGATACGCGAGCGCGGCATGGAACCCGATGCGTTCAGGCTGTGCGTCGCCCTGGTGGCTCGTCGGGGTCCGAGCGATGATTACGGCCTCGATCGACTGCAGTCGGTTTTCCGGCATCGACGCCTCCAGCGCGCCGAGACGCCCGAACGACCACAGCGGCATGCCGGGCGTTGCATCAGCGGCCTCAGCGGGGTCATACGTGTGGCGCAGGGGCAACCCGAGGCCATGCACACAGCCCGTCTCCGCCAGATCGATCCGTACGCCACCGCTGACGCCGCCACCCGCCACCTCGCGGCATGTCAGTGCGAGGCGATCATCGCCATCGCCGCCCTCACGGCATACCAGCGCGTTGCGCGATGCGCGCTCGTCAACCGCGGCGCTGAACCGGACGAGGGCCGCCGGCAAAGCGATCTCACCGGACTCCGGCGCGCGCTTGAGTAAATCCTCCACCAGCCAGGGTCCCAGCGCCGCGAGCGACAGGTTCTCCGCGACCGCCGTACCATCGGTGATCACATCGAAGCCGTGTCGCGAGCGCACGATCTCGATCTGCACGCCGGCCGCGTCGCAGCCGCTGCTGCGCAGGGGCTGGAAGATCGGATCCAGACGCCGGAAAGCCGGTCGACTCCAGCCACGCAGTTCCAGCGGATTCGCGCCACAGAGCAACTCCAGCCGATGGAGATGCTCGGCCCCGTCGATCCGCGCATGGCGGCTGTCGGTCCATGGTTCGGCCCAATCGGTGGTGGGCTCGTCCGCCAATGTCTGGATCAGGAGCCCGTCGCGGGACCAGTCCGCGAACGCGTCCCACACCTGCCGTTCAACCGCGGTCAGTGCCTGCGGGTCGCCGTCCGGGTCGAGTCCACTGGCGGCGACGAGCTCGCGCACGACCGTATCCGGATCGCCGCCCTCGCTCGCGTGGAGCCAGATCAGCGACGCGGTCGGGTTGGGCGCGAAGACCTCGCCACTGGCCTCGGCATAGAGCGTGAGCTGGTCATCGGCGATCACCTCGGCGACACGCCAGCGGCGGGCGACCGGGTTCTCCACGGTACGCCCGGCGACGTGGCGCGCCAGAACCATGTCGGCGCGGCGCGGGAACGGGAAAAACGGCAGGTGGCGCTCCGGCTCCGGTGTCGGGTATACCCGCCGGAACCCGCCGGCACGGCCCGCCTCCGCGTCAGCCTCCGCAGCGAGCTCTTCCGGCGAGCCGTCCGCGCCCACGCGCTGGCGATTGGCGTCATTGAGACCAACAAGGGCGACCATGTCGTTCACCAGCCGGTGTTTGACCTGCTCCTCGACGACGCCCCCGTCCTCCGGGGCGGCACAGACCCCGAGCGACGGGCTTAGGTTGCACTCGAGCAGCCACGGGTTGAGGTCCTCATCAACCAGGCAATCCATACCGATCAGTTCGTAGCATCCGCGCGGATCCGCCCCGAAACGATCAGTCGCCGAGCGCATGTTTTCGCGCGCCCCGATCAGGGTCAGGGCGATCAGATCGTCGATGCGTTCGAACAGCTTTTGATCGTCGTGCCCCTGTTCGCGAAGCCAGGCGCGGTAGCGCTTGAAATCGATGAATACGACCGGCGACTCAGCGTCGGTGTTGTGCGCATTCACATCGGGGTTGGTCTGATGGACGTAGGGATTTGATCGATCTTCGAGCGAGTACGGACAGGACGCGAGTTTGGCGAAGCCCTGTTCGTACACGTAGACCCGCAACGGTTCGACCGAACTGACCAGGACATAGAGCCGCAGGACATACTTGCGGTCTTTCATAAGATGCGGCCGGGAGAGATACCCCTGCACCAGCCAGCGATCATCGGTCGGCGTCTCCGCCACATCGTCGAGCAGCCGGATATCGCGCCCGCGGGCACCGTTCTTCGGTTTCAGCATCCACAGCTGATCGGGATCGTCCGTGGCCGCCGACAGCAGCGCGTGGTAATCGCCCGGCATGCTGTAGACGCTTGGAACGAATTCCGTCCGCCGGGCCAAAGTGCTGCCCTCGCCGTACGCTACCGTTGCCCGCTCGCGGATCGCGCGCAGCGTAGCGTCCAGGCGACTCTTGATCGTCAGGCAGTTGTTACCTGGTATATGGTTAACAGTGCGATTCGGCGCCGTTGCCCGGAAGGCCGCGCGCTCGGGCATCCCGGTATGCCAGCACGTATCCCACTCTTTTTCGTCGCCCGGCCCCCAGAGCGCCGGATCCAGCGAATCCTCGAAGAAAACGTCCTGTTCGCGTTCCCGCCGGCCCGACAGGCGGTAGCGGAAACGGGCTGACCGATCGGCTTCACTCATGAGTACCTCCATTACCATGTCCATGAGCCGGCGAGGCCCGGCCCGTGATCCGCATTGCAGCGCGCCTGCAGTGTTCCCCCGTAGCGGTGCCCAGCAGGGAATCATCTTGCGAACCGAATGTAGCCCCAAGGCCCCGGGGGAGAAATATGGGGAACTACGTATAGGCCGGGCCGGAACCGTTCGCGACACTGGCGCGCACTCCCGGGCCATCACCGGCGGGAGAGAATGCGAACCACGTGGAGGCACGATTATGGCTGTGGTCTTTGACGAAGGGTTTTACGAGGGATTCGGTCCGCAGTGGACGGAATCGCTCGAGGCCATCGCGCACGAAACCGGCATCGATTCGCTGTTGATCATGCGCTCGACTCCGACGCACATGGTTACGGCGGCGAGCGCGGGGCCTCGCCGCGACAGCTACCACCCGGGCGATGCCGGCCCGAAGAGCGTGAATCCCGGCTGCCACAAGCTCTACTGCGAACAGGTTGTGAATGAGGGACAGCCGCTCGAGGTCCGTGACGCCCGTACCGACCCGGAATGGGAGGGCAACGAAGACCTCGTCCAGTTCGGCCTGGGCACGTATCTGGGCTTCCCCCTGCGCGGGCCGGACCAAGAGATCCTCGGCACGATCTGCGCGCTCCACCATGAGCCGTTCGATTTCGATGCCGGCGAGCCAAGCCTGCGCGACCGCCTGCAAACGCTGCAGGGCGAAATCGAACGCGATCTGTCAGCCGCCACGGCCTGACGGTGACACGCCCGGGCGCTGCGGCGGTCCCAGCGCCCGGGGCTATTCGCGATTACCGGATGCCGGCAGCATCCGGACGCCGGGCGGCAGGTTAAGAATCCGCTCCGGGGAGACTCAGCGCTACGGCACCGCGGCCACGGGGTCGCCCGATTGCGCCCGGTAGCGAAGGGTCGAACCGGCGACACCGAATCCTGCGGGCAGGCCGCGGCCATGCCATTGCGCGAGCAGCGCGATCAAGGCCATATGGTGGACCGTATGGCTGAGCACGAAGTGGCATTCACGCTCGAGTGTCGATTCGATCTCGCAGGGGGCCCGCTTATCGTCGGCGGAGGTGTACCGCACCCGAACCGACGCGGGGCCCTGCGTTTCGGGCAGCGCCGCCAGGCGCTCACGGAGCCTGGCGATACGCTCGCTGGCGACCCGCGGATCCGTTTCGACCTCCGGATCGCGTGCACGGGTCTCATAGTCGATGCGGCCACCAGAACACTGTAGCAGGCTCTCATAGTGCTCCAGCACATGGCGCACATGCCTGCCGATGGGATCGGCGCCAACCTGCTGATGGGTATAGTCTCCCGGTTCCAGGCGTGCCAGCAGTCCGTCGATGTGGTCGAGCTGGTCCAGATTGTCGCGGCAGAGCGCCGCGAGATTCGCCGCCACGGTCGCAGTCGTCATCCCGTATCCTCCCTGGTCAGCCGGCGTGGCGAATTCCCTGCCGGGCGTATCGCCTTTCTGCCGTTATCGGGATATTTCCACGCCACACGCCAGCCGACCATGCGTACTTGTACGGATGGTCGAGCGCGCGCTCACCTGCGTTGCAAACATGCCTGCACGCGGAACCCGGGAAGCAGGCCGGCCTTGCCCGGCATTGCGATCCGGGCTAACCGTATCGAGGCGCCTTTGCCGGGCAATGCCGGCAATGCACACACTTATCCGGCCGACTCGAAAGGCCGTGCAGCGTCACGCACCTCATCGGATAACGCCGTGCCGCGCTCCGTGTCAGGATCGACCAGTACAACCACCGATTCGGTCGTGGCGATACAGCGCTCGCCGACGAACAGACCCTGGCCGAGTGTGATTGAACTGTTGCCGATGCGCGTAACGCGCGTCCCGATATCCACGGTACCCGGATAATACGACTGTGCACGGAACTGGATATCAAGCCGGGCGATCACCCAGAGCGGCCCATTACCGCCCGTCAGCGCGGTCGACATGACGGCATCAAGGAATTCGACACGACCGAATTCAGCATAGATGGTGATGGCGACGTTGTTCACGTGGCCTAGCCGATCGATATCCTGGAAGCGGATTTTTTCACTCGTCCAGTGGGGGAAGCCCGAACGGTCCGTCAACTCGGGTTTATTCGACACGGGCTCACTCATGCCCGCGCCGCCACCGCGATCATCTCCACCTTGAGCTCGGGCAGCGCCAGCTTCGCCTCCCCCGCTACACGCACGGGTGCGGCGCCTTCCGGGACCCACGCATCCCAGACTGTATTCACCTCGTCGAAGTGCGCGGCCATGCTGGCCACCCATATCGTGACCTGAAGCAGTTGTTCGCGGCTGCTCCCGCAGCCCGCGAGCAGTTCGTCCACGCGTTGCAGCGCCTGCCGGGGCTGGTTCTCGGCGGTTTCGCCGGGCTCGCCGACCTCGCCGGCGAGATAGATCGTGCCGCCGTCGATCACGGCCTGGCTCATGCGGGTACCCTCGTCGAGGCGTTCAATGCTCATGGTTATTCTCGGCTCCTGGGTTTGCGCACGCGCCCCGACAGACATTCATCCGCTTCGTTCCGCAATGGGGTGCCGAAAACGCCGCGACCGTCCGCCATGGCATCAGCCGGCGCTGGCCACCGATGCGTTGCTGTCAGACTCGCGTTGACGCCTTGCGAAGGTCGCGCTCTGGGTGGGATGGCCGAGCTCGGGGTGCCAGTCGCCAATGCCATCGAACGTTACCCGGTAACCGTTGCGGCGGGCCACACCGGTCGCCCAGCGACGGAACCGGCAACGATCCCATTCAAACTCGTGGCTCGGTTCGCGATGCTGTCCGGGCCAGAGATTGAACAGCGGATTGTATTCCCGATTGGGTGTGGTCACGCACACGAGGCGAGGCCGCATCCCGCCGAATACCGCCGATTCCAGCCGCGAGAGGCGCTCAGGCTTGATATGCTCGATCGTCTCGACCATCGCCGCGGCATCAAAGTCCGCCAGTGCATCGTGGTTTTCGAGATACGAACCGCGCACGAACCGCAACCGCGCCTGCGGCCCTCGCTGCCACGCGGTCAACGCGTCCCGGGCCTCGATCAGCGATTCGCCCGAGACTTCGAGTCCGATGATCTGCTCGAACTGCGGTTCGTGCACCAACCGCGCCAACAGCGCCCCGGAACCGCAGCCCAGATCGAGTACGCGGCGGGCGCCGGCCTGCTTCATGCACTGGAACACGTGATCCAGACGGGCCTGGTGTAACGAAACCGTATCCGGGTCATCTGCACTCGATGCGAATAGCGATCGACCGATCATGCGCCGTGCACACTCCGGCCTGTCGCGTGTTTGAAGCACAGTGCGCCTGTACCGGTACTGTTGGCCATATCGATCCCGCACGTGGAAAGCCCCGCAGTCTAGCAGTCTGTCGGACTTAGGCTCATCTACTGCGGCAAGTGGGAATCGGTCCATATTCCCGATCCTCCTCGTCAAATAGTCACCACTATTCTCCTCGGATGATCGAAAATCTGGCCTCGATTCCCACTCGCCTCGCTACGATGCCCTAAGTCCGACAGACTGCTAGCGCGGTAATCGACCGAGTTCACTCCGGGCCGAGGTCGCCCCTCGCTTGCGTGGAGCTCCCTCGACTCCGCGCGAATCGCTCCAGCAGCACCAGCATCGCCGGGGTGAATAACAGGGTGATCGGTGTCGCGAACAGGAGCCCACCGGCGACACCCGTGGCGAGCTGGATCCAGTAATCGGTGGACGGTGCGCCGATGTGGAAATCGCGTTCCACGAAGTCCACGGTCCAGCCGAGGACCATCGGCATCAACCCCAGAATCGTCGTGACGGCGGTCAATACCACCGGCCGGAACCGCAGGGCCGCCGTGCGCAGCGCCGCATCCGCTGACGCCAGTCCGGCGCCGCGTTTTTCGTTGTAGGTATCGATCAGCACGATATTGTTGTTGACCACGATCCCCGCGAGCGCGAGCACCCCGATCCCGCTCATGACGATGCTGAACGGCTCACCCCGCACCAGCAGCGCGAGCAGAACGCCCGCCGTCGAGAACAGGATGGCGGACAGGACCAGCAGGGCCTGCCCGAATTGATTGAACTGGGTCACCATCAACGCGAGCATCAGCAGCAGCGCCAGACCGAATGCGAGCACGAGGAAATCACGCGCCTCGGCCTGATCCTCCGTCTCACCGCGAAAGCGTACGCTCACCTCTTCGGACAGGTCCGACGATGCCAACTCCTGCTGCAGCCTGCTCACTCGCTCATCCACGAGCAGGCCTGACGCGACATCCGCAATGATGGTGTGCGCACGTTGTCCGTCACGGCGTTTGATCAGGCCCGAAGTCGGCACGGGCACGAGCTCGGCGAAATTGGCCAGCGGCACAAGGCCGTCGGCCGTCGGCAGATCCAGGTTGGCAAGCTGCTGCAGATGGCGTTTATCGGCCGGCAGCCGCATGCGGATATCGACCTCTTCGTCCGTGCCCTCCGGGCGATACGTGCCGAGCAACAGACCATCAGTCAAAAGCTGAACGCCCTGTCCGAGCTGTGGTACGTCGATACCAAATCGGGCCGCCTGCTCCCGATCGAACTGGACCTCCAGGTCAATCCCCGGCAGCGGCAGATCATCCTCCACATCGACGAACCCGCCGACACGCTCCATCGCCGCGCGCATATCACGCACGGTCGCAGTGATCTGCCCGGGATCCTCTCCCCGAACCTCGAGCTGGATCGGCCGCGCGGAGGTCGGACCGCGCTGTTGGGCCCGCACCTGAATGCGCAGGCCGGGGACGTCGCCCGTGCGCTCCCGGATCCGTTCGATCACCACTGACGCCGGATCGCGGGCGCGCCATGGCGTCAGCTCAAGCTGGATAACGCCAATGACATCCTCTGCGTAGTCGCCCTCGAGTCGCCCCAATTGGGTCCCGATCGTGCGCGCATAAATCGCACCGATCTCGGGGATGTTCTGGACCCGGGACTCGACCCGCTGCACCAGCGCATCGGCCTCCCAGACGGACAGATCCCCGCGTGCCTGGACCTGAATCTGGACAAAGTCCGGTTCGATATCGGGGAAGAACTCCAAGCCCCGGCCATGGACGCCGTACGCGAGATACGACAGCGCGAGCAGGGCCAGCACACCGGCCAGCGTCCACCAGGGCTGCAGGACCAGCGGGCGCAGTGCACGGATGTACCCCGCGGTGATACCACCAAGCCGGTCAAAATCACCCTGTTCGGCCGCTTCCGCCCGCTGGACCTGTCCCGCATTGACCGCTCGGCGCGAGCCGAAGACGGCACCCAGCGTCGGTACGAAAATCAACGCCATGGCCAGGGACGCGGTCAAAGTGACGATCACGGTGACCGGCAGATAGACGATGAACTCGCCGACCATGCCGGGCCAGAAGATCATCGGCGCGAACACCGCGATCGTTGTCGCCACGCCGGCGGTGATCGGCCAGAGCATGCGCTGGGCCGCGCTGCGGAATGCCTCCACTTTCTCCATGCCCCGTGCCAGATAGCGGTCAGCCAGCTCACCGACCACAACCGCCCCGTCGACCAGCATGCCAACCACAAGGATCAACGCGAACAGCACCACAATATTGAGCGTGAAACCCGCCAGCCACAGGACCAGGATCCCGGTGAGAAAGGCGCCGGGAATCGCGATGCCGACCAGCAGCGCCAGGCGCAGCCCCATGGCACCGAGGATCACCAGCGCCACGATGATCACGGCGGTGATCACGTTGTTCTCGAGATCCCCAAGCAGATCCTCGACATCCTTCGCGCCATCCTGGAGGTACGTTACTTCCAGCGATTCGGGCAGATTCGCGATTTCACGATCAATGGTCGCGCGGGCTCGCGCGACGACATCCAGAATATTGGCCCCCGTCGCCTTGCTGATTTCCAGTGAGACGGAAGGCTGGCCGTTGATACGCGTAAATCCCTCGGGGTCATGGTAGGTCGAGCGGACCTCGGCGACATCGCCAACGGTGACGACCGTATCGCCCTCTACACGGATCGCCGTGTCGCGAACGTCCTGTGGGTCATCGATCATGCCGGGGACCCGCAAAGGAATCCGCCCCGCACCCGTATCGACCGCGCCGGCCGCGATCAGCCGGTTGTTGCGCTGGATAGCGCCAGTGATCTCCTGGTAGGACAGCGCATAGCTTTCGAGCACCAGAGGATCGGCGAGCACCTCCATCATCTCCTCGCGGTCGCCGCCGATATCGACCTCGAGCACGCCGGGCAGCGCCTCGATCTCGTCACGCAGATCACGCGCGACGCGCACGAGCGTGCGCTCATTCATCGGACCGGACAGATTGACCGTCAGCACCGGGAACAGCGACAGATCGACTTCCCGGACGTCGGGCTCATGCGCGTCCTCGGGCAGTTCCGGTTGGACGCTGTCCACCTCCTCGCGTACGTCCGCCAGCGCCTGGCGATTATCCGCGCCGGCCTCGAAATCGAGCCGCACCAGCGCGAACCCCTCTCCGGCCCAGGACTGCAACTCGTCCACGCCCCGAATGCTCTGGAGCTCGCGCTCCAGTGGCCGCAGCATCAGGCGCTCGGCGTCGTCCGCACTCACGCCCGGATACGGCACGGTCACGAAGAAAATCGGGATATCGACTTCCGGGTTGGCTTCCTTGGCGATCGTGACGTACGCGCCCGTCCCCGTGAGCAGCAGGATCAACAGCGCGAGCAGTACCGTACGCGCATGCGCGACGGACCAGGTGACCAGCCCTTTCATGAATCACCGGGTGCGTCGGAATGGGTGGGCAACGCCTCACCTTCGGCGGTGCGGGCGCGAACCTCCTCGCCGGCAGAAACGAAGTCCTGGCCCACCGTGATCAAACGGATTCGCTCCGGCAGCCCGGTCACCCAGACACCATCCGGAGCGGTCCGGATGACCTCGATCGGGTGAAAGACGACCCGGTTATCATCATCGACGATTTTGGTGCCCACCCGGCCGGCGTCATCCAGGCTGATGACGGCCGCCGAGACCTTGTGGGCCTCGACCTCCCGGGTGGGGATCTCGATCTCGGCACTGATCCCCGAGGGCAAGGCGCCCTCGGCGTTAGGGACCTCAACCTCGACCCGGAAGGTCCGCGTGCCGGGCCGTGCCACACGGGATACGAACGTCACCCGACCCTCGGCCCGACGGCCATCCAGGAAGCGCAGGCGCGCCGGTTGACCCGACTCGATCCGCTCTATCTGGTGCTGTGGAACCTGCGCGACACCCAGCAGGGGATCGTTGTCGACCACCTCGGCGACGGGATCACCCACGGACACGAAGTCTCCCTGCTCCGCGATCCGCCGGTTCAACCTACCCTCGATCGGCGACCGGATGCGGGTATTCTTGATATCCAGTTCGATCGCCTCCAGGCGAGCATGGGCAGCGGCGACTTCCGCCTCGCGGGCATCCAGCTGGATCGGCGGGGCGGCACCGTCTGCGACCAGGCGCGCGGTCGCATCGCGCTCACTCTGGCGGTCCCGCAACCGCGCGATCGCTTCCTGGCGCTTTGCCTCGCGGTCATCCATGCGCAGACGCGCCAGGCGCTCGCCAGCGTCGAGATCCGCGCCGAGGGCCACATCCCACCCGGCGATCTGACCAGCGGTCTCGGCACGCACCTGGATGCGCTGGTGGGGCTCCACATCGCCCTGCAAAGCGACGATGCGCTCGACGCGCTGTGCACGCCGTTCCTCGACCGCGACCGTCATCGGCTCGGTGCCCCCCGATTCGGATACCTCGGGTGGCTCGCGCATGATGACACCAGAGGCGATCCAGGCAACCGCAACCAGGGCCAGCAGTATCACGCCGATCAGGCGCGGGCGGCGGCGAACAATGGAAGCGATAGACAAGCGGGCGTCTCCCTGCGCATGCGGGGCAAGATTTCGGCCTCGAACAGGCCACGGACGATTTTACGCCAGCAACGCGCCGCTGGCATTCCGGATAATCGGCTCAGGGCGTCTCGCGACTCGGCTCGACCGGCCCCGAACGCCGCCGTACCCGGCCCTCGCGCCAGATCGTGTAGAGCCCGGCACCCACGATCAGGGCGGCGCCGGCGAGCATCAGCGCGTCCGGGCGTTCATCGAACGCCAGTGCGCCGAGAATCATCGCGAAGACAAGCCGCGTATAGCGAAACGGCACGACCACGGCGACATCGCCCGTGCGCGTTGCCGCGACAATCGCGTAGTACCCCAGTCCACCGACGACGAAGGCTGCCCCCAGCCGGGTCAGATCGACCGTAGCGGGCATAACCGGCGGCGTCGCCAGGAACAACATCATGAGCAGTCCCGTAGGTACCACGACCGCGAACCCCCATACGGAGAGCTGGGCGCTGGTCACCGCGGGCGGGACATGGCGTACCGCGAGATCACGCAAAGCCAGCCCCGCCACGGCGATCACCGCGAGCAGGGATTCCGGCGCGAAGCCCTCAAGCCCCGGGCGGATAATCAGCAGCACCCCTACAAAGCCGACCCCGATCGCCGTCCAACGCCGCCAGCCGACGGGTTCATGCAGGAACAGCGCTGCCCCGAGCGTAACCGCAAGCGGGGTCGCCTGGAGAATCGCGGAGGCGCTTGAGAGCGTCGTCAGCACGATTGCCGAGACGAATGCGGACGTCGCGATGATCTCGCCCAGACTACGCAGCAGGATCGGCCAGGACAGCAACGCCCGCGACCAGACCCGATTCCCCCGGATTACGCTGAATGCAGTGAAACTGATCGTCCCGCCGAGACCGATCATCGCGATCACCTGCCCCATAGGCAGGGCGCCG
Source organism: uncultured Ectothiorhodospiraceae bacterium (assembly GCA_913055615.1). Lineage (GTDB taxonomy): Bacteria > Pseudomonadota > Gammaproteobacteria > XJ16 > Halofilaceae > Halofilum. The sequence continues at coordinate 54,925 of CAJXKK010000001.1, forward strand.
GCCATCTGCTTGATGAGCATGTCCTCGAGCGCGAAGCCGGCCATCGAAGCCACCATCAGGAGACTGCCGCGTATGTTCTCCATCGATTCCCCTCTCGACGGGCCGGCGGCCTGCCCGGGCCGGGCCGGACCGGGCCGCGCACTCCACCACCCACACAAATAAAAGGCCCCACCCCCGTGAAACGGCGGTGGGGCCGATACGCTCGCCTCGCGAACGGGGTTACAGTTCGTACTCGGCCTTCACTGCTTCGAATGCCGGATCGCCATCGACGGTCGTCACACCATCAAGCCATTCGCGGACACGTTCCGGATTGGCGGCGATCCAATCACGTGCGACTTCGTCTTCCGCCCGCTCCTCGTAGCTGTGCTCGTAGATCCAGCGGCTCTGCGTGTCGGGCTCGACCCGGTACTGGCTGAAGAAGCGGTTCACGTTGGGCATATCACTCTCGAGGCCGTTGCGCGTGAGCGTGTACACGGTCGATTCCGTATGCGCGATCTCACTGTCATCCGGGGCTTCCAGATAATGCAGATCGTACTTGATATTCATCCAGTGCGGCCGCCAACCGTAAAACGCGACCCAGTCCTCGCGCCCGGTTGCGCGCCCGACCTGGGCGAGCATGGCCGTCGTACCGCTCGATACCAGTTTCCACTCGCCAAGATTGTGCCGATTCTGCTTGATCGCTTCCTTGACGCCGGTATTCCAGGTACTGCCGGACTCGATGCCGTAAATCGTCTTCTCGAAGCGATCCGCGTACTCGTTGAGGTCCGACATCGACTCGACACCGGCATCCCGGACATAAGTCGGGACCGCAACCCCGGACAGGGCACCCTCGAGGTTCGCGGTCAGCCGCGTGATTTCGCCGTCCTGCACCAACGGATCAATCATGGAGGATGAGATCGGATACCAGCCACCAAGGCCGACATCCAGATCGCCATTGGACAGCCCCTCGAGTGTAAGGGGCGTGTTGAGCTGTTTGGTGTCGATTTCGTATCCGGCGGCTTCCAGCAGCTGCGCCGAGACCTCACTCTTGACGGTCACGCCCGGCCACGGCTGCACACCGAAACGCACCTCTTTCGATTCTTCGGCCTGGACCGCGCCGGTGGCGGTCATCAGGGTCAGCGCGCCGGCCGCCAGGCCGCGCACGAGGAAATTCGAGAAATCGCTCGAATGGAACGCCATAGTGATCCTCCCATCGTTCCCGCGCGATCCGCGCTGGACACCGCAGCGGACCGGTACCGGGATGTGTTGTTGATCCGTGGCGGGAATGCCACGAGGAGGGACCATCCTGCGCGCTCGGGTGGACGAAATTTCGCCCGAACCGACCGTATCTTTGCATGATCCGCCATCGCCAGGACTGGAGAAGTCGCGCGCATCAGCGCCGCCGACAGCATTGCGCGGGTTCACTCAGCCCCTGCAAGCGGCATCGGCCCATTCACTGCACCGGTAATTTCCCTCGGGTGACCCGCTCAAGGGACTCTCCCAGTCCAACCCGATCCCGGCCGCTGTGTTTGGCCTGATAGAGGGCCTGATCCGCCCGGCCAATCAGTGCATCGGCCGTATCGTTTGTCCGCATCCCCGCGAGCCCCGCGGTACCGGACCGACCAGCGATTATGAAACCCCGGCCACCACCCCCGCCGCCTCGATCCCGATAACCGCCACGGCCTCGTCCGCCTCGGAGGTATCCCCGCTGACGCCCACCGCGCCGATAATCTCATCGGCCATGTCGAGCACCGGCACGCCGCCAGCGACCGGCACGGCGCGGCCACCAGTCGCATCCGAAACGGCGCCCAGGAACGCGGGGCGCTCTTCGTTCACCGCTCCGAACGCCCCGCTGGACGTCCCCACGCCCAGGGCAGCCCAGGCCTTGCCGCGAGCCACGTCGAAACGGGCGATGCCCGCCCCATCCTCGCGTTCAGCGGCCACCGGATGACCGCCGCCATCGAGCACGACCACCGTCATCGGCTTAAGATTCTGCTCCCGCGCGGCATCAATCACCGCGCGGACGATCGTGCGCGCCGTTTCGAGCGGGAGATGGACTGCGTGACGATGGAAAGCGGACATGGCGCAAAACCTCCTGGCACAAGCCATTGACGATCACCTGCAGCCTGACGCAATCGCGCCATCGGCGCAAAACCGCGGGTTCGAACGCCGCCGACCCGGCCGCGAGCCGTAATGCCGGGTTGCGCAGTCACCACATCATGTCATCCGGGACCGGGAAGTCCGCGTATGGATCGTCGTCGGACTCCGCGTCCGGGGTATTCAGGACCAATACCGCCTCGGCGTCGATCTCCTCGATGCGGCCCGCGGTCGCCCTCGGTACGAGCTCATAGCGCTCGCCACAGGCCACGAGCGCGATCTCCCCGTCCGCGAGCCGGCGGTGCTGGCCAGTGCCCAGCCGGATCTCCTTGATCCGGCTCCCGCGCGTGAAGTGGTAGGCCACATCACCCTCGCCGCGCTCGACACGGTGGGTCTCGATGATCTGGCGCACACGATCGGCCGCTTCCTTGTCACGGCGGCGCGCCTGACGCTCCGACTCGAGTTGGCGGTCGCGCTCCACCTTCTCCGCCCGTTCCCGCTCAGCCGCCTCGGCCTGCGGGTTCGGCGCGGCCGGCTCGCGGCGCGATCGCTTCGGGCTACCCTTCTTCCTCTTCTTCCCCTGCCGAGCCTTGCGCACCTGCTTCTCGTCGGCCAGACCCAGCTGCTTGAATTGATCCTCAAGGGACTTCGACATGACTGCACTCGGGGTAAGCGGGAGTAGTTGCCAAAGGATAACCGACACACCCGCCGGACCCCAGCGATGGCGCCCAGTGTTTTCGGTGCACGCGGGGATTTACGGTCCTGGGGCCACCGGCCGCGGCGTCATCGGTACCCACATGCGCCACCATGAAAGTTGCGTCCTCGCGACCCCGTCAGGGCTAAGAGGTTACCCCGGAGTCGTCACTCGACAAGGACCGCTTAAGGCGGCCACGGCGTTTCTGCATCAGCCGCAGCCACATCCAGAGACCGACGGCGACGACACCACCGGCAATAATCCCGTTGAAATCGGCGGCGAACTCGGCGACGGCCGGTAGGCTCTCGGCGAACGCATAACCGAGGCCGACGTACAGCACCACCCACACCACTTCGCCGGCCGCGCCCCACACACTGAAACGGATCCAGTGCATACGCCCCGCGCCGCTGGCGAAGTTGACGTAAGGCCCGAGTGGGCTGACGAGCCAACGGCTGAGGAACACACCAACGCCGCCCCACTCGTCAATCGACGCCCGCGCCCGACCCAGAAGGAAGGTGCGCCGCCGCCCGGCCTCAGCCCAACGCTCCAGCGGTCCCGCGCAGGACCGCCCGATTACATACCCGGTCTGGTCACCGACGAGCGCCCCGGCATACGCGGACAGCACCGCGGTGGTCAGCACGAGATCGCCGGACGCCGCGAAGGCGCCCCCCGTGAGCATCATCAGGGAGGCCGGCACCGGTAGCGCCAGACAACTCAACAGGGTCACGGCAAACAAGGCTGCCGCGCCGTAATTCGCCACGATGGTGAAGACCGCGTCCATCAGTCCCCACCACCCCCATGGACACGCGCCGTTTCATCAATCCGCCGCTGCATCTCCTCGAGGGTCAGATCCGAGGCGTCAGCGATATCCGCCAGCGTGCGCCGCTTGCCCTCTTCGGCGTCCAACTCCAGCACCTCACGGACCACGTCATGCGGCAGGTTGTAGGAATGCGCCACATAGCGCGGCGTCATCCAGTCTTCCAGTGACTGGCGACGGTGATCGGGGTCGGCCCAGTACAACGTGAAGACCAGCAGCCGCACGGCAAAGAACGCCGTGACCGCGATCGCGGCGATAAACGCCAGCAGGAGTAAGCGGTGCTTGCGCCAAAACGTACGGACGACGGTCAACATAGAAGGGAACCTCGAATCTCCCGTGATCGAGAGTATCCCGGCGAGGGCTTCAAACCCAACCGCCGTGCCTGCTCACGCTCACATATCCTCCGGAGTCCGGCTCCCGGATGCGCGCCGGTCAAGCGCCGCCTGCACAGCGGGCTTACTGTCGCCTGCCTGCAAAATCCGAAGGTACACCCCACTTATTGCTCCCGGCGTCACCTGAAAACGGGGGATTACCCGTCCAGATTGGGGTTGATTTCGGGGTTGCCGGGGTTGTGGTTTTCGGGCCGGTGGTCGGGGTGGATCCGTGGCGCAGTCTGGACGGCGGTTCGCGGGCACGCCCGCTCCTACAGGGTGAGGCTCTGGAGGATTCTGGCGGCTCGGTTCATGCCGGCGTTGAGGTGGTGGCGGATCTCTTCGAGGCTGATCTCTTTGTCGGTTTTGCCGGCGGCGGGGTTTACTACGACAGCGAGGCAGGCGTAGGGGATGGCGAGCTCCCTGGCCAGGGCGGCTTCGGGCATGCCGGTCATGCCGACGATGGTGCCGCCGTCGCGTTCGAGGCGCTGGATCTCGGCTGCGGTTTCGAGGCGGGGGCCCTGGGTGGCGGCGTAGCAGCCGCCGTCGGTGGCCGGTATGTCGGCCTTTTGTGCGGCGTTGAGCAGGGCCTGGCGGACGGATCGGGTGTAGGGCCAGGTGAAGTCGATGTGTTCGACTTCGGCGCCCTCGCCTTCAAAGAAGGTCGACGGGCGACCCCAGGTGTAGTCGATGAGCTGGTCGGGGATGACGATGCCGCCTGGGCCCGGTCGTTCGGGGATGCCGCCTGTGGCCGCGACGGCGACGATGCGCTCGACGCCCGCGTCAGCGAGTGCGCGCAGGTTGGCGCGATAGTTGATCTGATGTGGGGCGACGGAGTGGTCGTGACCGTGGCGCGGGAGGAAGGCGATCGGGGTGTTTCCGATCGTTCCGGTGACGAGGCCGGCCGAAGGGGTGCCCCAGGGGGTGGTCGGGGCGTGTTCTTTACGGTTCTCGATGAGGTCGAGTTGGTCGAGGCCGGTGCCACCGATTATACCCAGCATTCTTTGTCGTCCCGTGTTCGATCGTGCGCTTGCGTCGAGGCGTGGAATTATGGCGTGTGGTCGGTGTCGGGTTAAAAAGCGACCTACGGTCCGGGAGTCTATTCCGGTGCGGCGTAGATGCCGGCGGCGTTGCGGTGCCAGCCGTGATAGTCCATGCCGTAGCCGAAGACGTAGCGGTCGGGGATCTCGAGCCCAATGAAATCGGCTTTGGCCTCCGGGGTTTTGCGGTCGTGATTCTTGTTGACCAGCACGGCTGCCCGGACTTCGGCGGCACCCTGTTCTTCGCACCAGGCCGCGACGACGGCGAGCGAATGGCCTTCATCGAGGATATCGTCGACGATCAGTACACGGCGGCCCTCAAGCGGTGTCCGCGGTGAAGCGAACCATTGGAGGTCGCGGCCGCGTGTGGTGTTGCGGTAGCGCGTGACGTGGATCGAGTCGAGTTCCAGCGGTGCGCGCAGTCTGGTCAGTAGCATGCCGGTGGTGACGATGGCGCCCTGGAGCAGGCACAGGGCGATGCAGTCGCGCCCGTCCAGCCAGCCGTCGATCGCGGTGGCGAGGCGATCCGCCGCCGCTTCGACCTCGGCCGGTGTGTAGAGGCGCTCGGTATGGTCGATCGCCGGTATGCTCGCCGGTGCGTTCATTCGCCCCCCTCGCCTTCAGCGTCATTATCGGCCTGGCCATGCCGGCCAGGTCCGCGCGTGGTCTGCGTGCGGCGTTGCCAGGAGGCGGCGTTGGCCTCGTCGTCGACATACGCCGGTTCGCCGCCCGGCTGTGGCATCGTTGCCACGTGCAGGGTCGATGTCGGGTAGGCGATCTCCGCGTCATACGAGCGGATGATGTCGCCGATGCGCAGCATGATCTCTTCCTTGACGGCGTGATACGCGGCCCAGCGCGTCTCGCGCGTGAGGCAATAGATCATGAAGTCGAGCGAGGACTCGCTGTACTGCGTGAAGTTCACGATCAGGGTCGCCTCACTGTCGATCTGCTCGTGCCGGTCGAGCATCGCGCGGACGTCGTTGACGATGCTCGATACGGCGGCGATGTCGTCGTAGCGCACGCCGACGGTCTCGTAGATGCGCCGGTGCGTCATGCGCGAGGGGTTCTCGACGATGATGTTCGAGAAGATCGAGTTGGGGACGTAGAGCGGCCGCTGGTCGAAGGTGCGCAGGCGCGTGATGCGCCAGCTGATGTGTTCGACGGTACCCTCGATATCACGATCGGGCGAGCGCACCCACTCGCCCACCGCCATCGGGCGGTCGAGATGCAGCATGATGCCGCCGAAGAAGTTGGCGAGCATGTCGCGCGCGGCGAAGCCGATGGCGATGCCGCCGATGCCGCCGAAGGCGAGCACGCCGGAGATCGAAAAGCCCAGCGTCTGGAGCAGGACGAGGCCGACACCGATAAGGACGGCGGCGCGCACAAGCTTGCCGATCGCCTCGACGGTGGAGCGGTCGGGGCCGTCGTCGGGGCCGTACGAGACCCTGCGCACGCGCTCGATCAGGCGACCCTCGACCGCCCGGGTGAGGCGCAGCGCGAACCAGCCCAGTGCGACGATCACGCCGGACTTGCGGATGGCACCGACGTAATCGAACACAGCGGCATCGGTGTCTGCATAGCGGCCGACCGCCTCGGCGGCGACGCTGATGCCGACGATCCAGATGATCAGACCGATGGGGCCGACGAGCGACCAGAGTACGGCGTCGTCCCAGAGGTTGTCCGTGTTGCGCGCACGGCGGGCGAGGCCGCGGAGGACGACACGCTGAATGAGATCGAGTGCCGCGGTGGTGAACAGGATCAGGAAGACCCAGACCATCCAGCGATGGCCTCCGGCCCATGTCGTGAGATCGATCAGCCAGCCCGGTATGCTCATGAACGCTTCCGCATCATCAGGCGTCGGCGCCGATGGCATCAATGATCGCTCGGGCCTTGCTCCACTGCGGGATGGACGCGAGTTCGCGATCGATGCCCGCGGCCGGATGGCCGTGCAGGCGCATCAGGCGCGCCGCCGACACCGGGCGATCCTCGACCGGCAACGTCTCCACCACTTCGGCGGCCTGCTCGCGGTCGTTGCAGACGAGGACCATATCGCAGCCCGCCGCGAGGGCCCTGCGTGCGCGCTCGACGCTGCCGCCGACCGCGCCAGCACCGGCCATCGCCAGGTCGTCACTGAACACGGCGCCGCCGAAGCCGAAACGCTCACGCAGGATGTTTTTCAGCCAGATGGACGAGAAACCGGCCGGTACGTCATCGACCACCCGATAGGTTACGTGGGCCGGCATGACACCGGGCAGGCCCTGGTGGGCGAGGCGCTCGAAGGGGATGCCGTCGAGCTGGAGGATGTCCTCGAGGTCGCGCGGGTCGACCGGGCACTCGTAGTGCGAATCCGGCGCGACGCTGCCGTGGCCCGGGAAATGCTTGCCAATGGCCGCCATGCCGGCCTGGCCCATGCCGCGCATGAGTGCCGCGCCAAGCCGGGCGACCGCCTCGGGATCGTTGTGGAACGCGCGGTCGCCGATGACGGCGCTGATATCGCGGCGCAGATCCAGTACGGGCGCGAAACTCAGATCGACGCCGACGGCGAGCAGTTCCGCGGCCAGCAGCCAGCCCAGCGCGCGCGCCCCAGCCTCCGCGTTATGCGGGTCCTCGTCGAAACGCTCGCCGAGGCGTCCCATCGGCGGCAGCCGGCTGAAACCCTCGCGGAAGCGCTGGACGCGGCCACCCTCCTGATCGACGGCGACCAGCAGGTGCGGTTCGCGCAGGGCGTGGATTTCCTTCACGAGGGCCGCAACCTGAGCGCGGTCCTCGTAGTTGCGGCTGAACAGGATGACGCCGCCGACGTTCGGGTGCATCAGCAGCTCGCGGTCCTCGGCCGTGAGGCTCTTGCCGCCGATGTCGAGCATGACCGGGCCGAGCGCCATCAGCGCGCCTCCAGCAGCACAACGGCGTGCGCGGCGATGCCCTCGCCGCGGCCGAGGGCGCCGATGCCCTCATGCGTGGTCGCCTTGACGTTGACCGCGCGCCGATCGACATCGAGCTCGGCCGCGATGCCCTCGCGCATGGCGTCGATGTGTGGGCCGATGCGCGGGCGCTCGGCGATGATCGTGAGATCGGCGTTGACCGCGGCCCAGCCGCGATCGCGCACGAGCGCGACCGTACGCCGCAGGAGTTTCTGGCCGGGGGCGTTCGCCCATGCGGGTTCGGTATCCGGGAAGTGGCGGCCGATATCGCCGAGGCCCGCGGCGCCAAGCAGCGCATCGCACAGCGCGTGCAGCGCGACGTCGCCGTCCGAGTGCGCACGCAGGCCGAAAGGCGCGTCGATGCGCTCGCCGCCGAGCATGACGTGATCGCCTTGCGTGGTCGCGTGTACGTCGTAGCCGTGTCCGATTCGCATGGTCATCGTAATTGTCCGCCGCGCATCGCCAGCACGGCCTCCGCGAGCGGCAGGTCGTGTGGCCGGGTAATCTTGATATTGGCCGGGTCGCCTTCGACCAGGCGCGGCGCGTAGCCGGCGCGTTCCATGGCCGAGGCTTCGTCGGTGATGGCCGAGTCGGTCGCGTCCCCGAGCGCGTCGCGCAGCGTACCACCGTGGAAGAGCTGCGGGGTCAGCGCCCGCCAGAGCCCGCTGCGGTCCTCGGTGGCGGCAACGTGGCCGTCGCCGTCCGCGCGCTTGAGCGTGTCGCGCACCGGGACGGCGAGGAGCGCGCCGGCCGGGTCGGATGCGAATGCGAGCAGCCGTTCGATCTCGTCGCCGGACAGGCACGGGCGGGCGCCGTCATGCACCAGTACCGGGCCGTCCACGGCGCTGCCGAGCGCGCCCAGCCCGGCCGCCACCGAGGCCGCGCGGCTGGCGCCGCCGGTGACGCTCAACAAGCGCGCATCACTCGCCGCCTGCAATCCGGCGAACCGGGTGTCATCGGGGGCGAGCGCCACAACCAGCCGCTGCAGGCCAGGGTGCGCCAGCAGCGGTGCAAGTGCCCACTCGATCACCGTGCCGCCGGCCAGCGGGAGATACGTCTTGGGGGTTGTGCCGCCCATGCGCGCGCCGGCACCGGCGGCGGGGACGACGGCATTGAACGCGACCGGGCTCACTGGTTGTCGGACTCCGGTGCGGGGCTGTCCTTGTTCGGGGCGGCGTCCGGCGACCCATCCGAGCCGGCCTCCGGCAGCGGTTCCACGTCGTTTTTGTCCTTTTCGATCACGCGGAAGAAGGTCTCGCCCTCCCCCACCATGCCGAGTTCCGAACGCGCCCGCGCCTCGACCGCCTCCATGCCCTTTTTGAGATCACGCACCTCGGCGGCCAGAGCCTCGTTGCGTTCGCGCAGGCGGGCGTTGCGTTCCTCCTGGGTCGCAATTTCCTGCTTGAGGCGGTAGACCTCGGCGAGACCGCCATCAGCGATCCACAGGCGATACTGCAGGATCAGCAACAGTGCGACCAGAACGGCGATCAGGATTTTCAATACGCCTCCCGCGGCCGCACCGGGCCGTCGGTCCGGTCAGGCGAGCGGACCGAACACGCCCCGACCGCCATAGCGACCGCGGTCGCCCAGCCGTTCCTCGATTCGCAGGAGTTCATTGTACTTGGCCACACGGTCGGAGCGGGAGGCCGAGCCGGTCTTGATCTGGCCGGCGCCGGTGGCGACCGCGAGCTGCGCGATAAAGGTGTCCTCGGTCTCACCCGAGCGGTGCGACACGACGTTGCGGTAGCCCGCCGCGTCGGCCATGCGCATCGCCTCCAGCGTCTCGGTGAGCGTGCCGATCTGGTTCACCTTGATGAGGATCGCGTTGGCGGCCGCGCGGTCGATGCCTTCGCGCAGGATCGCGGGGTTGGTGACGAACAGATCGTCGCCGACCAGCTGGACCTTGTCGCCAAGGCGGCGCGTGAGCTCGATCCAGCCCTCCCAGTCGCCCTCGGCCATACCGTCCTCGATGGACAGTATCGGGTACTGGTCGACCCAGGCGGAGAGGTATTCGATAAAGCCGTCGGCGTCGAAGCTGCGGCCTTCGGATTCAAGGTTGTAGGTACCGTCCTCGTGGAACTCGGAGCTCGCCACATCGAGCGCCAGCCAGATATCGCGGCCCGGGCGGTAGCCGGCGGCCTCGACGGCCTCGAGAATGGTCTCGATGGCGGCCTCGTTCGACGGCAGGTCCGGGGCGAAGCCGCCCTCGTCGCCGACGCCGGTGGCGAAGCCGCGCTGCCCCAGTACCTTTTTTAGCGCGTGGAAGATCTCGGCGCCGCAGCGCAGCGATTCGGAGAAGGTCTCCGCCCCGGCCGGCACGATCATGAACTCCTGCAGGTCGACGCTGTTGTCGGCATGGGCGCCGCCGTTGAGGATGTTCATCAGCGGAACCGGCAACGTGCGGGCCCGCTCGCCCCCGAGGTGCTCGTACACCGGCACACCGGCCTCGGCGGCGGCGGCCCGGGCAGTCGCGAGCGAAACGGCCAGCAGCGCGTTTGCGCCCAGCCGGCCCTTGTTGTCGGTGCCGTCGAGATCGATCAGCGCGCGGTCGAGCGCGGCCTGGTTGCCGCCCTCGAAACCCTGCATCGCCGGCCCGATCTCGCGATGGACATTGGCGACCGCGTTGCGAACCCCCTTGCCGAGATAACGGCTTTTGTCACCGTCACGCAGCTCGATGGCCTCGCGTACGCCGGTCGACGCCCCCGAGGGTACCGCGGCCCGGCCGTAGCTGCCCGACGCGAGGAAGACATCCGCTTCGATGGTGGGGTTACCGCGCGAGTCCAGGATTTCGCGGGCACGGATATCGATGATCTCGCTCATCTCGATGCTCTCCGTTCGGTTCTTCGCGCCGTGGTGGTCGTGTCTGGTTGTCGTGTCTGCGCCCGTTTCACGTCATCCGGGCTACAGGCGGCGTGTGACGTGTGCCGCGTTCGTACGTATTGCAAGAGCGGGCTTGCTCGCGATCGTGCCCGAATTGCGGCTCGGTGTTCACACGGCCTGCGAATACCTGTCCGGGCCGAGCTGCCATCCGTATCGCCCGTCGGCGCGTTCAACCGCAATCGCGAGCAAGCTCGCTCCTACAAAAGCACCACCTGCGTGGTACCAGGTGTTTACCGTCCTGGCCAGTCATTTTCCGCGTACGGCTGCGCTTTCACCACCCGGTCGAGTTCGGCCAGGGTTTTCAGCAGCCGTTCCAGCCGGTCCAGGGGCCAAGCGTTGGGTCCGTCCGAAAGCGCCTGCTCGGGGCGCGGGTGCGTTTCCATGAACAGCCCGGAGATGCCGGCGGCGACGGCCGCGCGTGCCAGCACCGGTATGAACTCGCGCTGGCCGCCGGAGGAACTGCCCTGCCCGCCCGGCAGTTGCACCGAGTGGGTCGCGTCGAACACGACCGGGCAGCAGGTATTGCGCATCACGGCGAGCCCGCGCATATCCGAGACCAGGTTGTTGTAGCCGAACGAGACTCCGCGGTCGCAGACCATGATGCCCTCGCCACCGGCGGCGCGCGCCTTGTCGACGACGTTCACCATGTCCCACGGCGCGAGGAACTGCCCCTTCTTGATATTCACCGGGCGCCCGGCGGTGGCCACGCGCTGGATGTAGTCGGTCTGGCGGCAGAGGAAGGCCGGCGTCTGGAGCACATCGACGACCGCGGCGACCTCGTCGACTGGCGTGTATTCATGCACGTCGGTGAGCACGGGCAGACCGGTCTCGCTGCGCACCCGCTCCAGCGACGCCAGACCGGACTCCAGGCCGGGGCCGCGATAACCGGAGGCCGAGGAACGGTTGGCCTTATCGTAAGAGGCCTTGAAGATGATTGGGACACCGGTGCGACCCGAGATGCCCTTGAGCGCCTCGGCGATCTCCAGTGCCAGCGACTCGCTCTCCAGGGCGCAGGGCCCGGCGATCAGGAACAGCGGGCGATCCGGGCCGACTTCGAAGCCGCAAAGGTCCATCAGCGGTGACCGGCGTGAACCAGTGCGGCGGCCACGAACTCCGTGAACAACGGATGGCCGTCACGCGGGTTGGACGTGAATTCGGGATGGAACTGGCAGCCGATGAACCAGGGGTGCTCGGGCAGTTCGGTGACCTCCACCAGCGCGTTGTCGATCGAGGTGCCGGACAAGTGCAGGCCCGCCTCGCGCAGCCTGTCGAAATAGTTGTTGTTGAATTCGTAACGATGACGATGGCGTTCCATGACCGTGTCGGCGCCGTAGATTTGGTTGATGCGCGAGCCCGGCGCGAGCTGGGCCTGCTGGGCGCCCAGGCGCATGGTGCCGCCGAGATCCGAGTCGCGTGAGCGCTGTTCGATCTCGCCCGAGACGGTCTGCCATTCCGTGATCAGGGCGATCACCGGATGCGGCGTCTGCGGGTTGAATTCGGTGGAATTGGCGTTCTCGAGACCGGCGACGTTGCGCGCGTATTCGACCACCGCAACCTGCATGCCGAGGCAGATCCCGAGGAACGGCACGCCGTTCTCGCGGGCATAGCGCACGGCGGCGACCTTGCCCTCGACACCGCGGACGCCGAAGCCGCCCGGGATGAGGATGGCGTCGAGACCATCGAGGAGCGCCGTGCCCTCGAGTTCAAGCTGCTCGGAGTCGATGTAGCGGATGCGGACCCTGCTGCGGGTCTTGATGCCGGCGTGGATCAGCGCCTCATTGAGCGACTTGTACGAATCGGCCAGATCGATGTATTTGCCGATCATGCCGACGGTGACTTCGTGTTCCGGATGGTCCAGCCCGTCCAGCACGCTTTCCCATTCCGACAGATCGGCGGGCGACAATTCATCCAGCATACCGAGGCGCTCGAGCATGATGTCATCGAGCCCCTGGCGCTGGTAGATCTGGGGGATGCGGTAGATCTGGTCGACGTCGATCGCCGAGGCGACCGCGCGCTCGGGGACGTTGGTGAACAGCGCGATCTTGCGCCGTTCTTCCTCGGGCAGCGGCTCGGCCGCGCGGCAGAGCAGCATGTCCGGCTGGATGCCGATCGAGCGCAGTTCCTTCACCGAGTGCTGCGTGGGCTTGGTCTTCACCTCGCCGGAGCTCGCGATGTAGGGCACCAGCGTGAGGTGGATGAACATCGCCTTGTCGCGACCCTCTTCCACGCCCATCTGGCGGATGGCTTCCATGAACGGCAGGGATTCGATATCGCCCACGGTGCCGCCGATCTCGACCATGGCGATATCGGAATCGCCGGCGCCCTCGCGCACGAGGCGCTTGATCTCGTCGGTGATGTGCGGGATGACCTGCACGGTCGCGCCCAGGTATTCTCCGCGGCGCTCCTTGGAGATCACGTTCTGGTAGACGCGGCCGGTGGTGAAGTTGCTGCGCTGGCTGGTGCGGACCCGCGTGAAGCGCTCGTAGTGGCCCAGATCGAGGTCGGTCTCGGCGCCGTCGTCGGTGACGAACACCTCGCCATGCTGGTACGGGCTCATGGTGCCCGGATCGACGTTGATGTAGGGATCGAGCTTGAGCATCGCCACGCGGAGACCGCGCGCTTCGAGCAGTGTGCTCAGGGATGCGGCGGCGATGCCTTTCCCGAGAGAGGAAACGACACCACCGGTTACGAATACGAAACGGGCCATTTGAGTTCGCGCAACTCGGCTGTGGGGAAGGGGTCCGCGTGCAAACGGCGGAGGTTAGCAGACCCCCCGAAACGGCACAATTGCGGGGTACCCGAGGCGGGCCGCCGAGCACGTATTCAGGACACGCGCGACATCCCCAACGCCCGCGGCAGGACCGCATCCCGCCTTCAGGAACCGCCTGCGAGTCCAATCGCAGGCCAGCCGTAGGTTGGGTTGAGCGCCAGCGATACCCAGCGAAACCTGGCGTCATCCGCCGATCCGGTTCGGGGGCGCCGTCGGCGGATCGCTCGCCGCGTTGGGTTTCCTCGGTCAACCCAACCTACGGTGTTGCGCGCATGGCAATCGGATCGGTTGGTGGCGTTATGGCCTTGGTACGCCGATGGCGCCGATGAGATCTCCGTCGACGTAGACCAGCGGGATGCGGTCACGCTCCCACGGGGGGATGCCGTGATCGGCTAGCCAGCGTTTGAGGGCGATGCTGCCCTCGCCGTCCCGGCGCGGCAGGCGCTCGCCACCCTGGCGGAAGCGGATCTGGACGTGGCTACTCTCATCGAGAGGACCGGCCAGCGCTTCGAGCGCTTCCGGCGGGACGCGGCGGTGCGGCAGTTCTTGCGGTTGCCGCGGATCGGTCCAGTCGTAGACCGCCTCCGGGTCCAGCGGCGGCGCCGGTGCCAGCACCCAGGCCTCGCCGCGCCAGCGGCGTACTTCCCCACCGGGCCAGGCGACATGCGGATTGCGGTCGGCGGCGGCCTCGACGAGCTGCCGCCGCAGCGATTCCAGCCGCGCGGCGCCGGGGCGCGGCAGACCCCGGCGGTGGATCCAACAGCGCAGCAGCGCGCGCTGGCGGGACACCGGCAAGGCCGCCAGCGCGGCGCAGTCCAGCGTGGCGGCATACGTGCCCCGGCAGCTGACGAAATCATGCGCGGCCAGGCTGTCGACGCCCGCCGCGGCCTCGCCCGCCTGGTCGGCGGCCCGGGCGAGCGTGGCATCGACCTCGGTATGGCGTTCGCGCAGCACCGGCAGCACGCGTTCGCGCAGCCAGACGCGATCGTAGTCGGTATCCGCGTTCGCCGGGTCATCCAGCCCCTCGATGCCGCGGCGGTGCAACTCCGTCTGCAGGCGGTCGCGCGGGATATCGAGCCAGGGCCGCAGGTGCAACCCGGCGCCAAGCGTCCGGCAGACCGGCATCCCGGCCCAGCCGTGCACCCCGCCCCCGCGCAGCAGCGCGAGCAACAGGGTCTCCGCCTGGTCGTCGCGGTGGTGCGCGGTCAATAACACCTCGTCCGGGCGGAGCCGCTCGGCAAGCGCGGTGTAACGGGCCTCGCGGGCGGCGGCCTCCGGCCCTTCACCGCGCTTGGCCCCCGCATCGACACGGACACTTTCGCAGCGCAGACCCAGTCCGCGCGCGACCTGCTGGCAGTGCTCCGCCCACGCATCCGCATCTGCATGCCAGCCGTGATGGATATGCAGCGCGCGTAGGCGGCGCCGCGGCAGCGTCTCGGCCGCGAGATGCAGCAGGAGCGTGGAATCGGGCCCCCCGCTGAATGCGACCACCACCCCGGTGCGCTGCGGTGCCTGCTCGGCGATCACGGCCGCGAGCCGTTGGTAGGGGTCCGGCGGGTCGGTCGCGCGCTCGTTCATAGCGGGTTCTGGAAAGCGGTTGGTGCCGGCTCGGGAGGCCGGGCGGCGATGCCCGTCAGCCGGACTGCGCTGATTCACCGCTACGGGCTCCCGGCGCTCGCGGGCCCGCCGGGCAGGAGCTGTCGGACGATTCCGGTACCGACCCGCGCCTGGCGGGATGGGTCCGCCCACCGGCCGGGTGCATCAGCTGCCGGCCATCACGACCGCATGCGGCCTGCGCCACTCAGCCGGTATCGCGGTAGCGGCCGTAGGACGTCAGGCGCTGGTATCGCTGCTCGACCAGCGCGTCGGTGTCGCCGCCGTCGAACGCCCCGATGGCCTGGATGAGGGCGTCGCGCAGGCCCTTGGCCGCGTTGTCGTAGTCGCGATGCGCGCCGCCAAGCGGTTCACCGATGATCTCGTCGACCAGGCCGAGTTCTTTCAGCCGCAGGGCGGTGATGCCCATGGCCTCGGCGGCCTCGGCGGATTTCTCAGACGACTTCCACAGGATCGATGCACAGCCCTCGGGCGAGATGACCGAGTAGGTGGAGTATTCGAGCATCATCAGGCGATCGCCGACACCGATCCCGAGCGCGCCGCCGGAACCGCCCTCGCCGACCACGGTGGCGATGATCGGCACGCGCAGATCCGACATGGCGAACAGGTTGCGCGCGATGGCCTCGCTCTGGCCGCGCTCTTCGGCACCGACGCCGGGGTAGGCCCCGGGCGTGTCGATGAACGTCAGGATCGGCATGTTGAACTTCTCGGCCATGCGCATCAGCCGCAGGGCCTTGCGGTAGCCCTCCGGCCGCGCCATGCCGAAGTTGCGCCGCAGCTTTTCCTTGGTGTCACGACCTTTCTGTTGGCCGATCACCATGACCGGGCGCCCGTCGAGCCGGGCCGGACCGCCGACGATCGCTGGATCGTCCGCGTATGACCGGTCACCGTGGAGCTCGGTAAATTCCTCGAACACGCGGTCGAGGTAGTCCAGCGAGTACGGCCGCATGGGATGGCGCGCCAACTGTGCGACCTGCTGGGGGCGCAGTTTGGCGAAGATGCTGCGGGTCAGGGATTCGCTCTTCTGCTGCAGCCGCTGGATCTCCTCGCCAATATTGATCTCGGGGTTGGCATCGGAACCGAGACGGCGCAACTCCTCGATCTGCGCCTCGAGTTCGGCGATCGGTTGCTCGAATTCCAGAAAATTCGGATTCATGGGTTGGCGACTGATCCCTGCATGTTCCTGACAATGAACCGATGATACAGGCAGGGTGCGGTCTTATGCACGTCGCGACGGAGCCGGATCGAGCCCGTGCAGGGGATTAGGCCGTGTAAAAACCTTCTCTCGCAGAGGCGCGGAGGGCGCGGAGAAGGTCAAAATCGGTATCTCGCCAAGACGCGAGGCGCGCCAAGGAAGGGCAAAACGAAAAAGACGTAGGCCGGTTTGGTCCGGCGCGCATCGCACGACGTTTCACCGCCAGGGCGATCGGCGCGCCGGGCAATGCCGGCAGAAAGCATATCCAATCCCGCAGCGCCTAACCATCCGGAACGCTCATGGCGGCATTGTCCGGGGCAAGCGCAGTGCACACGTGAACCGCGCTGCGGCCGGACAAAGCCGGCCTACGATTTTTTCTTTCCTTGGCGTGCTCCGCGTCTTGGCGAGAGGCGCTTTTGACTTTTCGCCTCCACCCTACCGCTGATACTCGATCTCGACCGCACTCTCGTCGGTGAGCTGCCGCAGGCGGTGGAGCAGTTCATCGGTCGGATGGATCTGCCAGTCTTCCCCCAGGTGCAGGCGGGCGCTGGCGCTGGGGCCCTGGTATTCGACGGCAATGGGCGTGTGGCCCTCGCGGAAGGGGCGCAGGGTGTCGCGCAGGTGGTCGATGAAGCCGTTGCCGGCGGCGCTGGCGTTGACGTGCAGGCGCAGGCGGCGGGCGAAGCGTTCACGGGCGTCGTCGATGCTGTAGATCTCGCGCGCGTTGATCTGGTAGCCGCCGTTGAAATCATCATAGGCCAGCTGGCCCTCCACCACCAGCACGCGGTCGCGCACAATCGAGTTGTGCCGGCGCTGCAGCAGTTCCGGGCCGATCTTGACCTCGACGCGCGTGCTCTTGTCGTCGATCGTGGCGAAGCCCATCTTGCCGCTGGACGTGTTCTTCGTGCGGAAGGCGTTCACCAGGCCGGCGAACACCTCGTTGCGGTCCTCGCCGCGCCGCCGGCCGAGGCTCTCGAGTTTGCCGCACTGGTCAGCCAGGCGGCCGTTCGTGAAGCGGGTCAGCTCGTCGCTGTAGCGGTCGATCGGATGCCCGGAGAGATACAGGCCCAGCGTCTCCTTCTCGGCCGTGAGGCGGGTCTCGTCGTCCCAGTCCGGTTCCGGCGGGATGTCCGTGCTGCCCGCCGCCGGCTTGTCACCGCCGCCGAACATGTCGTTCTGGCCGGCCGCGGTGTTGAGGCGATGCTGCTCAGCGGCGCGCACGGCGTGCGGCAGGCGTTTCTCGATGGTCGCGCGGTTGGGGCCGAGACCGCCCAGCGTGCCCGCCCGGTTGAGCGCCTCGAGCACCCGCCGGTTCACCTTGCCCGCATCGACGCGCACGCACAGATCGTCGAGATCGCGGAAGGCACCGCCGCGGTCGCGTTCGCGCAGGATGGCCTCCAGCGCCGATTCGCCCACGCCCTTGATCGCACCGAGCCCGAAGCGCACGCGACTGGCGTCAACGGCCGTGAAGCTGAAGGCCGAGTTGTTGATATCCGGGGGGATGACGTCCAGCCCGATCGAGGCGCACTCGTCGATCAGCGTGACAACCTTGTCGGTGTTGTCCATGTCGGCGGACAGAACGGCGGCCATGAACTCGGCCGGGTAATGCGCCTTGAGCCAGGCGGTCTGATAGGACAGCAGCGCGTACGCGGCCGAATGCGACTTGTTGAAGCCATAGCCCGCGAACTTCTCGATCAGGTCGAAGATGTACTCGGCCGTGGCGGATTCGACGCCGTTGGCGACCGAGCCCTCGATGAAGCCCGAGCGCTGCTTGGCCATCTCCTCGGGCTTTTTCTTGCCCATGGCGCGGCGCAGCAGGTCGGCGGCGCCGAGCGAGTAGCCCGCCAGCACCTGCGCGATCTGCATCACCTGCTCCTGATACAGGATGACGCCGTAGGTGGGCTTGAGGATGGCCTCCAGCCACGGGTGCGGGAACTGGACCTCCGCGTGCCCGTGCTTGCGCGCGATGAAGTCGTCGACCATGCCGGACTGCAGCGGTCCCGGGCGGAACAGCGCCACCAGCGCGACGATCTCCTCGAAGTTGTCCGGCTGCAGGCGCTTGATCAGCTCCTTCATGCCGCGCGATTCGAGCTGGAAGACCGCCGTGGTCTGGCAGGCCTTCAGCAGCTTGAAGGCATCGGGGTCGCCGGTCTCGAGCTGGTCCATGCTGACGGGCTCGCGGCCCTCGCCGCGCAGGCGCTTGTTGATCGCCTGGACCGCGCGGTCGATGATCGTGAGCGTGCGCAGGCCGAGGAAGTCGAACTTCACCAGGCCGATTTTCTCGACGTCGTCCTTGTCGAACTGGGTGACCAGGCCCTGCCCGCCCGGCTCGCAGTACAGCGGCGCGAAGTCGGTCAGCGCCGAGGGCGCGATGACGACGCCGCCGGCATGCTTGCCGGCGTTGCGCGCCAGGCCCTCGAGCTTCATGCCGAGATCGATCAGCGCGCGGACGTCGTCCTCGTCGTCGTAGACCTGTTTGAGGTCCTCCGACTCCTTGAGGGCCCGCTCGAGCGTCATGCCGACCTCGAACGGCACCAGCTTGGCGATGCGGTCGACCATGCCGTAGGGATGGCCGAGCACGCGGCCGACGTCGCGGATCACCGCGCGCGCCGCCATGGAGCCGTAGGTGATGATCTGCGAGACCTTGTCGCTGCCGTACTTCTGCGCGACGTAGTCGATCACGCGGTCGCGCCCGTCCATGCAGAAGTCGACGTCGAAGTCGGGCAGCGAGACGCGCTCCGGGTTGAGGAATCGCTCGAACAGGAGGTCGTAACGCAGCGGGTCGAGGTCGGTAATCCCCATCGCATAGGCCACCAGCGAACCCGCGCCGGAACCGCGACCGGGGCCGACCGGCACGCCGTTGTTCTTCGCCCAGATGATGAAGTCGGCGACGATCAGGAAGTAGCCGGGGAAGCCCATCGAGTTGATGACGCCCAGTTCCCGCTCCAGGCGCTCGACATAGGGCCTGCGGAAGTCCTCGTCCGCGGCCCTCGCCGCGCCGTAGAGCTGGTGCAGGCGCTCATCTAGCCCCTGATACGCCACCTCGCTCAGATACGTGTCGACCGTGTGCTCGGCCGGGACAGGGAAATCGGGCAGATAGGACTCACCGAGCGTGATCCGCAGGTTGCAGCGCCGCGCGATCTCGACCGAGTTCTCCAGCGCCTCGGGTATATCGCCGAAGAGCTCGGTCATCTCCTCTTCGCTGCGCAGGTACTGCTGGTCCGAGTAGCGCTTGGGGCGGCGCGGGTCCGTCAGCACGCGGCTGTCGTGGATACACACGCGCGCCTCGTGGGCGTCGAAGTCCTCCGCCGCCAGGTAGCGCACGTCGTTGGTCGCCACGACCGGGCATTCCATGGTGCTGGCGAGTTCCAGCGCGCCGTCGATCCAGGCCTCTTCATGCTCACGGCCAGTACGATGGATCTCCAGGTAGAAGCGACCGGGGAAGCGCGCCATCCAGTCGGCCAGTGACTCCAGCGTGCGCTCGCGGCGCCCCGCCAGCCAATTGCGCGCGACCTCGCCGGTGCGACCGCCGGAGAGCGCGATCAGGCCATCGGTGGCGCCATCGAGCCAGGACCGCTCGATGGTCGGCTCGCCGTCGCTCTGCCCCTCGAGATACGACCGTGACACCAGCCGGATCAGGTTGCCGTAACCGACATCGTCCTGGACCAGCAGAGTCAGCGGCGTCGCCGGCTCACCCCGGGCCTCGCCGCGCAGCAGCACATCGCAGCCGATGATCGGCTTCACGCCGGCGGCGATGGCGGCGCTGTAGAACTTGACCATGGCGAACAGGTTGCTCTGGTCCGTGAGCGCGACCGCGGGCATCCCGCGCGCCTTCAGCGTCTCCATGAGCTCGGGGATGCGCACGGTGCCGTCGACCAGCGAGTAGTCGGTATGCAGGCGCAGATGGACGAAGCTCGGTTTCATGGGTGGTGTCGCGGGTCCCGTTTGGTTTGTTGCGTTTCCGGTTCGGTCATTGTCTCTCGCAGGGGCGCTGGTCGTATTGAGAGAAAGTCAAAATCGTTTTCTCGCGGAGGCGCGGAGTTCGCGGAGGAAAGTCAAAATCGGTTTCTCGCCAAGGCGCCAAGCGCGCCAAGGGAAATCAACAAACGGCTATAAATCATTGATTATTAGATCCTGTGGCTTTAGTGCGCCTGGGTGCCGGCATTGCCCTGCGCGGTTTGTGCTTTCGCCAGAATCCAGCCTCGGCTCGCGCAGGGCAAAGCCGGCCTACGTCCAGTGAAACACTCTCTCACCAATAGACCCCAACAACCTGAACACCCACGCCTTTTCACGTATTCCGCCCTTTTTGGCGCACTTGGCGCCTTGGCGAGAAACCGATTTTGACTTCCTCTCAGCGCTCTCTGCGCCTCTGCGAGAGAACGCCTTTTCTCACGATTCCACCCCATAGCCATCCAAAGCCAAACGCCCCTGCTCGGCCGCCGCGCGGACCGGGGCGAAGCTGTGGCGGTGGGCCGGGCATGGGCCGAGGCGCGTGAGCGCTTCCAGGTGGACACGGGTGCCGTAGCCCTTGTGGGCCGCGAAGCCGTAGCCCGGGTATTCGTCCTCCATCGCGACCAGCAACCGGTCGCGGTCGACTTTGGCCAGGATCGAGGCCGCCGAGATCGCGGGGTCGAGGGCGTCGCCGCCGACGAGCGCCTCCGCCGGCACCCCGAAATCGGGAGCGCGGTTACCGTCGACGCGCACCGCCTGCGCCCGGATCGGGAGCGCCGCCACCGCGCGGACCATGGCCGCAAGACTCGCCTGCAGGATATTGATCCGGTCGATCTCGGCCGCCTCGACCCGGGCGATCGCGAACGCCAGTGCCTCGGCCCGGATGCGCTCATCGAAGCGCTCGCGGCGCTTCGCGGAGAGCTTCTTCGAGTCCGTGAGGCCCGCGATCGGGCGCGCCGAATCCAGCACCACGGCGGCCGCGACGACGGGGCCGGCGAGCGGTCCGCGACCGGCCTCGTCGACGCCGGCTACGTGGTCGGTGTCCGCGGCTATCGCCATATCGTATTATGCCCGCCTTGGTACCGTTGCCGCGATCGGTGATCAGGCCCCAGGATACCATGTCCACCCCCGGTTCAACCCTGGGAATTTTACCCCGGGCGGGCACGGGTCGACTCCAAAAAGGCTGCCGCATGAAGCTGTCCACCGCCGTGATCGGCGCCGGTTACCTCGGCCGGTTCCACGCGCAGAAATACGCCGCCCTCGATGCCTGTGAGCTGATTGCGGTCGTCGACCGCGATCCGGAGGCCGCGCAGCGCAGCGCCGAGCCGGCAGGTGCCCGTGCCCTGACCGACTATCGTGAACTGCTGGGGCAGGTCGATGCCGTGAGCATTGCGGCACCGACCTCGTTGCACTACGAGATCGCGCGCGATTTCCTGGCGGCCGGTGCCCATGTGCTGGTCGAGAAGCCGATCACCGTGACCGTCGCGCAGGCGGACGAACTGGTCGAGCTGGCCCGTGAGCGCGGTCTTGTGCTCCAGGTCGGCCATCTCGAACGGTTCAACCCGGCGCTGCGCGCGGCGGACGACATCCTGGACCAGCCCCGCTTTATCGAGTCCCACCGGCTTGCGCCGTTCAATCCGCGCGGCACGGATGTGGACGTCGTGCTGGACCTGATGATCCACGACATCGACATCATCCTCGATATCGTGAACAGCCCGGTAGCGCGGATCGACGCCAGCGGCACCCAGGTGCTCACCGATGCCACGGACATCGCCAACGCCCGCGTCGTGTTCGACAACGGCTGTGTGGCCAACGTGACCGCGAGCCGTGTCTCGGCGAAGAAGGAACGCCGCATGCGGTTCTTCCAGCACAACTGCTACCTCGCGGTGGATTTCGGCGAACGCCGGCTGACCGTCCATCGCAAGGGCGAGCAGGAGATGTATCCGGGCATCCCGGAGCTGGTTTCGGAGGACCAGTCATTCGAGGCGGCCGACGCCATCCGCGATGAGATCGAGTCTTTCCTCGACTGCATCGCGAGCGGGGAATCGCCACTGGTTTCCGGCGAGGACGGCCGCCGCGCGCTCTCGACCGCGATCGAGATCAGTCAACTCTTCGGCGTGGACGGAGGCAGCACGGTATGAGTGATGCAGGCATGTGGAATTCCGGCAATCACGACTCCGGGACATGGGACTTCTGGGTCGATCGGGGCGGCACCTTCACCGACATCGTCGCCCGCCGGCCCGACGGCGAGCTCGTCAGCCACAAGCTGCTGTCGGACAACCCCGAGCAGTACGACGACGCCGCCCTCGCCGGCATCCGCCACCTGCTCGGTGTCGCCCCGGACGCCCCGATGCCGGGCGAGCGCATCAGCCGCGTCAAGATGGGCACGACCGTAGCCACCAATGCCCTGCTCGAGCATAAGGGTGAGCCGACCGCGCTGGTGACCACGCGCGGCTTCCGCGACGCCCTGCGCATCGGCTACCAGGCGCGGCCGGACATCTTCGCGCTGGACGTCCGCCTGCCGCAGATGCTCTACACCACGGCCGTCGAGGTCGACGAGCGCCTCGCCGCCGATGGCGACGTACTGCGCCCGCTCGATGAGGCCGACGCCCGCCGCGTGCTCGAGGAGCTGCGCAGTGCAGGCTACGACAGCGTCGCGATCGCGTTTCTGCACGGCTACAGCTACACGGAGCACGAACACCACGTGGCGGCCATCGCCCGCGAAATCGGCTTCAGTCAGGTCTCGGCCAGTTTCGAGGTCAGCCCGACCATGAAGCTGGTGTCCCGTGGCGACACGACCGTGGTCGACGCCTACCTCTCACCCGTGCTGCGCCGCTATGTCGACCGCGTGGCAGCGGATCTCGGCAACACCCGCCTGATGTTCATGCAGAGCAACGGCGGCCTGGCCGAGGCGCACGCCTTCCGCGGCAAGGACGCGATCCTGTCCGGCCCCGCCGGTGGCGTGGTCGGCATGGTGCGCACCGGGATCGCCGCCGGCCACGACCGGCTGATCGGCTTCGACATGGGCGGCACCTCGACCGATGTCAGTCACTACGCCGGCGATTACGAGCGCACCTTCGAGAGCACGGTCGCCGGCTGCCGCCTACGCGCGCCCATGATGCGCATCCACACCGTCGCCGCCGGCGGCGGCTCGATCGTGCACTTCGACGGCACCCGTTATCGGGTCGGACCGGACTCGGCCGGCGCGGATCCGGGTCCCGCGTGCTACCGCAAGGGCGGTCCGCTCACGGTCACCGACTGCAACGTGATGCTCGGCCGCCTGCGACCCGAACTGTTCCCGCGCGTATTCGGGCCGAACGCCGACCAGGCGCTGGACACCGACATCGTCCGCGAGAAATTCGCCGCCCTCGCCGAGGAAATCCATCAAGCGACCTGCGACGAGCGCACGCCCGAAGCGGTGGCCGAGGGCTTCCTGCGCATCGCGGTCGAGAACATGGCCAACGCGATCAAGGAGATCTCGGTCGCGCGCGGCTACGACGTCTCCGGCTACACGCTCAGCTGCTTCGGCGGCGCGGGTGGCCAGCACGCCTGCCTGGTCGCCGACCTGCTGGGCATTGACCGCGTGCTGCTGCACCCCCATGCCGGCGTGCTGTCGGCGTTCGGTATCGGTCTCGCCGACGTGCGCTGCGTGCACGAGCGGGCATTCGAACAGCCGCTTGAACAGGCGGCGGAGGATCCGCTGAAACGGCTGCTGGACGAGCTGGCCTCGCGCGCCGTCATCGACCTCGAATCCCAGGGGGTGCGCAGCGACGCCATTGCGACCCGGCGGCGCGCGCACATCCGCTATTCGGGCTCGGATACGGCACTGCTGATCGACGCTGCCGACGCCGTGACCATGCGCGAGGAATTCGAGACCCTGCACGGACAGCGTTACGGCTTCGTCTCTCCGGGCAAGACCGTGATCGTCGAGACCGCCCAGGTCGAGGGTATCGGCACCAGCGACACGCCGGACACGGTCCCGGTGCCGACGCTCAAGGGTGGCGATGTGCGTGAACATGGGCGCTTCGAGACCGTGATGGGCGGTGACCGTCACGACACACCGTTCCTGGAACGCGCGGCGCTGGGCGGCGGCGATCCGGTCGATGGGCCGGCGGTGGTGGTCGAGCCGAACGGCACGACCGTCGTCGAGCCCGGCTGGCGGGCAATGGTCACCGAGCGCGGCGACCTTGAGCTCGAACGCGTGGCGGCGCGCGCCGGTGCCGGCGGCGTTTCCACCGCGGCCGATCCGGTCATGCTCGAGGTCTTCAACAACCTGTTCATGTCGATCGCCGAGCAGATGGGCGCCGTGCTTGAGACCACTGCCTATTCGGTCAATATCAAGGAACGGCTGGACTTCTCCTGCGCCGTGTTCGACGGCGACGGCGAACTGATCGCCAACGCACCGCATATGCCGATCCACCTCGGCTCCATGGGCGCGAGCGTGCAGCGCATCCACGCCGCCAATGCCGGGCAAATGCAGCCAGGCGACGTCTACATGCTGAACGACCCGTACAACGGCGGCACCCACCTGCCCGACATCACCGTGGTCAAACCGGTGTTCGACGACGCCGGCGAGCGCATCCTGTTCTACACCGCCAGCCGCGGACACCACGCCGACGTCGGCGGCATCACCCCCGGCTCGATGCCGCCCGACAGCAAGGTGCTGGAAGACGAGGGCGTGCTGATCGACAACATGCGCATCGTCGCCGACGGCAAGCTGCTGGAGAACGACATCCGCGCGCTGTTCGAGGGCGCCGTCCACCCCGCGCGCAACGTCGACAACAATATCGCCGACCTGCAGGCGCAGATCGCCGCCTGCGAAAAAGGCGTGCAGGAACTCGGCCGCATGATCGACCAGTTCGGCCTGGAGGTGGTCGAGGCCTACATGCAGCACGTCCAGGACAACGCCGAGGAACAGGTGCGCCGGGTCATCGACGCGCTCGACGACGGCGAATTCGCCTACGAGATGGACGACGGCTCGATCATCCGGGTGGCGGTCACGGTCGATCGTGCCAACCGCGGCGCCCGCGTCGATTTCACCGGTACCAGCGACCAGCATCCGACCAACTTCAACGCCCCGGCGGCGGTCGGCCGCGCGGCCGTGCTCTATGTCTTCCGCTGCATGGTCGCCGACACGATCCCGCTCAACGGCGGCTGCCTCAAGCCGCTGGATATCGTCATCCCCGAGGGCACGATGCTGAACCCGCGGCCGCCGGCGGCGGTCGTGGCCGGCAACGTCGAGACCTCGCAGTGCGTGGTGGATACGCTGTTCGGCGCGCTGGAGGTGGTCGCCGCCTCCCAGGGGACGATGAACAACTTTACCTGGGGCAACGAAAACCACCAGTACTACGAGACCCTCTGCGGCGGCGTCGGCGCCGGCCCGGACTTCGACGGCGCGAGCGCCGTGCATTCGCATATGACGAACTCGCGCCTCACGGACCCCGAGGTCCTCGAATGGCGCTTCCCGGTCCGCCTGGAGGACTTCCACATCCGCACCGGCTCCGGCGGCCGCGGCCGCCACAACGGCGGCGACGGGACCTATCGCCGCGTACGCTTCCTGCAACCCATGACCGCCTCGATACTCTCGGGCCACCGGCGCATACCGCCCTACGGCCTCAAAGGTGGCGAACCGGGCGCCTGCGGCAGCAACACGGTCGAGCGCACCGACGGCAACACCGAAACCCTGGGAAGCCGCGACAGCACCGAGATGGACGCAGGCGATGTCTTCATCATCGAGACACCTGGCGGTGGAGGCTACGGCACGCCGGAGTAACTGGCGGGGCCGTTTATGAACCACGAATGAACCACGAATGGGGCTGTGCAAAGTGAACGGCTTCGGGAGCTTCGCTGTTCGGCAGTGGAAGCTGTTCCGTGTTCAAGAACCACAGATAGACACAGATGAACACAGATAAAATCACCTCGATGCCGACTGCGAGGCCGAAGGCTGAATAAGCGACACAACGCCCCGATTCGTTCGAGATGGCCGATTTCGCCTTTATCTGTGTCCATCTGTGTTCATCTGTGGTTCAAAACTCGACGGGTGATGCTGTAAAGGAACCTCAGCGTAGCTCCCCAAGGCTGTGGTTCCCCCAAGACCATTCGTGTTCATTGCTCGGCACGTCCTTGCGCCTCGCCCCGTCGGGGCTGGCGCGAAGATTCGCTCCCGGCGAAGCTTTCGTGGTTCTGATTTTTTCCAGAAGCGGCAAGGGAGGCGGATGACAGCCCCCGCACGATGCCGGACAATGCGGACTTCTCCCGAGACGATGTGAGCCGATGAGCGATTCCCCGATTCCGATGGTCGACCTGAAGGCGCAGTACGCGGCGCTTCGGGGCGAGCTTGAGCCCGCGATGGCGCAGGCGATGGCGGCGACGCAGTATATTCTCGGGCCGAACGTGCAGGCGTTCGAGCGCGAAGCGGCCGAGTACCTCGGCGTGCGCCACGCGCTCGGGTGCGCGTCCGGCACCGATGCCCTGCATCTGGCGCTCGCAGGCCTGGGGATCGGGCCCGGTGACGAGGTGATCACGACGCCGTTCACCTTCATCGCCACCGCCGAGGCGATCCGCTACGTTGATGCGACGCCGGTGTTCGTCGACGTCGACCCGCAGACCTTCAACCTCGACCCGGTGGCGGTCGAGCGGGCGATCACGGAACGCACGCGGGCTATCATGCCGGTGCACCTGTTCGGCCAGCCCGCCGACATCGATACGCTCAATCGCATGGCCTGCGACCGCGGGCTTCTGGTCCTGGAAGACTGCGCGCAGTCATTTGGTGCGACCGTGGACGGACGCCAGACGGGGTCGCTCGGCGCCGCCGGGGCGTTCAGTTTCTTCCCGAGCAAAAACCTTGGCGGCTTCGGCGACGGCGGTCTGGTTACGACGCATGATGACGCGGCGGCGGAGCAGATCCGCTCGCTGCGCAATCACGGTCAGACCAAGCGCTATCACCACCCGCAGATCGGCTACAACAGCCGGCTCGATGAGCTGCAGGCCGTCGTGCTGCGGCACAAGCTGCCGCATATCGACCAGTACAATACCGAGCGCCGCCGCGTCGCGGACCGCTACGACGCACGCCTGGCCGGCCTGCCGCTGCAGACACCACTGCGCCGCGACGGCGCGACGCACGTATTCCACCAGTACACCGCCCTCAGCGACCACCGCGACACGATCATGCAGGCGTTGAAGGACGAATCCATCGCCAGCGCGATCTACTACCCCGTGCCGCTGCACCGCCAGCCGGCCTTCGCGGACGCCGCGGTGCCGGCGAGCCTGCCGGTCGCGGAATCGCTCGCGGAGCGCTGCTTTTCGCTGCCGGTTTATCCGGAGCTCACGGATGCCATGGTCGACCGGATCTGCGGGGTGATCCGCGAGGCCGTCGGTGGCTGAGCGCCCGCGCCTGATGATCTCGGCCGGAGAGGCCTCCGGCGACCACCACGCCGCCCGCTTCGTGGAGGCCCTGCGCCGCCGCGGCAGCGACCCCGAACTGATGGGCATGGGCGGGCCCCACCTGCAGGCCGCCGGGATGGACGTCGTGGTCGACTGCCGCGATCTCGCCATCATCGGCATCGTCGAGGTCCTGATCCACTGGCGCCGGATCATGCGCGAACTGGAGAAACTGCGGGCGCGTCTGCGCGAGCACCGCCCCGATCTGCTGATCCTGGTCGACTACCCCGAATTCAATCTCAAGCTCGCTGAGACGGCACGCTCGTTGGGTATCCCCGTGCTGTTCTACGTCAGCCCGCAGGTCTGGGCCTGGCGCTCACACCGGGTCAAGCGCATTGGCCGGCTGGTCGACATGATGGCGGTGCTGTTCCCCTTCGAGGTGGATTTCTACGAGCGTGCGGGCGTGCCGGTCCGCTACGTCGGTCACCCGCTGGTCGACGAGATCCACCCGAGCGTGACGCACGACGAGGCCCGGGTCGAGTTCGACATCGAACCGGGCCGGCCCGTGGTCGGGCTCATGCCCGGCTCCCGTCGCGGCGAGATCCAGCGGCTGCTGCCCACCATGATCGCGGCCGCGGAACAACTGCAACGGGACCGCGACCCGATCCGCTTCGTGCTGCCACTCGCCGGCACGCTGGATGCGGAGACGGTACGCCCGCAGCTGGAACAGGCGGAGGTGGATATCCGACTGATCGAGGGCGGGCGTGCGTACGATGTTGTACCGCTCTGCGACAGCGTTATCACCGCATCCGGCACCGCGACACTCGAGATCGCCTTGATGGGCGTGCCGATGGCGGTGATCTACCGCGTGAACTGGCTCACCTGGCAGATCATGCACCGACTGATCACGATCGACGATATCGCGCTCGTGAATATCGTGGCCCAACGGAGGGTCGTGCAGGAATTCGTGCAGCGCGACGCACGACCCGACGCCATCGCTGGCGAGACCGCGCGTATCCTCGATGATGAGAGTTACCGCCGGCAGATGGTCTCTTCGCTCGCCACCGTCGCCAACCGCATGGGCGAAGGCGACGGCCCCGGCCGCGTCGCCGCCCTCATCGAGGAGATGCTGGCCTCACCGCCTGAAAGAAAGTCGGTGTCACGGGCTGAATGAACCGGTCCCGGAGTGATCGTGTCGCATCAAAGGGGATAGGCCTGCCAGGGTTCTCGCCAAGGCGCCAAGCGCGCCGAGCGGCGCGAAGGAAAGATCAGGATATTCAATCACTGCCTTTTCTTTGCGTGCCTTGGCGCCCTTCGCGTCTTGGCGAGAACCTTACGGGATCTGATTCAGCGATGCGCCCGAGCCCGTACCACGGGATGCCGGAAGCGCCTGATCCCTCCGACACGGAAAACGCGCGCGTTCGCCTTCGTCGAACACGCGCCTACGCGCAATTGATCCCGCGGAGTCGAGCGGGTCAGCGGACGATGCCGCGCTGGCCTTCTTCGATGAAATCGCGCAGGGACGCGACCTCGGCGTGATCGTTTGCCAGCCGGTCGACCTCGGCGCGGGCTTCCTCCGAGTTGCGGCGCGACTTGATCATCACCATGTAGGTACGGTGCAGCGCCTTGACCACAGCCGGGTCGAACCCGCGGCGTTTGAGGCCGTTTTTGTTGATACCGTACGGCCTCGCGTGGTTGCCGGCGACGGTGACGAAGGGCGGGATATCGCGGGTAACGACCGTCCCCAGTCCGGTGAAGCTGTGTGGGCCGATACGGCAGAACTGATGGACGCAGGTGAACCCGCCAAGGATCGCCCAGTCGCCGACCTCCACGTGCCCGGCCAGCGATGCCGCATTGGCGAAGATCGCGCGGCTGCCGACCTCGCAGTCATGCGCGACGTGGGTATAGGCCATGAACAGGTTATCGTTACCGATCCGCGTGACGCCGCCGCCGTCGGTGGTGCCACGATTGAAGGTGACGTACTCGCGGATGGTATTCCGATCCCCGACTTCCAGGCGGGTCGGCTCGCCATCGTACTTGAGGTCCTGCGGCGCCTCGCCAATGGTCGAGAACGAGAAGATCACGTTGTCGCGTCCGAGG
Source organism: uncultured Ectothiorhodospiraceae bacterium (assembly GCA_913055615.1). Taxonomy (GTDB): domain Bacteria; phylum Pseudomonadota; class Gammaproteobacteria; order XJ16; family Halofilaceae; genus Halofilum. The sequence continues at coordinate 84,734 of CAJXKK010000001.1, forward strand.
CGCGTCGGCCCGCGGATCACCACATGGGAGCCCACCCGCGTGCCCGAGCCGATTTCCACTTCCGGCCCAATGACACAGAACGGGCCGATTTCCACATCCTCGGCGACACGCGCGCCGGGATCGATGATCGCCTGCGAATGGATCACGAGCTGACTTCCCGCACGGCCCCCATTAATTCCGCCACACAGGCGACCTCTCCGTCTACGCTTGCCTCGCAATAAAATTTCCAGAGGCCGCGCGAGGAGCGCATGAGTTCGATGTTCAGATCGAGGCGATCCCCCGGCTGGACCTTCCGCTTGAAGCGACAATTATCCACGCCGACGAACAGATAGAGCTTGTTGTCCTCCGGCATGACACCCATCGTGCGGAAAGCGAGCAGACCGGTCGCCTGCGCAAGCGCTTCGATGATAAGGACGCCGGGAAATACCGGATGGGCCGGGAAATGCCCCGGGAAAAAGGGCTCGTTGTAGCTTACGTTCTTGATCGCCCGGATGCGCTCGCCCAGCTCGCACTCGATCACACGGTCCACCAGCAGAAACGGATAGCGGTGTGGCAGGTACTTGAGCACCTCGTGGATATTCATCTCACTCACGGCGTATCCCTCCGGACTTATGTGCGCTGCTGTCCTTTTCGAGTGCATTGACACGCCGTGCGAGACGGTCAAGCTGATGGAAACGGGCCGCGTTGCGGCGCCATTCCCGATGGGGTTCGAGCGGAACGCCAGATGACCAGGTGCCGGCCCTTGTAATCGAATTGCGCACCATCGACCGCGCGGTGATATGGACATCATCGACGATCTCGAGATGCCCCAGAATGCCCGCCGCCCCACCGATCGTGCAGCGTGCGCCGATTACCGCACTGCCCGCAACCCCGACACAACCGGCTATCGCCGTACCGGCACCGATACGGACGTTATGAGCGATCTGGATCTGATTATCGAGGATGACACCGTTAGCGATCACCGTGTCGTCCGAGGTGCCACGATCGATCGTCGTGTTCGCCCCGATCGCGACATCGTCGCCGATCACGACGCGCCCGATCTGGGGGATTCGCACCCATGCTTCGCCGTCACGTGCAAAGCCGAATCCATCGCTGCCGATCACCGCACCGGGCTGAATGATACAGCGCGCCCCCAGAATACAGCGATCACCGACCACCGTACGTGCACCAATCCGGGTATCCGGGCCGATCCGTACATTCGAACCGATCACACAGGCAGGGCCGATCATCGCACCGCCCTCGATCCGTGCACCGGTCTCGACGATCGCACCGGTCGCGACATGGGCCTGCTCATCGACGAAAGCATCGGGCGCGACGGTCGCCCCCGTCGCAATGCCCGGCTCGACCGCTGGCAGGGGATGGAGCAGCTGCGATGCGCGTGCGAAATGCAGATACGGCTCATCGCTCACGATCGACACGCACGGCGCCGCTTCAACATCGTCCGCACAGACAATCACGGCACCGGCCCTGGTTGCCGCGAGCCGTTCGACGGCCGTTCCCGGGACAAAGAACGTGAGTGCGTCGGGGCCCGCCGACTCGAGCGAAGCCGCCCGCGCCAGCGCGCACGTACCATCGCCCCTGTACTCGAGACCGAGTCGCTCAGCGAGCTTATGGATCGTCCACGGCACCGTCACGGGCCTTTACTGGGAATTACCGTCGTAGTCCGCTTCCATCCGCTCGAGGACGCGCTCGGTGAGATTCACCGCATCACTCGCGTACAACGCGCCCTGGCCGACCACGAGATCGTATCCCTCTTCCTCGGCCAGTGCCTCGACCGCCTCCATCACCGACTGGCGCACGCCCTTGAATGCCTTGTTGCGCTCGATGTTGAGGTCCTCACGAAAGCCCTCCTGCATACGCTGAATCTCGCGTTTCATCTGGTTCAGACGATCCTCGGCCTCGGCCCTTTCCTCTTCCGACATCACGAGGCCGTCTTTCTGCAGCTCCTCCTGCAGTTGCTGGAATTCCTGCTGTTTCTGCTGGAGTTGCTGCTGCTTCGGGCCGAACTCCGTCTCGAGTTCGCTGCTCGCCGCCTTGGCCTGGGGGGAGTTGTCGATCAGATACGGCACATCGACATAGCCGATCTTCGACTCGGCCAGGGCGAAGCCAGGCAACGTCATCGCCGCCATCAACAGCAGACAGGTTACAATTTTGCGCACGGCTCAACTCCGCGTGGTTGTCCGATTCCACGAATCGGTCTCAGAAAAGGGTACCGATCGTAAACTGAAAACGCTCGGTATCGTCGCCGGGCTCATCGATAATGGGTTCGGCCAGACTGATCGAAAGCGGGCCGACGGGGGATCGCCAATTAAACGCGACGCCGGCCGAGGCTCGCAGGCTACCGGTCTCAAAGTCCCGCGGATCCTCGAAGACGTTACCGAAATCCACGAAGGTGCTCAAGCGCGTCTGGCCGGACTCCTCGATGAACGGCGGCGGGAACACGAGCTCGAAGGAACCGGTGGCGACAAAATCGCCGCCCTTCGGGTCCCGATCGGACGCCTCCTCAAACGTATAGCGGGGTCCGAGGCTGTTGCCGGCAAAACCGCGCACGGAGCGGATACCGCCCGCGAAATAGCGCCGGTAGAAAGGCAGATCCTCATCGTCGCCGTACCCGGCACCATATCCCAGCCGGGCGCTGGTGGACAGCACCAGATCTTCGGTTACCGGCAGATAGTTCTCGAAACGGTATCCGAGCTTGTAATATTCGACATCGCTGCCAGGCAAGGCCATATCGAGCGACAGGCTTTGCAGGGTACCGCGTTCCGCGAAAATCGTGCGATTCCGCGAGTCACGTGTGTAGCCCACGCTGCCATTGAGCCCGGCGAACTCGTTGCCGCGTTCATCGATGAAATCCTCGATCGGCTGCGGCGTCGAGTCCGTCGTGCGGATACGGATTCCGTCAAAACCAAGGCCATACCGTAACGTGTCGAATTCTGACAGTGGCACACCAAAGCGGAACCCGATATCGGCGGAATCCGAGAAGTAGTCCGTCGTATTCAGGATGTCGTTCGGGTCACTTTCTCTATAAATGAAACGCAGCGTCCGGCTGACGCCCCAATCCGTGTAATAAGGGTCGGTGTACCGGATCGACACGGTACGGTCAATCTCGGTTGTATCGATATTCACGTCCAGGTCCTGGCCGGTACCCAGCACGTTGCGCTCGCTGACGCCGATATTCAGGCCGAGTCCAGTGCCACTCGAGAAGCCGGCCCCCAATTGGAGCGAACCGGTCTGGCGCTCCGTAATCTGATAATTGACGTCCACTTTGCCGCTCTCGCCCGGCACCGGCCGCGTATCCATTTCGACACGCTCGACCGAATCGAGCCGCTGCAGGCGTACGCGCGAACGATCCAGATCAGCAGGCGAGTACAGCCCACCTTCCATCTGCCGCAGTTCACGCCGGTAGACGCGGTCCTCGGTGGTGGTATGGCCACTGAATGTCACCCGCCTCACGTACACCCGATTGCCGGGATCCACGAAGAATTCGAGATCGACCTTCTGTTCTGCCTCATCGATACTGGGTGATACGTTCACATTCGCGAACGCATAACCCGCCTGCGCCAGGCGATCGGATATGGCCGTACGACTGGCCGTAAGAGATTTACGTGAGAACAGGTCGCCATCTCCGAGTTCAACCTGCTCAAGCAGTTCCTCCTCATCCACCGGAAGATCGCCCGAGACCGACACGTCACGAACCGTGTATTTCTCGCCCTCCTCCACGTTGATCGTGATATAGATATCTTTCTTGTCAGGGGTGATCGTCACCTGGCTCGAGGTGACCGAGAACCGGATGTACCCGCGATCCAGATAATACGAACGGATCGCCTCCAGATCACCCTCGAGTTTGGCCCGCGAGTATTCATCCGCCGAGGAAAGGAGTGCCCAGGCGCTCGGAATACCCGATTCCATCTCGTCCTTGAGGGTCTCGTCACTGAAAACATCATTGCCGAGAATCCGGATCTGGCGGATCTTCGCGACCCGCCCCTCTCTCAGGTTCACGTCGACCGCGACCCGATTGCGTTCCAGCTCGCGAACCTCCGTGGACATCTGCATGCCATACTTGCCCTGGCTGTACAGGACGCGCTGCAGTTCCTGTTCGGTGCGGTCGAGCATCGCGCGCTCGAAGATCCGTCCCGGCGCCAGGCCGATATCCGCCAGCGACTCGCGAAGCTGTTCCTCCTCCATGCTGTAGTCGCCTTCGATATTCAGCTCACCGATGGCGGGCCTCTCGGTGACGTCGACCACGAGCACCTGCCCATCGCGTGCAATGCGCACATCCTCGAACAGCCCGGTGTCATACAGGGCACGGACCGCGCGCCCGGTATCGTCCGGTCCGAACGTCTCGCCGGTGCGCACCGGCAGATAGTTCAGAATCGTACCGTCCTCGATCCGTTCTGCGCTGCGGATCTCGATGTCCTCGACCACGAACGGTTCAAAGGCATGGACCGGGGTGGCGACGGCAATAGTAAGCACGAGCGCAACCAGCGCGCCGATCATTGATAAACGCATCGAATCAGTGCACCAGGCGGACGAAATCGTTGTAAAGCGCCAGCGACATCAAAGCGAACAACAGGACCAGACCGACCTGTTGCCCCATAACCTGCACGCGTTCCGATACCGGCGAGCCCTTGATCGCCTCCACCGCGTAATACAGCAGATGCCCGCCGTCGAGTACGGGGATAGGCAGAAGATTCAGCAGTCCAATGCTCACGCTGATGAGGGCCAGAAATCCGAGGAAGGTCGCCAGGCCGACCTGCGCGGATTGGCCGGCGTACTGGGCGATGGACACCGGCCCGCTGATATTGGAAAGCGCCGCCGAGCCGGTTACGAGGCCCGCGAGAACACGCACGGTCAGGGTCGTCATATCCCACGTCTTGGCCGTGCCCTGGATGACCGATTCGATTGGCCCGTAACGCACCGTCGTGTACATGCGCTCGCGCTGTTCGGCGCTCAGTCGCGGCCCCTCGGCCCCGATCCTTCCCATGGTGCGGCCGCCCGCCTCCACGGCGGCCGGGGTGACCTCCAGCTCGACGCTTTCGCCAGTGCGCTCAACCACCAGCGGGATCGCCTCACCGGGGCGATCCTGGACGTGGCTCACCCATTCGGACCAGGTCCGGATCCGCGCGTCGCCGGCGCGCACGACCACGTCGCCTGCCTGAAGGCCGGCCGCGGCCGCGGCCGAATCATCGATAACACCGGTGATCCGCGGCGGCATATCGGGCAGCCATGGCTGGAAACCGAGTTCGCGGACCGGATCGACACCGTCCTCGCGCAGGGATACGCCGGAGATATCGAGCCGGCGCTCCGTCTCGTAGCCGGCGGCGCCGCGCACGGTCACGGGGATATGACTGCGACCGCCCTCGAGACCGCGATCAAGGAGCGTCAGGCGCGCCTCCGACCAGCTCGGCGCTTCGACTCCGTCAACGGCGAGTATCCGGTCACCGCGCTCAAAACCGGCCTCCGCGGCAGGCGAATCGGCGGCCACATCCCCCATGCGCGGCACGACGCCCTGGATACCGATCATGAACATCACCGTGTAGGCGACCGCGGCGAGAACGATATTCACCGCGGGACCGGCGGCGACGATCGCGGCACGGCGACCGACGCTCTGGCGATTGAAGGCGCGATGCACCTCGCTGGCATCGACCTCGCCTTCGCGTTCGTCGAGCATCTTCACGTAACCGCCCAGCGGGATCGCGGCGACGACCCATTCGGTGCGGTCGACGCCGTAGGCGCCCTTCCACAGGGGCCGCCCGAAACCCACCGAGAACCGCAGTACGCGAACACCGCACCAGCGGGCCACCCGGTAGTGACCGTATTCGTGCACGGTGACCAGCACGCCGATGGCGACGATGAACGCAGCGATGCTGAACAGGATCTGGATCATTGGGTACACATCTCCGCCATGCGGTCGGCGTGGATCGTCGCCCGCTCCCGCGCCGCCCGATCCGCGGCCAGGATGCCCGCCAGCGAGTCCGCATCGCCGTCGGCGGCCGCCTCACCCAGCGTCGCCTCAATCACGCCCGCGATCGCGGGGAATGCCAGCCGCTGCTGCAGAAAACGCTCGACCGCGACTTCGTTGGCGGCATTCATGACGGCGCCCGCGATACCGCCGGCGCGCGCGGCCGCCAACGCGACCCGCAGCGCCGGGAAACGCCCCGTATCCGGCGGTTCGAATTCCAGGCCCGCCAGCGCCGTAAGTTCCAGTGCCGGCACGCCGGCATCGACCCGCTGCGGCCACGCCAGCGCGTGCGCGATCGGTGTGCGCATGTCCGCGTGTCCCATCTCGGCCAGCACGGAACCGTCTACGTAACGCACCAGCGAATGGACGATACTCTGGGGGTGGACCACCACCTCGATCTTTTCCGCCGGGGCATCGAAGAGCCAGCAGGCCTCGATTACCTCCAGTCCCTTGTTCATCATCGTGGCGGAATCGACCGAGATCTTTCGACCCATGGCCCAATTCGGATGGGCACAGGCCTCGTCCGGGGTGACGCCCGTGAGCGTCTCCGGGCCACGGCGCAGAAACGGCCCGCCGGAAGCCGTCAACAGGATACGCTCCACCCCGGCACCGTCCAGCCCCGCGGCCCGTTCGGGCGGCAGACACTGGAAGACGGCATTGTGCTCGCTGTCGATCGGCAGCAATGTTGCACCCGATTCGGCAGCCGCCCGCATGACGAGTCCACCGGCCATCACCAGCGGTTCCTTGTTCGCCAGCAGCACGCGCTTGCCTGCGCGGACCGCGGCGAGCGTCGAGACCAGCCCGGCCGCACCGACGATCGCGGCCATAACGGTATCGACCTCCGGTGCCCGCGCGATCGCCTCCAGTCCGTCAGGCCCCGCCAGCACCCGTGTCGCCAGGCCGCGCTCGCGCACGCGCCGCTCCAGTTCGAGGGCCGCGTCGGGATCAGCCATCACTGCGTAGACCGGTTCGAGCGCCACGACCTGTTCCCACAGGGCGTCCAACTGGCGATGCGCGCTCAGCGCGACAACACGGAAACGCGCGGGATGGCGCGCGATGACGTCGAGCGTGCTGAGGCCGATCGAGCCCGTCGCGCCCAGGACCGCGACGCCGTTCAGGCCGCTGTCATCGGCACCGGTCACGCGAGAAACCCCGAATCGGCCCATGCGAAACCGACCACCAGCACCGGAGCGGCCGCGATCAAGCTGTCGACCCGGTCGAGCAGACCACCGTGCCCGGGGAGAATCCTGCCACTGTCTTTCACGCCGGCCTCCCGTTTCAGTACGCTCTCCAGCAGATCGCCGGCCACCGATAACAGTCCGGCGGCGACCGCGACCACCATCCACGCCAGCCACGCATCATAGGGCACGCCGAACACCCCGAGACCGGCAATCGCATACAGCACGACCGCCGCAACCCCGCCGACCACCCCTTCACGCGTCTTGCCCGCGCTCACGCGCGGCGCGAGTTTATGACGCCCCCACGCTCGGCCGGCGAAATAGGCGCCGATATCCGCGACCCATACGATCCCGATCGCATACAGAAGAAACGCGCGGCCCACCCAGTCCGCGCGCTCGGCCAGCATCGCGATCGCCAGCGCCAGCGGTGGCAGAACCAAAAGGCCGATCGCCAACCAGCCCCAGCGTACACCCGCGGCCGCTACGCGCGGACCGCCCCCGCTCAACAACCAGCCGGCGACACCGATCCAGAACGTGCATGCGAGCGCGAGCCAGACCATCGTCACGGGCGCACCAACTCGCCATATCGCGAGGGCCAGTGCGCCCACGGCGGCCAGGAACCCGATCCGCAGCCACCAGTCGCGACACGAAGACAGTCGCGCCCACTCCCAGGCGGCGCACAGCATGACGAGACCACCCGCGCCCGCCATCCCGAGCGGCGAGAGGAAAAAGATACCGCCGATAACGACAATGGCGCCGACCAGCGCCGTGGCGATGCGCAGTCTAAGCATGTCGCTGGCGTTCGATCTGCTCGGTGGTACGCCCGAACCGCCGCTGGCGCCCGCGGTAACAGGCGATCGCCTCGTCGAGCACGGCGGGATCAAAGTCGGGCCAGAGCGTATCCGTAAACCACAGTTCAGTATACGCAAGGTGCCAGAGCAGGTAGTTGCTGATGCGCCGCTCGCCGCCGGTGCGGATGAACAGATCCGGCTCCGGCAGGTCCGACAGGCTGATATATGCGGCCAGGGTGCGCGCATCGACCTGGTCGGGGCGTATCCGCCCCGCGGCAACCTCCTCGGCGATTCGACGGGCTGCCTGCGCGATATCCTGGCGTCCCCCGTAGTTGGCCGCGATATTCACGGTGAGATTGGCGTTGCCGGCGGTTTTTTCCTCCGCACGCCCGATCTCGGTCTGCAGCGAACGGCCGAGTCCGGCGCGGTCGCCGATGAAGCTTACGCGGATGCCGTTTTCGTGCAACCGCCCGATCTCGTCACGCAGCGTGCGCAGGAACAACTCCATCAGGATACGCACTTCCGACTCCGGCCGCCGCCAGTTCTCGCTCGAGAACGCGAACAGCGTAAGCGCCGTCGTGCCGCGTCGCGCGCAGGCCTCGATGATCGCCTGGGTGGCACGCACGCCGGCCTTGTGACCTTCCGTTCTCGGCGCGAAACGGCGCCGCGCCCAGCGCCCGTTGCCGTCCATGATGATCGCGATGTGTGCGGGGTCGCTGCCCTCAGTCATAAATCGCTCCGGGAACGCTGCCCCCTGCCGGCGCCCATCGATCCGCCATCCCCCGGCCGTACCCTGGGGTACGGGGCGGACGGATCACACCTCCATGAGGTCGTTTTCCTTGCGCTCCAGCATGGCATCGACCTCGGCGATCGACTCGTCCGTGATCTTCTGGATCGCCTGCTCGGCCGCACGCTCCTCGTCCTCGCTGATCTCCTTTTCCTTCTGCAGCGTCTTAAGGTCCCCGTTGACGTCGCGACGGATGTTGCGGATCGCGATGCGGGCGTTCTCCGCCTCCTGACGAACAACCTTCACCAGATCGCGTCGGCGCTCTTCGGTCAGCGGCGGCATCGGCAGGCGGATCACGGTCCCGGCGGTGTTCGGATTCAGGCCGAGGCCCGAATTCATGATCGCCTTCTCGATCTTCGACACCATCGTTTTCTCGAACGGCTGCACGGCCAGCGTACGCGAGTCCTCGACATGCACATTGGCCGCCTGGTTGATTGGCACCTCGGCCCCGTAATAGTCCACCGTTACATGATCCAGCAGACCACTGTGCGCACGCCCGGTCCGCACGGCCGCGAACTCGTTCTGTAGGGCCGAGAGACTCTTCTTCATGCGCTGACGCGCATCCTTTTTGAGATCCTCGATCATGGTTCGCCTCGCTCGACGATGGTACCGACCTTCTCGCCCTGGATGAGGCGGATCAGATCGCCATCGTTGTTGAGATTGAATACCTGCAGCGGGATGTGATTATCCCGGCACATCACGATCGCCGTGGCGTCCATGACACCGAGATTTTTTGTGAACACCTGATCATAAGTGACCCGTTCATAGCGCTGTGCCTCGGGATTATTCACCGGGTCGTCGTCGAATACGCCATTGACCTTCGTGCCCTTGATCATGATGTCCGCACCGATCTCGATCGCGCGGAGGCTCGCGGCGGAATCGGTGGTGAAGAAGGGATTGCCGGTACCGGCGGCGAAGATGACGACGCGGCCTTTCTCGAGGTGGCGTACCGCACGCCGGCGGATGTAATCCTCGCAGACCTCGTTGATCTTGAGCGCCGACATCACGCGGCAGAATACGCCGAGCTTCTCGAGCGAATCCTGCATGGCCAGCGCGTTGATTACGGTACCAAGCATACCGATGTGATCGGCGGTCACCCGATCCATACCGGCCTCGGCGAGACCGGCACCACGGAAGATGTTGCCGCCGCCGATGACCACGGCGACCTCGACCCCCATCGCGCTGATATCGCGCAGTTCCCGCGCGATGCGCGAGAGGATGACCGGGTCGACGCCATACTGCTGATCGCCGAGGAGCGCCTCGCCGCTGAGTTTCAGCAGCACGCGTTTGTGGACGGGTCCCTGATCGGTCATCGGGTTATACAACCTCCGCGCCCTGAGGCCCCCGGGCGGGGCCCACTATTGTAGCCGAAGCCCGCCGTGCGGGCGCAGGCACCGGTACCGGATTGCGGCCGCCGGGGTGCCGTGCCCGGCACGGCACCCCGAGAGGCGGGCCGGTCCCCGCCACGACGACCAGGGCCCGGATCAGGCGCCCTTGGCCTGGGCCATGACCTCGTCGGCGAAGTTCTCCTCCTTCTTCTCCTTGCCCTCACCGACTTCGAAGCGGCGGAAGTAGAACACATCGGCGTCGTTGGCCTTGAGCATTTCCTCGACCGTCTGGTCCGGGTCTTTCACGAACGGCTGCCCCAGCAGCGTGATCTCGGAAAGGTGCTTGCGGAGCCGGCCGTCGACCATTTTCTGAATAATCTCTTCCGGCTTGCCGCTGTCGCGCGCCTGCTCCTCGAGGAACTGGCGCTCCTTCTCGAGCTCGGCCTGGGGGATGTCATCGGCGCGCGTCGCGGCCGGATTGTTCGCGGCAACGTGCATGGCGACATCCTTGCCGACCTGCCCGGGACCAGTATAGTCGACGAGCACGCCGATCCGGTTGCCGTGCAGATAGCTGGCCAGCTGGCCGCCGGCGGATTCCCGCCGCTCGAAACGGCGGACCTCGAGATTCTCGCCGATCTTCGCGACCAGCTCCTTGGTCGCCGTGGCGATATCGCGGTCATCGCCGTCGCCGACGGTCAGGCCGGAGAGTTCGGCGACGTCCGCCGGATTCGAGTCCAGCACACGCTCGGCCACACGGGCGGCGAACCGCTGGAACTCCTCGTTCTTGGCGACGAAGTCGGTCTCGCTGTTGATCTCGACCATCACGCCGGTGCGGCCATCTTCGGCGATCCGCGTGACGATGATGCCCTCGGCGGCGACCCGGCCGGATTTCTTGTCGGCCTTGGCAAGACCGGCCTTGCGCATGGCCTCGATGGCGCCTTCCATATCGCCCTCGGCCTCCTTCAGCGCCTTTTTGCATTCCATCATGCCCGCACCGGTCCGGGTGCGGAGTTCCTTGACCATCGCGGCGGTGATTTCCATCGCGGGGTTACCCCATTTTGTCTGGCGGTGGGCCGGGCCCGAGCGGACCCGGCCGCGGGAGTGGATTCAGGCCTCTTCGTCGCCCTCGCCCGTCTGACTGGCGGCGGTCTTCTTCGAAGCGGCCTTTTTGGTCGACGCCTTCTTCTTCGAAGCCGTCTTCTTGGCGGCGGCCTTTTTCTTCGCGGCCGGCGCGGCGTCTTCCGCGTCGGCGGACGGGGCCTCGGCCGTGGCGTCTGCGCCCTCGGCCGCCCCGGTCGCTTCAGCCGCCTCGACCGCTTCGCCCTCGCCACGCTCGGTGGCGGTGCTCGCGGTCTTCGCGGCGGCGGTCTTCTTGCCCGCGGCCTTCTTGGCGCTCGCCTTCTTCTTGCCGGTGTTCTGCGTCGGCCGCCCGGAGGCGTCGACCTCGACGAACTCATCGTTCTCACCACCGCCCGGGATCGTGCTCTTGCCGGTCTCGATCGCCTCGGCGATCGCCTGCGTATAGAGCTGGATCGCGCGCAGCGCATCATCATTGCCCGGGATCACGTAATCGACCCCGTCCGGCAGGTTATTGCTGTCGACGATGCCGACCACCGGGATGTTGAGCTTGCGCGCCTCGGCGACCGCGATATCCTCATGGCCGACGTCGACGATGAACATCGCGTCCGGCAGGCGCTCCATGTCCTTGATACCGCCCAGACTGCGGTCGAGCCGGTCCTTTTCGCGTTCCAGATCGAGCCGCTCTTTCTTGTTCAGCTTGTTCAGCGAACCGTCCTCGAACATCTTCTCCAGGTCTTTCAGGCGGCCGATCGAGTGTTTGACCGTCTTGAAGTTGGTCATCATGCCGCCGAGCCAGCGGCGATCGACGTAGGGCATGCCGCAGGACTGCGCAGCCTCGCGAACGGCGTCGCGCGCGGCACGCTTGGTGCCCACGAACAGGATCGTGCCGTTGTTGGAAGCGATCTTCGACAGGAAATTCCGCGCGTCGTCCATCAACGGCACGGTCTTTTCCAGATTGAAGATATGGATCTTGTTGCGTTCGCCGAAGATGTAGGGGGCCATCTTCGGGCACCAATACCGGGTCTGGTGACCGAAATGGACGCCCGCCTCGAGCATCTGGCGCATCGAGATACGAGACATGGTGATTCCTTTGTGTCGGGTTGAGCCTCCACGCCACCAGCCCGGCCAACCACTGCCCGGCAATCCCCATTAAGGAAACCCCGTGGCGAGTGGCACCCGACCGAACCCTGACGGTGCGCGTGTGCGGATTTGGCCGCGGCCGGTACTCCGGCCTGCGGCGGCGCGCTTTATACCACACCCCCCTCGCGATCTCAATCCGAACCTCTCGGAGTCGGCGGCCTGATGCGCTACAATCCCGCTTCTGCCCGCAAACTGATCACGGTGGCCCGATGTCCGCACCCGCACAGGCGCGCAACTCCGTTGCCGCGAAGACCCAGGATGAGATCGAACGCATGCGCGTCGCCGGCCGTCTGGCGGCCAGCGTCCTCGACATGATCGAGCCATACGTCGAACCCGGCATCACGACCGAAGAGCTCGATCGCATCTGCCACGATTACATCGTCAACGACTGCGCTGCCACGCCGGCGCCGCTGAACTATCGCGGCTTCCCCAAGTCCGTCTGCATCTCGCTCAACCACCAGGTGTGCCACGGCATCCCCGGCCCGCGAGAACTGAAAAAGGGCGACGTCCTCAACATCGACGTGACGGTCATCCGTGACGGCGTCCACGGCGACACCAGCCGGATGTTCTATGCGGGTGAACCCTCACGCAGCGCGCGCCGTGTCTGCGAGGTCGCCTATGGCGCCATGGTCGCCGGGATCCGGGCGGTCGCACCCGGCGCCCGCCTCGGCGATATCGGCCACGCAGTGCAGCAATACGCAGAGGGGCACCACTGCTCGGTCGTGCGCGAGTATTGCGGCCACGGGATCGGCCGGGGATTCCACGAAGAACCGCAGATCCTGCATTACGGCAAGGCCGGCACTGGCATGGAACTGTTCCCCGGCATGGCCTTCACCGTCGAGCCGATGATCAACGGCGGCAAGCGCCACGTGAAGCTGCTGGGCGATCAGTGGACGGTCGTGACCAAGGACCACAGCATCTCGGCGCAATGGGAGCACACGCTGATCGTGACCGAGGACGGCTTCGAGCTGACCACCCTCCCGGACGGCCGCACACTCTAGTGGGCCCCGCCGCGCCGGCGCCCGTACCCGACGCCGCCCGGTTCGACACGGCCCGCATCGACGCGGGGCTGCGCGCCGGGCAACGCCCCGCGAGCGTCTACGCCGGGGCGCTGGCGGACATCGACGCCGCACTCGACGGCGCGCTCGACGCCGGCATCTCCGCCCACGATATCGTCGCCGCGCGCGCGGCGGCGGTGGACGAACTGCTGGCCCACGCCTGGCAGGCCGGCTTCGCCGAGGCGAACGGTGATATCGCCCTCGTGGCCGTGGGCGGCTACGGCCGGGGCGAGCTCCAGCCGCACTCCGACGTGGATCTGCTGATCCTGCTCGCCGAAGACGCCGAGGACCGGCATCGCGAGGCGATCGAGGCGTTCGTCACCCTGCTGTGGGATATCGGCCTCGAGATCGGGCAGGCCGTACGCACGGTCGCCCAGTGCAGCGAGGCCGCACAGGCGGACGTGACCACCGCGACCAACCTGATGGAGTCGCGGCTGCTGGCCGGTGCCTCCACCCTGTACGAGGCCATGCAGGCAGCGACCGGCCCGGAACGCGTTTGGCCAACCGAGACGTTTTTCCGGGCGAAACTCGACGAGCAGAAGGCCCGCCACCGCAAGTTTGACCGCACGGCCTACCGGCTGGAGCCGAACATCAAAGAAGGCCCTGGCGGTCTGCGCGATATCCAGATGGTCGGCTGGGTCGCCAAGCGCCATTTCGGGGCGCAGACACTCGCCGAGCTGGTCGATCACGGCTTCCTGACCGACGATGAGTACCGTCGCCTGGTGCGCGGGGAGGAGCTGCTCTGGGCCATACGCTGGCGCCTGCACCGCATGAACGGGCGCAGTGAAGACCGACTGCTGTTCGACCACCAGCGCGACCTGGCGGTGGCATTCGGCGAGACCGCCGACGACCCCAACCGCGCCGTCGAGGCCTTCATGCAGCGCTATTACCGGGCGGTCATGGAACTGCAGCGCCTCAATGAGATCCTGCTGCAGTTCTTCCGCGAAGCGATCCTCGAGCCGCCCGGCCAGCCGGTGGTGCGCCGCCTCAACGAACGCTTCCGCATCCGCGGGGAGACGCTCGAGATCGCCGCCCCGGACGTATTCCGGCACCAGCCGCGGGCGCTCATCGAGATGTATCTGCTGCTCGCCCGGCATCCGGAGGTGCGCGGGGTCCGTGCGGAGACCCTGCGCCGGTTGCGTGATGACCTCGATGGCATCGACGACAGCGTGCGCGCCGATCCGCAAGCCCGGCGTCTGTTCATGGAACTTCTGCGCCAGCCGTGGCGGGTCGCGAGCCAGCTCTTCCGCATGAACCGCTACGGGGTGCTCGGGGCGTATATACCCGCGTTCGATCGGATCGTCGGGCGCATGCAGTACGACCTGTTCCACACCTACACGGTCGATGAGCACACGCTGCGCGTGATCCGCAATCTGCGCGAGTTCCGCGCCCCGGACGAGGACGCCGATGGCAGCGAATTCCCGCTGTGCCTTGAACTCATGTCCGACCTCGAGGAACCGGAACTGCTGTACGTCGCGGCCCTGTTTCATGACATCGCCAAGGGCCGCGACGGTGACCACTCCGAGCTGGGCGCGGTGGATGCCGAGGCGTTTTGCCGCGACCACGGCCTCTCCTCGGTGCAGACCGGACTGGTCTGCTGGCTGGTGCGCCACCACCTGCTGATGTCGATGACCGCCCAGCGCCGCGACCTCAGCGACCCGGCCGTGATCCACGAGTTCGCGCGCACGGTCAGTTCGGTATCGCACCTGAACCACCTGTACCTGCTGACGGTCGCCGATATCCGGGCCACCAACCCGACGCTGTGGAACTCCTGGAAGGACAATCTTCTGCGCGAGCTCTATCACAAGACGGTGCAGGCGCTGTGGCGCGGGCTCGACAACCCGATCGACAAGGAAGAACGAATCGCCGAGGTACAGCATCACGCGCGCCGACAACTCGCCGCCTGGGCGCTCGACGTCGACCGCATCGACACCCTGTGGGCCGAGCTCGGTGACGCCTATTTCCTGCGCCACAACGCCGACGAGATCGTCTGGCACACGCGCGGCCTGCTCGAGCACGGCGACCGCGAGGACGCCCTGATCCTGCTGCGCCGGGAGACGCAACGCGGCTCCACCGAGCTGTTCATCTCGCGCCCCGATCACCGCTACCGCTTCGCCCTCGTGACCACCGTACTCGACCGCCTCGGCCTGTCGATCGTCGATGCCCGCGTGCTGACCTCTCGCAGCGGCCGCGCCCTCGACACCTACCTGATCCTCGAGGCCGAGGGCGAACCGATCACCGACGACCACCGTATCGCCGACATTCGCGCCGGGCTCGAGGCCGCGCTGGCCGACCCCGAACGGCTGCCGGATCAGCCCGCGCGGCGCACGCCACGCCGCATGCGCCATTTCGACGTGCCGCTGGTGGTCGAGGCCGAGGAGGAGCCCGAGCACGGCATGACCGCCGTGGAGGTCAGGGCGAGCGATCAGCCGGGCCTGCTGTCGAAGATCGCCCGCGCCTTCCTCGCCGTCGGCGTACGGGTCCACAGCGCACGTGTTGCGACGATCGGCGAGCGGGTCGATGATGTGTTCTTCATTACCGATTCCGGCAATCGCCCGGTCGACGACGAAACCGTCCGGGCGGTCGAGCGGGAACTCGCCCATCGAATCAGCAACCCGGGAGCCCCATGAACGCCAGCACCGCCGACAGCGACGCCGTTGCCCTCGCCCGCGAACTGATCCGCCGCCGCTCGATCACCCCGGACGACGCGGGCTGTCAGGATCTGATCGCCGAGCGCCTGGGTGCGCTGGGGTTCGACATCGAACGCCTGGCCTTCGGCGAAGTCGACAATCTGTGGGCACGCCACGGCACGGAAGGCCCGCTGATCGTGTTCGCCGGTCATACCGACGTCGTCCCCACCGGCCCGGAAGAGCGCTGGACCGAATCACCATTCGCGGCGAATGTTCGCGACGGCATGCTCTACGGCCGGGGCGCGGCCGACATGAAGGGCAGCGTCGCCTCGATGGTGGTCGCGGCCGAGCGCTTCGTGCGCGAGCATCCCGACCACGGGGGCTCGATCGCGCTGCTCATCACCAGCGATGAAGAGGGGCCAGCCGTGGACGGCACGAAGCGCGTCGTCGACACGCTGGTCGAGCGCGGCCTGTGGATCGACTATTGCCTGGTCGGCGAGCCCTCGTCGAACGTGCAATTCGGCGACACCGTAAAGATCGGCCGCCGGGGATCGCTGACCGCGCATCTCACGGTGCACGGCCTGCAGGGGCACGTCGCCTACCCGGCCCGCGGGCGCAACCCGGTCCACGACCTCGGGCCGGCGCTCGCCGAACTGATCGGTACGCAATGGGATGAAGGTAACGAACACTTCCCGCCGACCAGCTTCCAGGTCTCGAACATCCATGCCGGCACCGGCGCCGACAATGTGATTCCGGGGCACGTGGATGTGGTCTTCAATTTCCGCTACTCGACCGATTGCACCGCCGAGGGTCTGGGCGCGCGCACCCGCGAGATCCTCGACCGCCACGATCTTGAGTACGAACTGCAGTGGCGTCACGGTGGCGAGCCGTTCCTGACCGAGCCCGGCGCGCTCACCGAGGCCCTGTCGGTGGCGCTCGAGGAAACGGTCGGCTACCGCCCGGCGCTGGCCACCACCGGCGGCACCTCCGACGCGCGTTTCATCGCGCCCACTGGCGCCCAGGTCATCGAACTCGGACCGCTGAACGCCACCATCCACCAGATCGACGAACACATCGCCACGGAAGACCTCGACCGGATGGCCGAGGTGAGCCGGCGCCTGCTGGAGCGGTTGACGCGGCCTTAGGCGAACCTTCCGGCCAGACGACCTGTGTGAATGACACTGGATACCGTTTCGCGGGCAAGCCGAACAGGGTCATCGCCGCGTTGCGCGGGCACAGCCCGACCCGGCCGGTCGCCCCAAGAGCCCCGACAATCCGGTGTTGAGCGACGGGATACCGAACACCGCGGCTGAGCTCGAAGCCCCGGACAAGCAAATCACCGCCGACAATCAGCAGCGCAAGACCGGCGATGAGCATCAGATCGTCATGTGTCGAAAGCTACCATTTCAGACGCGGCCGCTATTCATGTGCCTTCAGCGGCCAACGCCTCGAGATCGTCGAGTTCCTCCTCGGTGAACCCGGCATGCAGCCGGCCCTCGCGATCAAAAGGGCCCTTGATCCGGCCGCTCATGTATTCCCGGATCAGGGAATTGAAGGTCGTGCGCGGATCCTGGTTGGCCCAGCCGCAGGCGGCATGGAACCAGCGGTTGCCGATATGCACGTGTTCGATCTCGTCGTTATAGATCACATCGAGCGCTCTCACGGCATCGTCAGCGCCCACGCCCTGCAGGCTTTTCATCAGGCCTGGCGTCACGTCGATCCCGCGGGCCTCCAGCACCCGCGGCACCAGCGCCATGCGCACCAGCAGATCATGGTCCGTCTTGACCGCCGTCTCCCAGAGACCATTGTGGGCCGGGAAATCGCCATAGTCGTAACCGCGGTCGTTGAGCAGGGCGCGCAGCATGCCGAAGTGGCGCGCCTCGTCGGCACCCACGCGCGCCCAGTCGACATAGAAATCGCGTGCCATGTCGGGGAACCGGTACACGGCATCGACGGCGAGATTGATGGCGTTGAACTCGATGTGCGCCAGCGCGTGGAGCAGCGCGGCCCGCCCGGGCTCACTGCCGAGGCCGCGGCGCGGCAGTTCACGCGGCGACACCAGTTCCGGGCGCTCGGGGCGGCCGGGAATCTCGAAGCGGCGCGGTGTCTCCGGGTGCTGCAGCGGGATCCGGTCGTTGCGGATTTCCTCATACAGCGTCGCCGCCGCTGCGCATTTGGCGGTCGGATCGCATTCGAGCACGACCGCCTCGGCGCACGCCTGGACCACGGATTCGCTCATGTACTCCCTCCACCATACATCGAACGGTACAGTTCCCGGCTTTTCAGTGGCCGGTTGCCGAGATGGGGCGCCAGGCTCGCGCGCAGGAGGCGTCGCGCCGAGCGCAGCACATCGGCATCGTCGAATTCACGCTGGGCG
The DNA here is from genome assembly GCA_913055615.1 of uncultured Ectothiorhodospiraceae bacterium. Classification (GTDB taxonomy): domain Bacteria; phylum Pseudomonadota; class Gammaproteobacteria; order XJ16; family Halofilaceae; genus Halofilum. Next base: position 103,065 of record CAJXKK010000001.1, read on the forward strand.
ATCGCAAGCAGGTGTGCACCGGACACCCGCAACGCCTCCGAACCGGCCGGGCCATATGCGGGCGCCGGTCCGTGCTCGATCAGGAAATCGTAGTCGATATCGGGCTGTACCGGCTCACCCGTACCCGCATCACAGTCCAGCGGCGGCGCGAAGCCCAGGGCATCCAGCAGTTCGATCTCGAAGCGCCGCAGCGCGGGTTCCGCGGGCGCGTCTCCGGCGAGCGCCGTGATGGCCAGGTCGTAGGACTCGAAGACCTCGGGATTGGGGTCATCCCGGCCGAGCAGGCGCATCACCAGTTCACTGCAGTAGAAGCCGGCCAGCAGCCTGCGCCCGGCGGGCGGCGGGCGCCAGCGCTCGGCGTCCACCGTCGTCAGCGTCCGCAGTTCCCCCCGGCCGGTCCAGGCCATCAGCAGCGGCTGGAATGGCTCGAGCAGGGGGCGGGTACGATTCCCCCGGCTGCGGACACCGCGTGCGACCAGGCCGATGCGGCCGGCATCGACGGTCAGGGCCTCCACGAGCATGCTGGTGTTGCGCCAGGGCCGGGTCTGAAGAACGTAGCCGCGGCCGAGCTCGCCGCGTGCGGGGGTCATTCCGTCTCGTAGCCGAACTGGCGCAGCGCGCGGGTGTCGTCGGACCAGTCGGCCCGGACCTTGACCCACAGTTCCAGGTGGATGCCGGTACCGAACAGGCGCTGCATGGCCTGGCGGGCGCTGGAACCGACCGCCTTGAGGCTCTCGCCACTGCGGCCGATCACGATCGCCTTCTGGCCCTCGCGCTCGACCCAGATGATCGCGTCGATGCCGGTACGCCCATCCTCCATCGCCTCGAAGCGGTCGATCGAGACCGTCAGGGCGTAGGGCACCTCCTGCCCCATGCGACGCGTCAACTGTTCGCGGATCAGCTCGGCCGCCAGGAAGCGCTCGTCACGGTCCGTCAGGTCGTCCGCTTCAAACTGGTGCTCGCCCTCCGGGATTCGCTCGCGCAGTTCGTTCCAAAGGCCCTCGACGTTATCCCCCGTCCAGGCGGAGAGCGGCACGACCGCCTCCATATCGAGTTGCCCGGCGAACGAATCGAGGAACGGCAGCAGGCGTTTCTTGTCCTTGACCCGGTCGACCTGGTTGACCACGCCGATCACCGGGACGCCGGCCTCGCGCAGCCGGTCACGCACCAGCGCATCGTCATCCTCCCAGCGCTCGGATCCGACGACGAACAGCGCGACATCGACCCCCGTGATGGCCGCGGTGGCGGCGCGATTGAGACTGCGGTTCAACTGCCGGCGGGCGTTGCCGTGCAGGCCCGGCGTGTCGACGAAGGCCACCTGCAGATCGCCCTCGGTCACGATGCCGAGGATCCGGTGCCGGGTCGTCTGCGGGCGTGACGCGGTGATACACAGCCGCTCGCCGATCAGGCGATTGACCAGGGTCGACTTGCCCACATTGGGGCGGCCGACGACGGCTACGACACCGAAACGGGTCTGACTCAAGCGTGCTCCTCCGGGTACATCGGGCGTCTCATCCGCGCTCCGCAAGCGCGTCGAGGCAGGTCAGCGCCGCCTGCTGTTCCGCCTTGCGGCGGCTGCGGGCGGTCGCGTGGCGCTCACAATCCAGCGCCTCGATACGGCAGCGGACGGTAAACCGTTGCTCATGGTCCGCGCCCGTCACCTCGATCACCTCATAGGCCGGCGGTGAATAGCGACGGCTCTGAAGATACTCCTGCAGGCGCGTCTTCGGGTCTTTCAGTTCGTCGGCGTTCGGCAGATCCGCCAGGCGAGTCGCGAACAGCGCCCGCACACGCACACGCACCGTCTCGAAATCGCTGTCCAGGAACATCGCCCCGACCAGGGCCTCGAAGGCATCCGCCAGGATCGATGCACGCCGGTGACCACCGCTTTTGCGCTCGCCCTCGCCCATCAGCAGGGCCTCGCCGAGACCGAGCTCGCGCGCGATACCGGCCAGCGTCTCGCCGCGTACCAGTGCGGCCCGCAGTCGGCTGAGCTCGCCCTCGGGCGATGCCGGGCGCAACCGGTAGAGCTCAATCGCGATGATGCTGTTGAGCAACGCATCCCCGAGGAACTCAAGCCGCTCATTGTTCGCGGCCCCGGCGCTGCGGTGGGTCAGCGCCTCCCGCAACAGGCCCGGCGCGGCGAAGTCGTGCCCGAGCGCCCGGGCGATTCGTTCCATCGGTTCCATCGGTCAGCGCGCGATCGTGCGGTCGAAGGTCACCACGAGTTCGACATTCGCCAGCAGTGGCCGGCGTTGTTCATAGTTGACATGGATCTCCAGCCCGCCATCCCGGCGCCGGATATCCATGGTCTCACGCGGCTCCAGAGAGCGCAGGTTGTTCAGGCCGAACCGCACGCGGACCTTCTCCCACACCTCCGCCATGTCATCGTCGCTGCGGGTGTCCTCCTGGACCGACTCGGCGACCGAGATCACGCTCCAGTAGTTCAGGTATACCGGGGTCAGGCGAACCGCAACCAGCAGTACGAACCCGACGACGATCAGGATGCCCAGCATGGCCCACATGGTCATCCCGCGCTGGCGACGTTGCAGGATCATCGCGCTCTCCCCGGAGGCTGTAAAAGTCAGTCAATACCATTACCGATACGGGACCAGTCTACCCCACCCTCGCCCCAATCCCAGTGCATCCAGATGAACTCGGCCTCGCCGACGAGATTGGCCGCCGGCACATAGCCCCAGGAACGGCTGTCATTGCTGTGATCGCGGTTATCGCCAAGCACGAAGTACTGCCCCTCGGGCACGATGAATTCGCCCTCGGGACTGCGGCCATTGGGGTCAAGCAGTACCGAATGGGTGGTATCGCCGATCCGTTCGCGGAACCGCAGCAGTTCCCTGCCGCCGTTCTGGCCGGCCGGACGGTATTGGCCGATCTGCTCCATATCGACCGGGTCGCCGTTGATGAACAGGCGCCGGTTGTAATACGCGATCTGGTCACCGGGCAGACCGACGATCCGTTTGATGTAGTTGATCGAGGGCTTGCGCGGGTAGCGGAACACGGCCACATCACCGCGTTCCGGCTCACCGGTTTCGATCACCTGCGTATGCGTGACCGGCAGCCGGACACCGTAGGACAGCTTGTTCACCACGATGAAGTCCCCGACCTCGAGTGTCGGCAGCATGGACGGCGAGGGGATGCGGAACGGTTCCGCGAGGAACGACCGCAGCACCAGCACGATGAGCAGTACCGGGAAGAACGAGCGCGCGTATTCGACCAGTGTCGGATCGGGGATCGCATCCGCGCGCGCGCCATGGGTCTTTTCCATGGATCGCGCACGACGGGCGCCGGCGAACACGACCGCATCGACGGCCCAGATCAGGCCCGATACGGCGGTCGCCAGCACCAGGATGACTTCGAAATCCAACCCCATGTTGACACTCCCCGGTCAGCGCACAGGCGGGCTCGCCTCTGCCGGCAGCCAGGGGCCTGGCCGGGGAAGTCGGGCTCCCCGGGCAGGCCTCTGACATATTATTGGTTCTTCTCGACCTGGAGCACGGCGAGAAAGGCGTCCTGGGGGATCTCTACCTTGCCCACCTGCTTCATCCGTTTCTTGCCTTCTTTTTGTTTCTCGAGCAGCTTTCGCTTGCGACTCACATCGCCCCCGTAGCACTTCGCCGTCACGTTCTTGCGCATCGCCTTGACCGTGGAGCGTGCGATGATGTGGTTGCCGATCGCCGCCTGGATGGCGACCTCGAACATCTGGCGCGGGATGATCTCACGCATCCGGTCGACGAGTTCGCGCCCGCGCTGCTGGCTCTTGGCCCGATGCACGATCAGTGACAGCGCGTCGACGCGGTCGCCATTGATCAGTATATCGAGGCGTACGAGATCGGCCGTCTCGAAACGCTTGAATTCGTAATCGAACGAGGCGTAGCCACGGCTGACGGATTTCAGGCGATCGAAGAAATCCAGCACGATCTCGGCCAAGGGCAGTTCATAGGTCATCGAGACCTGGTTGCCGATATAGGCCATGTTCTTCTGAACGCCCCGTTTCTCCACGCAGAGCTTGATGACCTCGCCGATGAACTCCTGCGGCATGAGCAGGTTGGCCTCGACGACCGGCTCGCGGATCTCGGCGATCGACGTGACCGGCGGGAGCTCGGACGGATTATGCACATTGAGGATTTCGTTGTCCGTCGTAAGCACCTCGAACACCACCGTCGGCGCAGTCGTGATCAGGTCGAGCCCGTATTCACGTTCCAGCCGTTCCTGGACGATCTCCATGTGGAGCATGCCGAGGAATCCAACCCGGAAACCGAAACCCAGGGCCTGCGATACCTCCGGCTCATAATGCAGCGACGAATCGTTCAGGCGCAGCTTGCCGAGCGCATCGCGGAAGGCCTCGTAGTCGTCGGAGCTGATCGGGAACAGCCCCGTGAACACGTTCGGCCGGACCTCGCGGAAACCCGGCAGCATCTCCGGGGCCGGATTCGACGCCGACGTGATCGTATCACCGACCCTGGATGCATCGATGTCCTTGATACCGGCGATCAGGAAGCCGACCTCGCCCACGCCGAGCGCGTCGCGCGTCTCGCGGTGCGGCGCGAACACGCCCACGGAATCGACATGATACGCGCGCCCGGTCGACATCATCCGGATCTTCTCGCCGGATTTAAGCCGTCCCTGAAACACCCGCACCAGTGAGACGACGCCCACATACTGGTCGAACCACGAGTCGACAATCAGCGCCTGGGTGGGTGCGCCCGGGTCGCCCTGCGGCGGCGGCACCTGTTGGACCAGACGCTCGAGCAGGTCGATCACACCGACCCCGGTCTTGGCCGATACGCGCACGGCATCCAGCGCCTCGAGGCCGATCACGTCCTCGATCTCCTGGGCGACACGGTCGGCGTCGGCGGCAGGCAGATCGACCTTGTTCAGGACCGGGATCACCTCGAGGTCCAGCCCGATGGCCGTGTAACAGTTGGCGACGCTCTGCGCCTCTACGCCCTGCGAGGCGTCCACGACCAGCAACGCGCCTTCGCAGGCCTGCAGCGAGCGCGCGACTTCATACGAGAAATCGACGTGGCCGGGTGTATCGATGAAATTGAGCAGGTATTCCTGGCCATCGCGCGCCGTGTACTTCAGCGATACGGCCTGGGCCTTGATCGTGATGCCGCGCTCGCGCTCGAGGTCCATCGAATCGAGCATCTGCTCCGAGCGTTCGCGCTCGGTGAGCAGGCTGCAGTTCTCGATGAACCGATCGGCCAGGGTCGACTTGCCGTGGTCGATATGGGCGATGATGGAGAAGTTGCGGATCTGCTGCATCAGGTATCCGGGGCGGAGGCGAGCGCGCGTTCGAGCGCATCCGCGTCAAGGTGGTAACGGGCGATTTCGGTGCCATCGAATTCCAGCACCGGGATTGCGGTGTTGTAGCGGCGGACAAGCTCCGAATCCCGATCGATGTCCACCGATTCGATATCGAGACCGAAGCGATCGGCGACGGGCCGCGCGACCGCGAGCATTTCATCACAGAGGCCGCAGCGGGCGCGCGTATACAGAACCAGACGCGCCGCCATTATTCGGCCTCGGGCACCTCGATCGCGATGAACTGCGGCCCCTCGTCACGCTCGACGAGCAGCGCCACACTGCGCCCGCCCGGGAGCTCGGCGACCCGTTCGGCGAAGTCGTCCACCCCCTCAATCGGCCGGGAATTCATCATCACGATCACATCGCCCCGGCGCAGCCCGCTGCCGACCGCGGGCTGCGAAAGCAGCTCGACCACCTCGACGCCGCCGGGGCCGAGATCACGCTGCTCGCGCAATGTATCGCTCACGGCCGCGACCCGCATGCCAAACCGTGCACCGGCCTCTTCCCGCTGTTCGGTCTGCGGATCGTCGTTACGCCCTTCATCAGGCGAACCGTAGCCGGCCATTTCGGACTCTTCCGGGAGCCGCCCGATCGTCACACGCAGGGTCATGCGCTCGCCGTCACGGACGATTTCGACCCGCGCTTTCGAGCCGATCGGTGTCCGGCCCACCAACGGCGGCAATGCACTCGAGCGGGGCACCTCATCGCCAGCGAATCCGACGATCACATCACCGACCCGGAGCCCCGCCTTCGCCGCGGGCGAGTCCGGCAGCACCCGGGACACCAGCGCGCCACGCGCGCGCTCCATACCGAAGGATTCCGCGAGATCCCGCGTCACCTCCTGGATCACGACACCCAGCCAGCCGCGCGCGACCTTGCCGGTCTCCCGCAACTGGTCGGCGACATCCCCCGCGACATCAATCGGGATCGCGAAGGACAGACCCATGAAGCCGCCGGTACGACTGAAGATCTGCGCATTGACACCGACCACCTCGCCATCGAGGTTGAACAGCGGCCCGCCGGAATTACCCGGGTTGATCGCGACATCGGTCTGGATGAAGGGGACGTAATTGTCGTTCGGCAGACTGCGCCCCTTCGCGCTGACGATCCCCGCCGTCACCGAGTGATCGAACCCGAACGGCGAACCGATCGCGAGGACCCATTCGCCAACCTCCAGGTGATCCGGATCGCCGGTCTTTACCGCCGGCAGCCCCTTGGCATCGATTTTCAGCAGGGCCACATCGCTGCGCTTGTCCGTGCCGACCAGCTCGGCCTCGAACTGACGCCGGTCGTGCAGGCGCACGATGATCTCGTCGGCGTCGGCGACCACATGGCCGTTGGTGAGGACGTAACCATCACTGGAAATAATGAATCCCGACCCCAGCGAGGCCGTATCCCGGCTGCGCGGCTGCGCGCGTTCACCGAAGAATTTCCGGAACAGATCGCCGAACGGCGAGTCCTCGAACTCGGGCATGTCGAACCCGGGCGGCAGTCCGCCCCGCCGCGGTTCGACCTCGCGGCTGGTGCTGATATTCACCACAGAGCGGTACTGGTCTTCCACCAGATCCGTGAAATCCGGCAGTTCGGCCAGCGCCGTTGCCGGGAATACCACGAGCGAAATGGCCAGGGCGAGCGCGCGGGCGTAAACGGTCTGCAGCATGGCGGTGTTCGGCCTCCCGGCGGGATCAACCCTGGAATCGGCGTATTCGGATGGCGGGATCGGTGTGCTCGTGGGCCCCGGCAACGGTCACTTCGATCGCTACCCCAGCGCACCGAACCGGGCTCCTGCGATTCCCGATTCGCCATTGGGCCTGTCAGACCGCGGATCGACCAACCGTGTGATGCCAGTAGATCATAGCATATCGACCACTGGCGCCGAAGGTCGTGGTATCGCGACTCAGCGGCGCTGCACGCCCAGTCCGAACTGCCTGACGGTCGCCGCCGGCACTTCGCCCACGGCCGTCACCTGGTGGCCATCGATCTCGTGTCCGAACGCATGCACCGCCCCCATCCTCGAGAGCCCGCGCAACGGCATCGCATCGGTGCCCGCCGGCTCGACGAAGATCGATACCGATGCCAGCCCATCAGTGTACACCGAGTGCTGAACGGCCTCGCCGTGCGGCGGCATCGCCTCGTTTTGGTGTGAAACCAGCCGGAATCCGGGTGGCAGCCCGGTCGTTTCCCATTCGGGATCCTCCAGCCGCGTGGAGTCCGCCGATGGATTTGCTTGGCGACTGTACTGTTCGCCCTCCAGTGAGGGCCGGAAGCGCTCGCGCCCGACCGTATCCAGTGGTTCGATATGCGTGAACATGATGCGCTCGTAAACCGAGTCGTCGCGTCCGACCAGATCGGAACGCAGCAGCAGACCGGTCTCCCGGTCGATCCACATGCGGTAGCCATAGCGGTAGTGATCCTCGCCGGCGATGCGAAGGATCCGGGCCTCGCGCCCGGCAACCCTGGCCGTACCCCCGAGTTCGGCCGCGTAATGTTGCGGCAGTGACCGCAGATCGCGTGGCGGTTGGGGTGCCGGCAGATCACCCGGTCGCTGATCCTCCAGCATCCGGCGTTCGGCCGGCCAGACACAGGTGACCTTATCGCCCTCGCGGATCACCTCGAACGGTTCACCATTGAGCACGCGCAGGCGCTCGTACTCCTGGCCGTCGATATGGCCGTGTACGATCGCCAGCGATTCCAGATGGTCGCCGTGTTCATAGACCAGCGTCCCCTCATAGGCCTGACTGAGCATGGCCTCGGCCATGCGCATCAGCAGGTCCGCGGCTTCATCCGCCGCGGCGGCCGGGGCGACGCCGGCGAGCATTATCGTCGTGAGGATGGCCGCGAGCGGCAGGCGCCACGAGCGGGGATCATGGATCCGCATTGAAACCGGCCAGACGGCTGCTGGGCATGACGTTGGGCATTTCGTCGGCATCCGCGAACCGGTTATGGCTGTTGAGGTATACGGTCAGACGCTGACGCACGCGCTCCTGCTCCGCCGGTCCCAGCCCATCACCGTAGGTCCCGCTCACGATCGGCACCGCATCCCCGCCAGCCGCTACCACCGTGTCGGGGGCCGTGGCGGCAACGCCCGACGCCGGTGACTCGAAGATGCCGCCGCGCAACGCCACAACGCCGCCCGCGGTGACCACGGCCACCAGGGCCGCGGCGGCGATCGCGGCACCCCCGCGCCGCCAAAGCGGCCGACGCACACCGGCCAAGCGACCGGACGCCCTGACAGGCGGCTCGGCACTCACGGCAGCGGCCACCCGCTCGCTGAAACCGGGACCGAGCAGGCCCGGCTCCGCCCCCTCCAGGCTGGCGCGTCCCGCGTGATAGCGCGCCCAGCGCGCACGCAGTTCCGGATCCTCCAGCAGCCGCCCGACAATCCGGTTGCGCGTCAGGGCCCCGAGCTCGCCGTCCACCAGCGCCGACAACGCCTCATCACCCGTCATCGATTCGGTTTTACTCGCCATCGCTTTTCCCCGTCTCATCGAGCAGCGGCCGGATCGCCGAATCGATCGCTTCGCGGGCACGGAATATCCGTGAGCGCACGGTGCCGATCGGGCAGTCCATCACGGCCGCGATCTCGTCATAAGACAACCCCTCCATTTCGCGCAGGGTCACCGCCTCGCGCAGTTCCGACGGCATCGATTCGATCGTCCGGTACACGGTCTGCTCCAGTTCAGTCGTCATCAGTGTGCGCTCGGGGGTATCGGCATCGCGCAGCAGGGCCGCATCCTCGTATTGTTCCGCATCGGTGGCATCGACCCCCTGATCCGGGACGCGCCGGCCCGCCGAGACCAGGTGGTTCTTGGCCGTGTTGATCGCGATCCGGTACAGCCAGGTGTAGAACGCGCTCTCGCCCCGGAAACTCGCCACTCCCCGCCAGGCCTTGATGAACGCCTCCTGGGCCACGTCTTCCACCTCGGACTTATCCTGCACGTAGCGCGCGATTAGATGCGCGATCCGATGCTGATATTTCTGCACAAGCAGATCGAAGGCGGCCCGCTCGCCCCGCTGGATCCGCCGCACCAGCTCGAGATCGACCGCGCTTTCGCTCATCGGGTGCGGGTCCGGACGACCGACACGCCGGTGCCATCAGTGGGCCATGCGGGGAGTTCCGTCACCCTCTGCGGCGCTGTGCGTACTCGCCGCAACGCGCGAGGAGCACGTGTAGCGTCACTACACAAGTGACGAGCAACGCAGCGGCGGGTGCGCACAGTGCCGCCCCTCGGGAGCGGACAGGGCGGCCTACCACGGCGTTGCGCCTCCTCGCCATGGGGCGCGCCATGACTCGTCGGCGCGCCTTGTGCTGAACCGCCCTGTCCGCCCAGAGGGTAACGGAACTCCCCGCATGGCCCACTACGGTAGACAGTCATTGAGGGCAAAGGTTTCCGGACGAACGGGAATGAGCGGGTGCTGCGACAGCCGCCACTTGTCGTGCCAAAATACACACCCCCTATCGGACGGACAAGCGATGGCCGACGCACTCGAAACCGACGTGCTGATCCTTGGCAGCGGCGCTGCCGGACTGACATTCGCCCTCCATGCCGCGGAGCACGCCCGCGTAACGGTCCTGGCAAAGGGTCCTCTGCCCGAGGGCAATACCTGGTACGCCCAGGGCGGCATCTCCGCCGTACTCGACGACAGCGACAGCTTCGAATCGCATATCGGCGATACGCTCGATGCGGGTGCGGGCCTCTGTGACGCGGACATCGTCCGGTTCACGGTCGAGCACGGCCCCGAATGCATCGACTGGCTGGAATCGCTGGGCGTCGCCTTTACCCGGGAACCGGCCGGCGGCGAGGCGCCCTACCATCTCACGCGCGAAGGCGGGCACGCCCATCGGCGGGTGATTCACGCGGCCGACGCCACCGGGCGCGCGGTAGAAACGGTGCTGATCGAACGCGCACAGACCCACCCCGATATCGAACTCCTGCCCAACCGCAATGCGGTCGACCTCATCACCGCTCAGGGCGCGGACGGACAGCGCCGCTGCGTCGGGGCCTACGTACTCGATACCCGCGACGGGCGGGTCGAGACGATCCGCGCCCGTGCGGTTGTCCTCGCGACCGGCGGCGCGAGCAAGGTCTATCTGTACACGAGCAACCCGGATGGGGCGACCGGCGACGGCATCGCCATGGCCTGGCGGGCCGGCTGCCGGATCGGGAATATGGAATTCATGCAGTTCCACCCGACCTGCCTGTACCACCCGCGCGCCAAATCCGCGCTGATCTCGGAAGCGGTGCGCGGCGAGGGCGGCAAACTGCTGTTGCCGGACGGCTCGCGCTTTATGGACCGGTTCGACACGCGCGCCGAGCTGGCGCCGCGCGATATCGTCGCCCGCGCGATCGACCATGAAATGAAACGCCTGGGCGCGGACTGCCTGTATCTCGATATCTCGCATCGCGGCGCCGAATTCATCCACGAACACTTCCCGAACATCCAGGCCAAGTGCCTCGAGTTCGGCGTCGACATGAGTCGCGAGCCGATCCCGATAGTCCCGGCGGCCCACTATACCTGCGGTGGCGTAATGACCAACCGCGCCGGTCACACCGATCTCGAAGGCCTGTACGCGATCGGCGAAACCGCGTGTACCGGCCTGCACGGCGCCAACCGCATGGCCAGCAACTCGCTGCTGGAATGCCTCGTCTTCGCCCGCGCCGCGGCGCGCGACATCGCCGAACGCCTGGACGTTTTCGGCACCAGCGAGACCATCCCGCACTGGGATGAGAGCCGGGTAACGAACTCGGACGAGGAAGTCGTGGTCGCGCACAACTGGGATGAACTGCGGCGTTTCATGTGGGACTACGTCGGCATCGTGCGCAGCGACAAACGCCTGGAGCGCGCGCGCCACCGCATCGACCTGCTGCTGGGCGAAATCGCCGAGTACTACGGCAATTTCCGCGTGACCAATGACCTGCTTGAACTGCGCAACCTCGCGCTGGTGGCCGATCTGATCATCCGCAGCGCCGCCGCCCGCCGCGAGAGCCGCGGTCTCCACTTCACGATCGACTATCCGGAGCGGCTGCCGGTCGCGGCGCAGACCGTGCTCACGCCGCCCGCACGGAGCGTCGATCCGGTCTCCAGCGCCGGGAGCGCATGAACCATGTCCGCGACTGAAGATCTCCCCCTGCTGCTGGACCCGGCCGCCCTGGTCGAACGGCTCGACGATCCGGCGATCCGCGTGGTCGACCTGAGCCCCGGAGAGGTCTTCGGTGAACACCACGTGCCGGGCGCGGTCCACCTCCCCTATGGCGAGTTGGTGGCCTCACGTCCACCGGTGGGCGGCCTGCTGCCGGACACGACGACATTGCTGCGCGTGCTCCGGGCAGCCGGTATCGGTCCTGGGGTGCAGGTGGTGGCAATGGATGCCGAGGGCGGCGGTGCCGCGGGTCGCCTGATGTGGACACTCGACGCCCTTGGCCATGACCGCACGGCCATCCTCGACGGCGGCCTGCGCGCCTGGGTGCATGAAGGCTACCCGCTCGAAGCCGGGCGCGGCGCCAATCCAGAGCCGGGCGCGCTGGATGACACCGGCGAGCGCGCCAACGTTCGGGTCGCGGAGACCATCATGGGGCGCCTTGGCGGCGCCGATTTCATCTGTCTCGACGCCCGCTCGCGTGGCGAATATGACGGCAGCTCGGTGCGCGCGGCCCGCGCCGGTCACGTCCCCGGCGCGGCGCATTACGAGTGGACGCGGGCGATGGACCCGGAACGCGATCTGCGCCTGCGGCCGCTCGACGACATGCGCGCCGAGCTCGAGGCACTTGGGATCACGCCCGACCGCGAGGTCGTCGCCTACTGCCACACCCACCATCGATCGGCATTCAGCTACGCCCTGCTCCGGATCCTCGGCTACCCCCGTGCCGCCGGCTATCCGGGTTCCTGGTCCGACTGGGGGAACCGGGACGACACGCCGGTCGAGGCCTGAATGGCCGGCCCCGGAACACCCGAAACGCCGCGCAAATAACTGCTTTTTTCTGTTTATTTTTCGGAATTTCGCTTTACATTGCGTTGATATAGGCTGCCCCGCAAAATTCTGCCACGTATAGCCCCTGAAGACCGCGCAGCGCCTCAGCGGACGCGGGGACACCGGGCGGAGTGGTGCAGTGAGCGAATTCACGCGCGCATTCGAGCAAGCGGGCAACCTGCTGATCGCACTCGATCCCGACATCTTCGGGATCGTCGCACTTTCGCTGCAGGTCAGCCTGACGGCGGTCATCATCGCGACGCTGATCGCGCTGCCGCTGGGCGCCACGTTGGCGCTCACGCGCTTCCCCGGGCGCGGGATCCCGATCACCATACTCAATGCCTTCATGGGCCTGCCGCCCGTCGTCGTCGGCCTGGCGGTGTACCTGCTCCTGTCGCGGGCGGGCCCGCTCGGCGAATTCGGTCTCCTGTTCACGCCCGGTGCGATGATCACCGCTCAGGCGATCCTCGTCCTGCCGCTCATCGCGGCACTGACTCGCCAGACGATCGAAGACCTCGCGACGGAATATCGCGAGGATCTGGCGTCCCTGGGCGCCAACCGCGCGCGGATGCTGCCGACGCTGCTGTGGGAGGGCCGATTCAGCCTGACCACCGGCGTGCTCGCCGGATTCGGCCGCGCCATCGCCGAGGTGGGCGCCGTGTTCATTGTCGGCGGCAACATCGACGGCGTTACGCGGGTCATGACCACCGCGATCACACTCGAGACCAGCAAGGGCAACCTCGGCATGGCGCTCGGCCTCGGCATCATCCTCATCGGCCTGACGATCGGCATCAACGCCATCGCCATGGCGGTCTCGCGCTTCGGACGGCTGCGGTACGGCGCATGAAGGCCCGTGACGACACCCTGTTCCCCGCGCGCCTCGATGACATCGGTTTCGTGGCCGAAGGCAGACAACTGTTGAGCGGCATCACGACCCGCATCGGTCGCGTCCCGATCACCGTCCTGCTCGGCCCCAACGGGGCCGGCAAGACGCTGCTCATGCGGATCTGCCGCGGCCTCCTCATACCCACGCGGGGCAGCGTGAGCTGGGGGAATGCGGATATCGGTCGGCTCGGTGTGCGGGTGGGGTATGTCCCCCAACACCCGGTCATGCTGCGGCGCTCGGTCGAGGCCAATGTCACCTATGCGCTCGCGCTCGCCGGCGTACCGCGACAGCGTCGGTCCGAAGCCGCCCGCAGCGCCCTGGCGGCGGTGCGCCTCGAGGGGTTCGCGCGCACCGGCGCCCGCCGGCTCTCGGGCGGCGAACGTCAGCGGCTCGCGATCGCGCGCGCCTGGTCCCAGCGCCCCGCGGCCCTGCTGATGGACGAACCCGCCTCGCACCTGGACCCGGCGGCCACGACATCGATCGAAGAATCGATCGAGGCCGTACGCGACGCCGGCACGCGCATCATCCTCTGCACCCATGACCTCAACCAGGCCCGGCGGCTCGCCGACGAAGTCGTGTTCATGCACCACGGGCGGATCCTCGAGCAGGCATCGGGATCGGTGTTCTTTGATCGGCCACAGAGCGAGGAGGCGAGGCGGTTTGTTGCGGGGGAGTTGCTGGTGTGACGTGGCTTGGCGGCAGGGCCACGGGCCAAGGGCCAAGGGCCAAGGGCCAAGGTTATTATGTAAGCCGGCTTTCCCCGGCTCCCGTTGCACTTCGCGCGTGCACCGGCATTCGCCGCCGGGGAATGCCGGCATTGCGCGGTGACGTGCTCCGGGCCGGCATCCAGTGCCGCGGCACCGCGCGAGGCCGGCCTACGTTCTGCGGTGCATGGCGCGCCAGATGGGAGGAAAACCGCCACGCTGGATCCCGTGCACCACGTCCCGCTCCGCGACGGTTTTGACGTCTCCTCCCATCGACGCCGCCGAGCACGGGCGTGGGCGACGGACCAGCCCGGCGCCTCAGCGTCGGGTGGCCGCATGGATACGGCCATGCGGGCGTCAGGCCAAGGATGGCCTGTCGCCCGCACCCATCGCCCACGCCCGCGCGCAGGGGACCCCGCCGACGTTTTCCTTCGGATGCCCTGAACCCGAAAGGAGCGGATACAGTCACCGGGAGCGGACGTGACCGGCTATCCCGGGAAAACGGCGGCGGGGCGGCGTCGCCCGGGGCACGCTTTCTTTGGTTCCTTTCTTTTCGTGCAAAAGAAAGGAACTCGCCGGCGCCAGCCGGCGAAACCCAAACCACGTATCGAACCGCGAAAACACCACACCGAACCGCGACAACCGGGAAGGGTTGTATGGACGCTCGGACCTCGACGGCGTCGAACTGAAGTCCGACCTACGCCGCGTTGTAATGCACCGCCCCGGTCCCACTGAGGTCATAACCGCCCAGCGTAGCCGCACGCTCGGCAAACCGCCGCGTCCGCGTAATGGCGAGCAGCGCCTGGAACGGCGGCTCGAAGTAATCCCGGCGCCCGACCAGCAGATCGAAGCGCTCATCGGCGAGCGGCAGGAATTCCAGCCCGGCCTCGCGGGCGGCGGCCTCGATGCCCAGCCCGGCGTCAGCGTGCCCCGCATGAACCTCGCGGGCGACGTCGTTCTCATTGATGGCCGGCTCGTCGACGATCGCCAGATCGGCGCGTGCGATACCCGCCTCCTCCAGCAGGCGATCAAGCCGCAACCGGCTGCCGGCGCCGGGCTGGCGATCGATCAGGCGCGCGCCCCTGGTCACGAGATCGGCCAGGCCGGCGATCCCGAGCGGATCCCCCGGGGCGACCATCAGCCCCTGACGCCGTCGCGCCCATTCGATCAGGACCGGTTCGCGGCCCGTACCGGCCTCGCGCACCGCGGAAACATTGTCCTCCATACCTTGCGAATCGGGTATATGCAGACCCGCCGTGACGGCCTCGTTCCGGGCGAAGCGGCTCAACCCATCAAGGCTCCCGCCGAACAGCAGCGCGAGACCGCAACCGGAGGCCTGTACCGCCCACTCAAGCAGCGGGTCGTGGCTGCCGGCGACAACCGGGGCCGGTGTCGGGCGCATCTCGTGCGCGCCACCCTCGCCGTGCTCCAGCAGCCAGCGGTCGATCAACGCCTTAGGGAACAGCCACTTGCCGGTCACGCGCGTACAGGGGATCGCGCCGGTGCGCACGAGTTCATAGACCTTGCGCTCCTTGAGCCGCAGGTACTCGGCTACCTCGCGCGTCGTCATCAGTTGCTGCATGGCGGCCTCCGCAGACCGTGCATCACCATCGCGATCAGATGCTGAAGGCGTGCTTCCGGTAGTAACGCAGCTCGGCGATCGAATCGCGGATATCATCCAGCGCCAGGTGACTGCCCTCCTTGCTGATGCCCTCGAGCAGAGCCGGCGACCAGCGGCTGACCAGTTCCTTGACCGAGCTGACATCCAGATTGCGGTAGTGGAAGAAGGACTCCAGATCGGGCATCAGGCGGGCGAGGAATCGACGATCCTGACAGATACTGTTGCCGCACATCGGTGATTCGCCCGCGACGACCCACTCGCGGAGGAAATCGAGCGTACGGCCCTCGGCCGCCGCATAACCGATCGTGGATTCCAGCACCCGCCGGGTCAGCCCGGACTGACCGTGCTGGCGCGTATTCCAGTCGTCCATGGATTCCATTACCCGTTCGGGCTGGTTGATCGCGAGCACCGGTCCCTCCGCGAGGATCTCCAGCTCACTGTCAGTGACGATGGTCGCGATCTCGATGATGGCATCGCGACGGGTGTCGAGCCCGGTCATCTCGAGGTCGATCCAGATCAGACGCTGCGTGGCGTCGGTCATTCTGTTTCCCGGTATTCGAAGGGGTTGCTATTCTAGCAACACGCTCCCGCCTGTACGCGAACACATGCATGCATTGACCGCCCTTTTCGTTGTGGCCCTCGTGGCCTCGACTGGCCTCCGGCTTTGGCTCGCCCGGCGCCAGATCGATTCGGTGCACCGCTACCGCGGGCACGTGCCCGAGGCGTTCGCCGACACGATCACGCCGGAGACACACCGCCATGCCGCCGATTACTCGGTCGCGCGCACGCGCCTCGGTGCCGTCGATACGGCTGTGGAGGCGATCGTGCTCCTCGGCTGGACACTCGCGGGCGGTCTCGCCGCCGTGGATCAGGCATGGCGGGCGCTGGAACTGCCGCCGATGGTCACCGGCATCGGCGTGCTCGCAACGATTGTGGTCGTCGGCGCCGCGATCGACCTGCCCCTGCGCGTTTGGCGCACGTTCGGAATCGAGGCCCGCTTCGGCTTCAACCGGACGACGCCCGGGCTGTTCATGGCCGATCAGCTGCGCACCGCCGGTCTCCTGCTTGTGCTCGGCATACCGCTGGCCGCCGTCATCCTGTGGCTGATGCAGGCCGCCGGCAGCGGCTGGTGGCTCTACGCCTGGGCCGTCTGGCTGGGCTTTAATCTTTTGATGGTGTGGGCCTGGCCAGCCTTTATCGCCCCGCTGTTCAACCGCTTTACGCCGCTCGAAGACACCGGCCTGCGCACGCGGATCGAGGGCCTGCTCAAGCGCTGCGGGTTTGCCAGCAACGGGGTCTACGTTATCGACGGCTCACGCCGATCCGGCCACGGCAACGCGTACTTCAGCGGCCTCGGACGCAACAAGCGCATCGTGTTCTTCGACACGCTGCTTGCGCAGCTCGATGCCGATGAGGTCGAGGCGGTACTGGCGCACGAGCTCGGCCATTTCCGGCATCACCACATCGCGAAGAACATCGCCCTGATGGCGCTCGCCAGTCTTGGCGGCCTGGCCCTGCTCGCCTGGCTAATGGAACGGCCCTGGTTCTATACTGCGCTTGGCGTCCCCACGCCCTCGATACATGCGGCGCTGGCGCTGTTCATGCTGGTGCTGCCGGTTTTCACTTTCTTCCTGCAGCCGCTGTTCGCCTGGCTGTCGCGCCGCCACGAGTTCGAGGCCGACGCCTTCGCGGCCACGCAGTGCCGGGCCGACCACCTGGTCAATGCGCTTGTCGACCTGTACCGCGAGAACGCGAACACCCTGACGCCCGACCCGATCTGGTCGGCCTTCCACGATTCACACCCGCCGGCGGCGGAGCGGATCGCGCACCTGCGCCGCCAGCAAAACGGATAGACCAGGTGGGGGATTTCGCTGGCAGTTTGAGGCACCACGCGCGGGCACCGTACAATCACGGTGACACATGGCGGCAGCGCCGCCGACATTGGACGGCTTTGAGGCATTCCCATGAGCGAAGAGCAACTGACCGAACGCAAATGTCAGGCCTGCGAAGGCGGGGTATCCCCGCTCGAGCGCGGTGAGGCGGAGAAGCTCCTGGCGCGCGTCCACGAGGACTGGGCCATCTCGGACGATGACCGGGTGATCACGCGCACCTTCAAGTTCCGGAATTACTACCACACGATCGCATTCGTGAACGCCCTGGCCTGGATCGCGAACCGCGAGGACCACCACCCGGACCTGGAGGTCGGTTACAACCGCTGCGTGGTGAAATTCTCGACGCATTCGATCGGCGGTCTGTCGGACAACGACTTCATCTGCGCGGCCAAGGCGGACGCCCTGCTCGACTGAGGGCGCGGGGTCCCAGGAACCGGCCGAGTGTGTATACTGGCGGCTTTGGGCCGTATATGGGCCGGTCCATCCGACCGGCCCGAAAAAGCATGCGGACAACTCGTCGACAAACGGTGGTACGAATCGCCCCGCGGGCAATCGACACACCCGGACGCGGAGAACAGGATCGATGACGAAAAGACGCGCGAGCGCGCTCGCGGCAACGCTGGCCGGGCTGCTGGTCGCCGGTGCCGTCCACGCCGAAGGGGACCCGGAGAAGGGACGGTACGCGTCGCAGACCTGTCTCGGCTGCCATGGCATACCCGACCAGGCGAACGTCTATCCCACGTACATGGTGCCGAAGATCGGCGGACAGCATTCCGAGTACATCGTTTCCGCCCTCGAAGCGTACCGTTCGGGCGACCGCACGCACCCGACGATGCAGGCCCAGGCCCGCGCCCTGAGTGAGCAGGAAATCCAGGATATCGCGGCGTATTTCGCGTCGATCGATCAGCCCCGCTAAATCGATACGCCTTCGAGGACCCCGTCATGCAGCGAATTTCCGTATTCTTCGCGACCGCCGCACTGATGATGCTGGCCACCCTGAGCACTGCCCATGCGGCCGGCGACCCCGAGGCGGGCAGGGAGAAATCGCAGACCTGCGCCGCCTGTCACGGCGAGAAGGGCAACTCGCAGAACGCCATGTACCCGAAACTCGCGGGCCAGCACCCGAGCTATCTCTACGTAACGCTCAAGCAATACAAATCCGGCGAGCGCGACAACGCGATCATGAGCGGTCAGGTCACCCAACTCTCTGACCAGGATATGCGCGATCTCGCCGCGTATTACGGCAGTCTCGAGGGTGACCTCTATACGTTGCCACTGCGGGATGGCGGTCAGTAGGCATCCGGTGACGGGGGACGGCCCGTGCCGTTCGCCGCCCGAGCGCCCCGCATTCCACAGGGCCTTGTGGCTACCATCGCCGCGCTCGTCCTCGGCGCGGCACTCGTCTATGCCCTGATCGCCGCCTTGCTGTTCGTGTTTCAGCAAGGACTGGTGTTCTTCCCCACCCGCGGCGATTACCCGGCCACACCCGATTTCATCGACCTGTCATGGCACGATGTCAGCCTCACGGCCGATGACGGTACAGACATCGCCGCGTGGTTCGTCGACGGGCCCGATGACGATGGCCCGATCGTGCTGTTCTTCCATGGCAACGCCGGTGACATGTCGCATCGCCTCGCCACCGTGGGTGCATTGCATGAACTCGGCGCGGCGACCCTTATGATCGACTACCGCGGTTACGGGCGCAGCGACGGCAGTCCGGATGAGCACGGCCTGTACCGGGACGCCCGGGCCGCGTGGCGCTGGCTGACCGGGGACGCCGCCTACGCCCCCGGTCGAATCGTCGTCTTCGGGCGCTCGCTGGGCGGCTCGGTGGCCGCATGGCTCGCCGCGCGGCATAAGCCCGCCGGTTTGGTGCTCGAGTCGCCCTTTACATCGCTACCCGATCTCGCCGCCCATCACTACCCCTGGCTGCCGGCCCGCTGGCTGGCACGCTATGAATTCGATACGGAGGCGGCCATCGCCCGCACTGATTGCCCCGTGCTGATCGCGCACTCGCGCGATGACGAGATCGTGCCGTTCCGGCACGCCGAAGCGCTCGCCGGCGTACGCCCCGAAGCGACCCGGCGGGTGCGGCTGAGCGGTTCGCACAACGATCCGTCACTGGAACTGAACGCCGACTGGCGACAGGCGCTCCGCGGGTTCATTCACCGCCATACAGTCATGGCCGCCAAACAGTGAATACCGCCGACCAGCGTGTGCGACCGCTGCGCGAACTGGCCGGGGCCTGTGGCGACATCGGCACCTTCCTGCCCCTGACCATCGGCGCGATCATGGTGGGCGGGCTGCCTGCCGGCAGCGTCCTCGCAGGCTTCGGGATCGCCTACCTGCTTACGGCCGGCTTCTTCCGGGTGCCGATCCCGGTCCAGCCAATGAAGGTTGCCGGCGCCGTGCTCGTGACAAGCGCACCGGCGCTCGACGCCGTGATCGGTGGCGGGCTTGCCCTCGCGGTCGTGTTCCTGCTGCTGGGGACCGGCAAACTGATCACGCGCCTCGCGCGGCTGGTCCCGGCGCCGGTGATCGCCGCATTGCAGGCAGGGCTCGGGCTCAGCCTAGGCTGGAAGGCATTGGGTATGCTGGCCGCCAACCCGCTCACCGGGTTCCTGCTGGCGGCCCTGGCCGCGGCCCTGCTCCTGTGGCGGCCCCAATGGCCGATCGCGCTGATCGTACTCGGCGCCGGCCTGGCCGCCCTGCCGTGGATTGGCGAAGCGGCACCGGCCACGGTCCCGGCCGGGGATCTGATCGCACCCCGGCTGCCGGGTATCGACGCGCTCATCACGGGTATCGTCCTGATCACCCTGCCGCAGATCCCGCTCACGCTCACCAACGCGATCATCGTCACCGAGCGGGTCGGCCGCGAATACTATCCCGACGCGCAGCGCGTGCGGATGCGGCGGCTGTCCGTAACGACCGGACTGATGAATCTGGTCACCGCACCGTTTGGCGCGATGCCGATGTGTCATGGCGCCGGCGGTGTGGCCGCCCATTACCGCTTCGGCGCCCGTAGCTGGCCCGCGCCAGCCGGCCTGGGGATCACCCTGCTGGGCCTCGGGCTGTTCGCGGCCGCCGATACCACACGGCTGCTGGCGCATATCCCCGACGCCGCGCTGGGCACCCTGCTGCTGATCCCGGCGATCGATCTCGTGCGGATCGTGCGTCCCTCGCAGTACGCGCGGACCGATCAGGCGTTCATCGTGCTTCTCGCCGCCGTGGCCATCGCGTCCCCTGCGCTCGCGTTCGTGCTCGGGTTGATCGCTATACCGTTGTGGTATCGCTTCCGTGACGCCGCCTCAGGCCACGATTGAGACCAAGCCGGCGTACCCGCCGCCGGGACCGGGCCGCTTTACTCCGTTGACGATGGTGTCCGTGCCAGGCACGCGATGAGCGGGCCTTGTTTATCACCATGCCGCACGGAACGCTCGTCGATCGCGAGCAAGCCCGCTCCTGCAGGAATCCTGCCAGCCCCCGTAGGAGCGAGCTTGATCGCGATCACTTTCCGACGCCCGGCTTTCAACCGCCAAGGGCTGCAATAAAAAAAGCGGGTACGGAAAGCCCCGTACCGGCTCTTATTCTACCGAATGATTCCGGGCCCGGCGGCCCGGCCGAACTCAGCGGTTCGGCTGCGGCGTGACGCGCAGGTACGGACGCAGTTCCTTGTGGCCTTTCGGGAACTTCTCCTTGATGACGTCCGGATCGGTGATCGAGGGCAGGATGATGACGTCCTCGCCATCATTCCAGTTCGCCGGCGTCGCGACACTGTAGTTGTCCGTCAATTGCAGCGAATCGATCACGCGCACGACTTCATTGAAGTTGCGGCCCGTGCTCTTCGGATACGTGATCATCGTCCGGATCTTCTTGTTCGGGTCGATGATGAATACCGAGCGCACCGTGGAGGCATCGTCCTCATTCGGGTGGATCATGTCGTAGAGCTCGGCCACGGTCCGGTTCTCGTCGGCGAGAATCGGGAAGTTCACGGTGGTGTTCTGCGTCTCGTTGATGTCGCCGATCCAGCCCTTGTGGGACTCGACCGGGTCGACGCTGACGGCGATCGCCTTGGCGCCGCGCTTTTCGAATTCCGCCTTCAGGTTCGCGGTCGCGCCGAGTTCGGTGGTGCAGACCGGCGTGAAGTCTGCCGGGTGCGAGAACAGCACGACCCAGTTGTCTCCCGCCCACTCGTGGAAGTTGATCGTGCCCTCGCTCGACTCCTGCTTGAAATCGGGCGCCTTGTCACCAATTCTCAGGCCCATCTTATCGATCTCCGGTGCATCTCTACGGTAAACGCCGATCACCCGGTCGGGCGATCGTTCTGACCCCGCGACTATACCGATAAGAAACACTCATCCGGTAAGATCGGTTTCTTATAGCATAAGAACCGGTTGTTACCAGCGTCGCCCGCCCAGCCCCTCGCTGGCGGGGCCGTGCCCGGGGCGGGCGAGAACACCGCGCAGATCGCCGGCCAGTTCGTCGCGCTCCTCGTCGGTCAGAAAGCGGCCGAGCTCGACCGCACGCCCGTGTGAGCGCAGGATCAGGCGCGAAGGGTGCGCACGCCGCCGGGCCGGCTGCAGCAGCACCTGCGCCCAGTCGCGCGCGAGTTCGAAGCGACGTTCGACCTCCCGCTTGCCGGCCTCGATCGTGATCTGGTCCGCGTCGATCGTGATCACCTCCTGCGCGAGCAGCGAGTGATTGACGACGTACAGCCCCAGTGCAAGCACAGCGAGCTCGAGCCCGCACAGCGGCAGGATCAGCCAGAAACCGGCCACGGCCCACGCCATCGCGATGGGCACCGCCATCAGCGCGACCGCCGCGACCAGCCAGAGGTTGTCACTCCAGGTCGCGGAGCGGTGAGGCCGCAGTACATAGCGACCGAACCGCCCGTCGGTACTCAGTTCGCGTTCAATCATTGCCTCGATATCCCCGGACCCGCGGCAAGCGGCCGTCCCGGACCGCGTTACGCTCAGCCGGGGGGCCACTCCATCGTACGCCCGCCGATCACGTGCAGATGGATATGGAATACGGTTTGACCACCGTCCGCATTGGTATTCATCACAAGGCGGTAACCGGATTCGGCGATCCCGTCTTCGCGCGCGATCCGTTTGGCGACCAGGAACATCCGTCCGATCAGCCCCGCATGTGCTTCCTCGATATCGTTGACCGTCGGGATGATCTCTTTCGGCACGACCAGCACGTGGGTCGGTGCCTGGGGATTGATATCGCGGAAGGCAAAGATCTCATCGTCCTCGTAGACGATATCGGACGGGATCTCCCGATCCCGGATTTTCGTAAACAGCGTCTCTTCGGTCATGCCATCTCCAGTCTTGCCGGGAAGTCAAAATCGCCTCTCGCCAAGCACGCCAAGCGCGCCAAGAAAACCTGGGCTGAATAGACCGTGGCTAGCCGGTGCGTCTGGACAACGCCACACTCTCCTGCGATTAGTCCGCCTGTTTCTATTCGCCTTTCCTGGCGCCCTTGGCGTGCTTGGCGAGAGGCGGTTTTCCAGGCCATGCCCCGGACCGGTCAGACTTCCAGACGGCCCGTAAAGGCGTGCGACAGGGTGCCGCCGTCGACGTATTCGAGTTCGCCGCCCAGGGGTACGCCGTGCGCGATGCGGGTGACGCGCAGGCCGTGGGCCTTGGCGCGCTCGCTGACGTACTGGGCCGTGGCCTCGCCCTCGACCGTCGGATTCGTGGCGAGGATGATCTCCTTCACCTCGCCCGCACCGAAGCGCTCCTCGAGCCGATCGAGGCCGAGTTCCTCCGGACCGATCCCGTCCAGCGGCGACAGGTGGCCCATCAGCACGAAGTAGAGGCCGTTATAGGCGGTGGAATTCTCCACCGCCGCGATGTCGGCCGGGGTCTCGACCACACACAGCAGCGAACGGTCACGCGCGGTCCCCGCGCAGAGTTCGCAGCGTTCGGCCTCGCTGAACGTGCGGCAATCGGCGCAGCGGCCGATACCTTCCATGGCCGCCTGCAGACGGTCGGCCAGGTGCAGCCCACCCGGGCGGTCGCGCTCGAGCAGATGGAACGCGATCCGCTGGGCCGAGCGCGGACCGACACCCGGCATGCAGCGCAGCGCCTCGATCAATTCGCGCAACAGCGGCGAGCCGATCATCGGTCACGCCAGCAGTTTGTGCGTCGGGTCCACATTCAGAACGGCATCTTGAAGCCTTCGGGCAACCCAAGGCCCGAAGTCATGCCGGAGAACCGCTCCTGCTGCTCCACCTCAACCTTCTGCACGGCATCATTCATCGCCGCCGTGATCAGGTCTTCCAGCATCTCGCGGTCATCGCCCATCAGGCTATCGTCGATGGCCACACGCCGGACTTCGTGCTTGCCGGTCATTGTCACCTTCACCATGCCGCCACCGGCCGCGCCTTCGACCTCCATGTTGGCCATCTCCTGCTGAGCCTCCTGCATCTGCTCCTGCATCTTCTGGGCCTGCTGCATGAGCTTGCCTAGTTCGCCTTTCATCGCTCGATCCTCTGTCAGTGATTGCCATCCGCCGATCCGGGATCGGCGGCGGGGCGGACGCTGTCCTGTTCGACCTCGGCCCCGAAATGTTCCTGGAACGCCTGCACCACGGGGTCCCCCTCGATGGCCTGCTCCGCCTCGGCATGCCGCGCGTCCACCCGGCGGCGTTCCGCTTCCGCCGGCGTCTCGCCACGCTCGGCCGTATCGTCCACCAGATCGATCCGGACACGCTCACCGAGGCATTCGCCCAGCGCTTGCTCGAGGCGTTGACGATAACGCTCACTTCCAAGATGGGCATGCTCGGCGGACAGGGCAAGGCGCAGGTGGCCGTCCGACCATTCGAGGGGTGCCGAGTTCGCGGCCAATTCGCCCGCGAGACCGCGCAGTTCGAGCGCGCGGACGGTGCCTTCCCAGTCGCCGACCGGATCCGCGGGAACGCCGTCGCTTGCCGCCGACCGGGACTGCACGGGAGCCGCCGCTGGTGCCTCCTGGGCCGATTCCGACTCGGCAGGGGAGGCATCGGGTTCTGGCGGCGTGGCTGCACCCGTAGCCAGGGCCGTCGGTTCTGGTGCAGGTGCTGCTGCATCCGGCACGGCCGGTTCCACCGACGTGCTCTGTTCGGCCGCGCGCACCATCGCCTCGCGGGCGGAGCGGGCCGACTTCGTGGCGCCCGTCTGCCCGGCCGCAGGCGAAGGCGACGCGGTGTCACCACCGGCCGACCGCGTCGGCGGTCCGGACGCCGTGGCCGCTGCGCCGTGCGGCGACACATCGGCGCGGCCCCCCTCGCCTGCGGCGATTTCCCCAGCCCCGGCCGGGCGGAACGCCAGCATACGCAGCAGCGTCATCTCCAGGCCGCTGCGTGGGTCCGGTGCCCAGGGCAGTTCCCGCCGGCCGAGGGTCCCGATCTGGTAATACAGCTGGACATCTTCCGGGCTCACCCGCGCGGCCAGTTCCCGCACGCGCTCGACGTCCGCGACCGATTCATCGACGGCGTCGGGCACCGTCTGCGCGATCGCCAGTTGATGCAGCAGCGCAAGGAGATCGGCGAGCACCGGCTCAAGATCGCTGGCCGCCCGCGCCAACTCGTCGATCTCGTGCATAAGCCGTGCGGAGTCGGCATCGGCCAGCGCCTCGATCAGCGAGAACAGCCGCTCACGCGACAGCGTGCCCAGCATGCCCTCGACATCGGATGTCCGCACCGCTCCCTCGCCGAAGGCGATCGCCTGGTCGAGCAGGGACAGCGCGTCGCGCATGCTGCCGCTCGCCGAGCGTGCGATCTGGCCGAGCGCCGCCGCCTCGAACTCGACGCCCTCCGCGGCGAGAATGCGTTCCAGATGCCCCATGATCGCGGCCACCGGCATCAGGCGCAGGTTGAACTGCAGGCAGCGCGACAGGACGGTGACGGGGACCTTCTGCGGGTCGGTCGTCGCCAGCAGGAAGCGCACGTGCGGCGGCGGTTCCTCCAGCGTCTTCAGCAGGGCATTGAAACTGTGATTCGAGAACATGTGCACCTCGTCGATGAGGTACACCTTGTAGCGCCCGCGCGACGGCGCGTACGGGACGTTGTCCAGCAGTTCTCGCGTCTCGTCGACCTTCGTGCGCGAGGCGGCGTCGACCTCGATCAGGTCGACGAAGCGGCCCTCGTCGATCTCGGTGCACGCCGAGCAGCTGCCGCAGGGTTCACTGGAGACGCCGTTCGTCTCGCAGTTCAGGCTCTTGGCAAGGATGCGCGCGATCGTGGTCTTGCCGACCCCGCGGGTGCCGGTGAACAGATACGCGTGATGCATTCGGTCATTGTCGAGCGCGTTGACCAGTGCACGGCGCACATGATCCTGGCCGACCAGTTCCGGGAAACTGCGCGGGCGCCACTTGCGGGCAAGGACTTCGTAGCTCATGAGGGCAGGAACCCCGGCGGGTGCGTGGCCCGTGATTATACCGAGCGCGCGGGTCGCTGAGTAACCGCGACGGGGACGTCGGGGTTACCGATCTCCCGGGAAGATCAGTAAAGGCGGTGGCCCGCATCCGCCACACCCCGGCACCCGAAGATCGCCGCTGCCGCTGCTCCCTTCCGGGCCTGACGGGGTTCACGACGTTTCGTTGCGGGGGGACGGACACGGCCCACCATCGAGACCCGGTCTATCGACCGGGCGCAAGAGTGTATACCCACGCCACCCGGGGACGGAAGAGGAAGGCAGCGCAGCGACCGTCCGGAGGCCGGCCTACGTCCCCGGGGCCAGCCACCTCGCAGACGCACCAAACCGCGCGCGCTCGCCTTCGGTGAAAACGCGCCTGCGCCTCCGGCCTTCGCCCTTCGCCCTTCGCCCTTGGGCCTTGGCCTTTCGCCCTGCTTCCTGCCGCCTGCCGCCTGCCGCCTAATCCCCACCTTCCCAACTAAACCGTCCAGACGGTACACTCTCGACATGAATAGCGACGACACCCGCACCCGCATCCTCAAAGCCGCCGGCCAGGTCGTGCTCGAGCGCGGCGCCGCCGGCCTTACGCTTGCGGCGGTGGCCGCTGAGGCCGCGCTCAGCAAGGGCGGCCTGCTGTATCACTTCGCCACCAAGGAGGAACTGCTGATGGCGATGGTGGACCGCCTGATCGAGGTCACGGAAGAACGCATCCAGGCCCATCGGACGACCGATACCGAGCCCGGCAGTTGGGCCCGCGGCTACATCCGCGCCTGCGCGGTCGACGATGTCCTCGCGAATGACCCGACCGGCCGGCTCGGCGTCGCGCTGCTCGCCGCTGGCGCCACCAGGCCCGATCTCACCGAAGGTCTGCGCGCCCGCCAGGCCACCTGGCGCGAAAGGCTGCATGAAGACGGCATCGATCCGGCCAACGCGCAGATCGCCCGGCTCGCGACGGATGGACTCTGGCTGAGCGATATCTTCGGCCTGGCGGTGCTGTCGGAGGACGAGCGCCCCGGCGTGATCGAGCGCCTGGAGGCGCTGACCCGGCCATGACCTCCGTGCTCACCTGGTTTCTGCTCGGCCTCGCGATCCTCAGCGAGGTCGTGGCCACGTCCGCGCTCAAGGCATCGGACGGCATGACGCGCCTGCTCCCCGGCCTGGTCGTGGTTGGCGGTTATGCGATCGCGTTCTGGCTGCTCGCGCTGACGCTGCGCACACTGCCGGTGGGCTTCGTCTACGGTGTCTGGGCGGGGCTGGGCGTAATCGGGGTCGCGATCGTGGGCGCGCTGTTTTTCGGCGAGACGCTGGGCGCGATCAAGATCGCCGGGTTCGTGCTGATCGTGACCGGCGTCATCCTGATCAAGGCCGGTTCCGCCTGACCGGCCGTAACGGGTAAGCGACGCTAGTGGGCCATGCGGACCACATGGCCCACCAGGAAGGAGATCGCCTATGCGCCGTATCGTGATCCCGCGGCCGCCGACGCCGCCTCTGCCCCGGATGCAGGACCATGCCGTGTTCAGCGCGGCCGGCAGCGTCTGGGCGCTGCTGGTCGGGATGGGCCTGCTGCTGCTGGGCAATGGCCTGCAGGGCAGTCTGCTCGGCGTGCGCGCCGCCGAGGAATCCTTCGGCTCGACGGTGACCGGTATCGTCATGTCGGGCTACTTCGTCGGGTTCCTGATCGGATCGCAGATCGCGCCCCGGACGATCCGGCGGGTCGGCCACCTGCGGGTGTTCGCCGCCGTCGCGGCGCTCGCCTCGATCGCCATCCTCGTGCAGAGCCTGCTGGTCACGCCCGTGGTCTGGGCGCTGATGCGGGTGCTGACCGGATACTGCCTCGCCAGTGCCTATATCGTGACCGAGAGCTGGCTCAACGACCGCGTCACCAACGAGCACCGCGGTGGGCTGCTGTCGGTCTACATGATCGTGAGTTACTTCGGCATGGGCGGCGGCCAACTGCTGCTGAATACCGGTGATCCCATCGCGCATGAACTCTTCATCCTGGTATCGGTGCTGATCTCGTTCGCGGCGATCCCGATCCTGTTCTCGCTCACGCCGCAACCGGTCCAGGAGGCGCCCGAGCGACTCGGTGCCCGCGCCCTCTACCGGATCTCCCCGCTGGGGATATTCGGCTCGTTCAGCACCGGTATCCTCCAGGGGGCGGTGTTCGGCATGGGCGCGGTCTATGGCCGCACCGCCGGCCTCTCGGTCGCCCAGATATCCGTATTCATGTTCATACTGATCGCTGGACCCGCCCTCGCCCAGTGGCCGATCGGCAAGCTCTCCGACCGCATGGACCGGCGCAAAGTCATCACCGGGCTCGCGGCATTCGGCGCGATCGCCTCGCTCGTCGCCGTCCTGGTTACCGGCGTCTGGCCGCAACTGCTGGTCTACCTGGCTGCAGCGATTGGCCTCGGTCCGATGCTCCTGTATTCCCTGTTCATTGCGTATACCAACGATCACCTGCGCGCGGAGCAGATGGTGGCGGCGAGCAGTACCCTGATCCTCGTGTTCGGCATCGGCGCCACGCTCGGACCATCCACGGCCGGTCTCCTCATGGACGCATTCGGTCCGACCGGGTTCCTCGCCCTGCTTGCCGGCGCCCAGGCGGGCATCGTGGTCTTCGCCCTCCATCGCATGCGCATCACCCGCACTGGCCCGGTGGAGGCGCAGTCGCCCTGGTCGTCGAACCCTGCCCGTACGGCGGCCCTGTCACCAGCGATTGCGGAAGTCGCCAGTGAGGCGGCCGATGACGAGGCCGCCGCCCGGGAGGCCGGTGTGGACGACGCGCCGGCCGCGGAAGACACCGCCACGGAGGATGCCGCGGACGCACCGAAGCAGTCGGGCGGATCGGCCCCATAAGTCGAACGGACCCCTGACGGCCCCACCGCGCGAACGATCTTTGCGGCAAAACCGTGACCACAATCACATCAAATGTTCATCCCACCGCCACATCGGGGCCGGATGGCTGTGCTAGTGTTTGATCTAAAAGGGACACTCTGATCCGCACCGGTGGCCGTATGGAACTCCGCTACGACGTTTTTGAACTGGACGCCCGGGGTCGCCGCAGACAGCGGCTGATCGCCGACGAACCGCTCGGCGCGCTGCAGCCGCACGTCGGCGCCAACCGCCTCGAGGCGCAGAACACCAACCGCGATGGCCACTACTGCCACTGGGACGGCGCGGAGTGGCAACCCTGCCCGCATCCGATCCACATGGCCCGCAGTTCCCTGCCCGCCGGCGCACTGATCTCCAATCCCGGCCAGCACCGTCACTACGCCCGAGCGGTGGAGGCGTCGCGCATACTGGCGCGCTCCGGCGTGACCGTGGTCGAGGTGGATTCCGACGGGATCACGCTGGTGGTGCACAGCCGTCGCAGCGACGGCGATGACGCCGAATGGGAGCAGTGGTGCGGCGATCGACTGGCCGAGGCCCGGGAGCACCGGCTCGGCGGCGCCCAGGAGGTCAGTATCCGCTGGCACGATCTCGAGGCGGCGATCGACGGCCCGGACAGCGAACAGGCCATGTTCTACGCCGTCGTCTATGACATCGCCACCGGCTTTCGTGCAGCGCATGACGACAGTGACAACCCGGCGGTGGTCCGCCCGCATACCGTCATCCCCGATCTGTTCCACGCCGTCGGCTGAGCGCCTGCGGCGGCGCGCTTAATCAGCTTGCAGCAGGCGCGCGACCCGATCCACCAGGTCGTCGAAATGCGGGTTCCAGGTGAGTCGGGACGTCAGATACCGATCGTTGCGTTCCCCCTCGCCCCGATAAGCGGCGTAGCGGATGCGCTGCGGATCGCGCGCCAGGCATTCCTCACGCGAGCCCCCGTTCGGTTCCAGGCAGTGCCGGATCAGGCCATCGACGCCATAGAGCGGGTTATCCGGCCCGACCGGCAGCGATTGGTGCGACATCTCCACGATCCGGTGTTCCGGTAACCAGGCCATGCGCTCGCTCATGCGGCGCGGCTGCCACCAGGACGGGAGCGGTTCACGCGTATCGCGATACAGCAGCATATGGCTGGCCGGATGCGTGAACCGCTCGCGGAATCCACGCTGGAGGTAATCGAGATCGATGACCGAATCGGCCTCAGTCGCCACCAACAGCAGCGGCAAATCGTCTATGGACCGGCGCGCCTCCAACTCGGACTGCACGCGCCCGAGGATCTCCCCCATCTCGTCACCGGTATTGACCGCCAGGGTCTCGTATTTCACCGGATTCGGCTCGGGCTCATGCTCGATGAAATCGATGAAGGGTTCGGCCAGCGTCCCCAGCCATAACACGTCCCGCAGCCCATCCAGCTCCCATGCGGGCGCGAACGTAACCAGGCCCTGAACGGACGGATCCTCGAGCGCCAACACCGTCGCGATCGCGCCGCCAAGCGAATGGCCGCCGACGTAGAGGCGATCGACCTGATCGGACAATCCGCGCGCGTGCGTCCGGGCGGAATCGATCCACTGATCCGATTCCGCGGTCACCAGATCGCCGGGCCGGGTACCGTGGCCCGGCAGCAGGATCGCACGCACACGCACACAGCGCGCGGCGAGACGGTCCGCCAGATCGCGGAACAGGAAGGGCGTATCGGCCAGACCGTGAATCAGCAGCAGCCCGGTCGTTTCGTCGCTGTCGCAGTGCCCCGCCGGCGCCCGTTCGAAGGGCATCCGCCACTCAATCTGACGCTCGCGATCAAAACCGTCGATGGCAACGGCATGTTCGCGGAGATGCGCACGCGCACCGTCCAGATAAGCACCGTAATCGGGCTCCGGCCCGGCGGTGTAGAGGCGTTCGGCCGGGCGGTAGAGGGAATCGGCCGCCGTGCAGCCGGCCAGCAGCATCACGCCCAGCAACACCCCGGGACACCGCCACGCGCGTCGTCGCCAGGCTCCTCTGTGATGTGTCATCCGACGACTCCCCCACTGGCTATCGAACCCGGTTCCGCACCCGTCCCCGGGGCGGATGCCAGGACAACCGGCATCGGTTGCGTGTACCGTATCGGCCCCCGCCGCGCGCGCCGGCAACCCGCAACCGGAGAGACCCCGTCATGAACCAGCACGACGACCGCCCCGTGGGCCTGCTCTACACGGGCGGCACATTCGGCATGCGGCAATCCGAGCGCGGTTACGAACCCACCGACGACCTGCCACAGCGGGTCGAGCGTGATATTCCGGAACTGCGCGCACCCGGCATGCCGCCGATCGAGTGGATCGACCACGATGCCGGGCCACCGATCAACAGTTCCGACGTCACCCCGTCGTTATGGTATGCGCTGGCCGATACCATCCGGGCCAATGCTGAACGCTGCCGCGGCTTCATCGTGATCCACGGCACCGACACGCTGGCCTACACCGGCTCCGCGCTCTCGTTCCTGCAGCCCGCCGGTGACCGCCCCGTGATCGTGACCGGCGCCAGCCGCCCGCTGGGCGAGACCGGCAGCGATGCCGCCATGAACCTGCTGAATGCACTCCGGGTCATCGCCGCCGGGGTGACCACGGAGACGGGCCTCGTCTTCGGTGATCGGCTGCTGCGCGCGAATCGGACCACCAAACGCCATGGCATGTACGGGCAGCCGTTCGCGAGTCCCCCCTGCGAGCCACTGGCGGGCATCGGCGAGCGGATCGAGTATCGCACCGGTGCTGAAGACGAACGCCCGGGCGGCGGCGCGGCCAGTCCCGCGACCAGCGCCCGGGATGTACGTATCGCGATGCTCCCGGTGTACCCCGGCCTCGACGCGCGTACATTCAATGCCGTGGCCGACAGCGGCGTGCAGGGTATCGTACTGGAAGCGTATCCCGCCGGCATCGGTCCGGGCGGCGACCGCGCGTTCGTCGATGCGGTCGCCGCCGCCCATGCCCGCGGTGTCGTCGTCGGCGCGGTATCCCAGGCGCGCGATGGCCGCATCCGCATGGGCCGCTACGCCTCCAGTACCCCGCTGGCCGCGGCGGGTGTCGTCAGCGGGGCGGACATGACGCGCGAGGCCGCACTCACGAAACTGCATATACTGTTCTCCGTCGGCGCCGGGCCCGAGTCGGTGCGTGAACAGTTCGCACGCAATCTGCAGGGTGAGTTGACGGATGAGTGAACGCTGAGCCGATGCGCCGCAAGACCGGACAGCGGTTGATCCGAGCCGCTGCCGCCGCGCTCGGCGTGGGGGTGGCCGTGCTGCTCGGGCTCCAGGCGTGGTACCTCGGCTGGGTGGTGCACTACACGGATCACGATCCGCAGACGACGGCGTTCATGGAAATCCGGCGCACCGAGGGCGCCACGCTCGACCACCGCTGGGTCGAGTATGAAGAGATCTCGCACTGGCTCAAACGCGCCGTCATCGCCGCCGAGGACGCGCGCTTCATGCAGCACGGCGGCATCGACTGGACGGCCCTGAACAAGGCCATGGAAGAGAATCGCGAGGCCGGCAGGGTCGTGCGGGGCGGCTCCACCATCACGCAGCAGCTGGCCAAGAATCTGTTCCTGTCGCCGCGCCAGAGCTACCTGCGCAAGGCGCAGGAGGCGGTAATCGCCCTGATGCTGGAGGCGGTGCTCGACAAGCGCCGCATCCTGGAGCTGTACCTGAATGCCATCGAATGGGGTGATGGTATTTTCGGCGCCGCCACGGCTGCGAGGCACTATTACGACACCCCTGTCGGTTCAGTCAGCCGCTGGCAGGCGGCCGTCCTCGCCGCCCGCATACCCAGGCCCCGTTTTTACTACCGCCGCGGCACCACGCCGTGGCTGCTTGAGCGCGCCGGCGACATCCACCGGTGGAGTAATCAGGTCCGCATCCCGGAGAACCGATCACTGCGGTAACCGGTCCCGATCTCCGGGGGTGTCGAACAGGTCTGCGATGGATCGCAGTGCCCCGCGGGCACGCACTTTGCCGCCGGGGCGCACGCGCGTGAGAATGCGGGTTTCACCCGGGGCCATGGCATCCCTGCCCCTTCATGCATGCAACACCTCGGCGACCACTCCGTATGCGGCATCCCTCGCCCGATAGCGGCAAAGATCCCGATCTGCCGAGCAGTCCCGCGGCCGAACGCAACGCACAGCCCATTCTCGACGAGTTGCGACGAGTTCTACCGGCCCGCGGCCGGGTACTGGAGATCGCCAGCGGTGCAGGGCAACACGCGGTCCATTTTGCATCGGCGCTGGACGGTATCGAATGGCAGCCATCGGATACCGATCCAGTGGCTCTGCGGGCCATGCGCATTCGCGCCGACCGGGCCGGACTGCCCAACCTGCAACCGCCGGTGGAACTCGATGTCGAATCACGGAAATGGCCAGTGGAACAGGCTGACGCGATCGTCTGCGTGAATCTGCTGCATATCTCGCCGTGGTCGGCGACGGAGGGATTGCTCGCCGGGGCGGGTCGATGCCTGCCGGCCGGCGGCATCCTCACGGTCTACGGTCCCTTCCGGTTTGCAGGCGAGCACGTCGCCCAGAGCAATGCGCGCTTCGACGCCGACCTGCGCGCGCGGAATCCGTCCTGGGGCATCCGCGACGTCGCGGATGTGACGGCAATCGCCTCCGACCATGGCCTCGCCCATGAGGAAACGATCGCCCTGCCGGCGAACAACCACCTGCTCGTGTTCCGGCGAGGGGATCTTGGAGACCCGGGTCAGTAGAGCCATTAGGCTCGGGTTACGCCGTCACCCCATCTTCTCCTCACCGCGACGTTCTCCGTCATTGCGAACGAAGTCATCGCTGCGAGGAGCCGGAGGCGACGCGGCAGGACGCAATCCAGTGCTGGCAGGGCATTGCGGCATGGGCACGGATTCACGGAGTCCGCAGGCCTATGATCCGGGGCCTCCGTCAGGCCAAGCGGGCCCGGGGATGCCGTGCGGTTGCTGGATAGCCGCGCTCCCGTCGGTCGCTCGCGACGACGGTTGTATCGTTGCACGTCGTCCTGCGTGACTGCGAGCGAAGTCATCGGTCCCACCAGCCGAAGGCCACGCGGCAGGAAGAATCCAGTGCTGGTGGCGCGGATCGGCTAGAGCGAGACGGCATCCGATCCGTCCACCGATCTTCGCCGACTACCGCGTGAAACTACCCCGCCGCGCGTTCGTCCAGTTCCGCCCAGCGCTCAAACGCCTGCGCGAGCTCGGCCTCGGCGGCCGCGAGATCTTCGTTGAGGGCCTGTGGATCGGCGTTCGAGTCCTGCCAGATTTGCGGATCGGCCAGCCGTTCGTTGAGGTGCTCGACGCGCGATTCCAGGGTTTCGATCCGCTCCGGCAGCTGCTCGAGTTCATTGCGTTCGCTGCTGCTCAGGCCTTTCGCCGTTGCGGGCGGTTTCGGCTTCGCGCGGCGCTCGCCGGGCGACTTTTTCGCGGCCGGTGCCCGCGCCTCGCGGGATGTCCGGTACGCCAGCCAATCGCTGTATCCCCCAACCGATTCCGTAACCTGGCCGCCGCCTTCCATCACCAGCAGGCTGGTGACCACGTTGTCGAGGAACTCGCGATCGTGCGAGACCAGCAGCAGTGTGCCTTTGTAATCCCCGACCAGTTCCTCGAGCAGTTCGAGTGTCTCGATGTCGAGATCGTTGGTCGGCTCATCCATCACGAGGACGTTCGACGGCTGGCTGAAAAGCCGCGCCAGCAGCAGGCGATTGCGCTCGCCGCCGGAGAGCCGGGTGATCGGTGCGCGCGCCCGATCGGGGCTGAACAGGAAGTCCTGCAGGTAGCTCATCGCGTGGCGTTCGCGGCCGTTGATCTCGATGAACTCGCGGCCGCCGGCGACGTTGTCCAGCACCGTGGCATTCTCGTCCAGCTGGGCGCGCTGCTGATCGAAATAGGCGACGCGCATGCTCGTGCCGGTCTCGATCGAACCGGAATCCGCCTGCAGTCTCCCGAGCAGCAAGCGGATCAGGGTGGTCTTGCCGGAGCCGTTCGGGCCGACGATACCGATGCGGTCACCGCGCAGGATCGTGGTCGAGAAATCCCGCACAATCGGTTCGCCATCGAAGGAGAAATTCACGTCCTCGGCGACGATCAGGCGCTTGCCCGAGCGCCCGGCGGAGGCCGCCTCCATCTTCACGGAGCCCTCCTGCTCGCGGCGCTCGGCGCGCTGGCGGCGCATCTCCTGCAGCTCGCGCACGCGGCCCATGTTGCGCTTGCGCCGGGCCTTCACACCCTGTCGGATCCACGCCTCCTCCTGGGCGAGCTTCTTGTCGAAGCGCGCCTGCTCCTGGGCCTCGGCGTCGAGGCGCTCCTCGCGCCGGCGCAGGTATTCGTCGTAATCGCCCGGCCAGCTGGTCACGCCGGCCCGGTCGATCTCCAGGATGCGCGTCGCCAGCGACCGCAGGAAGCGGCGATCATGGGTCACGAAGACCAGGCTGCCCGTGAACTCCTGCTTGAGGAAGGTCTCCAGCCAGGTGATGTTTTCCATGTCGAGATGGTTGGTCGGCTCGTCGAGCAGCAGCACATCCGGCGCCGCGGCCAGCGCCTGGGCCAGCAGCACACGGCGTTTCATGCCCCCCGAGAGCTCGGCGAAGCCGGCCTCGGGATCGAGACCGAGGCGGGTGACCACCTCGCTCACGCGGCGCTCGAGGTCCCAGCCGCCCTCGGCGTCGATCTTCGCCTGCACGTGGCCCATCGCCTCGATCTCCTCCATGGTCGAGGCCGACTGGCTGATGCGGTGGAACTCGGCGAGCAGATCACCCAGTCGGCCCAGCCCCTGGGCGACGACCTCGAAGACCGTGCCGCTGGTCCCGGGCGGGACCTCCTGGGTGAGCTTGGCGATCCGCAGACCGCGTTGACTGCGTAGACTGCCATCGTCCGGCTCGATCTCGCCGGCGAGCAGGCGCAGGAGCGTGGACTTGCCCGTACCGTTACGGCCGACGATGCAGATGCGCTCGTTGGCCTCGATACCGAATTCGACGTTTTCCAGCAGGGGGCGCGGGCCGCCGATCGATACGTCGACGCCCTGGAGATTGATCAATGCCATGGGGACTCTTCCGGGTTCAGCCCCCCATGGTGCCACAGTACTGGCGGAATAGTGTGCCGAAACGGTCGACGCTCCACATTCGACGTTGATGGCATCCCCGTTTTACGCGCCGCAGCCGACCATGGCCCGGCCCGATCACGCGAGCAGCAGCGGCACCAGCAGCCAGGCCGCCAGCGTGACCACGGCCAGCGAGCCCACCACGAGCCAGGCGCCCCCGTGGATCATGTCAACGACGCGCAGACGCTCGCTGGCGAAGACGATGGCATTGGGCGGCGTCGCAACCGGCAGCATGAAGGCGCAGGACGCGCTCAGGGCGACCGCCGCGGCCAGCGTCATGACCGGCTGACCCGCGGCGGCCGCCAGGCTGACGGCGATGGGCAGCAGGGTGGCGGTGGTCGCCGTGTTGCTGGTGACGTGACTGAGCCCGATCGTCACGAGGGCGATGATCAACACCACGGCGGGAACGGACCAGGCGTGCGTCCCCTGCAACTGCGCGGCGATGAACTCGGCGAGGCCACTCGCCTGGATCGCGGCCCCCAGACTCAGACCGCCACCGACCAGGATCAGCACGCCCCAGGACAGGTCGCGCGTACCGCGCCAGTCGAGCAGCGCCGGCCCGCGCAGGGATCCCGAGGGCAGTACGAACAGCAGCAGCGCGCAGGCGACCCCGATGCCCGCATCCGTAAGGGCGAGCTCCGGAGCCCAGGCGCTCAGCAAGGGCCGCGTCAGCCACCCGACGGCCGCCAGACCCACCACGAGCACGACGCGGCGCTGGGCCGACGACAGTGCACCGAGGGCCGCCCGCTCCGAGGCCACGTAGTCGCCGACTCCGGGCAGGGGTTGAGCCCCCACGTGGAATACACGCCGAGCCAGCAGCCACCAGGCCAGCACGAGCAGGACCGCCGCCACCGGGACACCGACCAGCATCCATTCGCCGAAACCGATCTCGATGCCGTGGGTGTCGGCGAGGAATCCCGCCAGCAATGCGTTGGGCGGCGTACCGACGAGGGTTGCGATACCGCCGATGTTCGCGCCGAACGCGATCGCCAGCAGGATGGCCACGGTAAAGCGGCGGGCATGATGCTGGTCGGACTCATCGGCGGCCAGGCCGGCCAATGACAGCGCGATCGGCAGCATCATCGCCGCCGTCGCCGTGTTGCTGACCCACATGCTGAGGACCGCGGTGGCACCGAGCACACCCGCCACCAGTCGCTCCGGTTGCGGGCCAGCGAACGCGACCACGGCGAGTGCCACGCGCCGGTGCAGGTCATGGCGCTGGACGCCCGACGCAAGCAGGAAGCCACCGAGGAACAGGAAGACCAGCGGGTTCGCGTATGGCGCGGCGGCCGCATCGATGCCGACGATTCCGAGGGCCGGCAGCAGGGGCACGGGCAGCAGCGCCGTGACCGGCAACGGCAGTGCCTCCGTCACCCACCAGGTGGCCATCAAAACGGTTACGGCCGCCGTCGCCCAGGCGGTGGCGTTGCAACCCGCGGGGGGGTCCATGAGGAGCAGTCCGCCGGCCAGCAGTGGCCCCAGCACCAGCCCGATCAGCTGCCCCACGGAGCGGCCCGTTTCGCGTCTGCGATCCGGTGGCGGATCACTCGCCTTGTTGTGCGTAGCGTGTCCGCTCATCACGCGAGCCCCATCCTCAGCCGTGACGTTCCGGGCGCAGGTAAATGGACCCGTACATCAGCGCGACCGGAACACCGCCGCCAAGGAGGTTGCCGGCGGCAACCGGCAACAACACGCGCAATGTACCGAGGACCGTCCCATCCGGCGGCGCGCTGTTGATCGCGCTCCTCTCGGAGCGAGCCTACCAGAGCCCGTACCGTTCCCGCCCATCCTGGCGAGCAGTCCGCGATCAGGCCGCGATACGACGCTCGCGCTGCACTCGGGACGTTGGCGTCAAACCGATTCAATCAGGCGCGCCATACGCTCGCGCTGATCCGTGTCCGGCAATGGCCCCCTGGCCGCCTGGATATTGTCCGCCGAGTGTTCCGGGTCGCTGGTGGCCGGGATGGCGCAGGTGACCGCCGGATGGCTGACAATGAACTTCAGGAAGAACTGAGCCCAGCTATTGATCCCGAGTTCACCGGCCCACTCGGGCAGCGACTGGCCTTTGACCCGGCCGAACAGCGTGCCTTTCTCGAACGGTTCGTTGATCAGGGTAGCGACGCCGTTGCCGGCCGCGGCCGGCAGCAGGCGTTTCTCCGCGTCGCGGGTCGCGATGTTGTAGTTGAACTGGACGAAATCGATCGGCTCCCGCTCGAGGATCCGCGTCAGCCGCTCGTGGCTGGACACCGTGTAATGGGTGACGCCGATGTAGCGGACCCGGCCCTCGTCGCGCCATGCCTTGAGGGTATCGAGTTGGGTCTGGAGATCGACCAGGTTGTGCACCTGAATCAGGTCGAGACGGCCGCCGCCCATGCGTTCGCGCGAGGCCTGCATCTCCTCGATGCCGGCCTCCTTCCCGCGCGTCCAGACCTTGGTTGCCATAAACAGGTCATCGGCGATCCCGAGCCGCTCGGCGAGCCGACCGACGACCGACTCGGCGCGGCCGTACATCGGTGAACTGTCGACGAGCCGGCCACCGCCGTCGTAGAAATTCTGCAGGACCCCTTCCAGCGGTCGCATCGCGCTGGCGTTATCCGGATCCACGTCGAAAGTCCGCGCCGTGCCGAGACCGATGACCGGGATCCGCTGCCCCGATGCCGGGATCTCGCGCAGATTCAGCCTCTGCGGGGCAGCGCGCAGCGCCGTCGGCCCAAGCGCTCCGAGCAGGCCGGCCCCGGCCGACAGTTGGAGAAATGCACGGCGCGAGAGGCCGCGCGGGGATCCGTTCGAACGATGGTCATCACTCATTGCATCCTCCGTGCCCGCGACTGATGCAGGCGCTGAACTTAGCAGGCGCCCGACGGCCGCTGGCCATCATGACGCTCATCGAGTTTAGGCGGTGCTCCCGCCGCCCAGCGAACGCCGGGCGGGCACGAACAGGCCTCACCGCTTTGCCGTGGCCGCCGCACGTGGATCGCCTTCAGCCGCCGCCTGGCCTTCGCGCGACCGCCCGAGGCGGTAACCGATACCGGCCCACAGCACCGCGAGCGGAACAGCGACCACGGAGATCCCGCTGATGCCGAGCCCCAGCGTCGAGAGGCCCGTATAGAGCCAGCCGGCGATCGCATCGCCACCGCGGTACACGACGGTGTCGATGAAGTTCTTCGACTTGTACTTCTCAAAACGCGGTATGACCGTGAACAGCATCTCGCGACCGGGTTTCGCCAGTGCGTAATTGCCGGCACGGCGTATGACCTGGACCGCCGCGATGCTCAGCAGAACCGGCGCGGCGACCAGCACCAGGAAGCCGGCCGCGACCAGCAGCGGAACGAACGCGAGCGCGCGGCCAAGCCCAAAGTACTGGACGATCCGCGCCGTCAGGAACAGCTGGATCCCTACGGTCAGGCTGTTGGTCAGCAGATCGATGGTCGCGAATACCGAGGTCCGGTCGCCGCTGTCCGCGAAGGCATTGCTGACAATATCGGCCTGGATGAAGTACAGGAACGTCGCGAGGGTCGTATACAGCCAGATGAACAGGCAGATCCCGATCAGGTAGCGGGACTGCAGCACGGCCCGTACGCCCTCGAACAGCGTCCCGCCGATCGCCTGGTCCGTGTTGCCGGTTCCACCCCCGCGGCCGGACCAGCGTTCGAGCACCCACATGCATGGGAGCGTGCAGGCAAGAATGACGGCCGCAATGGGCAGCAGGGCCGCCGGCTCCAGTTGCTGGGCCAGCACACCGCTGATCGCCGGACCGCCGATCGCCCCGGCGCTGCCGCCGGCGGCGATGGCACCGAACAAACGCGTCGCCTGACGATCCGTGAACACGTCAGCGAGGAAGCTCCAGAACACGGATACGACGAACAGGTTGAACACGGACAGCCAGACAAAGAACGTGCGCGCCGCCCAGACCATCTGCATATCCGAGCGCAGCCACAGCCAGAACAACGCGATGCACGCGATGAAGATGCCGTAGACGGCGGGGACCAGCCGGGTCCGGCGAAAGCGCGTGGCCAGGGCGGCGAATACAGGCACCGCCAGCAGCATGGCGAAGAAGGTCGCGGTGAACAGCCACTGCATGTTGTCGACGCCACCGCGCACGCCCATCTCGTCGCGCACCGGGCGCAGGATGTAATAACTGCAAAGCAGGAAGAAGAAATAGGCCGCAGCGCTCAGAAGACCCGGCAGTTCGCTGCGGTTGACGTTGACGGCACGCGAAAGGAACGGCACCTGGTCATCGCCGCGCGGCGGGCTCGAAGCCATGGAACACCCCCGGACCACAACGGTCCAATCAGCCACCCGATCGGCCAAGTGCCGACGGGCCGTTTGGAGAACGAACCAACGCCACCTACACTGCCCTGACCGAGTGGTCAGTGCAACCGCATGCTCGCGGCGACCGAACCAGTGACCGCAGCGCGGGGAACGCATTTATCCGGGCCACCCGGAACCTCCAGAAAGGGGACCCGATATGCCCAAACCTCACAGGCGCATCCCGACGCTCGTATGGATGCGCGGTGTACTGCTGCTCGGCCTGCTGGTAACCGGAACCGCCGCCGCGCAGCAGGCCGCACCGGTCGCGGTCGCCCGCGCCGAGAGCGATTCCATTATCCGTGAGGTAACCCTCACGGGCAGCCTGATGAGCCCGCGCCGCGCCGAGCTCACACCGGAGGTAAGCGGCCGGGCGACCGAGGTGATTGTCGAGGCCGGCGACCAGGTCGAGGCCGGCGACGCGCTCCTGAAGCTCGATGCGGAACTCGCCCGCATCGAACTCCGTCAGGCCGATGCCGCGCTCGACGAGGCCGAGGCGAACCTCGCCGACGCCCGGCGCCGGCTGCGCGAGGCCGAGGACCTCGCCGCACGGGACTCGATCGGACAGAGCGAACTGGAGGGAAGGCGATCCGAAGTACGGCAGCTCGAGGCGGTACTCGCGCGACGCCAGGCCGAGCGCGCGTTTCGCGACGAACTTCTCGATCGCCACCGCCTGCTCTCCCCTTTCGACGGCGTCATCAACCGGCGCATGATCGATATCGGCGAGCGCGCGTACACCGACGAACCGGTGTACGAACTGGTCGCGACCGAACGCCTGCGTCTCGATCTCGAAGTGCCACAGCGCTTGTTCGGTTCCGTGACCACGGACACGGGAGCGACCGTCCGCGTGGACGCTCGCCCCGACGAGGCGATCGATGGCCGGCTCAGCGCCGTGATCCCGGTGAGCGACAGCAGCAGCCGTACGTTTCATGCCCGGGTCGATCTCGATAACCGCGATGGCCGGATGACACCCGGTATGTCGGCGCGCGCGACCCTTCGCATCGACACCGGCCGAACCGGCGTAGTCATCCCACAAGACGCACTGATCCGCTATCCCGACGGCCGGACCGTGGTCTGGATCGTGGAGGGTGACGGCAAAACGCGGTCCGTGAGCGAGAAACGCGTAGAAACCGGACTGCGCTTCGACGGCCGCATCGCCATCCGCGACGGACTCGAACCGGGCACCATCATCGTCACCGAAGGCAACGAGGCACTGCAGGATGGTCAGCAGGTACGCGTTACGGATACCGAATGACGATGCACACGACCCGCGCAGAGCGGATCGCGAAACGTAACTCTGTAGGAGCGAACTTGCCCGCGAACGTACCCGCGCCGGACTTAAAGCCGCACCACCGCTCAGGCGGAGCCAGCGGAGTCCACCCAGCGTCCGCATCACCGACACGCTGTACCACCCCCATCGCGAGCAAGCTCGCTCCTACGGCCGCCGCGGAGTAAACCAGGACGATGTTCGAATCCCTGATCCGCCGCGGCACGCTGATGACGGTCATCGCCGGCATCGTCGGTGTGATCGGCGTGGTCGCCGCTCTGACGATCCCGATCCAGATGATCCCGGATCTGCAGGTGAGAACGATCAGTGTCGAGACCTCCTGGCCCGGCGCCACGCCCCAGGATATCGAGAAGGAGATCCTGATCGAGCAGGAGGAATACCTGCGCTCCATCCCCAGCCTCCAGGAGATGAACGCGACCGCCTCGACCGGCAGCGCCGAGATCGAGCTGGAGTTCCCGTTCGACGCCGACATCACGGAGACGCTGATCCGGGTCACGAATGCCTTGCAGCAGGTACCCGATTACCCGACCAACGTCGATCAACCGCGCGTACTCGCCGAATCGTTCTCGGCCAACTCGTTCATGTACTTCCGCGTGGCGCCGCTCGACGGTAACCCGCGCGATCTCGACATGGACATGATGCGCGACTACGTCGACGACAACGTGCGCACTCGTATGGAGAACGTCCAGGGCGTCTCCAGCGTGGACCTCGGCGGCGGCGCCGAACGCCAGATCCGCGTACTGGCCGACCCGAGCGCGCTGGCCAGCCACGGGCTGACGGTGGCCGATCTGCGCGCGGCGATGGCCGAGCGCAACCAGGACGTCTCGGCCGGTGAGATCGAATCCGGCAAGCGGCGTTATCTGCTGCGCACCGTCGGCCGGCTCGAGGACGCCGAGGCGCTCGAGGACCTGATCATCCAGCGCAACGGCGACAGCACCCTGCGCCTGCGCGATGTCGCCCGCATTGAACTCGACCACTCGGAGGTACGCAGCGAACAGTTCGTCAACGGGAAGCCGATCCTGAACCTGTCGGTCAACCGCGAGCTCGAATCAAACGTCATCGACATCAAGAACCGGATGCTCAAAGAGGTCGAGGCGATCAACGAGGAATTCCTCAACCGCGCCGGCATGGAGCTCGCGCTCAATGCCACCGACACGGTCTACGTCGAGCAGTCGATCGCCACGGTGTGGCGCAACCTGGCCATCGGCGCGGTGCTCGCCACGCTGGTGATGTTCCTGTTCCTGCGCTCGTCGCGGGCCACGCTGATCGGCATCATGGGCCTGCCGCTGTGTACGATCGCCGCGTTCATCGGCCTGCTGGTGACCGGCCGGACGATCAATGTCATCTCGCTCGCCGGCGTCGCCTTCGCCATCGGCATGACGCTGGACAACACCATCGTCGTGCTCGAGAGCATCGAGCACGAACGGCGCAAGGGTGCCGAGCGCGTCCGCGCGGCGGTACTCGGCGTGCACAAGGTCTGGCCGGCGGTGCTGGCATCCACGCTGACGACGGTGCTGGTATTCACGCCAATCGTGTTCATCACGCTCGAAGCTGGACAGCTGTACTCCGACATCGCGGTGGCGGTGACGGCCTCTATCCTCGTATCCATGCTGGTCGCCATCACGCTGGTGCCGCCCGCGGCGGCCCATCTTGACCTCGCGCCGCGTCGTCGCCGGTCGAGCCCCGCGGACAGCGAAAAACCCCGCGCCCGAACAGATAACAACAGGCGGGTGGTCGCGGCGATTGGCTGGCTCATCGGCGGACGCCTGCGCAGATTCGCGACGATTGTGGTCACGATCGTCACCAGTGTCGGGATTTTCGCCTTCCTGACGCCCCCGGCCGAATATCTCCCGCCCGGTGAAGAGCCGAAGTTCTTCGCGCGTATGAGTGCGCCGCCCGGCTACAACCTCGAACGACTGACCGAAGTGGGCCATGAGGTTCAGGACAACCTGCTGCCCTACCTGGAAGATGAACCCGAGGCCTATCAGCGCGGCGATACGGAGGTGCCCGCGATCGACTACATGATCATGTGGGTCAATACCCGCGGCATGACCATCATCGCCGAACCAAAGGACAAAGCACCGGCAACTGTCAACGCATTGATGGACGTCGTCAGGGCGGAGTACGAAAAGCATCCGGGTATGCGCGCGTTCGCGACCCGCGGATCGATCATCACGAGCAATGACGGCGGCACGCGCAGTGTCAATCTCGACATCTCCGGCCCGGACCTGGTCGCCGTCTACGAGGCCGCCAATACCGCCTACGATCGGGCCGACGAGGTCTTCGACGACCCGAGCATCCAGGCGAACCCGTCCAGCCTGCAGCTGTCACAGCCGCTGATCGAGGTGCGCCCGGATCAGGACCGGGCCGCCGAACTCGGCATGAACACCGCGGACATCGGCTACAACGTCGCCGCACTGACCGATGGCGCCTTCGCCGACGAGTTCTACCTCGCCAACGACAAGATCGATATCTACATCTACGGCCAGGGCGGCCCCAACGTATCGCCGGACGTCCTGCCCGATCTCCCGATCCACACGCCCGATGGCGGCATCGTGCCCCTTTCGAGTATCGCCGAGATCCACGAGACCGTGGATACGAGCACAATTCGCCGCGTGGACGGACGCCGCACCGTCACCCTGAACGTGATCCCGCCGGACGACGTCCCGCTGGAGGTCGGCGTCGAACGCGTGCGCGAGGATGTGCTCGGTCACCTGCGCGAATCGGGCGCGATCCCGGCCGACGTCAA
Organism: uncultured Ectothiorhodospiraceae bacterium; assembly: GCA_913055615.1. Lineage (GTDB taxonomy): Bacteria > Pseudomonadota > Gammaproteobacteria > XJ16 > Halofilaceae > Halofilum. The sequence goes on from CAJXKK010000001.1 coordinate 147,199, forward strand.
CATCAGCATCTCGGGCGCCAGCGATCAGCTCGAGGCAACCCAGGACGTACTCGTGGGCAACTACGCCGTCGCCCTGGTGCTGGTCTATCTCGTCATGGTCGCCATCTTCACCCACTGGGGTTATCCCCTGCTGATCATGACGGCCATTCCCCTCGGCGTCGCCGGCGGCATCGCGGGCCTGTGGCTGCTCAACCTGGTCGGCGCACAGCTCCCACTGATCGGCCTCACTGCGATCCAGCAGCCATTCGACATGATCTCGATGCTCGGTTTCCTGATCCTGATGGGCACGGTCGTCAACAACCCGATCCTGATCGTCCACCGCTCCGCGTCGAACATCCGCGAGGCGGGCATGCACGCGATCGAGGCGGTCCAGGAGGCCGTCTCCTCGCGTCTGCGCCCGATCGCCATGTCCGCCCTGACGACCATCTTCGGCCTCGCACCGCTGGTCTTCATGCCCGGCGCCGGCACCGAGCTCTACCGCGGCGTCGGCGCCATCGTCCTGTTCGGCCTCGCCGGCACGGCGGTCGTCACCCTCACCTTCCTGCCGGCGCTGACCGTGAGCGTGCTGGGCTGGAGCGAGCGCCGGCGTGCGGCCCGGACGGAGGCCGAGGCGACGACGGCATAACCCGACGCGATCACCCTGCCCAACCGCTTCACACGAACGTTCACGTAGGCCACGGCTCGCGAAGAAAATCAACCGAGTAGCCCGGATGGAGCGAAGCGGGAATCCGGGGATTCTGCGAATCCGCTCCCGGATTCCGCTTCGCTGCATCCGGGCTACGAAGGACCGGCTTCCGCGCATCCCCTTTCCGGGCCCTCCCACCGCCCGGCGCCACCCGTTACACTCCGCCCCGCCATGATGTACATCATCGTTCTTGTCACGCTGGCGCTGCTGGTCGTCTACCTCACATCACGCTGGCTCTCCGCCGAGGCGCGGGAAGCGTTCGCTGGCGGGCGGGAGGCCGTGCGCGTCCGTCGCGGCGGGCGCACGCCGGCCATGCTGATCGAAGAGACCCGTACCGCATTCCAGGCCGAAGGTCTCGACCCCGACCTCATCATCGTCAGCCACAATGCCCTGGACCTCTACGACCACCTCCGCCGCGAGGTGATCGGCCGGCTCGACCGCCCCGACCTGCCCGCCGCGACCGTGATCGCCCTGGCCGCGGACGCCCGGGCGCGCCAGCTCTACCTCCGCGCCGTCGACACCCCGCCCGGCACCCCCGGTCGCGAAACCGCCACTTTCCACGACTGCTCCGCCGTCGACCGCATCGAGCCCGTCACCAACGACGCCCCGGGAAACCTCACCGGCCCGGGCGCGGAGGCCATCGCCCTCACCCTCCGGGGCTCCGACCCCGCCGAATACCGTCTTGCCGTCGAACCCGCCTGGCACCTCGACGCCAACGACTTGGCCCACCGCCTCCGCCAGATCATCCAGAAGGGCCAATGCCCCGACAGCGCGCCCGTCATCGTCCGCTAAACACCCCGGCTCCGGTTTACAGTCTCCCGTCATTCGGCTAGAGTCCGCCGCCTGCATGGCAGTGGAGTCAATGAGCGGAATCGCCGCGCGCAACCGGTGTTGAGCGGTTTTGGACCGACCTGCCAGCGCCTGGCGCGACCAGCCAGGACGGCAAAAAAGCAGTTGTTCCGGAGAGGTGGCCGAGCGGTCGAAGGCGCACGCCTGGAAAGTGTGTGTACGTCAAAAGCGTACCGAGGGTTCGAATCCCTCCCTCTCCGCCATATAAAAGAAAAGCCCCGCCATCGGCGGGGCTTTTCTTTTATGCGGTGCAGGGAGCGTGGACGAACCCTCGCGGTTCGACCAATCGGCAGGATAGCCGATTGGCGACGCCAACCAACGGGAGGCGCCCCGAAGGGGTGGCCGCCATGTACGGCGGCCATCTATCCCTCCCTCGCGATCAAATAAACACCAGCCCACCAAAGGCGGGGTTTGCTTTTCAGGCCATTCAGAGCTTCGGACAACTCCTCCAGGTGAAGCGAATGAGCCAGAAAAACGGCCATGCGCGACCATGCCATAATGCGGCAAAGGTCCCTGCCCTCCTCGGCGCAACACGAACCACGCAATGACCAGAAACCAATCCGGCAATTCGAACAACGGGCCGCCAGCCGGCCTCTCGATCGATGCGGAGTGGAGTTTCATTTTCCGCTCGGCGGTCGAGTCGGCTTATGACGCCGTGCTGATCACCGACGCAGAGCTCACGGCTCCGGGCCCTCATATCCTCTATGTGAACAAGGCCTTCACCGAAATGACAGGCTGGAGCGCCGAAGAGATCATCGGCCAGAGTCCCCGAATCCTGCAGGGGCCGGAAACGGACCCCGAAGTGCTCACCCGCCTGCGCCGCGCGCTGGAACACGGCGAATCATTCGACGCACGCGCAATCAACTACCGGCGTGACGGCAGCGCCTTTCAGCTCGAGTGGCGCACGGCCCCCATCCCCGACGCTGAAGACAGGATCACGCACTACATCTCGATCCAGCGTGACGTGACCGCGGAAGAGAGAATCCGCTCACGACTGCAGCAACGGGCGGACTTCGACGACCTGACCGGCGTCCTGCGCCGGGCCTCGGCCGAGCAGGCCATCCAGGGCGAGATCAAGCGCGCCGGACGGTATGGGACACCATTTAGCCTGATCCTGTTCGATATCGATCACTTCAGGACCATCAATGACGAACACGGGCATGCCGCAGCCGACGAAGTGCTCAAGCAATTGACGCGAGTGATCACGACACGCCTGCGCGAACATGACCATTTTGCACGCTGGGGCGGTGATGAATTCCTGCTCGTGCTCCCGCATACGTCGTCAGACGGAGCCGAGCCACTCGCGCAAGCGCTCCACGCGCGGGCCGCGAATGCCACCTTCGTCGATCACATCACGATCACGCTCAGCATGGGCATAGCGGAATACGCAGAAGGCGACACGCCACAACAGCTCATCGAGCGAGCCGACGAGGGCCTGTATGCAGCCAGGGAAGCCGGCCGAAACTCCCTCGGCACAGGCTGAACGCCTGCTGCCGCCCGCCTTGCCGACCACCGGCCGTGAACCAGGCGAATCTCAAAACGCGTGCGGCGGCCCCGACCTTTCCCGCCTCCGCTCTTCACCCCCGCGCACTCCTGCCAGTAACAGTCACTGACACCCGGCTTCGCTGGGGTTCGCTGATCATGTCGGCCATGGTCAATTCCACTGCGGCTTCGTGCACGACGCCTGCCCGCTCCACCTCCATGCTACCCGTATCTCCTGAAACAGGGCTTACGGAGAGGGCATCATGCTGGAACGACCGCAGACATTCACTTTCGAGAACGGCGAGAAGGTCCCAGGGACTTTCTCCAACGCAGAAATGGAACGCCGGCAGTCGGCGCTCCGGGCATATATGGAATCAGCCGGCATCGACGCCGTGCTGTTCACCTCCTACCACAACATCAACTACTACGCCGATTTCCTGCATTGCCGGTTCGGCCGGCGTTATGGGTTTGTGGTCACGAATGAACGTGCTACTTCGATCTCCGCCGGAATCGACGGCGGTCAGCCGTGGCGCCGAACGTTCGGCGACAACCTTGTGTATACGGACTGGCATCGCGGCAATTTCCTGGTAGGAGTCCAGCAACTGATCGAGGATGGAATGTGCGTCGGCATCGAGTATGACGAAGTCAGCATTGAAGTCCGCAAGCAGATCGAGGGTGCACTGCCCACGAGCCGATTCGTCGATATCGCACGTCCGGCAATGCGTATGCGCATGATCAAGTCGGATGAGGAGATCGCGCAGATACGCGAGAGCGCGCGGATCGCCAACGTTGGCGGTCGGGCCTGTCTGGAGGCGATCGGCGTCGGCGTCGCCGAGCATGAGGTCGCCCTGCATTCCACCCAGACGATGGTGCGCGAGATCGCACGAACCTTCCCGCACGGCGAACTCATGGACACGTGGACATGGTTCCAGTCCGGGATCAATACGGACGGTGCGCACAACCCGGTGACCGCCCGGGAAATCCGTCATGGCGACATCCTGAGTCTCAACTGCTTCCCAATGCCGGCGGGCTACTACACGGCGCTGGAGCGCACGGCTTTCGCCGGCGCCTGCGACGAGGCCTCCGAGCGGCTGTGGCGGGTGAACACCGAGGTGTTCGAGAAGGGCTGCGAGTTGATTCAACCGGGCGTGCGCTGCTGCGACATCGCCCATGAACTCAACGCCATCTACGACCGTCACGGGCTGCTCGAATACCGCAGTTTCGGTTACGGGCACTCGTTCGGGGTGCTCTCGCATTACTACGGCCGAGAGGCTGGGCTGGAACTCCGCGAGGACGTGCAGACGGTACTCGAACCGGGAATGGTCATCTCGATGGAACCGATGATCACGATCCCCGAGGGGATGCCGGGCGCCGGCGGTTACCGCGAGCACGACATCCTGGTCCTGACCGAAGACGGGGTCGAGAACGTCACCGGTTTCGCGTACGGCCCCGATAGCGAACTCGCAGCCGTCGTCTGACGCACGACTTCCGATGCCCGGCTTTATCAGGCCGGCATCTCCCGTGGTGTGGTCTGACGGCGGCCTGGCTGCACCATTCGAAGTTCAGCGCCGCCGCGGGAGAAGGACAATCATGCGACGCGAATGCAACCGCAGGCTATTGATCGGTTTCGCCGCAATGGGCATCGCCGGCACACCCATGGCCCTGTCGGCTTCGGAGAGCCTGACCATCGTGTCCTGGGGTGGGGCCTACGAACGCAGTCAGGAACAGGCGTATTACATGCCTTACACTGAAAGAACGGGCACTGAGATCGTGCAGGTATCCAAGTCTTCGAACGGGCCGGCGGGTATCCGTTCGCAGGTCGATGCCGGTAACGTCGAATGGGATATCGTCGACGTCGTCGAGGCCGCGGCGATCCGGCTCTGCGACAAGGGTTATGTCGAGCGCATCGATCACAGCGCACTGCTCAAAAACGGCGCGGATGGCAGCACACCGGAAGACGACTTCATCCCGGAACTGCACGACTGCTACATACCCGAAATCATCTTCTCGACGGTATTGGCCTACAACACGGAACTGTTCCCCGACGGGGCGCCGGAGTCCGTGAAGGACGTCTGGGATACCGACGCATTCCCGGGTAAGCGGGCACTGGAGAAGATCCCGGCGGCGAATATGGAATGGGCCTTGATGGCCGATGGTGTCGCCCACGATGACGTCTACGATGTGCTGAGCAGTCCCGATGGTGTCGGGCGAGCGTTCTCCAGCCTCGACCGCATCAAGGATGACGTGATCTGGTGGTCCAAGGGCGCGCAGGCGCCGCAGTTACTGGCCGACGGAGAGGTCAGTGTCGCATCGTCGTACAATGGCCGCATATTCAACGCGCGCGTGGCCGAAGACCAGCCCTTCCGCATCATCTGGGACGGACAGGTGTACGAGTCCGATGGCTGGGTAATCCCGGAAGGGCAGCTCAGCGACGAGGTCCAGCGGTTCATCCGATTCTCCACCGATACCCAAAGATTGGCGGACCAGGCGAAATACATCTCGTATGGCCCTGCAAGGCGCTCCTCGGCCAAACACGTTGGCGAGCACGCTAGGCATGGCGTCGATATGTCGCCGCACATGCCGACCAACCCGGATAACCTGGAAACCGGCATCGCGAAAAGCGCTCGCTTCTGGGCGGATCAGGGCGATTCCCTCGCCGAGCGTTTCAACGCGTGGCTCGCCCACTGACATATTGAGCTCCAGGATGTACCCGGGAGGCGGGCGATCACCCGCCTCCCGGAGCGCCGGGACGCGCCCCCTTCCCGACCGGTGTTACAGTCCCCGCTGAACCGTTCGCGCTTCCGGCGGCACGGGCCGTGGCTCGCGAACGCAACGTCAGAGTGCACACCATGCCGCACTCGCAGCGCAATCCCGAACTGGCCGGCCATCTGGTCGCTCCCCCGGCTCCACTGAACGGGGCCGAGGCGCAGTGGCGTCTCGGTTTTCTGCTCGTGCCCGGCTTTTCCTACATCGCCTTCGCCTCGGCCATTGAGCCGCTGCGAATGGCCAATATGGTCGCGCACGAGCACCTGTTCGGCGCCCTGACCTGTTCTCCGGAGGGAGAACCCGTGGTGGCCAGCAACGGCGTCCGTACGGAGGTCGACTGCGCGATCGACGATCTGCCGGCACTGACGGCGCTGTTCCTCTGCGGACCGAACCCGATCGAATTCCCGAAAGAGCGGCGGTTGATCCACTGGTTGCGGCGCATGGCGGGGCGCGGCACCGCGCTGGGCGGGATTGACACAGGCAGCTGGCTGCTGGCCCGTGCCGGCCTGCTGGATGGCTACCGCTGCACGATCCACTGGCAGGACCTGCCGTCACTCACGGCCGATTTCCCGCGCATCATCGCCTCCGAGCATATCTTCGAGATCGATCGCCAGCGCTATACCTGCAGTGGTGGCACGGCCGCGATGGACATGATACTGCAGTTCATCTCACAGACCTGCAGTGACGACACCACTGCCCCCGCCGCGACCGATCTGCTGATCCATGAGCGGGTACGCGACCGCAACGACCGGCAGCGGATACCGCTGCGCCATCGCATCGGCACCGGTCAGGATCGCTTGAGCGGCGCGGTGGCACTGATGGAGGCGAACGTCGGGGAGCCGATGCAGCTCTCGGAGATCGCCGGCTATATCGGTGTCTCCGAGCGCCAACTCGAAAGGCTGTTCGAGACCCACCTCGCCACCACACCGACGGCGTTCTACATGGGGGTGCGTCTGGCCCGCGCGCGGCAGCTGCTGTTGCATACGACGGCCAGCGTAACGGAGATCGCGCACCGCAGCGGCTTTCGGAGCCCGGCTCATTTCAGTCGACGGTACCGTGGTTACTTCAGCGTATCGCCACGTGACGAACGCAAGGGGTCGGACCGCAAGCCGTGATAGCAGCGCGCAGGAAAGAAGGCATCCGCTGCCCGCACGCAGTCGAAAGCTCTGCCAGCCAGCCGGAGAACCGTTCTGATGCGCACGATCACCCGCTGTCTGACCGCATGCCTTACCCTGCTGACGCTGCCACCAGCGGCCGCCGACGAGGCAGCCGCGTGGGATGGGATGTCGCAGCCGGGGCACGCAGTCCTCATGAGGCACGCCAACGCACCGGGCACCGGCGATCCTCGCGACTTCACGCTCGGCGACTGCAGCACCCAGCGCAATCTCGACGAAACGGGCCGCGAGCAGGCACGACGCGTGGGAGTCCGGCTACGCGAACGGGGCATCGATCGAAGAACGGTTTATACCAGTCGGTGGTGTCGCAGCAGCGAGACCGCGGAACTGCTGGGTATCGGGCCGGTCGAGCCCCTGGAAGGGCTCAACTCCTTCTTCGGAGAAGCATTCAGCGAAGACGAGGTCATGCCGCGGCTGCGCGCATTCCTGCGCGAGGCCGACCTCGCCCCGCCACCCGTGCTCGTGACCCACCAGGTGAACATCACCTCCCTGACGGGCGTGTTCCCGCGTGAAGGCGAACTGGTCGTCATCGCGGTCGGAGACGACGGCAACGTCAATGTAGTCGGCAGGATTCGGCCGGACGAGTGACGCTTAGCGATTCCGTACCCAACCCCGAATGGCAGTAACTTTGTAGGCCGGCTTTTGCCGAAGGCAACAGCCCGCGCAGACGCCGGATCACCGCCTGGTGCCGGCTGGCTCCCTTCGGTCGCAAGCCGGCCTACGTCAGCCCCGTTCACTGGTGCCCTCCAGGGCAGGCACAGCTGAATAAGTGCCATTCGTGCCGAAGCCCTGCTGGTCCCAGGGCGGGATGGGGCCGGCCGTTGCTCCCGCCGGCCCCATCCCGGTAACCACCTCAGCTCTCGCCGGGGAGGCTCGGGCCATCCTCGATCGACAGCAGTGAGGCGTTGCCGCCCGATGCAGTCGTGTCGACGGATAGCGAGCGCTCGTGGACGAAGCGATACAGATAGTGCGGGCTGCTGGCCACGGGCTGGCCCTGGCCGATGAAGTCATCGGAATCGGTGGCCGTTTCCTGGAAAAGCACCAGCTGGCGCAGCGGTCCGTCCAACCCCGCGAGCACCGCCGAGGCTTCGCGTGCGGTCCGGCCCTCGCCCGCGAAAGCGACCAGATCGATCGCAGCCGCGCTGATGACGTCGGACAGCGTGGCGTCCTTGCCCGGCGCGATGGCCTGGACCGCGTACTGCGGCACGCCCGCCTTGTGCAGCACCTTGGCCACCGCCTCGGCGGCCCCCACCTGCGGATGCCAGAGTATGGCGGTGTTGCCGGCCGCAAGGGCCGCCCCGGCCTGGGCGATCAGATTGCCGATCGCGCTCTGGCCGTCCAGGGCGATACAGGCCACGGCGCCCTTCGGCCAGAAGGACAGTTCGTTGCGCTCACCCGTCGGGCCGGCCATCTGTATGGGCGTTGCGAACTCGGCTTCCACCTGAGCGGCGTATACGCGCAGGTAATCGCCACCGCGGCGGGCCTCACCATCACCGGCGGCATCGATACCGCGCAACGACTTCGGCTCGCCCTCGAAGGCATCGGCCGCCTGCTCCAGTACGCTGGACCGGGTCTCGGGCGTCTCGTGCCATTCGGCCCCCTGTTTTGCCAGCGTTTCCAGCGCACGCTTGAGGCCGGATGCGCTGACGCATTTCTCATCGAGCGCCGTCGCACCATCGCCGGTCGCGGCCGTCGTGCCCGCCTGTCCATCGCCTTTGACCGGTCGATCCGAGACGAAGCGGTGGAGATACAGCGGACCGCCCGCTTTGGGCCCGGTACCCGAAAGCCCCTGGCCGCCGAACGGCTGCACGCCGACGATCGCACCGATCTGGTTGCGGTTGACGTAGTTGTTGCCGACACGGGCACGCTGATAGCAATGCTTCCACATCTCATCGATCCGGCTGTGCACGCCCATGGTGAGGCCATAGCCGCTGGCATTAATTGAGTCGATCACATTGTCCAGCTGATCCGCCTTATAGCGGACGACGTGCAGCACCGGCCCGAATACCTCGCGCTCAAGCTGCTCGATGCCATCGATTTCGAAGGCCGCCGGCGTGACGAAACTGCCGTCCTCGGTCGCCGGCCCCAGCCTGGCGCGGCGGATCTCGGTCGCCTCGCCCAGCATGCGCTTGATGTGATCCTTGAGCATCTTCTGCGCGTTGTCGTCGATCACCGGACCAACATCGGTGGAGATCAGTTGCGGATCGCTGACCGTCAATTCATCCATCGCACCGGCGATCATCTCCAGGGTGCGCTCGGCCACGTCTTCCTGAACGAACAGCACGCGCAGGGCCGAGCAACGCTGACCGGCATTCTGGAATGCGCTGATGACGACGTCGCGCGCGACCTGTTCGGTCAGGGCGGTGGAATCGACGATCATCGCGTTCTGACCACCGGTCTCCGCGATCAGGGGCGGGATCGGTCCCTCGCGCTTCGACAGCGCCCGGTTGATTACGCGCGCGGTCTCGGTGGAACCGGTGAAACACACCCCGGTGACGCGCGGATCGCCCGTGAGCTTGCCGCCCACACGCCGGCCTTCACCCGGCACCAGGTGCAGCACCGCCGGCGGGATCCCGGCCTCATGGAGCAGCTGCACGGCCTCGGCGGCGATCAGGGGGCTTTGTTCGGCGGGCTTGGCGAGGACGGAATTGCCGGCGACCAGTGCCGCGGTCACCTGGCCGTTGAAGATGGCGAAGGGCAGGTTCCACGGGCTGATGCAGGTGAACACGCCAGCACCCTTGAGTTCGATCCGGCGATCGACACCGATCGGCGCCCGCAGCTGGATCTCGCTCGATAGGTCCTTCTTCGCCCGCAGCGCGTAATAGCGGCAGAAGTCGATCGCTTCGCGTACCTCGGCGACGGCGTCATTTAGGGTCTTGCCGACTTCCGCGACGATCAGACCCAGCAGTCGCGTCATGCGCTCTTCCATGAGGTCCGCGGCACGCTCCAGACAGGCCGCCCGCTCCGCGACCGGCGTGTCCGCCCATTCCCGGGCCGCGTTGTGAGCCGTCTGGATGGCCCGTTCGATCTGCTCATCGGTCGCGTCGCTGGTTTCACCGAGGACGCGCTCGCGATCGTGCGGCGCAAGGACCTGGCGCCCATCCTGGCCCGCGACGACCTCGCCATTGATGATCGGATCCGCGCGCCGGGCGCTACGGGTCGCCGCCTCCATACCATCCTTGAGGCCCTGCAGTTCGACCCGGTCGGTGAGGTCGACACCGAACGCGTTGGTGCGCTCCTGGCCGAACAGATCGGGGGGCAAGGGTATCCGCGGATGCTGTGCACGGGTGAGTGCCCGCACCTGCGGCACCGGATCCGCGACCAGCTCGTCGATATCCAGCGACTCGTCCTGGATGCGGTTGATGAAGGAGCTGTTGGCCCCGTTTTCCAGCAGTCGCCGGACCAGATACGCGAGCAGGTCTTCGTGCTGACCGACCGGGGCGTAAATCCGGCAACCGGCGCCGACCTGATCGTGTTCAATCACGCGCTCGTAGAGGTCCTCGCCCATCCCGTGCAGGCGCTGGAACTCGAAGTCGCGGCTGTTGCCGGCGAATTCCAGCACACTCGAGATTGAATGGGCATTGTGCGTGGCCAACTGCGGATAAAAGACGTCCGTATTGGCGAACAGCTTGCGGGCACAGCCGAGGTAGGAGACATCGGTGTTCACCTTGCGCGTGAACACGGGGTAATCCTCGACGCCCATCTCCTGCGCGCGCTTGATCTCCATGTCCCAGTAGGCGCCCTTGACGAGGCGCACCATGAAGCGGCGGTCGTGGCGCCTGCCCATGTCCGCGAGGACATCGAGGACGTACGGGGCCCGTTTCTGATACGCCTGTACGACGACGCCGAAGCCCTGCCAGTTACTGAATTCCGGATCACCCGAAATCGCCTCGATACAATCGAGCGATATATCGAGGCGGTCCGCTTCCTCCGCATCGATATTGAGGCCGATATCATATTGGGCCGCGTCGGCGCACAGCGCCCGCAGCCGCGGCAACAGTTCGTCCATTACGCGCTCATGATTCGCGACTTCGTAGCGCGGATGCAGGCCGGAGAGCTTGACCGAGATACCCGGGCCCTCGATGGGACCACGGCCCCCGGCGCTCTCGCCGATCTTCTTGATCGCGTGCTTGTAACGGCGGAAGTAGCCCCTGGCGTCGTCCATCGTCCGCGCGGCCTCCCCGAGCATGTCGTAGGAGTAGCTGTAGCCGCGCTTTTCCCACTTCTCGGCGCGCTCGATCGCGTTCTCGATACTGCGGCCCATCACGAACTGGCGCCCCATGATGCGCATCGCCTGGTTCACCGACTCGCGCACAACCGGCTCACCAAGGCGCGCGACCAGGCGACGCAGAGAGGCGTCCGGTGAGCGGCCGACGGCGTTGTGCATACCGACCACGCGCCCCGTCATCATCAGCGCCCAGGTCGAGGCGTTCACGAACAGCGAACGCGAATGGCCCAGATGCTGTTTCCAGTCGGCGCTGCCGAGCTTGTCGCGGATCAGCCGTTCACGGGTCTCGGAATCCGGAATCCGCAGCAGGGCCTCGGCGATGCACATCAGCAGCACGCCTTCATGGGTCGCCAGCCCATACTCGTGCAGGAAGGCGTCGATCCCGCCCTGGCTCGCGCTCTCCTCGCGCACCGCCTCGACCAGCGATCGGGCATAGGCGTGGATGCGACTGCGGCTGTCACCCGAGAGTTCGAGGTCAGCGAGGAGATCGCGGATACACGCGCTCTCGTCGGCGCGGTAGTGCTGATCCAGTGCGGACCGCAGTGCATCGCGTTCGGACAGCGGCGTCTTGAATACCATCTTCGAGGACATGGACATACCCGTTGGTTCAGTTGCAGAGGCCTGGACCACGGTCAACCGGACCGCAGCCGGGGCTTCTTCGTCAGCAGGGTTGGATGGTGGATGGATCGGGACTCAATGGCCCGGGCCGGCATCGAACGATTGCCGATTTTGCCGCACGCGGAACACAAGCAATGACTGTTCTCCCTTTCACCCGGCGGGTTGAACGTATCCGCACCGATCGCCGGGCAATAGACCACCGTGCAGATCGTCCCGCACTCACCCGCATGCGCGCGAGTATACAATGCGTGCGGCGCTTCGCGCTGTCAGTAACCCGAACGCCCGAAACGAAAGGGTCGCGGCCATGCCCACCGACCACGCGCCAACACCGCTCCGCAGGTTCGGATCGATGATCCGTGTTGCATCCGCCACTGGAAGATTTCCGTGTTCTCAGCGCGTCAGATCAATCCGGCCGCTGCGCTCGACCGGAAAGTCGAACGCGCCGAATTCCTCCAGGCCCGCATTGCCGACGATGTCGGCGGTCAGGCGGTAATCCGCTCTTGCCCCGCCCCGCAGCAGTTCGTAGGCGCCGGTGCCGATCGCACCGAAGTCGACCTTCAGCGGGAGTTGCACGCCAGTGCTAGTGCTGCCCTCGGGCGCCAGTGAGAGGCCCGTCTCGCCGCTGTTTCCGGCCCAGCGGCGCCCGTTGATCGCGAGGGCATAATCCATCTGCGTGTGGCTGACATATCGATTACCAGTATCGAGGTCTACCGGGGCACCTGGACCACGGAGTGACCACCGCACGCCTGCGGATCGATGGTAGCGGTGATCGACGCGACCTGCCCTTTCCTCGGCGTCGCAGTCCGCAAGGATGGGGTCACGCCACATCAATCATCATTCGGCGGTCCGGCCGTCAGAGAACGAACCGTCAATTCCACTTCTACACGACCAGCCCGCTCGAAACGCAGGGTGACGGGCACGCGGTCGCCTTCCTCCAGCGGATCTTCCAACTGCATGAGCATCAGGTGGTAACCTCCCGGCGCGAATTCGAGCTGCCCATCGGGAGGCACGACGACACCGTCTTTCTGGTGGACCATCGAACTGTTCCCATCCTTCTTCACGCTGCGATGGATCTGCACGCGCCCGGCAGCCGGCGATTCCGCGGCGGTCAGGCGATCCGGTTCATCCGCCGTGTTCACGATCGTCATGTACCCCGCCCCCACGGGCGTTCCCGGCGGTGTCACCCGCGACCACGGGCGTTCGATCCGGATATCCGCGGCCGAGCCGGCATCGTCCGCGAACAGCGGCCCGGGCATCAGCGTGGCGAGAACGAATACGAACAGGCCAAACGTGGAAGAGCGGTGAGCGTTCATGGAATCGGTCCAGACCAGTTATAGGGTATCGCCCGGCGCGGGCTGCCAGACAATCTGCCCGCGGCGACATCCGCGGTCAAGCGCGAGCGGATCAGGAGCCCAATGCACCGGCACCGCCTTATCACCGGCTGCGCTCGTCACTCATGCGCGGTCGTATCCGCAGAAATCGCGCGAACCGGGGTACACCGTTCGCGGTAAAGCCGTTGTAGCGATAGGTTACGCGGCTGCCAATGGGCGGCGGGTCGGCGCGCTCCGCATCGCTGAAGCCGGTACCGAGGCGGAATCGAAGACCGTCCGGGCGTTCGACCACCAGCGCACCGAGAATGCCACGGTTACGGCCTTTGCCGGGCGTGTGTGCCACCACCCGGGCCTCGGCGTCCGCGGAAGTCTTGTACTTCAGCAGGGCATCGCTGCGCCCGGCGCGATAATACGCATCGCGGCGGTGCAGCATAAGGCCTTCCCCGCCCGCGTCGACAATCCGCTGCAGCAGTTCATCGAGCTCATCGCTATCCGCGACCGGGAATTGGCGCACCGGCCGCAGCCATCGTACGCCGGCGTCATCGAGCAGCCTCCGTATCCGACGGGCGCGCGCCTGGAACGGACCCGTATGGGCCGGCAGGTCGAACACCATGAAACGCACGTCGCGCCATTCGGCATCCACCGGTTCCCGGGTCCGGACGATGCCGCTCACCTCGGAGAAACGGCCACGGCCGAGCCACAGTTCGCCGTCCATCGGTATCGATGGCCAGTCGACGGTGAACCATTCCGGAGGATGGACGCCGTGCCCGCCGCGGGTGAGCAGGCGCTCGCCGGTCCAGTGCCCGCGGACGCCATCGAGCTTCTCGCTGACGAGGTACGCCGACACATCCTCGGTCTCGCCCCAGGTCGAAGCGTGCATGAGGTCCGGCGGATCGGGCTCTCCGGCCGCGAGCGAGGGTAAGGCGAGAAAGCTCAGCAGGATGATCGCGAACGTGCGCATGGTTCCCTCCATGGATGGTCTCGTGAACAGCGCGCGTCCGGCGCGCCTGGCTTGAGTCTACAGGGCATTGGAATTCTGGCGCCAGAAAAAGCGGTATCACGCAGAGCCGCGGAGGCCGCAAAGTGCGCAAAGGAAGGCAGATAAGATGACGGTGTGATGCGCATTCACCGCAAATCGATTAACGGTGCTCTTCGCGTTCTCCGCGCGCTCCGCGCCTCTGCGTGATTCCCGGGCACGGCATCCCCGGATTCCGCTTCGCTGCATCCGGGCTACGCGGTTCGGCTGACTTATCGGTTCAGGCCCAAAAGGCACTTACCTGAGGGCGCGGGAGAACTGAATTTCGTCGAAACCGTCATCGCGAGCGACCGCAGGGAGCGCGGCGATCCAGTGACTGCACGGCATCACGCGTAACCATACCGGCTCACGGAGGTCCCGGCGCACAGCGCTGCGGACTCCGTGAGACCGCAATGTTCGCGAAACGCCCTGCAGTCGCTGGATTGCTTCACTTCGTTCGCAATGACAGTGAGTGTTCGCGTTGATGCCGAAGTCTGATGCCGATCGCCCGCCAAGTGCCGTTCGCCTCAGGCCCGTTCGTTGCGCCCGACCGGGCAGCGGTAGCGCAGGCTGCAGTCGGCGCAGCGCGGGCGGACCGCGCATACGGCCTTGCAATGTTCCACGATCAGGCCGTGGTATTCCTGGTACACGGGGACGTCCGGGCCGAGGGCGCTTTCGAAGGCGCCCCGCAGCGCTTCGTACGTCTCACCGCCGACGAACAGGCCCAGGCGTTCGAAGATGCGGCGTGTGTAGGCGTCGATGACGAACACCGGGCGGTGGAACGCATACAGCACGATATCGTCGGCGGTCTCACGCCCGATCCCGTGCACGCCGAGCAGCGCCGCCCGCAGGTCCCCGGTCCCGCACTCGCGCAGGGCTTCGATGCCCCCGGCATCCACGAGAAAGCCGCAAACCGCCTTGAGGCGCCGCGCCTTGACGTTGAAATAACCGCTCGGGCGTATCAACGCGCCGAGCCGCTCATCCGGCAACGCGAGGATCGCCTCCGGTGACAATGCGTCGGCTTCGCGCAGATGGGTCAGCGCATACTCGACGTTGGTCCAGGCGGCATTCTGGGTGAGCACCGCGCCGACGACGATCTCGAACGCGCTGTCGGCGGGCCACCACCCCTGAGGGCCATAGGTGTCGAGCAGGCGCCGGTAGATGCTCTGTGCCGTATTCGCGTGCAGGCGGGTCATCGCGCCGCTCCCGCGACCCGCTCGACCGGCTGATCGGCGATCGGTGCATGCAGGGCGGCGGCCAGTAGTGACAATGCCATCGCAAGCAACCAGACAGCCTCGTAACCGCCGGTGAGATCAAAGCTCACGCCGCCGAGCCAGGCCCCGAAGAAGGCGCCGATCTGGTGACTGAACATGACGATGCCAAACAGCGTCGCGAGGTAACGGGCACCGAAGATATCCCCGACCAGGCCGCTGGTGAGCGGCACGGTCCCCAGCCAGAGGACTCCGAACACCGCGGCGAAGGCGAACACGCTGGCGGTGGTCAGCGGGACGAACAGCAGCATGGCGATCGCGGCAGCCCGCGCGAGATAGATTCCGCACAGCAGATGTTTCTTGCGCCAGCGCCCGCCCGCCCAGCCGAATCCGAAGGTACCGATGATATTGAAGAAGCCGACGATCCCGAGCGCGGTCGCGCCAATCAGCGGTGCGAGGCCATTGGCGGAGACGTAGGCCGGCAGGTGCGTGGCGACAAAGGCGATGTGGAAACCACAGACGAAGAATCCGCCTGTAAGCAAGAGATAGCCTCGATGTGTGCCGGCCTCGCCCAGCGCTTCGCCGAGCCGCTGCTCGCTGCCCCCCGCCCGCGCCGCTCGCCCGCGCAGGGGGATGGCGAACGGAAGAATGAACAGGGCGAGCACGGCGAGACCGAGCAGCGCCACCGGCCAGCCGAGGCCGGCGATCAGGCCATGGGTACCCGGCAGCAACAGGAACTGGCCAATCGATCCGCCGGCCGTGGCGAGCCCGAGCGCGGTGCTGCGACGGGCTTCCGGTACGCTGCGGGCCACCGCCGCCAGGACCAGGGGGAAGCCCGTCGCGGCGACGGCGATGCCCGTGAGGATCCCGGCGCCCAGATGGATGCCGACGGAAGTCTCCGCGGCCGCCATAACCACGAGCCCGGCGCTATAGAACAGGGCACCGACGACCAGCATACGGGCCGTACCCCAGCGGTCCGCAGCGGCACCGAAGAACGGTGTGAGCGCCCCCCAGAGCAGGTTCTGGACGGCGATCGCCAGGCCGAACGCGCCGTGGCTGACGGCCAGCGCCGTCGTCATGGGTTCGAGGAACAGGCCGTACGTCTGACGCAGGCCCATGTTCAGGGCGAGGACGACACCGCCGGCGAGGATCGCCGCGATGCCGGCGCGTCGACCGGCCCGCGTCATCGGCGCTTGCGGGGTCCGGTCTCGGTCGCGCCGGTACCGGCCCGGGTGCGCGACTTGCGCGGCTTGCCCTTGCCCCGCGCCCGGGCCGCGCGTTTGCCGCGGCTCGACTCGGGTTCCAGTGCGAGCTCCCCGCTGTGATCGCCGCCCCCGGCGAGTTCCTGCAGTGCCCGGATGTCCTCGGCCGGCAGATCCTCGAAGCGGCCCGGGCGGATATGCCGCGGCAGCGTGATCGGCCCGAAGCGCACCCGCGTCAGGCGCGCGACCTGGCACCCGACCGCCTCCCAGATACGCCGCACCTCGTTGCGCCGGCCTTCGTGCAGGATCACGTGATACCAGTGGTTGCTGCCCTGCCCGCCGGCATCAATGATGCGATCGAATTTCGCCTCACCGTCGTCCAGCAGGACACCCGTGGTCAGGCGTTCGAGCGTCTCGGACGCAACCGCACCGCGAACGCGCACCGCGTATTCACGCTCGATACCGGCCGACGGGTGCGTGAGCGCGTTGGCCACCGCCCCGTCATCGGTGAACA
This sequence comes from uncultured Ectothiorhodospiraceae bacterium, assembly GCA_913055615.1. Classification (GTDB taxonomy): domain Bacteria; phylum Pseudomonadota; class Gammaproteobacteria; order XJ16; family Halofilaceae; genus Halofilum. Next base: position 164,275 of record CAJXKK010000001.1, read on the forward strand.
GCATCAGTCCGGTCGTGTTCACGTCGAGCCGCCCGAGGGAGACCCAGCGACCACCCGCCTCGCGCAGACGCGGCAACGGATCGAAAACGGTCGGCCGGCCCTCGGGATCGCTGCGGGTGCTGACCTGGCCCTCGGGCTTGTGATAGCGCAGCCAGCGCGCGCGCTGCCGGGGGCGGATTACGACCCGGTAGCGCCGGCCCTCGATCTCCACCCGATCGTTTCGATCGAGGGCGGCCCCGAGCGCCGCCACCTCACCATTGACGCGGATCGCGCCCTCGGTCAGCAGGCGTTCAACCGCCCGGCGCGAGCCCAGCCCGGCGCGCGCGAGGACCTTGTGTATACGTTCGCTCAAGTCCGGCTCCGGGTGGGCGAATCATGGGCGCGCGACACCACGCGGCCCTTGGTGAAGAGCGCATGCTACCAGAGCACCGCCCGCGGCGACGCGCCTCCCGTTCGCCCACGCCCCCCGGACAATGCTCGGTGAGCGAAACATTACAGATTTGACAGACGCCGGCACCACCGTACACTCGATCGTGCACATTCCGGGTTTCACAAGGAGGCAACAATGTCAACAGAAACCCATGCATTCCCGCGGGTGCGCCGTGGCGGCGCGCTCATCGGCTCCGCCCTTGCCACGATCCTCTCCGTGGCCGGGGCACATGCCGCCGGCGAACCGCCGGATCCCGTTTTCGATAAAACCTCCTACGGGGATATGAGTTTCCCGGATGAGTTCCCCGACGGCACGAGCATCAGCATCACGCAGTGGAGCCACTTCGTCCCCCGCTACGACGAGTGGTTCGAGGAATATGCCGAGGCCTGGGGTGAAGCGAACAACGTCGATGTAACGGTCAACTTCATCAACATCGCCGAAGTACCCTCGACCCTGTCCGCCTCGATCTCCGCCGGTGAGGGTGCGACCCTGTTCGAGATGAACGCGCCGCCGACCTCGTTCATTGAGGGCCTCAAGCCGCTCAAGGACGTCAACAAGGCGGCCGAAGCGGAGTTCGGCGAACGTTCCGGGACCTGCGAGCGCTCCAGCTACCTGCCGGCGCAGGACATCTGGTACGGCTTCTGCCATGGCTGGGTGCCGGACCCGGGCGACTACCGCCGCTCCCTCTGGAAGGACGCAGGCTACCCGGAAGGCCCGGAGAGCTATAACGATCTCCTCAAGGGCGGCAAGCAGATCTTCGAGGAAACGGGCATTCCGGTCGCGCTCGGCATGTCGCCGGAGATCGACTCGGAATTCTACGCCCGCGCCCTGATCTGGTCGCACGGCGGTTCGATCCAGGACGAGGACGGCAATGTCACGTTCGACTCCGAGGAGGTCCTGGAAGCGGTCAAGTACCAGAAGAAACTGTTCGACAACGCCATGACGCCCGAGGTCTTCGCCTGGAACGCGGCGTCGAACAACCAGACCTTCATCGCCGGCCAGGCGTCCTACATCCAGAATTCAATCTCCTTCTACCGCAGCGCCCAGGAGGATTCGCCGGAGGTCGCCGCGGACACCGGGTTCCGGCCGGGCCTCGAGGGGCCCAGGGGTGACAAGCGGATGCCGGCCCACGTGTGGTTCATCCATACCATGCCGGATTACGTCACCGACGAGGACAAGATCGCGGCGGCGAAGAAGTTCATGCTGGATCTGGAGAACAACTACGCCAGCGCCAGCTATTA
>CAJXKK010000002.1 GCA_913055615.1 uncultured Ectothiorhodospiraceae bacterium
CACGATGAGCGCGAGCAGACGCTGAACCAGCTGCTGGTCGAGATGGACGGCTTCGAGGGCAACGAGGGCGTGATCGTCATCTCCGCGACCAACCGCCCGGACGTGCTCGACCCGGCGCTGCTGCGGCCCGGCCGTTTCGATCGCCAGGTCACCGTGCCGCTGCCGGATCTGCGCGGTCGCGAGCACATCCTGCGGGTGCATATGCAGAAGCTGCCCTGCGACGAGGACGTACGTCCCCGTGATATCGCCCGCGGCACGCCCGGATTCTCCGGTGCCGATCTGGCGAACCTCGTGAATGAGGCCGCCCTGTTCGCTGCACGCGGCAACCGCAAGAACGTGACCATGGAGGAGTTCGAGCGGGCCAAGGACAAGCTGATCATGGGCGCCGAGCGCAAATCCATGGTCATGAAGGAAGAGGAGAAACGGCTGACCGCGTACCACGAAGCGGGGCATGCGATCGTCGGGCGCCTGGTGCCGGATCACGACCCCGTTTACAAGGTCAGCATCATCCCGCGCGGGCGCGCCATGGGAATCACGATGTTCCTGCCGGAGGAGGACCGTTACAGCCTCACCAAGCAGGGCATCGAGAGTCAGTTGTCGTCGTTGTTCGGCGGGCGTATCGCCGAGCAGTTGATGTTCGGCAACGACCGCGTGACTACCGGGGCCTCGAATGATATCGAGCGCGCCACCCAGATCGCGCGGAACATGGTCACCAAGTGGGGCATGTCCGACAAGCTCGGGCCACTGTCGTACGGCGAGGATGAGAACGAGGTCTTCCTCGGACGGTCGGTAACGCAGCACAAGAACATGTCGGACGATACGCAGCACGCGATCGACGAGGAGATCCGGCATTTCATCGACCGCAATTACGAGCGTGCCGATCAGATCCTCAGCGAGAACATGGACAAGCTCCACAAGATGGCCGACGCGCTGCTCAAGTATGAGACCATCGATCATCTCCAGATTCAGGCGATCATGGAGGGTCGCGAGCCGGGCCCGCCGGCCGACTGGAAGGATGACGATCAGTCGCCGAACGCCGGCGATCAGGGTACGGCCGGGGCCGACGATTCGGCCGCGGAGGGTGAATCGGGCAAGGACGGACCGCTGGGCGATCCGGCCAGCCAGCATTGAGCCCGCGGCTTTGCGTGTAACGCGGCCGGCGCCTTGTGCGCCGGCCGTTTTCGTTGCGGTGCCGGCAGCTGCGTCGCCGGATCAAGCGTGATGGGGGGAGCCAATGGGTAACGCGGCGCTCGGTCTGCGAGAGCGACTGGCACGACCCGAACCGCTCGTCATGGGTGTGCTCAACGTGACGCCGGATTCGTTTTCCGATGGCGGTCGCTACACGCAGATCGATGCCGCGGTCGCGCGGGCGCAGGAGATGGTCGAGGAAGGCGCCGAGCTGATCGACATCGGCGGCGAGTCAACCCGCCCGGGTGCGGAGGCGGTGGCCCTGGATGAGGAACGGCGGCGGGTGCTGCCGCTGCTCGAGGCGCTTGTCGAGCGCGTTGCGGTGGCGTTGTCGATCGATACGAGCAAACCCGAGATCATGACCGAGGCGGGGGCCGCGGGCGTCGCGCTGATCAACGACGTGCGCGCGCTGCAGGCGCCCGGCGCGCTGGCGGCGGCAGCGGCGGTGGATGCCGGCGTCTGCGTGATGCACATGCAGGGCGAGCCGCGCAGCATGCAGGCGTCTCCGCAGTACGGCGACGTCGTACGCGAGGTGGGCGATTTTCTGGAAGAACGGGTCGCCGCCTGTGTCGACGCCGGGATCGGGCGCGAGCGGATCATGGTCGACCCGGGTTTCGGGTTCGGCAAGACGCTGGACCACAATCTGTCGCTGCTGCGCCATCTCGAAAGCGTGGTCGAGCGTCTGGATCTGCCGCTGCTGGCCGGCATGTCGCGCAAGCGCATGATCGCCACCCTGACCGGTGGCGTGCCGGCCGATGAACGGCTATACGGTAGTCTCGCGGCCGCCGTACTGGCGGCCGAACGTGGCGCAAGGGTGCTGCGCGTTCACGACGTGCGGCCCACCGTCGAGGCCCTGGCGATCGTCCAGGCGACGATCGAAGCGGAGTAGTACGGCATATGGGTGGATGTCGGTTTTTCGGTACGGACGGAATCCGTGGGCGGGTCGGCGAGCAGCCCATGAACGCCGAGTTCGTCCTGCACCTGGGCTGGGCGGCCGGGCGGGTCCTGGCGGCCCGCGGCAGCCGCGAGGTTCTGATTGGCAAGGACACGCGGCTGTCGGGCTACCTGTTCGAGTCGGCGCTCGAGTCCGGCCTGGCGTCTGCGGGCGTGAATACCAGTCTGGTGGGCCCAATGCCGACACCGGCGATCGCGTACCTTACGCGGACCTTCCGCCAGGCGGCCGGCGTCGTCATCAGCGCGTCGCACAATCCCTACTACGACAACGGCGTCAAGTTCTTCTCGTCCGAGGGCACGAAACTGCCGGACGCGGTCGAGGCCGAGATCGAATCGCTGCTGGACGAGCCGGTCGGTACGGTGCGGCCTGACAAGCTCGGCCGCGCGAGCCGGGTGGAAGATGCGCGCGGCCGCTATATCGAATTCTGCAAGGCCACGCTGCCGTTCGGGTCGAGTCTGCGCGGACTGCGTGTGGTCGTCGACTGCGCCCACGGCGCTACCTATCAGGTGGCCCCGCAGGTATTCCGCGAACTCGGCGCGGACGTAGTCGCGATCGGGGTCGATCCGGATGGTCTCAATATCAATCAGGACTGCGGCGCGACGGCGACGGACGCGCTCGCGCACAGGGTCGTCGCCGAGAGTGCCGATGTGGGGGTGGCGCTCGACGGTGATGGCGACCGCCTGATCATGGTCGATCGCCACGGCCGGGTCGTTGATGGCGATGTCCTGCTGCTGATCCTGGCGCGGGCCCGCCATGCGGCTGGCGATCTTGGCGGCGGCGTGGTCGGTACGCTGATGTCGAACCTCGGCCTCGAACGCGGGCTGCAGGCGCTGGATATCCCCTTCGAGCGGGCGGCGGTCGGTGACCGCTTCGTGCTTGAGCGCCTGCACGCCCGTGGTTGGAAGCTCGGGGGCGAGGCGTCGGGGCATATCGTCTGCCTCGATCGCACGACGACCGGTGACGGGATCGTTTCGGCGCTGCAGGTCCTGGGACTTATGGTCGACGCCGGTGCCGGGCTCGACACCCTGGCCGGATCGTTCGAGCGCTATCCGCAGCTGCTGGTGAATGTCCGGGTCGCTGAACGTGTCGATCCGTGTGCGAACGAGACGGTGCAGGCCGAGATCCGCAGCGTCGAGAAAGAACTCGGTCAACACGGTCGCGTCCTGCTTCGGGCCTCGGGGACCGAGCCGCTGGTGCGGGTCATGGTGGAGGGGCCGAACGAGGACGCGATCGAGTCGATGGCCGAGCGCCTCGCCGCCACGGTGCGGTGCGAGTTCGGCAGCACGGAAAACGCTACGCCAAATTGATCTGCCCCTGCGGCGCGTGTACCCTTGCGCCTCCCGTATCCGGGCAGGGTGGTAGCGATGCGTCGTCCGTTGGTCTGCGGCAACTGGAAACTGAACGGGTCCATCGGCAGGACCGGTGAACTGATCGACGCGGTTTCCAGTGGAGCGGCGAGCCTGCCCGGCGTGGATATCGCTGTCTGTCCCGTGTTCGTGCATCTACCCGTGGCCTGTGAGCGGGCAGCCGGAACGGCCCTGGCGGTCGGCGTGCAGGATGTCTCCGATCAGGTCGGGGGCGCGTTCACGGGTGAAGTCGCGGCCGCCATGGTGGCGGAAATCGGTGCCCGGTTCGCGATCGTCGGTCACTCCGAACGGCGGGCCCGGCACGGCGAAACTGATGGCGGCGTCGCTGCGAAGTTCATGGCGGCAAGGGCTTCTGGCGTGACGCCAATCCTCTGTGTCGGTGAGACGCTCTCCGAGCGCGATGCCGGCGAGACGCTTGCGGTCGTGACGCGGCAGCTCGACGCCGTGCTGGAAGCGGCGGGTGTCACCGGATTCGGTGACGGCGCGATCGCCTACGAGCCGGTCTGGGCGATCGGAACCGGGCGCACGGCGACACCCGAACAGGCGCAGGAAGTCCATGCGGCACTGCGCGGGCGCCTGGCCGAGCAGGATCCGGCGCTGGCCGCGCGTGCACGGGTCGTTTACGGGGGGAGCATGAAAGGCGCGAATGCGGCCGAACTGATGGCGATGCCGGATATCGACGGCGGCCTGATCGGCGGCGCTTCGCTCGACGCGGAAGAATTTTTGGCCATCGCGCGCGCCGCGGCGGCCGCGTAAAACCCATTCCATAGAGATCATCGATGCATACGGTTTTCCTGACCATACACGTGCTGCTCGCCATCGGCGTGATCGGCCTGGTGCTGATGCAGCAGGGCAAGGGCGCCGATGCCGGCGCGGCCTTTGGCAGCGGCTCTTCCGCGACCGTATTCGGTGCCGGTGGTTCCGGGTCCTTCCTGACGCGCATGACGACCGCGCTCGCGACGCTGTTCTTTGTCACCAGTCTCGCGCTGGCGGTCATTGCCGCAAACCGCGGCGGTGACTCCGACAGCGTGGTGGATCGTGCGGCGCCGGCGGCGGAGCAGGCGGATCCTGCCGGCACGGCAGGCGACAGCGACCTGCCGGCGGATGAGGGCGCTTCCGGCAGCGGTGCGACCGGTGGCGACAGCGAGTCGGACGGCGATCTGCCGCCGATCGAGGAGTGATTGATTCCCGTTCATCGGGTATCATTGGAGTTCAGGGCCGGTGATCCGGTCCCTTGCCGACGTGGCGGAATTGGTAGACGCGCTATCTTGAGGGGGTAGTGGCCACTGGCCGTCCCGGTTCGAGTCCGGGCGTCGGCACCATCTTTTTGTGGTATCGTTCTTCGCGTGTTAACACACCTGCATTGAGCGATATCGCCCGGTCCCGCGGTGCCGCCCGCGGGCGCCGCGATCCAGAACCGGGGTTACGACATGGTCGCGAATTACCTGCCGATCCTGATGTTCATCATGATCGGCGTCGTCGTCGGAGTCGTTACGCTGATCGCGGGCCGGGTAGTGGGGCCCCACCGCCCGGACAGCGAGAAGGACTCGCCATACGAGTGCGGTTTCGAGGCCTTCGAAGACTCGCGGATGAAATTCGACGTCCGCTATTACCTCGTCGCCATCCTGTTCATCATCTTCGATCTCGAAATCGCGTTCCTGTTCCCGTGGGCCGTGGCCCTTGGGGACATGGCGGCCGCCGGTTTCATCGCGATGGCCATCTTCCTCGGTATCCTGGTCATCGGCTTTATCTACGAGTGGAAGAAGGGGGCGCTGGAATGGGAATAGAGGGCGTTCTCGAGAAGGGGTTCGTCACCACCTCGGCCGACAAAGTGCTCAACTGGGCGCGCACGGGATCGCTGTGGCCGATGACGTTCGGCCTCGCCTGCTGTGCGGTGGAGATGATGCACACCGGGGCGTCGCGTTATGACATGGACCGTTTCGGGGTCGTGTTTCGACCCAGTCCGCGCCAGTCGGACGTGATGATCGTCGCCGGCACGCTGTGCAACAAGATGGCGCCGGCCCTGCGCAAGGTGTACGACCAGATGGCCGAACCGCGCTGGGTGATCTCGATGGGTTCCTGTGCGAACGGTGGCGGTTACTACCACTATTCGTATTCGGTGGTCCGCGGCTGCGATCGGATCGTGCCGGTCGATATCTATGTTCCCGGATGCCCGCCCACCGCCGAGGCGCTGCTCTACGGCATCCTGCAGCTGCAGAAGAAGATCAAGCGGACCGAAACCATCGCGCGCTGATCACGGTGCGTGTAGCAGGGGGATACGATGTCGCAACGGGTTCATGACCTTGCGGACCGGCTGAGGGAGCGCTTCGATGCCCGTCTGGCCGATTGCCGCGTAGCGGTGGGCGAGGTCACGATCGAAGTGGCGGCGCAGGACCTTCTGGACGTCAGTCTGGCGCTGCGTGACGAAGAGCCGTTCCGTTTCGAGCAGCTGGTCGATCTCTGCGGCATCGATTACCTCTCCTACGGCACCGACGAATGGAGCCGCGGCGAGCTGAGCGAGAGCGGTTACTCGCGTGGTGTCGAGGGCGCGGGCACCACCGGGCGCCTGCATTTTGGCGACGAGGCCCAGGGCGGCGAGCTCGATACGCCACGGTTCGCTGCGGCCATCCACCTGCTTTCCTATACGCATAACCAGCGTCTTCGCATTCGCTGCTACGCGCCGGACGACGATGCGCCGATATTGCCGACCCTGACGGATATCTGGCCGGGGTCGAACTGGTTCGAGCGCGAGGCGTTCGACCTGTACGGGATCCTGTTCGACGGTCACCCCGACCTGCGGCGGATTCTTACCGATTACGGTTTCGTCGGGCATCCGTTCCGCAAGGACTTCCCCCTGGTCGGCCATGTCGAGATGCGTTACGACCCGGAGAAGGAACGCGTGGTCTATCAGCCGGTCACCATTGAGCCGCGCGTGCTTGTGCCGAAGGTGGTGCGCGAAGACAACCGGTACGCCGGACGCGAGACGGAAGAGGGCGAGAACAATGCCTGAGATACAGAATTTCACGCTCAATTTCGGCCCGCAGCATCCGGCCGCGCACGGCGTGCTGCGCCTCGTTCTCGAGATGGACGGCGAGGTGATCCAGCGGGCGGATCCGCACGTCGGCCTCCTGCACCGCGCGACGGAAAAGCTGGCCGAGACGAAGCCGTACGTGCAGAGCATCGGTTACATGGACCGGCTCGATTACGTCTCGATGATGTGCAACGAGCACGGCTATGTCCTGGCCATCGAGAAGCTGCTCGGGATCGAACCGCCGATCCGTGCGCAGTATATCCGTGTGATGTTCGACGAGATCACGCGGATCCTCAACCATCTCCTCTGGCTGGGGGCGCACTCGCTGGATATCGGTGCGATGACCGCCTTCCTGTATGCATTCCGTGAGCGCGAAGATCTCATGGACTGCTACGAGGCGGTCTCCGGTGCGCGCATGCACGCGAAGTACTATCGCCCGGGTGGTGTGGCTCGGGATCTGCCGGATTATATGCCGCAGTATGAGGCATCGCGCTGGCGCTCGAAGCGCGAGGTGGAACATCTCAACGCGGCCCGCAAGGGTGGCCTGCTGGACTTCATCGAGGACTTCTGCGAACGGTTTCCGCGCTGCGTGGATGAATACGAGACGCTGTTGACCGATAACCGGATCTGGAAACAGCGCCTGGTCGATATCGCGACCGTGTCGGCGGATCGCGCGATTGAACTCGGGTTCACCGGTCCGATGCTGCGCGGGTCGGGTGTCGAGTGGGATCTGCGCAAGAAACAGCCTTACGAGGTCTACGACCGCATGGACTTCGATATACCGGTCGGGACCAAAGGCGACTGCTATGACCGCTATCTCGTTCGGATCGAAGAGATGCGTCAGTCGCAGCGGATCATCAAGCAGTGCATCCAGTGGCTGCGGGAGAATCCGGGGCCGACGATGATCGACGACCGCAAGATCGCGCCACCGCGCCGCGAAGAGATGAAGGCGGATATGGAATCGCTGATCCATCACTTCAAACTCTTTACCGAGGGCTTCAGCGTGCCCGCGGGGGAGGCGTATGCGGCTGTCGAGGCGCCCAAAGGCGAGTTCGGCTGTTACCTCGTATCGGACGGTGCCAACAAACCGTATCGGCTCAAGGTCCGGGCGCCGGGCTTCGCGCATCTGTCCTCGTTCAACGAGATGGTACAGGGTCACATGCTGGCCGATGTGGTCGCGGTGGTCGGCACCCAGGATCTGGTCTTCGGGGAGGTGGACCGGTGAGTGTCGAACAGGAACATAGCCGGGTCGATCTGCTTTCGGACGAGGTCAAGGCGGAGATCGACGAGTGGGTGGCGCGATTCCCGCCCCACGGGATTCAGTCCGCGTCGCTGCAGTCCCTTATGGCGGTACAGCACGCGAACGGCGGCTGGGTCAGCCACGAATTGATGGATGCGGTCGCCGACTATCTCGGTATTCCACGCGTCTCGGTTTATGAGGTCGCCACGTTCTACTCGATGATCGAGACGGAGCCGGTCGGGCGGCACAGCGTCTCCATCTGTACGAATATTTCCTGCATGCTGCGGGGCGCGGACGATCTGGTTGCGCATGTCGAGAAACGCCTCGGGTGCCTTCGGGGGGAGACGACGCCCGACGGCCGCATCTTCCTCAAAATGGAGGAGGAGTGCCTGGCCGCCTGCCGTTGCGCCCCGATGATGCAGGTCGACCACGTCTATTACACGGACCTCACGCCGGAGCGTGTCGACGAGATCCTCGACGCGCTGGAGTGACACGATGCTCGAAGACAGCAGTCTCAATCAGGTCTGTTACGCCACGCTCCAGTTCGATGAGCCGTGGTCGTATGAGAACTACCTCAAGCTCGGCGGCTATGAGGCCTGGCAGAAAGTTCTGCGCGGGGAGCTCACCGCCGAGACGATCATCGATGAGCTCAAGACCTCGAATCTGCGCGGGCGCGGCGGCGCCGGCTTCCCCGTCGGCATCAAATGGAGTTTCATGCCGCGCAGTGCCCCCGGTCAGAAGTACATCGTCTGCAATTCCGACGAGTCCGAGCCGGGAACGTGCAAGGACCGCGATCTGCTCACGCTGAACCCGCACGCCCTGATCGAGGGCATGGCGATTGGCGGGTATGTGATGGGGGCGACCGTCGGCTACAACTACCTGCGCGGCGAGTTCGGTGACGAGGTCTACCGGCGCTGCCAGCAGGCGCTGGCCGAGGCCTATGAGCACGGATGGCTCGGGCGCGATATCCAGGGCAGCGGCATCGATTTCGACCTGCACAACACACTCGGGGCCGGCGCCTATATCTGCGGTGAAGAGACGGCGCTGCTTGAATCGCTCGAGGGCAAGAAAGGGCTGCCGCGCTTCAAGCCGCCTTTCCCGGCGCAGTACGGCGTCTATGGACGCCCCACGACGGTCAATAACACGGAGACGCTCGCCTCGGTGCCAACGGTATTGCGCCGCGGCGGTGACTGGTTTGCCGGTCTTGGCGTCGAGAACGCCGGCGGGACGAAGATCTTCTCGGTATCGGGGCATGTCGAGCGGCCCGGCAATTTCGAAGTGCCGATGGGGACCTCGTTCCGTGAACTGCTGGAACTGGCGGGCGGCGTGCGGGGCGGCCGTCATCTCAAGGCGGTGATCCCCGGCGGATCGTCAGTGCCCGTGGTGCCAGCTGCCGCCATGCTCGAGGCGAACATGGATTACGATTCGATCACCAAAATCGGATCCATGCTCGGGTCGGGTGCGGTGATCGTAATGGACGATCAGACCGATATGGTGGAAGCGCTGCGCCGGATCTCGCGCTTTTACATGTCGGAGTCCTGTGGTCAGTGCACGCCGTGTCGGGAAGGTACGGGGTGGCTGTATCGGATGGTCACGCGTATTGTTCGCGGTGAGGCGGTCATGGACGATCTCGAGCGGCTGGAGCACGCCGCCCGCCGCATCGAGGGACGCACGATCTGTGCCCTTGGCGATGCGGCCGCGATGCCGGTTCGCAGTTTCCTGAAACATTTCCGTCCGGAGTTCGAGTATTACATCGAGCACGGACGGAGCATGCTCGCGGATCGCGCCCCCGAGGCGGCTTGATCGCGTGGCGGCAGCAGTGAGACGCCCATGACGGAAGAAACACTGGAACAGAACATCGAGACGGTCGAGATCGAGGTCGACGGCAAGCCCGTGCGCGTGCGCAAAGGTGCGATGCTCATCGAGGCGACCGACGCGGCGGGTATCGACGTGCCGCGCTTTTGTTATCACCCCAAGCTGTCGATCGCGGCCAACTGCCGGATGTGTCTGGTCGAGGTCGAGAAGGCGCCGAAACCACTGCCCGCGTGCGCGACGCCCGTCGCGGATGGCATGAAGGTCTGGACGGGGTCCGAGCGCGCCCTCGATGCGCAACAGGGCACCATGGAATTCCTGTTGATCAACCACCCCCTCGACTGCCCGGTTTGCGATCAGGGCGGCGAGTGTGAACTGCAGGACGTCGCGCTCGGTTACGGCGAGGGGATATCGCGTTTTACGGAGGCGAAACGCGCGGTCGCCGACGAAGACCTCGGTCCATTGATTGCGACCGACATGACCCGCTGCATCCACTGCACGCGCTGCGTGCGGTTCGGCACGGAGATCGCGGGCGTGCGTGAACTCGGCGCGACCGGACGCGGCGAGGACATGCGGATCGGCACCTACGTCGGGCGCACCGTAAGTTCGGAGATGTCGGGTAATGTCATTGACCTTTGCCCGGTAGGTGCCCTGACGAACAAGCCCGCGCGCTACACCTTCCGTCCGTGGGAACTGCAGCAGCAGCCGACCGTGTCGCCGCACGACAGCATCGGCTCGAACGTCTTCATGCATCAGCGCCGCGGACGCATCATGCGCGCCGTCCCGCGCGACAACGAACGGATCAACGAGACCTGGATCGCCGACCGCGACCGCTACAGCTGCCACGGCCTGTATGCCGACGATCGCGTGATGCTGCCGCTGATCAAGCGTGACGGCGTATGGGAAGAGACCGACTGGGACGTGGCGCTGCCGGCGGCGGCCGAGGCCCTGCGCGGCGTCACGGCCCGGCATGGTGGCGACGGCCTGGCCGGCGTGATTTCCGGTTACGCCACGCTCGAGGAACAGTTTCTCGGCCAGAAACTGATCCGTGGGCTGGGCAGTCCGCACGTCGATCACCGCCTGCGGCAGATCGATTTCTCCGACCAGGATCGGGCCCCCGTCATGCCGTGGCTGGGTCAATCGATCGAACAGCTCGAAGGGCTCGATGCGGCGCTGCTGGTCGGCTCGAATGTGCGCAAGGAACAGCCCATCGCGGCGCACCGGCTGCGCAAGGCGGTGCGCACGCGCGGCGCGCGCGTGAGCTTCCTGAATGCGCGTGGCTTCGACTGGCATTTCGATGTCGATCGGGAACTCGCCGTACGCCCGGATCGGATGGTGGAATCGCTGGCGGGCATCGCGGTCGCGGTGGCCGAACGCGCGGGCACCGAAATGCCATCGGATCTGTCGGGGCTCGCGGGCGAGGGCGCCCCTGACAACGATCAGCGTGCGGTGGCCGAGGCCCTGGTGGACGGCGCGTCCAGCACGGTCCTGCTCGGCAATCAGGCGCTCGGACATCCCGATCTCGCGGCCCTTCGGCGGCTCGCCGCGGCGATCGCCGCGATGGCGAGCGCCCGGTTGGGTTATCTGCCCGAATACGGCAATGCCGCCGGCGCCTGGCTTGCCGGGTGCGTGCCGCATCGTGGCCCGGCCGGGCAGTCGGTGGAGCGCACGGGTGCCACGGTGGCGGATCTCTGGTCGACGCCGAAACCCGGTTATCTGCTGCTCGGCGTGGAACCCGAGTTCGACAGCGTCGAGGCCGCGGCCGCGAAGGCCGCGCTCGATGCGGCCGAGTCGGTGGTGGCGATCGCGCCGTTCACCAGCGACGCGTTGCTGCAGTATGCGGATATTATCCTGCCCGGGACGACGTTCGCCGAGACCGACGGCACCTTCGTCAATGCGGAAGGGCTGTGGCAGAACTTCAGCGCGGCCGGCACGCCGCCCGGCGAATCCCGGCCGAACTGGAAGATCCTGCGGGTGCTGGGCAATGAACTCGGACTCGCCGGTTTCGATTACCACGCCGCCGCGGAAGTGCGACGGGAGCTCAAGGGGCTCTGCCGAGACCTCGCGCTCGATAACACAGTGCCGGCGGGTGGCGCTGCCCCGAGCGGGGCGCGGCCGCGCGCGGGTCTGATCCGCTTCGGCGATGTCCCCATGTATTCGGTGGACCCGCTGGTGCGCCGTTCGCAGCCTTTGCAGGAGGCGGCCGATGCCGGGCGTCCGATCGCGCGGATCGCGTCGGCCGACGCCGAGCGCCTCGGCCTCACGGATGCGGGGCGGGTGACCGTGCGCGCGGGCGAGCGGAGCTGCGTGCTCGATCTGCTGGTCGATGCCCGGATCCCGGACGGCTGCGTCTGGATCCCGCAGGGTCTGGAAACGACCGCGGCGCTGGGCCCGGTGTTCGGCGCCGTGGAACTGGAGCGGGCATAAGCGATCATGATGGAATCCATTGCCGCAATGTGGTCCGCACTGCCCGAATTGTTGCGGGTCTCGCTGGTGATTCAGGGCAAGATCCTGCTCATCATCGTCCCGGTGATGCTCTCGGTCGCGTATCTGACCTACGCCGAACGCCGCGTGATCGGGTACATGCAGCGCCGGCGCGGGCCGAATCGGGTGGGTTATTACGGTCTGCTGCAGCCGATCGCCGACGGGCTCAAGCTGCTGTCGAAGGAGGTGATCCTCCCGACCAACGCCAACCGGTTCCTGTTCCTGCTGGCGCCGATCCTTTCAATCGGGCCGGCGCTGGCGGCCTGGGCGGTGATCCCTTTCTCCGAGGGCTGGATCCTCGCGGATATCGACGCGGCGCTGCTGTATGTGCTCGCGTTGACGGCGATCGGGGTTTACGGCGTGATCATCGCCGGTTGGGCCTCGAATTCGAAATACGCCTTCCTCGGTGCGATGCGCTCGGCCGCGCAGATGGTCTCTTATGAGATCGCCATGGGGTTCGCCCTGGTGGGTGTGCTGATGGCGGGCGGGAGCCTTAACCTCGGCGCGATCACGCAGGCGCAGGAGGGCGGGCTGTTCTCCTGGTTCTGGCTGCCGCTGCTGCCGCTGTTCGTGGTGTATTTTATCGCCGGGGTGGCCGAAACGAATCGGCTGCCGTTCGATGTCGCCGAGGGCGAGTCGGAAATTGTCGCCGGTTTCCACGTCGAATACTCCGGCATGGCGTTCGCGATCTTCTTCCTCGCCGAATACGCGAACATGATCCTGATCGCCGCGCTCGCCGGGGTGTTGTTCCTGGGCGGCTGGCAATCGCCGTTCCCGGACGGAACAGATGGCCTGCACTGGTTCCTGGTCAAGACGGCCGTGATGGCGTTCTTCTATCTCTGGTTCCGGGCCACGTTCCCGCGCTACCGCTACGACCAGGTCATGCGGCTGGGGTGGAAGGTTTTCATCCCGGTCACGATTATCTGGATTTTCGTCGAGGGGGTCATGGCCTGGTTCCAGGTCGGCCCGTGGTCCGTATGATGACCGACTGCAGTAACCGGATCGGTCGGGAGGAGTCGCGCAGATGAGTGCGATCTCGCGTTTTTTCAAATCGTTCCTGCTGTGGGAGCTGCTCAAAGGCATGCGCCTGACGGGGCGGAATTTCTTCTCCCGCAAGGTGACCATCGCCTATCCGGAGGAGAAGACGCCGAAATCTCCCCGGTTCCGTGGGCTGCATGCCCTGCGCCGGTATCCCAATGGCGAGGAACGCTGTATCGCCTGCAAGCTGTGCGAGGCCGTGTGCCCCGCGCTTGCGATCACGATCGAGTCGGAGGAGCGCGACGACGGAACGCGCCGAACGACGCGCTACGACATCGACCTGTTCAAGTGTATCTACTGCGGCCTGTGCGAGGAGTCCTGTCCGGTGGATGCGATCGTGGAAACGAGTATCCACGAGTACCATTTTGAACAGCGGGGCGAGCAGATCATCACCAAGCCGGAACTGCTCGCGATCGGTGACAAATACGAAGAGATGATCGCGGCGGACCGCGCTCTCGACGCCCCCTACAGGTAAGCGGCGATGCCAGTGGAACAGATCACATTCTGGATTTTCTCGGCGATCATGATCGCGTCGGCGCTGCGCGTGATCACCGCCCGGAATCCAGTGCACTCGGTCCTCTTTCTGGTGTTGACCTTCTTCACGGCCGCCGCACTGTGGCTGCTCCTGGAGGCCGAATTCCTGGGCATCGTGCTGGTGCTGGTCTATGTCGGCGCGGTGATGGTGCTGTTCCTGTTCGTGGTCATGATGATCGATGTCAACATCGCGCCGCTGCGTGAGGGTTTCGTGCGATTCCTGCCGCTCGGGGCGCTCGTCGGGATCGTCATGGTGGCGGAGCTCGTCCTGATCGTGGGACCGCGCTATTTCGGCAGCGACCGCTATGAGGCGCCGCCCTCCGCGCCCGCGGACTACAGCAATACCGAGGCGCTGGGCCGCCTGCTGTACAGCGAGTATCTCTACCAGTTCGAGATCGCCGCCTTCATCCTGCTGGTGTCGATCATCGCCGCGATCACGCTGACCATGCGCAAGCGCCCGGAAACGACGAAATACCAGACCCCGGGTAACCAGGTGCGCGCGGACAGGGCCGATCGCCTGCGCGTGGTCCGGATGGACAGCGAGCGGCGCGAGCGTCCGTAAGAACAGCCGCCCACCGGCGGCGCATCGTGATGGTGGGCCGGGCGTGCGGGGCGGACCCGTCGTACGCCATAACCACAATAATCCCGGTATGCGTCGACGCGCGCCGGTCGGGAAGGAGCAGGCGAGATGATCCCGCTTTCACACTATCTGATCCTCGGCGCCGTGCTGTTCGCTATCAGCATGGCCGGTGTCTTCATCAACCGTAAAAACGTCATCATCCTGCTGATGTCGATTGAGTTGATGCTGCTGGCCGTGAACATGAATTTCGTCGCGTTCTCGCATTTCCTCGGAGACCTGTCCGGCCAGATCTTCGTGTTCTTTATCCTGACGGTTGCCGCCGCGGAGGCGGCGATCGGTCTCGCCATACTGGTGGTGCTGTTCCGCAACCGGGGCACGATCAACGTGGCCGACCTCGACACGATGAAGGGCTGAAGCGATGGAATCGGTCTATCTCGCCATTCCCCTGTTCCCGCTCGCGGGTGCGATCATCGCGGGCCTGTTCGGCCGCCAGATCGGCCGTGTGGGTGCGCATACGGTCACCATCGGCGCGGTCGCCATTTCCTTCGTGCTCTCGGTGATCGCCTTCTGGCACATCGTGTTCGGGGGTGGGGCCGTCTACAACGAGTCGGTCTATACGTGGATGGTGAGCGACGGGATCACCTTCGAGATCGGGTTCCTGGTCGATCGCCTGACCGTGCTCATGATGACGACGGTTACCAGCGTCTCGCTGATGGTGCACATCTACACCATCGGCTATATGCACGAGGACCCCGGATATCAGCGCTTCTTCAGCTACATCTCGCTGTTCACGTTCGCGATGCTGATGCTCGTGATGGCGAACAATTTCATGCAGCTGTTTTTCGGCTGGGAAGCGGTCGGTGTGGTGTCGTACCTCCTGATCGGGTTCTGGTACACGCGTGAATCGGCGATTTTCGCGAACCTCAAGGCGTTCCTCGTCAACCGCGTGGGCGATTTCGGATTCCTGCTCGGGATCGGCGCGATCCTCGCCTGGACCGGGACGCTCGACTACGCGGCGGTGTTCGCCCAGGCCGGCGATCTCGCCAATGCCCGGATCGAACTCTTCGACGGGGCGCCGTGGTCCGTGGCCACTGTCGCCTGTCTGCTGCTGTTCGTCGGCGCGATGGGCAAATCCGCGCAGGTGCCGCTGCATGTCTGGCTGCCGGACTCGATGGAGGGCCCCACGCCGATCTCCGCGCTCATCCACGCCGCCACCATGGTGACCGCGGGCATCTTCATGCTCGCGCGCATGTCGCCGCTGTTCGAGATGTCCGAGACCGCGCTGTCCTTCGTGCTCGTGATCGGCGCGATCACCGCTCTGGCGATGGGTCTGGTGGGTATCGTGCAGCACGACATCAAGCGGGTGGTCGCGTATTCGACGCTTTCGCAGCTCGGTTACATGACCGTGGCGCTGGGCGCGTCGGCATACTCGGCGGCGATCTTCCATCTGATGACGCATGCGTTCTTCAAGGCCCTGCTGTTCCTCGGGGCCGGCTCCGTGATCATCGCCATGCATCACGAGCAGGATATGCGCCGGATGGGTGGCCTGCGGCGCTACATGCCGATCACCTACATCACGGCCGTGATCGGCTCGCTCGCGCTGATCGGGTTCCCGGGTTTCTCCGGGTTTTTCTCCAAGGACGCGATCATCGAGGGCGTGCATTACTCGGGGATACCCGGGGCCGGTTTCGCCTACTGGTGCGTCCTGATCGGCGTGTTCGTCACTGCCCTGTATACGTTCCGGATGCTGTTCCTGACGTTCCATGGTGAGCCGCGTATGGACGAGCACACCCGCGAGCATCTCCACGAGACGCCGCTGGTCGTGACCATCCCGCTGATCCTGCTCGCGATCCCGTCGGTCATCATCGGTGCCTGGACCATCGGCCCGCTGCTGTTCGGTGGCTGGTTCGGCGAGTCGATCCTCGTGCTGCCGGAGCACGACGTGATGGCGAAGCTCGGGGAAGGCTTCCATGGCTGGTGGGGCTTTATCATCCACGGCTTCCAGGGGCCGGCCGTGTATCTGGCGCTCGCGGGTGTCGTAGTGGCCTGGTACGTCTGGATCCGCCGCCCGGATCTGGCCGACCGGGCGGCCGAACGGCTGCGCCCGGTGCACCGGATCCTCGAGAAGAAATACGGCTTCGATGAACTCTACCAGACCGTATTCGCCGATGGCGGGCGACGCCTGGGCGGCGTCCTGTCGCGGGTGGGCGATCAGCGCATCATTGACGGCTGGGTCGTCAACGGTGCCGCGCGCCTGGTCGGGCGCGGTGCCGGCCTGATGCGCCATCTGCAGAGCGGCTACCTGTACCACTACGCCTTCGCGATGATCCTCGGCGTGCTCGTCGCGCTCAGCTGGGTCGTGCTGAGCGCCTGATGCCTGACAAGAATACGACGAACGGGACAACCGCGTAATGTTTGCCGACTGGCCACTGCTGAGCCTCTCCATCTGGCTGCCCATCCTCGGGGGCGTGATCGTACTCATGTCCGGCGAACAGGGTGCGCGCCGGCTCGCGTTGCTGTTCGCGATCGCCACGTTCGCGGTGACCATCCCGCTCTATACGGGCTTCGATACCACGACGCAGGCGATGCAGTTCCGTGAATTCCTGCCATGGCTGCCGAGTTTCAATATCAATTATCACCTCGGCATCGACGGCATCTCGCTGCCCCTGATCCTGCTGACGAGTTTCATCACGATCCTGGTCGTGATCGCCGGCTGGGGCTCGATCGAGAAGCGCGTGTCGCAGTACATGGCGTCATTCCTGATCCTCGAAGGTGTGATGATCGGCGTGTTCGCCGCCCTCGATGCGGTCCTGTTCTATGTGTTTTTCGAGGCGCAGTTGATCCCTATGTTCCTGATCATCGGGGCGTGGGGCGGGCCGAATCGCGTGTACGCGACCCTGAAGTTCTTCCTGTACACGTTCCTCGGCTCGGTGCTGATGCTGGTCGCGCTGGTCTATCTCTATTACCAGTCGGGTACGTTCGATCTGCAGGAGCTGCACCTGGTGCGGCTGTCGATGACCGAGCAGATCTGGATCTTCCTGGCCCTGTTCCTGGCCTTCGCGGTCAAGATACCGATGTGGCCGGTGCATACCTGGCTGCCGGACGCGCACGTAGAGGCGCCGACCGGTGGTTCCGTTATCCTGGCCGCTATCATGCTGAAGATGGGGGGCTACGGCTTCCTGCGGCTGAGCCTGCCGATCGCCCCGGATGCGGGCCATGAGCTCGCCGGGCTGATGATCGCCCTGTCACTGATCGCCGTGGTGTATATCGGTTTTGTGGCGCTGGCGCAGAAGGATCTGAAGAAACTCATCGCATACTCGTCGATCTCGCATATGGGATTCGTGACCCTGGGGACGTTCATCGTCTTCCTGCTGGTGGCGGAATCGCCGGATGCCGCCGGCGCGCGCCTGGGGGTCGAGGGCGCGATCGTGCAGATGGTGTCGCATGGCCTGATCTCGGCCGCGCTCTTCCTCTGTGTGGGCGTGCTCTACGACCGGATGCATACCCGGATGATCGCGGACTATGGCGGGGTCGTGAACGCCATGCCGGTGTTTGCGTCGTTCCTGGTGCTGTTCGCGCTCAGTAACGCGGGGCTGCCGGGGACGTCGGGTTTCGTCGGCGAGTTTATGGTGATCCTGGCGACGTTCCACGCCAATTTCTGGCTGGCCGCACTGGCGGCGCTGACCCTTATCCTGGGCGCCGCCTACACGCTGTGGATGGTCAAACGGGTGGTGTTCGGGCCGGTGGCGAATGAGAACGTCGGCGCCCTGCGCGATATCGGGCCGCGCGAGTTCGTCGTGCTCGGGCTGCTGGCCGTGACGGTACTCGGGCTGGGGCTTTGGCCGGCACCGCTGGTCGAGGTCATGCACCCGGCCGTAGACAAGCTTATTGCGCAGGTCGCGCAATCCAAACTCTGAACGGGAACGGCATAGCGATGACAAGTCAGTTTCTGCCGCTGCTACCGGAGATCACGCTGGCCATCGGCGCGTGCGTCGTGCTCGTCGTCGATCTGTTCGTTCCCGCCGAGCGCCGGGATACGACGTACCTGCTCGCGCTCGCGGCACTGGTGGCGACTCTGGTCGCGACGGTCGTCGGTCAGCCTGACGGGGTACGCATCCTCTTTGGCGGGTCGTACATCGCGGATCCAATGAGCCGTCTGCTGAAGCTGGCCGTGATCGTACTCACGTTCTTCGTGTTCGTTTACTCGCGCCCATACCTCGCGGGGCGCGGGCTGTATAACGGCGAGTTCTTTGCGCTGGGGCTGTTCGGTCTGCTCGGCATGCTGATCATGATCTCGGGTTATAGCATGCTGACCGTCTACCTCGGGCTCGAACTGCTTTCGCTCTGCCAGTACGCGCTGGTCGCCTTCAACCGGGACTCGCCGCGGGCGAGCGAGGCGGCGATGAAGTATTTCGTACTGGGCGCGTTCGCCTCGGGGATGCTGCTGTACGGGATGTCGCTGATCTACGGGCTGACCGGCTCGCTCGAGGTGATCGAGATCCACAATTACCTGATCCGCAATGGCGTGGATCAGATCGGGGCGCTGCTCGGGCTGATATTCATCATTGTCGGCCTGTCGTTCAAGCTCGGCGCGGTGCCGTTTCACGCGTGGGTCCCGGACGTGTACGAGGGCGCGCCGACCGCGGTGGCGCTGTACATCGCCTCGGCCCCGAAAGTGGCGGCTTTCGCCCTGTTCATGCGCATGCTGGCCGAGGGCCTGGGTGTGCTCCAGGCCGACTGGCAGGTCATGCTGGCCGTCCTCGCGGTGCTCTCGTTGGTACTGGGCAACGTCGTGGCCATCGCCCAGACCAACCTCAAGCGCATGCTGGCATACTCCACGATCTCCCATGTGGGGTTCATTCTGCTGGGGATCCTGGCGGGCACCGCACAGGGTTATTCGGCGGCGATGTTCTACGTGATCTTCTACGCCATGGTCACGGCGGGGGCGTTCGGCATGATCATCCTGTTGAGCCGGCGCGGGCTCGAGGCGGAACAGCTCGAGGACTTCCGCGGCCTCAACGCGCGCAGCCCCTGGTTCGCCCTCATGATGCTGTTCATCATGTTCTCGATGGCGGGCGTGCCGCCGTTCGCCGGTTTCTACGCCAAGCTCTCGGTGCTGCGGGCGGTCGTCCAGGTCGATGAGATCTGGCTCGCCATCGTAGCGGTCGTGTTTTCGGTCGTCGGGGCATTCTACTACCTGCGGGTCGTCAAGCTGATGTACTTCGACGAGCCCGTGGAGACCGGGGCTTTCCAGGAGGGTGGCGGGCTGCGCGCGGCGCTGTCGGTCAATGGGCTGTCGATGCTCGCCCTGGGCCTGTACCCGGCCGCGCTGATGTCGTGGTGTGTCGCCGCGGTGTCCTGGTGACCGGTCGTTGCCCGCTCCCGGCCGTCTTCAGGGCGAAAGGGGTTGCGTTGTGGCGGTTCGGTAACTAGAATCCGCTCTTGCGGTTGCGGGGTGGAGCAGTCTGGCAGCTCGTCGGGCTCATAACCCGAAGGTCGCAGGTTCGAATCCTGCCCCCGCTACCAGAATTTCGGGATTCTCGAGAGGCCCCTTTTCAGGGGCCTTTTTATTCCCGGCGGAAAAAATTTCGACGGGCTTCGATCGGGGTGTCGCAATGCAGCGTGCGTCCAGCGCGATTCTCGGCTGTGTCGAGCCGGTCGTCAGCGGCATGGGCTACGAACTCGTCGGCGTGGAATACGGCGGCGGCCCCGGTAACGGCCTGCTGCGGATCTACATCGACGCCCCGGAGGGGGTCGAT
The DNA here is from genome assembly GCA_913055615.1 of uncultured Ectothiorhodospiraceae bacterium. GTDB lineage: Bacteria > Pseudomonadota > Gammaproteobacteria > XJ16 > Halofilaceae > Halofilum. Next base: position 19,989 of record CAJXKK010000002.1, read on the forward strand.
GTGGATGACTGCGCGGCGGTCAGCGAACGGGTGTCGGCCGCTCTCGATGTCGATGAGCCGATCCGCGACGCCTACACGCTGGAAGTCTCGTCGCCGGGGATCAATCGGCCGTTGTTCGAGGCGGCCGATTTCGAACGTTTCTCGGGGCAGCAGGCTTTCGTGCGGATATCCGCCGGCGCCATCCCCGAGGGCCGCAAGCGCTTCAAGGGCGTGCTCGGTGGTCTGGAAGGGGGCGAGCTCCTGATCGAGGTTGATGACGAGACGTGGCGGTTACCGCTGGACGCCGTTGAAGAGGCACACCTGGTCGTGGAACTTTGACGCGCCCATTTCGCAATTCGCTGTTTGAGTGGCAAGGGTATGAATAAAGACATCCTGCTCGTGGTCGACACCGTTTCGAATGAAAAGGCGGTCGACAAGGAAGTAATCTTCGAGGCGCTGGAATCCGCGCTCGCATCGGCTACCCGCAAGAAGCACGGGGGCGACATCGACGCGCGCGTGTCGATCGACAGGGAAACGGGTGACTATGAGGCGTTCCGCCTCTGGGAGGTCGTCGACGACGATTACGAACAGGACGCGCCGACCCGGCAGATCTCTGTGTCGGCCGCACGCGCCGATGAGCCGGAAAAGGAAGTCGGTGAGTTCGTCGAGGAGCCGATGGAACCGGTCGAATTCGGCCGTATCGCCGCGCAGACGGCGAAACAGGTCATCGTGCAGAAGGTGCGCGAGGCGGAACGCGAGCGCGTCGCCGACGCGTACCGCGAGCGCGTCGGCGAACTCCTGATGGGGATCGTCAAGCGGGTCGAGCGTTCGGGGATGTACCTGGATCTCGGCAACAATGCCGAGGCGTTCGTGCCACGCGAGGAGATGATCCCGCGCGAGGCCGTGCGCCCGGGCGATCGCGTCCGTGGTTTCCTCAAGGATGTCCGTAACGAGGCGCGCGGCCCGCAGCTGTTCGTGAGCCGTACGGCGCCACAGTTGCTGATCGAGTTGTTCAAGCTCGAGGTGCCGGAGGTCGGGCAGGGCCTGATCGAGATCAAGGGCGCGGCACGCGATCCGGGCCTGCGGGCCAAGATCGCGGTGCTGTCGAAGGATCCGCGCCTCGATCCCGTTGGCGCCTGTGTCGGTATGCGCGGTTCGCGGGTGCAGACGGTTTCCAATGAGCTCGCCGGCGAGCGGGTTGATATCATCCTCTGGGACGAGAACCCCGCGCAGTTCGTGATCAACGCGATGTCGCCGGCCGACGTGACCTCCATCGTGGTCGATGAAGACAAGAACACGATGGATCTGGTGATTGAGTCGGAGAAGCTGTCGCTCGCGATCGGCCGCAACGGCCAGAACGTCCGCCTGGCGAGCGAGCTGACCGGCTGGACGCTGAACGTCATGGACGAACAGCAGGCCGAGGAGAAAACGGAACAGGAGTCGCAGACGACGCGGCAGATGTTCCAGGACCAGCTCACGGTCGACGAGGAAGTCGCGAGTATCCTGGTGCAGGAGGGCTTCACGAGTACCGAGGAGGTCGCCTATGTCCCGGAGTCGGAACTGCTCGAGATCGAGGAATTCGACGAAGATATCGTCGCCGAACTGCGTAACCGCGCGCGTGATGCGCTGCTGACGAAGGCGATCGCGGGTGAAGAAGCGCTGGGTGGCAATGAGCCGAGCGCCGAGTTGCAGGGCATGGAGGGCATGGAGCCGGCGATCGCGTGGAAACTCGCGGCGCAGGGCATCACGACCCTCGACGATCTCGCGGAACAGTCCGTGGACGATCTCCTGGAGATCGACGGGATCGAACAGGAGTGGGCTGCGCGCATGATCATGAAGGCACGCGAACCCTGGTTTGCCGAAGAGCAGACCGAAGAGGCCACCACCGGGCAGCCGGGGTGAGCCGCCTGCCGGCCCAGGGCTGGCGGAAGCGACGGGGCGCCCGCATCGGCGGGGCCGATCGGGTCAAACCCGGTGGTATGAAGGGGTGAATGCATGGCAGAGGTGACCGTCAAGCAACTGGCAGGTGTGGTCGGCACGCCGGTCGAGCGTCTGCTCGAGCAGCTCGGTGAAGCCGGCGTCGGCAAGTCGAGTGCCGAGGACACGGTCAACGATGAAGAGAAGATGAAGCTCCTCGAGTACCTGCGGCAGTCGCACGGCCGCACGGGTACGACCGGGGCCGGCGAATCGGGCGATTCGAGTCAGATCACCCTGCGCCGCAAACGCACCAGCGAACTCAAGGTCGGCGGCTCCGGCGGGCGCAAGGCCGTGAACGTCGAGGTTCGTGGCAAGCGCACGTACGTCAAGCGCAGCGTGGCGACGGGCGCCGATCAGGAAAAACGCGAGCAGGCCGAGGCCGAGCGCCAGCGCAAAGAGGCGGAGCTGCGCGAGCAGGAAGAGAAACGACAGGCGGCCGAAGAGGCCAAGCGCGCCGAAGAAGAACGCCAGCGCCAGGAGCGCGAGGAAGCGCAGCGCCGCGCCCAGGAAGAGGAAGAGCGGCAGAAGCGCGAGGCCGAGGAGCAGGCGCGGCGCGAGGCCGAAGAGAAGGAGCGCCAGGAGCGGGCGCAGACGGCGGCGCCGGCCGAGCCGGCACCGGCGGGCCCGGCGCCAGACAGCAGTGCCAAACCGGCCCGTGGCCGCGATGACCGCCGGCGCGGCGGCAAACGCCGTGGCGCCAAGGGCGACGACGATACGGCCAAAGGTCCGGACGAACTCCACGTCGCCAAGGGTAAATCGGGCAAGCGGCGCGACAAGAAACAGAAGACCTCGCGCGCGGCCCCGGTGCACACGGGGGCGAAACATGGCTTCGAGAAACCGACTGCACCGGTCAAGCGCGAGGTGTCCGTCCCCGAGACGATCACTGTTGGCGAGCTGGCGAACCAGATGGCCGTCAAGGCGCCGCAGCTGATCAAGGCCCTGATGGGCATGGGTGTCATGGCCACGATCAATCAGACGCTCGATCAGGAAACGGCGCTGCTGCTGGTCGAGGAGATGGGCCATACGCCGGTCCCGCAGTCCGAAAGCGATGTGGAAGAGGCGCTGACCCAGGATGTGGTGCCGGAGCAGACGGCGCAACCGGTCGCACGCCCGCCGGTGATTACGGTCATGGGCCATGTCGACCATGGCAAGACATCACTGCTCGACTATATCCGTCGCACGAAGGTGACCGCGGGCGAGGCCGGGGGCATTACCCAGCATATCGGCGCCTACCACGTCGAGACGCCCAACGGTACGGTGACCTTCCTGGACACACCGGGACATGCGGCATTCACCGCCATGCGTGCACGCGGCGCGCAGGCGACCGATATCGTGGTGCTGGTCGTCGCCGCCGATGACGGTGTCAAGCCGCAGACCATCGAGGCGATCCAGCACGCGCGTGCGGCCGGCGTGCCGCTGGTGGTGGCCGTCAACAAGATCGACAAGGAAGGCGCCGATCTGGATCGGGTCCGCAACGACCTGTCCCAGCACGAGGTGATCTCCGAGGATTGGGGCGGCGATACGATCTTTGCCAACGTCTCGGCGCTCAAGGGCGAGGGGATCGACGGTCTGATCGATTCGATTCTCCTGCAGGCCGAGGTGCTGGAACTGAAGGCGCCGCCGGAAGGCCCGGCGCGGGGCGTCGTGGTCGAGGCCACGGTCGAGAAGGGCCGTGGGCCGGTCGCCACCGTACTCGTGCAGAGCGGCCGACTGCACCGTGGCGATATCGTGCTCTGTGGCAGCGAGTATGGCCGTGTGCGCGCCATGTTCGATGAGGCCGGCAAGAAGCTGGACTCCGCCGGGCCGTCCATGCCGGCGGTGGTTCTGGGTCTGTCGAACGCGCCCGGCGCGGGCGATGATATGGCGGTCGTGGCCGATGAGCGCAAGGCGCGCGAACTGGCGGAATTCCGGCGCGAGCGCTCGCGCGACCAGCGCCTCGCCCAGCGCCAGGCAACCTCGGCCGAGGACATCTTCTCGCAGATCCGCGAGGACGAGACCAAGGTCATCAACTGTGTGGTCAAGGCCGACGTCCAGGGCAGTTACGAGGCCCTGCGGGATTCGCTGGAGAAACTCTCCGGCGATGAGGTGAAGGTCAAGGTGATTGGCGGCGGGGTCGGCGGTATCAATGAATCCGACGTCAATCTGGCGATCGCCTCGAACGCGATCCTGGTCGGATTCAATACCCGTGCGGATTCGGCCGCCCGCAAACTGGTCGATGAGCATGATATCGAGGTGCGGTATCACAGCGTGATCTACGACGTGATCGATGTCGTCAAGGCGCAGATCGGCGGCATGCTCGAGCCCGAGATCCGCGAGCAGATCATCGGCCTCGCCGAAGTCAAGGACGTGTTCAAGTCGCCGAAGTTCGGCCAGATCGCCGGCTGTCTCGTGGTTGATGGAGCGGTCCGCAAGAGTTCTCCGATCCGCGTACTGCGCGACAACGTCGTGATCTACGAGGGCGAGCTCGAATCGCTGCGGCGCTTCAAGGACGATGTCAACGAGGTCCGCATGGGCACCGAGTGCGGTATCGGCGTGCGCAATTACTCCGATGTGCGCGCGGGTGACCAGATCGAGGTCTTCGAGCGCACCGAGGTGGCCCGGACGGTCTGACGTCGATGCCCCGTGATTATCCGCGCCGTTACCGTGTCGCCGACCAGATCCAGCGCGAACTCGGTGGTCTGATCCGGACCGTCAAAGACCCGCGCATGGCGGGTATGGTGACGGTTTCGAGCGTGGACGTAAGCCCCGATCTGGGCCACGCCAAGGTGTTCGTGACGGTACTGGAAACGGACGACCCCGAAACGACGGTGGCGGCGCTCAATCGGGCCTCCGGCTTCCTGCGCGGGCGGCTTGGGGGACGACTGGAACTGCGCTCGGTCCCGCGCCTTGTTTTCCGGTACGACGCGAGCCTCGACCGGGTCGATCGCGTTGAGCGGCTGTTGCGCGAGGAGCGCGACAGGCACGACGACGACTGATCCGGAGTCCAGGCTTTGGGGCGACGCAATAAGCGCGGGCGCGCAGTGCACGGCATCCTCCTGCTGGACAAACCGGCGGGGATTTCGTCGAACGGGGCGCTGCAGCGTGTCAAACGCCTGTTCGATGCCTCGAGGGCGGGGCACACGGGCAGCCTGGATCCGCTTGCGACCGGCCTGTTGCCGATCTGCCTCGGCGAGGCGACCAAGGTGTCGGCGTTCCTGCTCGAGGCGGACAAACGGTACCGATTCACGGCGCGCCTGGGTGAAGCGACCGACAGCGGCGATGCCGACGGGGAACTCCTCGCAACGCGCCCGGTCGACGGGATCGACACGGCCCGTATCGAGGCCGCGCTGGATGGACTGCGCGGAGAGATCGAGCAGCTGCCCCCCATGCACTCGGCGCTTAAGCACGCTGGCCGGCCGCTGTACGAGTATGCGCGCCGCGGGATCGAGATCGAGCGCGGCCCGAGGCCGACCGTGATCCATCGCCTGGAACTGCTGGACTTCGACGGGCGCGACGCACGTTTGGAGGTCCATTGCGCCAAGGGCACCTACGTGCGCACGCTGGCAGAGGACCTCGGGGCGGCGCTCGGCTGCGGGGCGCATGTGACGGCGTTGCGCCGCACCGGCGCCGGCCCGTTTGGCGACGAGGCCCTGATTACGCCGGCAGAGCTCGAGGCGGACGCGGCGGCCGAAGGCGGCGGTCCCGAGCGCCTCGATCGCCATCTGCTGCCGGTCGACAGCGCCCTGATGGCTTGGCCGCGGCTCGATCTCGGTCCGGACCTGGCCGGTTTTATCCGCCAGGGCCAGGCGGTGCAGGTGCCGCGGGCCCCGACCGCCGGCCTGGTGCGGCTTTATGGGCGTGACGAGGGGTTTCTCGGCATGGGCCGGATCGCCAGCGACGGCCGGGTGGCGCCCAAACGCCTCATGAACCTTTGAAAAGAAGCGTATTCCCCGTCTTGTGCGGCCCCTCGCGGCTGTTACAATAGGGGTTTGTCCGGAGTTGGTTTGAGGAGCAACTGAGCGATGTCCTGTCTGAGTGCCGAAGAGAAGGCCAAGATCGTCGAGAAACATGGTCGTGAGGAAGGCGATACCGGTTCGCCCGAGGTGCAGGTGGCCCTGCTGTCCGCACGTATTTCCCACCTGACCGAGCATTTCGGCACCCACAAGCACGATCATCATTCGCGCCGCGGGTTGCTGAAGATGGTGAGCCAGCGCCGCAAGATGCTGGACTATCTAAAACGCAATGATCGCCAGCGTTATCAGGATCTGATTCAGCAACTCGGTCTGCGTCGCTGATCCCGCCTTCGATCCGGAGAACAACATTGTCAGTGCATCGTAAAGAATTCCAGTACGGCGACCAGACGGTACGGCTCGAGACCGGCAAGGTCGCGCGGCAGGCGTCGGGCGCGGTATGGGTCAACATGTCGGATACGGTGGTACTCGTCACTGCCGTCGGCCGGCGTGAAGCGGATCCGGGCAAGCCGTTTTTCCCGCTGACCATCAATTATCAGGAACGGACGTATGCCGCCGGCAAAGTGCCTGGCGGCTTCTTCAAGCGCGAAGGCCGTCCAACCGAGAAAGAAACGCTCACCTCCCGCCTCATCGACCGTCCGATCCGCCCGCTCTTCCCGAAAGGTTTCACCAACGAGGTCCAGGTCATCGCGACGGTCATGTCGATGAATCCGGAAGTCGACCCGGATATCCCGGCCATGATCGGCGCCTCCGCGGCGCTGGCGCTGTCGGGCATGCCGTTTGCGGGTCCGATTGGCGGCGCGCGGGTTGGCTACCGCGACGGCGAGTACATGCTCAACCCCTCGCGCAGTGCGCTCGCGGAATCGGAACTCGACCTGGTCGTCGCCGGAACGGAGAAGGCCGTGCTGATGGTCGAGTCGGAGGCGCAGATGCTCCCTGAGGAGACCATGCTCGGGGCCGTGACCTGGGGTCATGAGCAGATGCAGGTCGCGATCAACGCCATCAACGAACTGGTGGGCGAGGCCGGTGCTCCGAAATGGGACTGGCAGGCGAAGGAGCGCGACACTGCCCTCGACAGCGCGGTGGCGGATGCCTGCGAAGCCGAACTCGGCAAGGCCTATGAGGTTTCGGACAAGCTCGAACGCCAGGAACGCGTGGGCGAACTGCGCAATTCCGTGATCGAGCAGCTGGCCGGGACCGAGGACGCAGAGTGGTCCGCCGACGAGGTCAAGGAGGCCTTCGGCGCCCTCGAGAAGAAGCTGGTGCGTGGCCGTATCATCGACGGCCAACCCCGGATCGACGGGCGCGACAACCGCAGCATTCGCCCGATCGAGGTGGAGACCAGTTGCCTGCCGCGCACGCATGGCTCATCGATCTTCACCCGCGGCGAGACCCAGGCGGTCGTGGTAGCGACCCTGGGCACGGGTCGTGATGCGCAGTTCGTGGACGCTCTCGAGGGCGAATACCGCGAGCCGTTCATGCTGCATTACAATTTCCCGCCGTACTGCGTCGGTGAGACCGGCTTCATGGCGGGTCCGAAGCGCCGCGAGATCGGGCATGGCAAACTCGCCAAGCGCGGTATCTCCGGTGTCATGCCGAGCGATGACGATTTCCCGTACACCATTCGCGTGGTGTCGGAGATCACGGAGTCCAACGGCTCCAGCTCGATGGCGAGCGTCTGCGGCACCAGCCTGGCGCTGATGGATGCGGGCGTGCCGATCAAGGCCCCGGTGGCGGGCATCGCCATGGGCCTGATCAAGGAAGAGAACGGATTCGCCGTGCTGTCCGATATCCTCGGCGACGAGGACCACCTGGGCGACATGGACTTCAAGGTCGCGGGCAGTGAGCAGGGCGTAACCGCGCTGCAGATGGACATCAAGATCGATGGCATCACCCGCGAGATCATGGAGCAGGCGCTGGAGCAGGCGCGCGAGGGGCGCCTCCATATCCTCGGGATCATGAATCAGGAGATTGGCGCGGCCCGCACCGAGCTCTCCGAGTACGCACCGCGGTTCATCACCGTCAAGATCGATCCGGAGAAGATCGCCTCGGTGATCGGCAAGGGCGGCTCCGTAATCCGCGCGATGACCGAAGAGACCGGCGCCACGATTGATATCGGCGACGATGGCCTGATCAAGATCGCCTCCGCCGACAAGGCGGCAGCCGAAGAGGCGAAGCGGCGGATTGAGCAGCTGACCGCGGATGTCGAGGTCGGGAGCGTTTACGAAGGCCGGGTCGCCAAGATCATGGACTTCGGCGCCTTCGTGAATATCCTGCCCGGTAAGGACGGACTCGTGCATATCTCCCAGATATCCGAGGAACGCGTGCAGAGCGTCACCGATAAGCTGGCCGAGGGCGATACCGTCCGGGTGAAGGTGCTGGAGGTGGACAAGCAGGGCCGGATCCGGCTGTCGATGAAGGCCGTCGACGCCGCCTGACCGGATACGGATCCACTGCCAGAAAAAGGGGCCGGTTGGGCCCCTTTTTTTTGACCGTGGGGACCTCGGCGCAAATGGGTCGGGTCGGACGAATCGATCCGGCAGGCCCATACGAAGGCTATTGCTGTCGCGGGGCCGCGCGGACTGTTGAGGTTGCGGCGCCGCGCCCCGATATTGGTAGATGCCGGTGCAGGACCGGCCGTTACCGGGTATATCGAGTGGAGGGACTGGCGTGGACGAGTCGGTGGACCGGGAGTGGATGGAACTCGCTCTGGAGGAGGCGCGACATGCCGGTGACGATGGCGAGGTGCCGGTCGGTGCGGTTGTGGTCCGTGACGGCGAGGTCCTGGGTCGCGGATGCAACCGCCCGGTGGCCGCGCATGACCCGACGGCGCACGCGGAGATCGTCGCGCTGCGCGAGGCCGCCGCGATGGTCGGCAATTATCGCCTTCCGGGTGCGACGCTGTACGTCACGCTCGAACCGTGCCCGATGTGTATCGGGGCGATCATCCATGCACGCGTGGCGCGCCTGGTGTTCGGTGCCACCGATCCCAAAATCGGTGCCGCCGGCTCGGTCTTCAATCTCGCCGCGGCGCCGGCCCATAATCATCGTGTACGGGTCGATGGCGGTGTGCTTGGAGACGCCTGCGGGGATGAACTGCGCACGTTTTTCCGCGCGCGACGACGATCGGTGACGCCATGAACACCACGCCGCGCGCCATCTCTTTCGATCTCGACGATACGCTCTGGGCCTGCGATGACGTCATCGGGCGCGCCGAAGAGGCGTTGTATGGTTGGCTGCAGCGGAACTGCCCGCGCATCACCGCCGAGTATGACCTGGAGGCCATGCGCCGGGTGCGGATGGATACAGCGGCTGTACGGCCCGATCTGCAGGCGGATCTGACCCGCCTCCGTCACGAGTCGCTGGTTTGGCACGCGCGCCGGGCGGGCTATGATACCGGGCTGGCGGACGCGGCGGTGGAGGTCTTTCTCGATGAGCGGCATCGGGTCGAACTGTACCCGGACGTGCATCCGGTATTGGAGCGACTGGTCGGCCGGTTCCGCCTGATCGCCCTGACGAATGGCAATGCCGATGTGCAGCGGACGGGCATCGGCGACTGGTTCGAAGTCGCCGTCTCGGCCGCGGATGTGGGCGCACCGAAGCCGGATCCGGCCATGTTCGAGCGCGCCTGCGGGTCCCTCGGCATCAGGCCCGGGGAATTGCTGCATGTGGGCGACGACCCGCTGCGGGATGTCCACGCCGCGCGCCGCTTCGGCGCACGCGCGTTCTGGGTCAACCGCGAGGGCCGGGAGTGGCCGGCGGACCTGCGCCGGGCCCATCACGAGGACGAGACGCTCAGCGCGCTGCCGGATCTCCTCGGGGCGTGACGCGCTCAGCGCGGCACGGGCGTCGCCTTGACCAGGGGTTCGAGGGTCGGCCACACGTTATCGAGGATAACGGCGTGGCCCTCCGCGTTCGGGTGGATGCCGTCGTCCTGCATGAACTCGCGGCGCTCGCCGACGCCCTCGAGTACGCGCGGGACGAGTGCGACGCCGGTCGTGTCGGCGAGTCCCTCGTAGACGCCGATAAAGCGCTCGATGTACGCGCGCCCGTAGTTGGGCGGCAGGCGAATGCCGAGCAGGAGAACGCGGGCGTCGGCCTCTCGGGCGCGCTCGATCATCGCTTGCAGGTTGCCGCGCATGGCATCCAGCGGCTGCCCGCGAAGACCGTCGTTGCCGCCGAGTTCGATGATGACGATCGCGGGCCCGTGGCGCTCCAGCGCGTCGGGGAGGCGCGACCGGCCGCCGCTGGTGGTATCGCCGGTGATACTCGCGTTGACCACCTGATGCGGGTAGTTTTCGGCCTCGAGGCGAGCGCTGAGGCGGCCGACCCAACCGTCCTCCACGGCGACACCGTAACCGGCACTGATACTGTCGCCGAGCACGAGGATGGTCGGCCGATCGTCGCCGGCGGCCAGTGGCAGCGACGCCAGCAGCAGGACAAGCACAAGGACCAGACGCATGGGTGATGACTCCGCAACGATCCTGAAGGCGAGCAACCTGACGCGGCGCGTGGGTGGCCCCGACACAGGCCTCACCATTCTGGACGCAATCGCGCTCGAAGTCCCGCGGGGGGAGGCGGTCGCGGTGCTCGGGCCATCGGGCTCCGGCAAATCGACCCTGCTGGGGCTACTGGCCGGGCTCGACGCGCCGAGCGCGGGTGATGTCGAGCTGTTCGGGCAGTCGCTGTCGGCGCTCGATGAGGATGGCCGCGCGGCGCTGCGGGCCGGGCGCGTGGGGTTCGTATTCCAGTCATTCCAGCTCGTACCGGGACTGAGTGCGCTGGAGAATGTGATGCTGCCGCTCGAACTGGCGGACCGATCCGATGTCGCCGCGACGGCACAGGCCGCGCTGGAACAGGTCGGGCTGGGCGCCCGCCTGCGCCATCGCCCGAACGAACTGTCCGGCGGCGAGCAGCAGCGGGTGGCACTGGCGCGCGCGTTCGCCCCCGACCCGCAGCTGCTGTTCGCGGACGAACCGACCGGCAATCTCGACGGCCGTACCGGGGCGGCCGTGATCGATCGTCTGTTCGAACTGCGCGAGGAGCGCGGCACAACCCTCGTGCTCGTGACCCATGACGAGGCGGTGGCCCGGCGCTGTGACCGGCGCCTGCGCATGGACGACGGTCGTCTCACGGAGGCCGTGGCGTGAAGGCGGCCGGTTTCGCCCTGCGCGCCCTCCCGCGGGATCTGCGCAGCCGGGAGATGCGGGTCCTCGCGATGGCGCTGGCCGTGGCCGTCGGTGCCCTTACGGCGGTCGGTTTTTTCACCGATCGGGTCGACCGGGCGATGGGCCAGCGCGCGACCACACTGATCGGTGCCGATCTGGTACTGGAGTCCGACGACCCGATCCCGGCGGAATGGGACGAGCGCGCGCGCGGGGAGGGACTGCAGACCAGCGGGTTCGTGACCTTCCCGACCGTGGCCGCTACCGAAGCGGGCAGCGAACTGACGTCGGTCAAGGCCGTTGGCACGGATTATCCGCTGCGCGGCGAGGTGCTGCTCTCGGGCAGCCCTTATGGCGAGGAACGCCCGGCGCGCGGCATTCCGGAGCCGGGTACCGCATGGCTCGATCCGCGCCTGTTTGCCCGGCTCGACGTGGAACTTGGTGATCGTATCCAGGTCGGCGAGCGCGACCTGCGGATCGCCGCATCGATCGCGCAGGAGCCGGATCGATCGGGCTCGCTGTTCCAGCTGGCGCCGCGCCTGATGTTCAACCGTGCGGATCTTGAGTCGACCGGGCTGATCTCCGAGGCCAGCCGCTTCGACGATCACCTGCTGGTCGCCGGTAACCCGGATAGTCTGGAGCGCTTCCGCGCGTGGATCGACGCGAATGCACGGCCCGGGCTCGAGGTGCAGGGCGTCGAGAACGCGCGCCCGGAGATGCGGGCGGCACTGGAACGAGCCCGGGCCTTCCTTGGCCTGGCGGCGATCATGGCGGTGATCCTGGCCGGCGCGGCCGTGGCCGTGGCGGCGCACTCGCTCGCCGCCCGCGAGGCCGATGCCAGCGCGCTGCTGCGCTGTTTCGGCGCCCACCAGCGGCTCGTCGTGACCACGCTGCTCCTGCGCCTTTCGGTGATCGGCGTGCTGGCGAGCGCTGTCGGGATCGGTATCGGCTGGCTGGCGCAGAACGGCCTGGTGACACTGGTCGGCGCATGGTTCGGCGACGCCCTGCCACCACCGTCGCTGCGCCCGGTCGGCGTCGGCTTCGCCGCCGGCCTGATCACGCTGGTCGGATTCGGACTGGTGCCGGTGATGCGTATAAGGCGGGTGCCGGTGATGCGCGTGCTGCAGCACTCGGCGACGACGCCGGAGCCATCCGCGCTCGCCGCGCTGGGTCTGGCGGTGGCCGCACTGGCCGTGCTCGTGTTCTACCAGGCCAGCGATCCGGCGCTGGCGCGGTGGATCCTGCTGGGTACGCTCGGCATGCTGCTGGTGTTGGGCCTGGCGGCCGCCGGGCTGGTACGGCTGGTCGGGCGTCTGCGCGGGCGCGCGGTCAGCGGCTGGCGTTTCGGCCTCGCCAATCTCGCCCGACGGCCGCGGACAAGCACGGTGCAGATGGTCGGATTCGGGCTGGGTCTGCTGGCCCTGCTGCTGCTGGCCGTGGTCCGCGTCGATGTGCTCGAGGCATGGCGCAATGATGTCCCGCCCGATGCGCCGAACCAGTTCATGGTTAACGTACAGCCCGATGATGTCGAGGCGGTCAAGGCACGTCTGCGCGATGCCGGGATCGAACCGGCTGGTTTTTATCCCATGATCCGGGGCCGATTGCGGGCCATCAACGATGACGAGATCGATCCCGAGGCATTTGCCGAAGGGCGCGCGCGGCGCCTCGTGGAACGCGAATTCAACCTGTCATGGGCTGAGCGGCATCGCCCGGAGAACGAGATCGTCGCCGGCGAGTGGTGGTCCGATCCCGCTGAGCGCGAACGCCCCGCGCTGTCCGTCGAGGAGGGCATCGCCGATGTGCTCGGCGTCGAGACCGGCGACCGGCTGACGTTCGACGTCGCGGGCGATGAGGTCACCGGTGAGGTCACCAACCTGCGCCGGGTCCAGTGGGACAGCTTCAAGGTCAATTTCTTCGTGCTCACCACGCCGGATATGCTCGACGGGGCGCCGGCGACCTGGATCACGAGTTATTACGCTCCGCCTGACAGCCGGAGCGCGGTCGATGCCCTGGTGCGCGAATTCCCGGGGGTTACGGTACTGAACGTCGAGCAGATCCTGGAACAGGTCCGCTCGATTATCCGCCAGGGGACACGGGCCGTTGAATACGTCTTCATCTTCACCGTGCTCGCCGGCATCGTGGTGCTGGTGGCCGCCGTGCAGGCCAGCCGCGACGAACGCCGGGTCGAGATCGCGCTTTTGCGCACCCTGGGGGCGAGCCGCGGCCGCGTGCGCAGCATTCTGGGCGCGGAATTCCTCGCGCTGGGCGCACTCGCCGGGTTGATCGCGGCCAGCGGTGCGGCCTTGACCGGCTGGGCAGTCACGGACCGCGTGCTCAATCTGCCGTACCATTTCAATCCGTGGCTGTTCGTTCTCGGCGTCGGTGGCGGGGGACTGGGGATTGCCCTGGCGGGCTTGCTCGCCACACGCCCGCTGCTGGGTGAGCGGCCACTGGCGGTCCTGCGCAGGGGGTGAGCGCTTGATGGGTCGTTGCGCGCGGTGTGGCTCGGGCGTACGCTCGCTCACCGGTTGCGGCACGAACCCCCTGGATTCGAGTCACGATGAACGAAGCAGTCCAACCAGTGGGGATGCCGGCACAAGGCCTCGCGGCTCTGGCGGCACGGCATCCGGAGGCGGCCGAGCGGATCGAACGCGCCGGGGCCGATACGGTCGGCAATCCACCGGCCGCTCGCTGGCCGAGCGGGCTCGACGTCGCGGAGCTGCTGGAAGAGCTCGGCGTCGATTCCGATACGCTGGTCGCGGCCCTGCTGAGTCCGCCAGAAGTGGCTGCCACTGCACCCGACGGGCGCCTGGAGGCGGAATACGGCGCGACGGTCGCCCGCCTGGTGCGCAACGCGCGTTGGCTGAACGCCTTCCGCGAGTACAGCGTCAGTGCCGGCGAGCGCGAGCCGACGGAGCGCCTGCGACGCATGATCCTCGCGCTCGCCGAAGACGTGCGCGCGGTCCTGATCCGGCTGGCCTATCGCACCTGCCGCCTGCGCAACCTGGGGGCCGAGGGACGCGAGGAACGCCGCCGCGTCGCCCGCGAGACGCTCGAACTCTACGCCCCCCTGGCCAATCGGCTGGGCGTCTCCCGGCTCAAGTGGGAGATGGAAGACCTCGCGTTCCGCTACCTCGATCCTGAGGCCTACAAGCGCATCGCCCGGGGATTGGCGGAGCGTCGGGCGGATCGCGAGCGCTTCATCGAGACCTTCATGGAGCAACTGCGTGAGGCGCTGGCCGCGGACGGGCTGCGCGACTTCTCGGTCAAGGGCCGTCCCAAGCACATCTACAGCATCTGGCGGAAGATGGAGCGCAAGCACCTCGATTTTGAGGAGCTGTTCGACGTGCATGCGGTGCGGGTCTTCGTGGATCGGGTCCAGGAGTGTTACACGGCCCTCGGCACGGTCCACGGGCGCTGGTCGCACATCCCGAAGGAATTCGACGACTACATCGCCAGCCCGAAAGACAACGGTTATCAGTCACTGCACACGGTGGTGATCGGTCCGGACGGGAAACCCGTCGAGGTGCAGATCCGAACCCGAGCCATGGATGAGCATGCCGAGCGCGGCGTCGCCGCTCACTGGCTGTACAAGGAGGGGAGCACCGAGGACGAGCGTCTGAAGCAGAGCGTAAATGCCCTGCGCTCGCTGCTGGAGGCCGGCGGCGGCGACGATGCATTCGGCGAGGCGTTCGGCAGGGAACTGTTCGCCGACCGCGTGTTCGTCTTTACGCCGAAGGGCGAGGTCATTGATCTACCACAGGGCGCGACCGCACTCGATTTCGCGTTCAGCGTGCACACGCAGATCGGGTATCGCTGCCGCGGTGCGCGGGTCAACGGGAAAATCGTGACGCTGACATACCAGCTGCGCAATGCCGAACACGTTGAAGTGCTGACGACCCGCGAGGCCCGTCCGAGCCGCGACTGGCTGAATCAGGACCTTGGATACCTGCGTACGAGCCGCGCGCGGGCCAAGGTGCGCGCCTGGTTCAATCAACAGGATCACGCCCAGCACGTCGAAGATGGCCGCGCGCTGCTGGAGCGCGAACTCAAGCGCCTCCATGCACGCGATCTGTCACAGAACCGGCTGGCGCGCGAGCTCGGTTATGAGCGCTGCAACGATCTGCTGGCGGCGCTCGGGCGCAACGAGGTCGGTTCATCCCGGGTGGCGGGGGCGGTGCAGGCCCTGATGCGACCCCGCACCGAAGGTGAGCGTGCAATCACGCATCGCCCCGCGCGCAGCGCCAATGAATCGGACGCGCTGCGGGTCAGCGGCATGGGCGACCTCATGACGCGTACCGCGAACTGCTGTAAACCCGTTCCCGGTGACGAGGTCCTCGGGTACATCACCCGCGGTCGCGGCGTCACGGTACACCGACGCGACTGCCACAATATCCTCCGGGTCGAGAGCGAGGAGCGCGACCGACTGATCGAAGTGGAGTGGGGTGAGGGCGAGTCGCGGGGGCGCTGGAGTGTCGATATCGTCATCGAGGCGTTTGATCGCCCGGGTCTGCTGCGCGACACCACCCGCGTGCTGGCTGAGGACGACGTCAACGTCACGCGCGCGGAGATGCACGTGACGCACCCGCCCAATGCGCGGGTCGAGCTGACCGTGCAGATCCGTGACATGGCGCAGCTCGACCGGGCACTCCAGCGTCTGCAGCAGTTGCCCAACGTCTTCGAAGCGGTGCGCGACGGATGAGCGATCACGCCGCCACCAGCGATCAGCATCGGCCCGACGCGATCCGCCGGCGTCTGGCCGCCGGCAGTCGCCATGATTACCTGGCCGATGCGGTGCTCGGCGCAATCGATGGCTGCGTGACCACCTTCGCCGTCGTCGCTGGCGCGACCGGCGGGGCGCTGTCGCCGCTGGTGGTGATCATTCTCGGTTTTGCCAACCTGCTCGCCGATGGCTTCTCCATGGCGGTGAGCAACTACCACGGCACCCGCAGCGAACGTGACCGGGTCGAGCAGACGCGGCGCACCGAAGAGCGTCATATCGAGCAGGTCCCGGACGGCGAGCGCGAGGAGGTCCGCCAGATCTTCGCCGCCAAGGGGTTCGAGGGTGACGTGCTCGAGCGCATCGTCGACACCATAACCGGTGATCACCGGCTCTGGGTGAATACGATGCTCACCGAGGAACACGGGCTCCAGCTCGAAGGCGCGGACCCGATGCGGGCCGGGGCGGTGACGTTCGCGGCGTTCATCGGCGTCGGGCTGGTACCGCTGTTGCCGTACCTTGTACCCGGCATCGCCGATGGCATCGCCTTCGCGGCCAGCGGCGTTATGGCGGCCATCGCCTTCTGGGGCATCGGCTGGGTCAAGGGCCAACGGCTGCAGCTGCCGCGGCTGCGCTCGGCATGGCAGACGCTGTGGACCGGTGCCGCTGCCGCAGGGCTCGCCTACGGGGCCGGCTGGGCACTGCAGACGCTTTTCGGTGCCGGGCATTGAGAGGGGTAGTCAGTAGGGCTTGAGATCGAGCGAGCCGCCCGCGATTCCAGTACAATGAGTAAGCTATGTCCGGCAATACATTCGGCAAACTGTTTACCGTCACGAGCTTTGGCGAGAGCCATGGCGCGGCGCTCGGCTGTGTGGTCGATGGCTGCCCGCCCGGGCTCGAACTCGACGAGACCGATCTGCAGTACCAGCTCGATCGGCGACGCCCGGGGCAGAGCAAGTACACGACCCAGCGGCGCGAGCCCGATCAGGTCCGTATCCTCTCGGGCGTATTCGAGGGCCGGACGACCGGGACGCCGATCGGTCTGCTGATCGACAACGTCGACCAGAAGTCCAAGGACTACAGCGAGATCGCGCGAACGTTCCGCCCGGGCCACGCCGATTACACCTATCAGCAGAAGTACGGCTTCCGTGATTACCGCGGCGGCGGTCGCTCGTCGGCGCGTGAGACCGCGCTGCGCGTGGCCGCCGGGGCGATCGCCAGGAAATGGCTCGAGCAGCGTTTCGGGATCCGGATACAGGGGTATCTCAGTCAGCTCGGTGAGATCCAGCTGGATCGCACCCGCTTCGAGTGGGAGTCGGTGGATGCCAACCCGTTCTTCTGGCCGAACCCGGATCAGATCGAGGACCTCGAGGCCTTCATGCATCGGCTGCGTAAATCCGGTGATTCGGCCGGCGCGCGCGTCGAGGTCGTGGCCTCCGGGCTGCCGCCGGGCTGGGGCGAGCCGGTGTTCGATCGCATCGACGCGGACATCGCCAAGGCGCTGATGAGCATCAACGCCGTCAAGGGCGTCGAACTCGGTGCCGGCTTCGCGGCGGTCGCCCAGAAGGGCACCGAGCACCGCGACGAGATCACGCCCGAGGGCTTTGTCTCGAATCACGCCGGCGGGGTGCTCGGCGGGATCTCGACCGGGCAGGATATCCGCGCCTCGCTGGCCCTGAAGCCGACCTCAAGCATCCATCTCAGTGGGCGCAGCGTCGATGTCGACGGTGCGGCCGTCGATGTGCGTACCAAGGGGCGTCACGATCCCTGCGTCGGGATCCGGGCGACGCCGATCGCCGAGGCGATGCTTGCCCTGGTGCTGATCGATCACGCGCTGCGCCACCGCGCCCAGAACGCCGACGTCGAGTCGTCCACGCCGATCGTCCCGGCCGGTCACTCCGGGTCCTGAACCGGTGACGGCTGGGGCGCCCGCGACGGTGCCATACTGGCGCCTGTCGGCCTTCTACCTGTTCTTTTTCGCCGCCCTGGGTGCGCTCCTTCCGTACTGGGGCGTCTATCTGCGCGAACTCGGGTACACCCCGGGCGAGATCGGCTCGCTCATGGCGATCATCGCCGCGACCAAGATCGTGGCCCCGAATATCTGGGGCTGGCTCGCGGATCGCAGCGGTGAGCGCCTGCCTATCGTGCGCTTCGGTTCCGGCCTGGCGTTCGTGTTGTTCCTGGGCGTGTTCTTCGCCCAGGGGTTCTGGTGGCTCGCCGCGACCATGGCGCTGTTCTCCTTTTTCTGGAATGCGGCACTGCCCCAGTTCGAGGTGAATACGTTTAACTGGCTGGGTTCGCAGCGCCAGCGTTACAGCCGCATCCGTCTGTGGGGATCGGTCGGTTTCATTGCGACGGCGGCCAGTATCGGGCCACTGCTCGACCGGGTCGGGGAGACCATGCTCCCGTGGTTTGTGGCCGCGGTATTCTTTGGGCTGTGGCTCGCGAGCCTGGCCGCGCCGCCGGCACCCCGAGGAGGAGCGACGCATGGTGATCATGGCTCGATCGGCAAGGTCCTGCGGCAACCGCATGTCTGGTCGCTCCTGCTGGTCTGTTTCCTGATGCAGGCCAGTCACGGGCCCTACTACGCGTTCTTCAGTATCCATCTCCAGGATCATGGCTACAGTGGCTTTTCGATCGGTGGCCTCTGGGCGCTCGGCGTCATCGCGGAGATCGGTGTCTTTCTGGCGATGCACCGGCTGCTGCCGCGTCACGGTACGCTGACGCTGCTGCTGGCGAGCCTCGGGCTCACCGCCCTGCGGTGGCTGCTCGTCGCCGGCTTCGTCGATCACCCGTCGGTGCTGATCGTCGCCCAGACCCTGCACGCGGCCAGTTTCGGGCTCTATCACGCCGTGGCCATCTCGCTGGTCGACCGTTTCTTTACCGGACCCCATCAGGGCCGGGGCCAGGCGTTCTATTCGAGTCTCAGTTTCGGTGCCGGGCAGGCGGCGGGTACCTTCGCCGCGGGACTGATATGGACGGCGGCGGGCGGGAGCGCGACGTTCGCGGCCGCGGCCGCGGTGGCGGCCGCGGCGTTCATCGTCGCCGGCTTCGGTCTTCGGCGTGTCCCGGCCCGCGAGGCGGCCCCGGAGCACTGAATGGTGGTCGCGCCGGGTTCACGGAGCATGGCTCCGTCGTCTGGGGCGAATCCCTGCACGGCATCGCCTCATCGGCTATGCCATCATCGGATGATATCGACGGCCATGTCGCCGACCGGGAGGTAGCCGTGCCTGTACGATCATTTTACGCGTCCCTGATGCTGATTCTGCTGCTCCCCTTCGCCGCGTATGCGAATGCGCCCGCACGGGCCCCCGCGGAGCGGGAACTGGATCTGACCATCTATCGTGCAGGCGTCACGCTCGTGCGCGATCGTCGCATGGTCGATCTGGAGAGCGGGATCTCCCGTCTTGTGTGGCCGAATGTTGCCGAGACACTCCAGCGGGACAGCCTGCATCTCGGCGACACCGAACCCGAACTGCGCGGATATCGCCGCAGTACCGGGGATCTGACCCTGCAGCGGCTGGTCGAGCACCACGTCGGCCGCGAGGTCGGGTTCACCGCGGCGGACGGAGACGACGGGGGCACGGGCGAGATCGTCTCGGCCGCCCCGCTGCTTGTCCGCACCGATGCCGGTGTGCGCACGCTGGCGCCGCAGCGGCTGGTGTTCCCCGGGGGCGTGCCGGATCAGCTCGTCGCGCCGCCCAGGGTCGCGCTCGATGTCGCGACCGAGAGCCGGTGGCGGCAACCGTTGCGGCTGAGATATCTCGCCGAGGGGCTGGCCTGGTCGCTGGACTATGTCGGCACGCTGTCGGCGGACGGCTCACGCATGCATCTCAAGGCGCGTGCATCGATCGCGAACGAGACCGGGATGGACATTGGTGATGCCCGCGTGGAACTGATTGCCGGGAAGCCCGCGATTCCTCGCAACGATGCCGCCAAAGGCGGCGGGATGATGCAGGCCCGCAGCATGGCCGACGAGGCCGCGCGCCCGGAGGCGGCCGGTGATTACCACCGCCTCGCGCTGCCGCGCCCGGTCACGCTGGACACCGGTGAACGCACGACGGTGGCGGTATTCGATCGCCATTCTATCCCCGTCGAACGCCAGTACGTGCTGCGCCCGGACGCGCGGCTCGCGGCAGGCGGCGGCGCGGATCCGGGCTGGCGCCGCGTGCCCCTGAACACCACTCTGGCATGGATGGTGGGTGATCGACCGCAACCGGCGGGGACGCTGCGTGTGTATGAACCGCGCGCCGGGGACGGCGATGTACGCCTGGTGGGTGGCGACCGCCTGGGCGACCGCGCGGCGGGGGAAACCGTGGAGGCCGCGCTCGGCCGCCCGTTCGACATCGTCGCGGAGCGCCGGCGCACTGATGTCGAGCGGGATGCGAACGAACGGATGGAAACCGTCACCCGCGAGATCCGGGTCCGTAATGCGGGCAGGCGCAGTGCACCGATCCGGATCGAGGAGTCGATCCCGGGCAACTGGGAAATGCTCGAGGCAAGCGACGACTGGGAGCGCGCCGCGGCGGATCTGGCGGTGTGGCGGTTTGAACTGGAGGGCGGCGAGGAACGGTTGCTGCGGTACCGGGTCCGTATCCGGCGCTGAGGTCCCGGCACGCGTGGGATATTGTTCGGTATGCCGCTCCTCAGGTCGTTCCGAGGTCGACGGATTCGATCACGCCGCCGTGTGCTCGCAGCATCGATCCGGCCGTGAACCAGTCGGCCAGTACCCAGCGCTCGACCGTTTTGCCGTCGACCGTCCACCGGTCATGGCCTGGTCGATGCGTATGGCCATGGATGACGCGGTCGACCACCTGTTCACGGCAGAGGGCGCGCAGAGCGTTCGCATTGACGTCCATCTGGCCGGCGCTCTTGCCGGACATCGCATCACCGCTGTCGCCACGCAGGCCCGCTGCGATCCGCCGCCGCTCGGCCAGCGGTCTGGCCAAAAAGTCCTGTTGCCATTCCGGGCTACGGACCTGGTTGCGGAACGCCTGGTAGGCCCCGTCATCGGTGCACAGCGTATCGCCATGGCAAAGCAGGGTACGGCGATCGCCCAGCCCGATCACCTCGATATCGTCCAGGCGCGACATGCCGGTGCGGGCGAGCAGCCGGTCACCGACGAGGAAATCGCGGTTACCGGGCATGAAGTGGATCGCAACGCCGCGGGCGGAGAGCGCACCGATGGCGTCGAGCACCCGGTCCCAGACCGGATTATCGTCATCGTCGCCGATCCAGACCTCGAAGAGATCCCCCAGGATGTAGACGGCCCTGGCCGTGCGTGCCGGACCCGCGCAAAAGGCGCGGAACGCGTCAATCATCCGCGGGCGCCCCGGGTCGAGGTGCAGGTCGGCGATAAACAATACGGTCGCGGCGTCGGACCACTGTGCCCGGGGCGTATCGGCCATGCTTCGGCTCCTGGCGTGAACACCGGATCATACTGCCTGGCGGCGGGTGGCAGCTACAGGGCCGGCAGGCGGCAGGGCCAAGGGCCAAGGGCCAAGCGGGACCGCCGGGGCGTCGCCGCGTTGGACTCCCGTGCGCAATCCGACTGCCCAGGCTCTGGTCCGGAAGCTGAGTCAACGCGTTTCGGGCGGCGAACCCGCGGCCATGCTCTGCTACCATCGCGCGCCATGGCTGATGACCCGATCCGAACACGTTTCGCCCCGAGTCCGACCGGTGCGCTGCACCTCGGCAATGTCCGCACGGCGTTGTTCAACTGGCTGCATGCGCGCGGCCATGGCGGCCGCTTCA
The DNA here is from genome assembly GCA_913055615.1 of uncultured Ectothiorhodospiraceae bacterium. Classification (GTDB taxonomy): domain Bacteria; phylum Pseudomonadota; class Gammaproteobacteria; order XJ16; family Halofilaceae; genus Halofilum. The sequence continues at coordinate 41,534 of CAJXKK010000002.1, forward strand.
TTCTGCGCAGCGAGGACACCGACGCGGAGCGCAGCGCGGACACCTCGCTGACCGCACTCACCGAGGCGCTGGCATGGCTCGGGCTGAGCGTGGACGAAGGGCCGGAGGAGGGTGGCCCATACGGCCCCTACAGACAGTCCGAACGTTCGGCTCTGTATGACGATGCGCTCGGGCGCCTGCAGGACAGTGGGCATGCCTACCGCTGCTATTGCACGCGGGAGGAACTCGCGGAGGCCCGGCGGCGACAGCTCGCCGCCGGCCGGCCGCCCCGTTACCCGGGCACCTGCCGCGATCTGGATGCGCACGAGCGTGCCGAGCGCGAGGCCGCCGGGCGGGTGCCGACGATCCGCTTCCGGGTCCCGGACGAGGGTTCGGTCATGTTCGATGATCTCGTGCTGGGCCCGCAGACGGCCCGGTTGCGCGAGATCGGTGATTTCATCATTGCGCGCTCGGACGGTTCCCCGGCCTTCTTCCTCGCCAACGCCGTCGATGATGCCGCGATGGCGGTCACGCACGTGCTGCGGGGCGAGGATCATCTGACCAACACCCCGCGCCAGCTGCTGTTGCTGGACGCGCTGGGCTATGGGCGGCAACCCAGGTACGGCCATTTTGGCCTGATCATGGATATGGACGGGCGCCCCCTGTCGAAGCGGCGGGGCGGGGCGATGCTCGATCAGCTGCGGGACCAGGGGTACCGGCCGGAAGCGCTGATCAATCATCTCGTGCGGATCGGATTCGCCCCGCCCGGCGACGGCATCATCGACCTCGATGCGCTGGCGGGGGCATTCGACCCGGCGCGGGTCGCGCATGGGGGCGCGCGCCACGATGCGACCGCGCTGGACGGCTGGCAGCGGCAGGCCCTTGAGGGCCTCGATGCGGATGCCCTCTGGGAATGGATGGCGGTCGCCGAGCCGGACGATGCGATCGGCTTGCCGGTCGCGGGCCCCGTGTTCGCGGCCGCGGTTCGCCCGAACGTGCTCTTCCCCGGGGACGGCTGGCATTGGGCGCAGCGACTTTTCGACCCGGATGCGGAACCGGATGACGCGGCACGGACCGAGATCGCGGCCGCGGGTCCGGGATTTTTCCGCTCGGCGCTTGCGGTGCAGGAGCCGGCGCCCACGGCTGATTTCGGCGCGTGGGCAAAAGCGGTCGGGGCCGCAGCGGGCGTCAAAGGGCGGGGACTGTACCGCCCCCTGCGCGCGGCCCTGACCAACGCGGTTGAGGGGCCGGAACTGGGTGCGGTGGTCCCGCTGATGCCGCCCGACCTGGTCGCCGCGCGGCTGCGGGCCTGTGCCGCCGATTGACCGTATCCGATTGACGGGTTCCGGGGCTTCCCCTAAACTTCGGCGCCTGCGCCCGAACGCGATCTACGATACGTTTCGGCGTCGGGGCATAGCGCAGTCTGGTAGCGCATCGGCTTTGGGAGCCGAGGGTCGGGGGTTCAAATCCCTCTGCCCCGACCACATGACGGTCACCCGCGCAGACGGACGGCGGGTGCGCCCGAGCGTTCCGCGCCCGTAGCTCATGTGGATAGAGCATCGGCCTTCTAAGCCGAGGGTAGCAGGTTCGAGTCCTGCCGGGCGCGCCAGTTCAGCAGCGTTGGTGACCGTAGCTCAGTAGGTAGAGCCCCGGATTGTGATTCCGGTTGTCGTGGGTTCGAGTCCCATCGGTCACCCCAGTTTTACGGCACTCACGTCGGGATTCTGCCGGCAGCAGTGCGCGCGCGCCCGGGCAGTGGCCCAGTTGACGCCGGGGTGTCGGGCAAAAGCCCGGTTATCGAACAGAATTACGGGCCGTTAGCTCAATTGGTAGAGCAGTTGACTCTTAATCAATTGGTTGGAGGTTCGAGTCCTCCACGGCCCACCATCCATCGCGGGGATCCACGTGATCCGTGCGGATGTCGATCCGCATCCAGGAGCAGGTGCGGTACGATAGGGCGGTCGTCACGGCGATCGCGCGAAAGTGGCGGAACCGGTAGACGCGCTGGGTTTAGGTCCCAGTGGGGGCCAATCCCCCGTGAGAGTTCGAGTCTCTCCTTTCGCACCATGACAAGGAGCCCGCGGCTCATATTGCCGGCGGGCTTTGCTGTTTGAGCGGCCGGTTCCCCCGGCCGGATCAGTCCGGAGTAATCCCGAATGCAGGTGTCGGTCGAACGTCAGGAAGGCCTGGAGCGCACGCTCAAGGTGGAGATCCCGAGTGATCGGATTGAGGGTGCTGTCGAAGAGCGGCTCAACCGGCTGCAGAAACAGGTGCGGCTTGACGGGTTCCGGCCCGGCAAGGTGCCTATGCGGGTGGTCCGCACCCGGTATGGCGGCCAGGTGCGCCAGGAGGTGGTCGGCGAATTGATCCAGTCGACGCTGCAGGAGGCGGTCACGCAGGTCGAGATGCAGCCGGCCGGCTCGCCCCGGATCGACTCGGCCGACGAACAGGCCGAGGAGGGCGGGATGGCCTACACGGCCACCTTCGAGGTCTACCCGGAGGTTGAACTCGGCGAGATCGGCGATCTGGCGGTCGAGAAGCCGGTGGCGGAGGTCATGGAGGCCGATGTCGACGGCATGATCGACACGCTGCGCAGGCAGCGCCAGGAGTTCGAGGAGGTCGATCGCCCGGCGGAGCAGGGCGACCGGGTCGTGATCGATTTCGTGGGCCGGATCGACGGCGAGACGTTCGAGGGCGGCTCCGGTGAGGATACCCCGGTCGATCTCGGCGCCGGGCGCATGATCGATGGCTTCGAGGACCAGATCGAGGGCATCCGCCCCGGCGAGGAACGCGAAGTGCAGGTCAGGTTCCCGGATGAGTACGGTGCCACTGAGCTGGCTGGGCGCGACGCGACCTTCTCCGTGACCTGCAAGTCGGTTCAGGGCGGACGGCTGCCGGAAGTGGATGAAGAGTTCGCTCGCCAGTTCGGGATCGACAGCGGCTCGGTCGATGAGCTGCGGGATGGACTGCGGCGGAACATGGAGCGCGAGCTGAAACAGGCGCTCGACGCCCAGGTAAAACGTCAGGTCATGGATGCGCTGGTTGAGCGTCACCCGATCGACGTGCCGGACGCGCTGGTGCAGGAGGAGATCGGGCGGTTGCGCGAGCAGATGAAGCAGCGCCTTGGCGGGCAGATGAGCGATGAGCAGTTGACCGACGATCTGTTCCGCGACGAGGCGCAGCGCCGTGTCCGTCTGGGCCTGCTGCTGTCCGAACTGGTCCACGCCAACGGTATCCAGGCGGACGACGAGGCCGTGCGGCAAAAGGTCGAGGAGATGGCCTCGGCATACGATGACCCGCAGCAGGTCGTGCAGCATTATTACGAGAATCAGCAGATGCTGCAGGGCGTCCAGGCGATGGTGGTCGAGGACCGCGTGGTCGACTGGATCCTTGAGCGGGCGAACGTCAGCGAGAAGCAGACGAACTTCGACGAAGTCATGCAGCAACAGAATGGCCAGTAGGCTTTAGGAGCAATCCGTTGAGCGATAACGAGTACGCGATGAATCTGGTGCCGATGGTCGTCGAGCAGACGCCGCGGGGCGAGCGCTCGTATGACATCTTTTCGCGCCTGCTGAAGGAACGGGTCGTATTCCTGGTCGGTCCGGTCGAGGACCAGGTCGCGAACCTCGTGGTCGCGCAGCTGCTGTACCTCGAGTCCGAAAATCCGGACAAGGATATCTCCCTGTACATCAACTCGCCCGGCGGCGCGGTGACGGCCGGATTGTCGATCTACGACACGATCCAGTTCATCAAGCCGCACGTGAACACCCTGTGCGTCGGCCAGGCGGCGAGCATGGGGGCCCTGCTGCTGGCGGCCGGGACTGCCGGCAAGCGACATATCCTGCCGCATTCGCGGGTGATGATTCACCAGCCGCTAGGCGGCTATCAGGGCCAGGCAACCGATATCGACATCCACGCGCGCGAGATCCTCCAGACCCGGGACCGACTGAACGGCATCCTGGCGCACCATACCGGGCAGCCGATCGAAAAGGTCCGCGAGGATACCGAGCGGGATTATTTCATGAGTGCCGACGCGGCCGTGGAATACGGCCTTGTCGACCGGGTCGTGGCCAACCGCGACCAGGAAGGCGGGGCCTGATCAGGCCCCGTCCACACCCTCTTAACACGGGCCGTAAAGGCGTCCGGAGTCCTCTGCCGAGCTTGCAAAACCCCCCTGAAATCGGCATTGTGAATCCGTCACCACGCGAGCCCGCGGGGCGCGATTTCCCATGACCGACCACGAAGACAAGCAGGATTCCGGTAAGCTGCTGTACTGCTCTTTCTGCGGCAAAAGCCAGCATGAAGTGCGCAAACTGATCGCCGGACCTTCGGTGTTCATCTGCGACGAGTGCGTCGATCTGTGTAATGACATCATCCGCGAGGAGATGCAGGACGCCAATCGCGCGTCCACCACGCGGCTGCCACGCCCGACCGAAATCAACGAAACCCTCGACGAGTACGTGATCGGTCAGGGCCGTGCGAAAAAGATCCTCTCGGTAGCGGTCTACAACCACTACAAGCGGCTCGAGTTCCGCCAGACGCGGGACGAGATCGAGCTCGCCAAGAGCAACATCCTGATGATCGGGCCGACCGGGTCGGGCAAGACGCTCCTCGCCGAGACGCTGGCACGGCTGCTCAACGTGCCGTTCACGATCGCCGATGCCACGACGCTGACCGAGGCCGGTTATGTGGGCGAGGACGTTGAGAACATCATCCAGAAGCTGCTGCAGAAGTGTGACTACGACGTCGAGAAGGCGCAGAACGGTATCGTCTACATCGACGAGATCGACAAGATCTCGCGCAAGTCGGACAACCCCTCGATCACCCGTGACGTCTCGGGTGAGGGCGTGCAGCAGGCGCTCCTGAAGCTCATGGAGGGCACCGTCGCCTCGGTGCCGCCGCAGGGTGGACGCAAGCACCCGCAGCAGGAATTCCTGCAGGTCGATACCTCGAACATGCTCTTCATCGTCGGCGGCGCATTCGCGGGTCTGGAGAAGGTCATCCGGGATCGCTCGGAGCAGGGCGGCGTCGGTTTCTCAGCCGAGGTCAAGACACGCGACGAGCGGGCCAATGTGGGCGAGGTCCTGCAGGGGGTCGAACCCGAAGACCTGATTTCTTATGGCCTGATCCCGGAGTTCGTGGGGCGGCTTCCCGTTGTCGCCACGCTCGAGGAACTCGACGCGGACGCGCTGGTGAGGATCCTGACGGAGCCGAAGAACGCCATCATCAAGCAGTATGCCAAGCTCTTCGAGATGGAGGGCTGCGAACTCGAGATGCGCGAGTCGGCCCTGTATGCCGTGGCCAAGCGGGCCATGGAGCGCAACACCGGCGCGCGTGGCCTGCGCACGATCATCGAGAGCGTGTTGCTGGATACGATGTACGATCTCCCCGCTCTGGAGCACGTAAGCCGCGTGGTGATCGACGATGCCGTGGTCCGCGGTGAGGCGACTCCTTACCTCGTCTTCGAGGGTCAGGACGAGGAACCCGCGCGGCTCGAGAATACCCCCTATAAGCGCGCCGCCTCGGACGAGTGATCGAGCCCGTTCCGGGATCGCCCGCGCGTCCAAAGCCCCCGCTGGCCGTTGGCATGCCCGCGTCGCCGGTCCACGGGGGCGGCGCCCGGGCGCGCACGCCCCCTTGAAAGCGTCAGTGCATTCCCCCAAGTAGGGTTCAGGGATGCCCGTGGCGTCCAATCCCGATTTCCAGAACCTTTCAGGAGTTCCCGGTGGAACACGACGAACAGAACACGCCGAATACCGTCGCCGAGATGGGCCACAGCGTTGCGGTGCTGCCGTTACGTGATGTGGTGGTTTATCCGCACATGGTGATCCCGCTGTTCGTGGGCCGGGAGAAATCCATCCGGGCGCTCGACGCGGCGATGAGCGGGTCCAGAGAGATCATGCTGGTGGCCCAGCACAGCGCGGATGTGGACGAACCCGGAATCGCGGATCTCTACGATATCGGCACCCGCGCGACCATCCTGCAGCTGCTGAAACTGCCGGACGGGACCATCAAGGTCCTGGTCGAGGGTGGTCAACGTGCGCGTCTGACCGAGATCACGCCGACCGATGAGGACTACTTCACGGCCGTCCCGGAGACGCTGGAGGAAACGGCGCCGGGGGAGGACCGCGAAGAGGAGGTCCTGCTGCGCTCGGTCATGAACGTGTTTGAGCAGTACGTAAAGCTGAACAAGAAGGTCCCGGAAGAGGTCCTCAATTCGCTGTCGGGTATCGACGACGCCTCGCGGCTGGCGGATACCATCGCTGCGCACATGTCGCTCAAACTCGAGGAGAAACAGAATCTTCTCGAGATGCCGGACGTGCACGAGCGCCTTGAGCGCCTGATGGCGCTGATCGAGGGCGAGATCGATCTGCTCCAGATCGAGAAACGGCTGCGTGGGCGCGTCAAGCAGCAGATGGAGAAGAGCCAGCGCGAGTACTACCTCAACGAGCAGATGAAGGCCATCCAGAAGGAGATGGGAGAGCTCGACGAGGCGGGCAACGAGGCCGAGGAACTGGCGGAGAAAATCCGCAAAGCCAAAATGCCGAAGGAGGCGCGTGAAAAGACTGAGACGGAGCTCGGCAAGCTGCGCATGATGTCGCCGATGTCGGCGGAGGCCTCCGTCGTGCGCAATTACATCGAGACGATGGTCAACGTGCCCTGGAGTAAGCGTTCCCGGGTCACGCATGATCTGCAGCGCGCGGAAGATATTCTCGAAGAAGATCACTACGGTCTCGAGAAGGTCAAGGAACGGATTCTCGAATACCTGGCCGTGCAGCAGCGCGTGAAGCGGCTCAAGGGACCGATCCTGTGCCTGGTGGGGCCGCCCGGTGTCGGCAAGACTTCGATCGGTCGCTCGATCGCACGGGCCACCAACCGCAAGTTCGGACGCATGTCGCTGGGCGGGATCCGGGATGAGGCGGAGATCCGCGGTCACCGGCGCACGTATATCGGTTCGATGCCCGGCAAAATCATCCAGACCCTCAGTCGTGTCGAGAAGAAGAATCCGCTGTTTCTGCTGGACGAAATCGACAAGATGTCGATGGATTTCCGCGGCGACCCTGCGTCAGCGCTGCTCGAGGTTCTTGATCCGGAGCAGAACAACAAGTTCCAGGATCATTACCTCGAGGTCGACTTCGATCTTTCCGAGGTCCTGTTCGTCGCGACTTCGAACACGCTGACCATACCGCCGGCACTGCTGGATCGTCTCGAGGTCATCCGTATCCCCGGTTATACGGAAGATGAAAAGGTTGCGATCGCGCAGCGCTACCTCGTGCCGAAACAGATGAAGAACAACGGGCTGCATGAAGGCGAACTGGATCTTGCCGAGGATGCGGTCCGCGAAATCGTGCGTGTCTATACGCGCGAAGCCGGTGTGCGTAATCTGGAACGGGAGATCGCAAAGGTCTGCCGCAAGGTGGTCAAGGAAGTCCAGAAGGGTGATCGGGAAGGCACGGTGACGGTTGGCCCCGACGACCTTGAGACCTATCTTGGCGTCCGTCGCTATCGGTATGGGCGGGCCGAAGAGCAGGATCAGATCGGACAGGTCACCGGGCTCGCATGGACTGAAGTCGGTGGTGAGTTGCTGAACGTCGAAGCGGCGGTCATGCCTTACGGCAAAGGACGACTGAACCATACCGGTCATCTCGGCGAAGTCATGCAGGAGTCGGTGCAGGCCGCACTGACAGTGGTACGCAGTCGTGCACCCACGCTCGGGCTGCGCCCGGGTTTCCATGAAAAACGGGATATCCATATACACGTGCCCGAAGGGGCCACGCCAAAGGATGGACCGAGTGCGGGTGTGGCGATGTGCACGGCACTGGTATCGACGCTCACGGGAATCCCCGTGCGTGCGGACGTCGGCATGACGGGTGAGATCACGCTCCGCGGTGAAGTACTGCCGATCGGTGGTCTGAAAGAAAAACTGCTGGCCGCGCACAGGGGCGGCCTGACGACGGTGCTGATTCCGCAGGAGAACCGCAAGGATCTCAGCGAGATCCCGGAAAATATCCGTGCCGGCCTTGATATACGGCCGGTTCGGTGGATCGATGAAGCGCTGGAGATCGCTTTGCAGAAGATGCCCGTCGCGCTGACCGAAGAGGAAATCGCGGAGGCCGAGAAAGAGGCCGCGCGCATGCCGAGGGTGGGGCCGCGCGAGGAGGGCGACGAGCCCGATACGTCCGGTCCCCTGCGGCATCATTGATTGAGGTTTGCCGCGCCCCGGCGGTCACGTATACTCAGTGACCGACGGGGCGCTGGAAGCGTTTCTGCGGTGGTTCGGCTCGTTTGACACCCGGGATTGGCGCTTGCTATAAACCGCGAGGTCCGGACAGGCAGCCTGCCCCGTTTGCCCGGCTCCATAAACGATATTTCCGGATTGGACTGGCAGAACAACTTGCGACCCACGGCCGCCGATACGGGGCGTGAAGGTGAGTCTATTCGAGTATGCGGCGGCGGGGGATTGAGAACCCGAATGGAGCCCGGTCGCGGTGCTCGCAACCAGAACAACTGCAGAGGGATGAATCGATGAACAAGTCTGAATTCGTTGAGGCCGTCGCCGAGAACGCTGATATCCCGAAATCGACGGCGCAGAAGGCGGTCGATGCGATGGTCGATGTAATCGGCGATACGCTCAAGCACGGCGACCAGGTCTCTCTGGTCGGTTTTGGTACATTCCTGACGCGCAAGCGTGAAGCCCGTCAGGGTCGCAACCCGCGTACCGGCGAGACGATCAATATTGCTGCATCGCGCGTGCCGAGCTTCAAGGCTGGCAAAGCGCTGAAAGATACCGTAAACTAGCGCGCTTCGCGCGCCGGGTGCTTAGCTCAGTTGGGAGAGCGTCGCCCTTACAAGGCGAATGTCGGGGGTTCAAATCCCTCAGCACCCACCAGGTTCCGGAGCGGTAGCTCAGTCGGTTAGAGTACCGGCCTGTCACGCCGGGGGTCGCGGGTTCGAGTCCCGTCCGCTCCGCCATATCGAAGAAGCCGTTTCGGGGCGCCATCAGGCGCCCCGAAATTTTACGATCGGCTTCGCTTATTCCACAGCCCTGCCTCGATCGAACTTCGCCCATGCTTCAGTCGTTCAAGGATCGTATCCGCGGTTCCCGGTGGCTCGGTTACACCATCGTTGGAATCATTTCCGTACCGTTCGCGCTTTGGGGCATCCAGGCTTACATGGGCGGTGGGGGTCAGTCAGAGGCCGCAACGGTCAATGGCGAGGAGATCCCGGAACGCGAGGTACAGCGCCTGGTTGCCCAACAGCGCCAGTCGCTCAACGAGCGGTTCGATGGCAACCTGCCGGATGCATTTTCGGACGGGATGCTGCGTGAACGAGTGCTTGAGCAGCTGATTTCCCGCGAACTGCTGGAACAGACCGCCGCCGATGCGAATCTGCAGCTCGGTGAACAGGCGTTGGCCGAGCGCATCCGCGGGCAGTCCATGTTCCAGCGCGATGGCGGATTCGATCGCGATCTCTACCGCCAGATCCTTGGACGATCCGGCCTGACACCGAGTCAGTACGAGAGGCGGGTGCGCGACAGTGCCCGAGTCGAGCAGCTGCGCCAGGCGATCCGGAGTTCAGCGTTCGTACTTGAACCGGAGGCTCGGCGGCTGGCCCGTTTGAGCGGACAGGAACGCGATGTCGTGTCTCTGCGCTACAGCCGTGATGCCGCGCGCGAGGCCGTTGAGGTCGGCGACGACGCGGTCGAGGCATATTACGAACAGAACCAGGATCGTTTCCAGACGCCGGAACAGGTGCGCCTGGCCTGGGTGGAACTGGATATGGATTCGCTGAAAGAACAGGTCGAGGTCACGGAGGAAGATCTGCGGAGTGAATACGAGTCGGCCGGCCAACGGTATCGAGAGGCGGCTGAACGCGAAGCGGCCCATATCCTGATCGAGGTCCCGGAAGACGCCGATGACGCGGCGGAACAGCAGGCCCTGGAAGAGATCCGCTCGCTGCGCGAGCGGCTTGAGCAGGGCGAGGATTTCGCCGGGCTGGCCGAGGAGTACTCGGACGATAGCGGCTCGGCGCGCCAGGGGGGTGATCTCGGGTTCGTGAAGCGCGGGATGATGGTCGAACCGTTCGATGAGGCACTGTTCTCGCTGTCCGATGAGGGCAGCGTCAGCGATCCCGTGCGTACGACCTACGGTTATCACCTGATCAAGCTCAAGGGGCTCCGCGAGCGGGAACAGAAGCCGTTTGAAGAAGTCAAAGACGAGATCCGCGATGACCTGCGGACCCGCCGGGCAGAGGAGCGTTTCTACGAACGGGTGGAAATGCTCCAGAATACCGCCTACGAAAACCCCGACAGCCTTGAGGCGGTCGCCGATGCGACCGGCCTCTCCATCCAGCGCAGCGAGTGGATCTCCAGGGACACGGGCGAAGGGATCGGTTCACACGAAGCGGTCCGCGAGGCGGCGTTCAGTGCTACGGTCCTTGATGAACGCCGCAACAGCGACGTGATCGAACTGGACCAGCGACGTATTGCGGTGATCCGCGTACGCGATCATCGGCAGCCGCGGCCGAAACCGCTGGAGGATGTCCGCGCGGAGGTACGTGAACGGCTCGAGTCGGAACGCCTCGAGCGCCGGATGCGCGAATGGTCGGAGTCGGTGGTCGAGCGGCTGAATGCCGGTGAAGACGCCGAAGATATCGCGGCGGATGAGGGCGTGGAGCGCGTCGAACACGGCTGGATCAGCCGCAATTCGACCGAGGCGGGCCGTAACCTTGTAGAGACCGCGTTCGGGCTTGCATCCGCGGAGGACGGGCGGGCTTACGCGGATCTCACGCTGGAGGACGGCACGCGGGCCGTGCTGGCCGTGCGTGACGTACGCTACCCGGACGTGTCGGAAACCGCGCTCACGCGCACCCGCGAGCGGCGGGCACGGATTCAGGCGGAGGCGGAGCTCCGTTCATGGATGGAGGCCCTGCGCGCTGAGGCGGATATCGTGAGGCGCGATGGCGGGGGGCAGTCCCGCCAACGCTGATTCCGTTTGCGAGGCCGGCCCGGGGACCACGCATGTTGATCCAGAGCGGCGGTGCTGGTGGCGTGACTGAGCGCCTCCCACCCCGCGTTTCCGCCCGCTTTTGGGGCCCGCCCTGCGCCAGGGCCGGAGCCCTGGCGGCGATCGCGGGCCGGTTCAGACGTCTACCGCGACCGTGAAATTCGCGCCCGCGTCCACATAGACCACTTCTCCCGTTATACCAGAGGCCAGGTCGGAGCACAGGAAGGCGGCCGTGTTGCCGACCTCTTCGGTCGTTACGTTCTTGCGCAGGGGGGACATCTTCTCGGCCTGATCCAGCAGCTTGCGGAAATCACCGATCCCCGATGCCGCCAGCGTCCGGATCGCGCCCGCCGAGACCGCGTTGACGCGCACGCCCGAAGGGCCCATCGCGTAAGCCATATAGCGGACGTTCGCTTCCAGACTCGCCTTGGCCACGCCCATCACATTGTAATTCGGCATCGCGCGCTCGGCGCCGAGGTAGGTCAGGGTCAGGATCGCGCTCCGCTCCGTCAGAAGGGGGCGCAGCGCCTTGCCCATGGCGGCGAGACTGTATGAACTGATGTCGTGCGCCTGACTGAAGCCTTCGCGCGTAAGGTTCTCCAGGTAATCACCGTCGAGATGGTCGCGGGGCGCGTGTGCGATCGCATGCACGATAATATCAAGTCCATCCCAGCGCGACTGAATCGCCGCGGGCAGCGCGTCGATTTGCCTGTCATCGGCCACGTCAAGGGGCATCAGAAAGTCGCTGTCGAGCTGGCCGGCAAGGTCACGTACGCGCGATTCCAGTCGGTCGTTCTGATACGTAAAGGCCAGTTCGGCGCCCTGTGCGTGCATCGCCTCGGCGATGCCCCACGCGATCGAGCGCTTGCTTGCAACGCCCGTGATCAGTGCGCGCTTGCCGTCGAGAAAGCCCATGTGCCCGTCCGTTGTTGATAGAGAGGGGCGAATAATAGTCCAGTGGCGCCCGTCACGACAAACGTCGCGGTGTTTCTCCGTCGATGTCCGCTGTCCGGCCCGCATGGCCGACGTGAGCCAATTCGCGTGTCAGGCTATTTTGTCTGGTGGGTGAACACGCCGTCCCAGTCATCCGGCGGCGGATGGTTGCGGAAGTGCATGATCCGGTCCAGATACATGGCGTACACGGTATCGTCCGGATATTCCCGGGAAAGCGAGAAGAACTCGCGTTCAGCGCCATCCCAGTCACGCTGACGGTATTTCTCCAGCGCGGCGTGGTAGCGCTTGAGCGCTTTGCGTGTTTCGCGTTCCACTTCATCGATCGGGCCGATCGGTTCGTGGATGGCGACGGGGCGATCCTTGCCCTTGACCCGAACGACGTCGAGTTCGCGGAATTCGAATTCCGGTACGGCATCGCGCGTGGACTCGCTCACGATCATATCGACGCCGTAGGTCCGCGTGAGCCCTTCCAGGCGTGAGCCCAGATTGACGGCATCGCCGAGGGCCGTGTAGGCCATGCGGAACTCGGAGCCCATGTTGCCGACGTTCATCATGCCGGTGTTGAGTCCGATTCCCACCTCGAGCGCGGGCCAGCCTTCGTGCTCGAAATCCGGCTGCATTGCTTTCATGGTGCGCTGCATCTCCCATGCGGCATGCAGCGCATGGCGCGCGTGGTCCGGATCGGTAAGCGGTGCGCCCCAGAAAGCCATGATCGCATCACCCATGTATTTGTCGATCGTACCCCGTTGCTGGTGGATGATCCGAGTCATCGGCGTCAGAAAGGCGTTAATCAGGCGCGTGAGCTCGGAAGGCTCAAGGTTCTCGGAGATACCGGTGAATCCACGTACGTCGGAGAACAAGACCGTCATCTCACGGCTCTCACCCGCGAGTGAGACCTCCTCTGGCGCCTTGTCCATTTCCTCGACCAGTTCGGGCGGTATGTACTGCCCGAAAAGCCTGGCCAGCTGGCGCTTGCCGCGGGTTTCCACGAAAAAGCCCCAAGCCACATGGAAGATGAATAACAAAGCGATCAGCAGCAGAGGGGACGCAAGGGGCAGGACCAGGTCGGCACTGCTCCACGCCATCACGTTGGTTGATACGACCAGGGCGGCGATTCCGGTGATCGCCACGGAGAGCCAGAGCGGGGGCAGCAGCGGCAGGAGTATGGTCAGGCCGATACCGAGCACGGCCAGGATGATGAATTCATAGCCGAGCAGATAGGCCGGTCGCTGCTTGATCCGGCCATCGAGGATGCCGGATATGATGTTGGCGTGGACCTCGACTCCGGGATAGACGTTCTGAACGGGGGTGGAGCGCAGATCGAGGAGGCCCGCCGCGGTCGCGCCCACGAGTACGATCCGGTCCTTGAGGACGCCGGGATCGGCCGTGCGGTCCAGGATGTCGGCGGCCGATACATAGGGGAAACTGGACTGCCGGCCACGGTAGGGCACGAGTACCGCGCCCTGTTCATCAACCGGGATCTCGCGGTTGCCCATCCGCAGCGATTCCATGGCCTGATAGCCGTTGTCCTCGCGGGCTACTTCGAGTTCGACATCGGGCCAGTCCAGAGCCGCGCGCACGGTCTCGAGTGCCAGCAGCCCGTACAGGTCACCTTCGTATCCCTGGATCAGGGGTACGCGCCGGAAGACGCCGTCACGACCCACCAGCGGATTGTCGAAAAAACCGCCACTCGCGGCGGCCTCCTGCAGGACCGGCAGATTGCCGCTGTAGCCCTCGGGCGCGACGATCGGCAATCGCTGCAGCCCATCATCGGCCCCGCCAGCGCCGAGCGGTGGGGGCAGCATGCCCACGGTGGCATTGGAGCCGGGGTCGACATGGTTGCGGAAGAAGAAGCCGAGCACCGCATTGCGATCCTCGAGCGCACGAGCGAAGGCGCGGTCACGATCGAGTTCCGGTGCGATGTCGCGGTATTGGTCCATGAACTTCGGGTCATCCGCCAGCGGACCATCGGCGAGTCGCTGCAGGATGCGCAGACCCGAACTCTCATCGCGTTCGGCGAATACCACATCGAAGCCGACTGTGCGCGCACCATAATCGTCATAGAGTTGATCGACCATGCGTGCCAGCACATCCCTCGACCAGGGCCAGCGACCGACTTGATTAAGGCTTTCCTCATCGATCGCTACGATGACCACACGGTCATCAACTGTCCCGGGCAGCGTGAGCTGAAGGCGGGTGTCGTAGGCCACGTTTTCGAGTTGTTCGAGAAAACCGAGCCGGAACACTCCGGTCGCGTGCAGCAGGAAGGGAACGATCAGCAACAGACTGATGCCGAGCCGGATGTAGCGTTGAATGGTCACGTCAGCCGTGAGTCATCGTCTGTCTGGTGGGTTTCACCTGTTCGGGAATGGCGCCGACGATAGCAGAAGCGCCGGGCGACCACTACTGAGTAGCGGGCCGTCGCGCTTACTGGTACGGTCCCGGGGTTAACCGGATACGCAAGCAGGAGGACTCCCCGTGAGCAATCCCATGACCAATGGGGCGATCAGACTCGGTGTGAATATCGATCATATCGCGACCGTCCGGCAGGCGCGTGGGACAGGGTATCCCGATCCGTTGTTCGCGGCGTTTCAGGCGGCCGAGGCGGGCGCGGATGGCATAACCATGCATCTGCGCGAAGACCGCCGACATATCCAGGATCGGGACGTGTACAGGGTGCGAGAGCACGTCGACTGCCGCCTCAACCTGGAGATGGCGACGACGGATGAGATGGTCGCGATCGCCGAGGATCTGCGGCCGCCCGACTGCTGTCTTGTGCCCGAGCGGCGCGAGGAGCTGACTACCGAGGGCGGACTGGATGTGATCGCCGCGGGGTCACGGCTGGGTGAGGTATGTCCACGGCTGGCGGCGGCGGGCATCCAGGTCTCGCTTTTCATCGATCCCGATACCGCTCAGATCGATGCCGCGGCTGAGGCGGGCGCGCACGCGGTCGAGATCCATACGGGCCGCTATGCGGATGCAATGAGCGATGCCGCGCGTCGGCAGGAACTTGAGGCCGTGGCACGGGCGGTCAAATACGGGGTCGATGCCGGGCTGTACGTGCATGCCGGGCACGGGCTCCACTACGACAACGTGGAACCGGTCGCCGCGATGCCGGGCGTGCGTGAGCTCAATATCGGTCACGCGATCGTGGCCCGGGCACTCAGCGTCGGGCTCGCCGACGCGGTGGCCGCAATGAAGGCCATCATGCGCGAGGCGCGCCCGTGAAGGCGGCTGACTCCGATAGCGGCGTCGGACCGTGCGCCACGGTGGTCCTCGACCCGATGGGCGGCTCCGGCCCGGCTTTCTCAGGTGTCGGCACCGCCGCGGGTGTCGCCACCCTCCATTTCCAGCAATACGTCAACCGTACTGCATACGGCGTCAAGGGCGCTTGCGGGATCTTCGCCATTGCGGATTCGTTCCTCGAGTACGGCAATGTCCTGGCGCAGGCGCGGCACACCGCAGTATGCCGCTGCGCCCTTGAGTCGATGGGCTGCTGCCAGTAAGGCCTGGCGATCTTCGCGGTCGTGCGCCGAGTACAGTTCCGCGCGGCTCGACGGCAGGTGCCGACACAGCATGGCGAACAGCTCATCGGCGACGCCGGGGCGCCCACCGGCCCGGCTCTCGGCGTCTTCCCCGTCGTAATAGGGAGGCGGGGGGGCAGGGGGGCGCGAAACGGATCCCGCGCGGGTTGCCGGTGCGTCGCTGTTGTCCTCTCCGGGATGGCACCACTCCGTGAGACGTTGCAGCAGGGTTGTGCGACTGATGGGTTTCACCAGGACATCGTTCATACCCGCCGCCATGGCCGCGTGCGCCTGATCGGCGAAGGCATCCGCGGTGATCGCCAGGATCGGCGTGTCGGCATTGACCTCGCCCGGGGTGCGCAGCATCGAGCTCGTCTCGATACCATCGCGTTCCGGGAGATGGATATCCATCAGGATTGCGTCAAATCGCGTCAGGCGGGCGTAGTAAAGCGCCTCGTCACTGCCGGTCGCAGCTACCGTCTCCCAGCCCGTGCCCTCGAGGAATGATTCGAGCAGTTTCAGATTGACCGGCTGATCGTCGACCACCAGGACTTTCCCGGATGGGACATCGTCGAACCGGTCCCAGGCGGGATACCGCCACGCCGTCGAGGCGTCCTCGGGCGCGCGCAGAGCGCACTCCAGTGCATCGCGCAGGATCCGGGCGTTCGGCGTTTTCTGCACGACATGGGCGAAGCCGCTGTCCAGCAGCCGCCGATGGATCTCGGGGCCGTCGGCGTACGCATACGCGAGTATCGGGGTGTTAGCGGTCACCATCGACTCCGGTGAGGGCATTGTTCCAGCATGTACGTCTGCAGCCCGAATATGGACGACGATCGCGTCCACCGCGGACGTGTCGGGCCATCGGGAGGCGGGGCGGTTCGTGTCAATCGGCTCGGCGTCGATCCCGGCCGCCGCGAGGATGTCGACGTGGGTGGCGATGAAATCGGGATCACCATCGATCACCAGCACGACCCGTCGCCGTGGCCCATGGTGATCGCGGCCAAGTGCGGCATGGGCCTTGTCGAGTTCAAGCTTGAACCAGAATTCCGAGCCGACGCCCGGCTCACTGCGGAATTCAATCAGACCGTCCATCAGGAACACGATCTCGCTGGCGATGTGGAGACCCAGGCCGGTTCCGGTGGCACGCGGGCGCTCGTCGCCGCGCGTGTCTTCCCCCTGGGCAAACGCCTGGAAAAGTCGGGCCTGTGCCTCGTGCGGGATACCCCGTCCGGTGTCGACGAAGGAAAAGGTCAACGCGACCCCCCCATCCGCGCGCGAGGTGGCGTGCGCGCAGATCCGGACACACCCCTGGTCGGTGAATTTCACGGAATTGCTGGCCAGATTGATGAGGACCTGGTTGAGGCGAACGGCATCGACCCGGACCGTCGAGTGGCGACGCGGTACGGGACTGACGACGAATTCGACGCCTTTGGCGAACGCCTGCGGGGCCAGCAGATTGAAGGTCTCGTACAGGAGTTCATTGATATCCGTGTCCACGTACTCCAGTTCCATATGACCCGATTCGATTTTGGACAGGTCGAGGATACCGTTGAGCAGGCTGAGCAGGCTGTGCGCGGAGCTCTGGATCGTCGCGAGATAATCGGCGTAAACGGGGTCGAGGTCGGCCCGTTCCAGCAGTTCCGTGAAACCGAGGATGGAATTCATCGGCGTACGGATTTCGTGACTGATGTTCGCCAGGAAACGCGATTTGAATTCGCTGGCCGCCTCGGCTTCCCGTCGCGCCGATTCCAGTTCGGCGTTGCGCTCCTCGAGTTCGGCGAGCGTGTCCTGCAATTCGCGTGTGGCGCTTGCGATGCGTTCATGCAGCGAGCGTCGCGTGCCCTCGATGTCGGCGGCGAGCTCACGCACCCCGCGTTCGAGCCGCCCGAACTCGCCGCCCGATTCGGCGCTCGGGCGATCGTCATACTCGCCGGAACGGATCCTCTCGACGCCGCGCGCGATGCGCTGAACCGGATCGGTCACACTGCGGCCTATGCGTATGGCGACGAGCGCGGTGAGGGCCAGGGCAACGGCCGTCAGCGCAAGCCCTTCGAGCAGGAGCATCATCTGCTCCTGCCGCGCCCGGGCCAGATCGACCGCGATCTCGACCGATCCGAGTGATTCCTGGTCAGGCAACGCAGTGGCCGAAATATTCCCGAAGGACGGATTGTCGATGGTATGGGTGACGCGTACCCCGTCCCCGGCGGGCGCCGGCGGGGTGCCGGGCCGCGCACGCAGGAGGACGTTATCCGTGTGATCCCGGATGGTGATCGAGGCGATCGCTGTCCGGTCCGTGATGAGCGTATTCGCGAGCGCCTCGAGGAGCGGGCCGTCGTCTGGCGCCGTCACCACATGGGCCGCCACCGGCCCGATCTCGGCTGCGACCGCGCGCGCGTGCTCGAGGGCGCGTCGTTCGGCGGTCTGTATCTGCTGGTACGCGTTGTAGGCGGACAATACAATCGCCAGCATCGCGGCAGGCAGCAGCGCGATCAGCAGGACACGGCGCTGGATGCTCCAGTTCTTCATGATCGCCCCATCCGTGCAACGGGGCCCCGGCCGCCCGGGAGTCGCGGCTGGTAACGCGATAGGCCGGGAACGGGGCAGGGCGCTCGGTGCGCAGGATATGCGGGAGCGCTGCGAGGAGTGGATGCGATGCGTTTCAGGAAACCAGGAATTCCATCTTGACGCCGGCAACCTCCAGCACGGACTCGTTGTCGAGCCGAACGGCCTCGCTACCCACCTGCTGACCATCGACGGATGGATGGCCACCGTCCTTTGCTTCGATTTCGATCAGGAAGTATCCCTGGGCGCGCCTGCTGATCGCGGCGACCTGGACACCCGGTTTGCCGAGTGTGGTGAGGGCCTTTTTCAGTTCGAGTTCCTTGCCCGCATTGGCGCCGCTGATAACCCGTACATGCGCGCGGCCGGCCGCCTGTTCGACGGAGCGATCGGACTCGGCGGCGAGTTGCCGCCCGAGCGCTTCTACCGAGCGATCCATGGACTCACTGCCACCCTTCTCCGGCATCCCCTTCGCGTCCGGGCGGATCACCATTGTGCGCTCGAAGTCGTTGTCGTGGCCCCGTGACGCCGCTTCGTTGGAGTAGGTCAGCAGATGCTTGCCGATCATGATGGCGTCGCCGTCCTGCAGGGCGTATTTCTTGATCAGAGAGCCGTTGACACAGGTCCCGTTGGTACTGTTCTGGTCCTCGAGGAACGAATCGTTGAGGATCGTCAGTATCCGCGCGTGGTGGCCACTGACCGCCAGATTGTCGATCTGGATGTCATTGTCCGCCTTGCGGCCGATCGTCATCTGTTCCTGGTCGAGTTCATACTCGCCAACGACCTGGTCATTGAACGAGAGCGTCAGCTTGGCCATGATGTGTGTGTCCCCGGGCGACTGTCGTACGCTCCCACGCCCTCGTGCAGTCCGATTCCGGTCATGTACAGGTTCCCTTACTGGAACCAGTCCACAAACCGCCGGAACCAGCCGCGACGGCTCGGAAACGGTTTCAGAACCCGTACCAATACAACCGATACATTGTCTTGCCCGCCGTTCCTGTTCGCCTCCTCGATCAGACAATCGGCGGTGTCTTCGAGATTATCACCAAACCTGTCAAGGGTTAAGCGTATGGCCTCGTCGTCGACCATGTCGTTGAGGCCATCGGAGCACAGCAGGTAGAGGTCGTTCGGCAGGGCGATTTCTTCCTGCAGATCGACATTGACCGATTCCTCGATCCCGAGGGCACGCGTCACGATATTGCGGTTGAGAGATGCGCGGGCCTCTTCGGGCGTATAGAAGCCGCGGTCGATCAGCTCCTGCATCAGGGTGTGATCACGGGTGAGTTGTTCGAACTTGCCGCCACGCAGGCGATAGGCCCGGGAATCGCCGACATGGGCGAGGGTCAGCCGGTCGTCGTAGAAAAGGGCGACGACGAGGGTTGTCCCCATGCCTTCGTATTGCGGCTGTGTGCGGGCGGTTTCGTAGACAATCGTGTTCGCCTCGTTCACCACATCGTGGGCGAGCAGGCTTTCCGGGGCATAGGCCTCCTCGGCGCCGGATTCCGCGCCCGCCCGGGAGAGACGATTCGCCAATTGCCGCGTGACGGTCTCGACCGCGAGTGCACTGGCGATTTCACCGCCCTTGTGCCCGCCCATGCCGTCCGCTAGTACGGCGATGCCGTGGGGCGGATCGGTGGCGACGCGGTCCTCGTTATGTGGCCGTTTGCGCCCCGTGTCGCTGCGCTCGGCGAAACCGAGCACCGTGCCGAGATCGATGCGACGGCCAGGCATGCCGATCAGCCCTTGTCGACCCGCTCGGCACAGGCGCGGAGACCGGCCGCCATTGCCCGTCCATCCGCATACCGACTGTCGGGGTCTTTCTGCATCGCACGATCGATGATCTCGCCGACGCATGTCGGGAGCGTGTCATCGACGTCATGGACCGGGGCGTGTGGTTCGTTCGCGATCCGATACATCAGGGTGGCCATACTGTCGGCCGTGAACGGCAGTTTGCCGGTCACCATCTGATACAGCATGACGCCGAGCGAGAACAGGTCCGACCGTCCGTCGACTTTTCTGCCGGCGAGCTGCTCGGGCGACATGTACGAGGGCGTACCGAGCACCATGCCCGTCCTGGTTCGGCTGGAGTCGGTGATTCGGGCGATACCGAAGTCCGTGATCTTCAGAACACCGCTGTCGGGGTCGTACATGATGTTGCCGGGCTTCACGTCACGGTGCACCACATTGTAATCATGCGCATAGGCGAGGGCCTCGGCGGAGTCCGCGACCATCTCCAGTACGCGGCGCAGCGGCAGGAGGTTACCCGGCTTGATATGGGGCGTCAGGTCCTTGCCCTTGAGATATTCCATCGAGATATAGGCGAGATCGTGCTCTTCGCCGGCATCGTAGATCGTGACGATGTTCGGGTGATTCAGGCGTCCCGCCGTCTCGGCCTCACGGAAAAAACGTTCCTTGACGTCCTCGAGTTCATCGGCCTCGAATTCCTGCGACAGTGCAAGCGTCTTGATGGCGACGATGCGATTGATCTTTGGATCACGGCCCTGGTAGACGGTGCCCATCGCCCCTTTGCCGATCTCTTTCTCGACATCGTAGCGACCCAGTTTCGGGTTCTCGATGTCATCACCACCCATCACCATGGTGCCGTCGCCGCCACTACTGCCTCCGCCGAGAACGACCGTCTCCTCCATTTTCTTCGAGCGCTGACGACGAGTGGCAATGTCGCGGAAATCACCGTCGTGTTTCGCCATGTAGTCGTAGACGTTGCTCGCCTTGTTGAACTGGCGCTTGCGTTCGTAGTCCAGTGCCAGGTTGTACAGCACCTCCATCATCGAGTCGTCGAGCGGGCATTTGCGGAATTTCTCGAACGCCGTGTCGAGCTGCCCCTGGCTCTGGAACGAGAGCCCAAGCATACGGTTGCTCTCCGCCGACTCGGCGTCGGAACGGAGTTTGCCGCGTTCCGTGGCCAGAAAACGCTTGGTCATCATCAGCGTGTAGCCGACGACGAGCAGGGCGGCCGGCGTCGCGAGCGGGATCCACGTCTGTTGCGTAACCAGCAGTCCATACCCGGTGCCGGCCGCGCCGGCGACGAGCACGATGCCGATCACGGCCGCCACGCCGCCACGCAGCCTCGGGACCAGTACGACCAGATAGAGCGCGATCAGCGCGAACGCCCCGATCCGGGCCCATTGCGCCCAATCCGGGCTGAGGAAGAAGTCCTGTTCCAGGATGCTGGAGACGGCGTGGGCCAGCGTGATTACCGGGGCGGTCGTGCTGCTGATCGGCGTGACCTGGGAATCGCCAACACCGGTGGCCGTGGCGCCCACGAGTACGATCCGATCTTCGTACTTCTCGGCGGGGATACGTCCTGACAGGACATCGTAAAAGGAGTCCACTGTGAAAGCCGATCGGCCGCCGGCGCCATCCCCGCCGCCATAGAAAAACATGTTCATCTGCAGGTCCGGGTCGGTGGCGATATCCAGCCCACCCAGGTGCACGCCGTCTCCCGGGCGGATCGTGATGTCTTCTGCGCCCAGATTCAGACCAAGGGCCGCAACTATCAGCGACAGCGACGGGTAGTAGTCGTCGAAGTAATCGATCACGAGCGGTTGTGAGCGGACGCCGCCGTCGATGTCGGGATTGAAATTCAGATGACCGATGGCGTCCGCGGCGGGGCCGACCGGCTCGATCGGGGACAGGGCACGCCGCGCGGGCAGACCGAGGTAGCGCGGCAGCGCGCCCGTGCCTGGCGAGAGGTTCATGATCGTATTGGCGCGTACGTATTCGGGCAGAGGGTCGTCGGGTTTACCGACCGGCGATCCCAGTCGGAAGGGCATACCGAGGACGACGTTATCGGCGGCATCGATCGCCTCGGCGAGTTGCCGGTCGGTATCGAGGTCGGTGGCGGCGCGCCTCAGGCGTTCGTGCAGACCGTCAAGCCGGTCCCGCGCCTGGCCGGATACACCCGGATCCTCGATGATGGCCGGGAGTTCGCCAATGGCGCGCTGGTCGTAATACGCCAGCAGTTCGCGGATCCGGGTGAGACCGGGGTCGACCTGGGGTTCGAGGAAGAAAACGGTATAGCCAATGGCGGCGGCGCCGCCATCGGCGAGCTTGCGGATCATCCGGCCATGCAGGTCGCGCGACCACGGCCAGCGTCCCAGGTTGGCGATGCTCTCGTCGTCGATTGCGATCACGGCGATGCGATCGCTGGGCTCCGCCCGGGCGGCCGTCACGCCCCAATCGTAGAGGCTGCGCTCCAGACTCTGGAGGATCGCGGTCCCGGACGCCGCGATGAATACGAGGCTGACGATGACACCGACAAACCAGTCGGATTTCAGGAAACCGGCCTTCATCCATGCCTCCCCCAAGGCCATTACCGGCTGATCATACTACAAGAGCACTCGGCGGAAAGGGATGCGCGTGATCCGCCTCACGCGGGGCATCCCGGGCGGTTGTGATATCTTGCGTCCTCGTGTGCGGAATCGCCGTGCCGCCCGGCGACCCGGGAGCATCGTTGTGCGGGACCTCCTGAACCGTATCGAGCGCCTGAATGAGATCGGTGTGGCGTTGTCGGGCGAGCCGGACCATACGCGGCTGCTCGAGACCATTGTCGAGCGTGCACGGGAACTGACGGCCGCCGATGGCGGGACGCTCTATCTCGTGCATGACAACCGCACGGTCACGTTCGAGATCCTGCGCACGGCCTCGCTCGGCCTGGCACTCGGGGGCAATACCGGCGAACCCATTCCGTTCCCGGCGCTGGCGCTCGAGGTCGATGGCGCGCCCAACGAGAGCATGGTCGTAACCCACGCGGTTCTGCGCCGCGAGACCGTCAATATCCCGGATGCATACGACGCCTGCGGGTTTGATTTCAGTGGGACCCGGGCCTTCGACCGGCGTATGGACTATCGCACGCAGTCGCTCCTGACGGTGCCGATGTGCGATCACGAGAACAGCGTGATCGGGGTCCTGCAATTGATCAACGCGATGGACGGAGGGCGCGTCATCCCGTTCGAACCGGCCGACCAGCGTCTGGTCGAATCACTCGCCTCGCAGGCCGCGATCGCGTTGTCGAACAAGCGCCTGCTGGATCAGCAGCGGGCACTGTTCGAGGCGTTCGTGCGCATGATCGCCGAGGCCATCGACGAAAAATCCCCGTACACCGGCGCGCACTGCCGGCGCGTCCCCGAATTGACCATGATGCTCGCCGAGGCGGCGTCCGGTACGAGCGAGGGGCCGCTCGCCGATTTCTCGATGACGGCGAACGATCGCTATGCGCTCTGGCTCGCGGGCTGGCTCCATGACTGCGGCAAGATCACGACGCCCGAGCATGTCATGGACAAGTCGACGCGGCTGGAAACGGTGTACGACCGGATCGAGACCGTGGCCGCGCGATGTGCCGCGCTGAGGCAGGAGATCCGCGCGGAGGCCGCGGGCGCGATCGCCGCGGCCGAGGCGCGTGACGATCACTCGAGCGCTGCGGCGAAAGCCGCCGAGCGTGACCGCGGGCTCACGGAGCTGGCGGACGATCTCGCGTTCCTGCGCGCAGTGAACCGGGGCGGCGAACGCCTGAGCGCTTCGGATCGGACGCGGATCCAGCGAATCGCCGCACGCCATTGGACCGATGCGGATGGGGTCCCGCGTCCGCTGTTGAGCGATGATGAACTGGACAATCTGCTGATCGAGCGCGGCACGCTGAACGCGGAGGAACGCCGGATCATCGAGCACCACGTCGTTGCGACGATCAACATGCTGCACGCGCTCCCTTTCCCGAAGCATCTGCACAACGTCACCGAATACGCGGCCGGGCATCACGAGCGGATCGATGGTCAGGGCTACCCGAACGGGCTGACGCGGGACGAGATGTCGGTGCCAGCGAGGGCGATGGCGATCGCCGACGTGTTCGAGGCCCTGAGTGCGGCCGATCGCCCTTACAAGACGGCCAAGCCGCTGTCGGAATGCCTGCGGATCATGCGCGCCATGCGCGACGAGGGGCATATCGACCCGGATCTGTTCGAGGTGTTTGTCCGTGAGGGGGTGTACCGGCGTTACGCGCGGGAGTATCTGGACCCCGAACAACTCGACGAGGTCGACCCGGACAGCCTCCTGCTCACGGCACGCCGGGGGCGATGAGCGGTGCGGTCACCCGCTGCCGGCGATGCCGGTATGATGACGGGATACCGGAAGATGCAGGTCAGACGGAGCCGCCTGTCGTGATCGCGTCGGCCGGGACGCCCGCGAGGCCTTTTTTCAGGACCCGCACGTCGAATCCCCGCTCACTGAGGATAAAAGCGGCGGCGGAACTGCGCCGTCCGGTGTCGCAGTAAAGGATCCACGTCCGCGCTGGATCCAGCCTCTGCGCCTTCATACGCAGGACGAACAGCGGCACATTGGTCGCGGATTCGATGTGACCATTGCCGAACTCGTCCGGCAGGCGTACATCGATCCATCCGGCGCGCTCTTCGATCCGCGCCGCGGCGGATTCGAAATCCACCCGCTCGATCAGCGGTTCCGTCAGCAGGGCATTGAAATCTTCCCTGGATAAGCGCATCAGCGTGCCCGATGAGAGCATCGTGACCGTGGCATTGCGTGCCCTGTCGGCGATCAGCGCCTCTTCACCGAAGCTGTCGCCGGTGCCCAGTTCCGCAAGGCGGATACCATCCGGCTTCGCCTTCGTGGCCCGGGTCACCAGGCAGCGGCCATCGCGGATGATATAGAAGTAGTCGCCGGGCTCGTCCTGGCGGATCACGATATCGCCGGCCTTGCAGGTGACCGGTTCCATACGCATGAAGATCGCCTGGATATGGGCCGGGGGGATGCGCCGGAAGCTCTCCGTCTGCAGCAGCCGCGTCATCCAGTCGCCATCGTCTTCTTCACCGGCATCCGCGAGTTCCTCCACCCGGTAGCTCCCGGTCTGATCCCAGGTGAGCATCAGGTCGAGCAGATCGCGATCGACCGCGAGGGCGACCACATCCGTGCGGGCACGCGCCGCGCGCGCCCCGGGCCCGATCACGTCGAGGGCGTTGCGCGCCGCCTCGGAATCGCCCTCGACGGTCTGCTCGATGCCGCTCGCGCCGTGGAGTTCGACCGTTCCCTTGACGAGAAACAGCCGGGCATCGCCCCGCTGACCGTCGCGGAACAGATGGCGGCCCGCGGCGAGCGACATGTACCGTGCCTTCGCGCTCAGTTCCTTGAGGTTGTCGGGGCCCAATGAAGCCAGTGGCGAGAAGCGCGCGAGGTCCCGTCTGCTGACATTATCGGCCATGGCTGCAGCAACAAGTCCCGTCATTGTCGAAGCGGCGCCGAAAGTACCGGCTGGTTATTGCGAAAGCAACCGGAGTCGGCGCGGGCTTCGAGCGCCTGGTCGAACGCCCCCGGGGAGCCCGAAGATCAGTATAATCCCGGGATCGGGTGGGGCGGAGGTACGAGCGGTTCCAATGAACCAGGACATTCAGACCTCTCCCATCGGCTGGGACGAAGCGCAGACCGCATTGCGGATGTGGTACGAGACCGCGCCGGGAGTGGATCTGCACGCGCGGATCGCCGCCCGCATCGAGACCCTGCTGCGTGATCGTTATGCGCTCCATTGCCTGCAGATCGGCGGCACCCGTTCCGGTGTCGATCTGCTGGCGGGGCGCGCGCTGATTCATCGAGTCCACGTCACCGGTGACGGGGCCGGCAGCATGGCGGCGCATCCCGCCGCGCTGCCGCTGGCGAGTGGATCGATCGATTTCGTCCTGCTGTGTCACACGCTCGAATTCAGTGATGATCCGCATGCCATTCTGCGCGAGGTGGATCGGGTACTGACGCTGGACGGGCTGGTGCTCTGCGTCGGTTTCAATCCCTGGAGCCTGCTGGGGCTGCGCGGGCTGTGGGGGCGGGGTGTCCCGTGGTGTGGCCATTTCTACGGGCCGGGCCGGATCGCTGACTGGTTCGCGCTGCTCGGCTGGCGCATACAGCGCCGCGAGACACTCGGCTATGGCCCGCCCGTGCACAGCGAACGCCTGCGCCGGCGGTTGCTGGTACTCGAGCGGCTCCACCGCTGGCTGCCCGTCCAGGGGGGGATCCACATACTGCTGGGTCGCAAACATTCGATTCCCTTTACGCCCGTGCCGGCCCGGCGCCTGCGTGCGGAGCGCCGACCCGTAGTCGGTGGCGTCGTCCGCCCGACACGTTACACGGAGATGCATTGATGACTTCGCCGGTCGTAATCCACACCGATGGCGCCTGCCGGGGTAACCCCGGCCCCGGGGGCTGGGGCGCCGTCCTTGAGCACGACAGCCGCGAACGGGAGTTGTACGGCTATGAGCCCGAGACCACCAATAACCGCATGGAACTGATGGCGATCATCCGGGCGCTCGAAACCCTGAAACGCCCCTGCAAAGTCCGGGCCATCACGGACTCGCAGTACGTGATGAAGGGCGTGACGCAGTGGATGCCGGGCTGGAAAAAGCGCGGCTGGCGCACCGCGGCGCGCAAGCCGGTCGCCAATCGTGATCTCTGGGAGCGCCTCGACGCGGCGCTACAGCGTCACGAGGTCGAATGGGAGTGGGTCCGCGGGCATACCGGGCAACAAGGCAATGAACGCGCCGACCAGCTCGCCAACCGCGGGATCGACGAAGCGGAGGACAAGTGCTGATGCGACAGGTCGTACTGGACACCGAGACCACCGGACTGGAGCCGCAGCAGGGGCACCGGATCATCGAGATCGGTTGTGTGGAGCTGTTCGATCGGCGCCACACCGGCAACCGCTTCCATCACTACATCAATCCCGAACGGGCGGTCGAAGAGGGGGCCGCAGAGGTCCACGGGATCTCCAACGAGGATCTGGCGGACAAGCCGGTCTACGCCGATATCGCCGAGTCGCTGCTCGCGTTCCTGCGCGACGCCGAACTGATCATCCATAACGCGCCGTTCGATGTGGCGTTCCTCAATGCGGAGTTCGAGCGGCTGGGTACGGAATGGGGCCGCATCGAGGATCACTGCCCGCGCGTGGTCGACACCCTGGTGATGGCGCGTGACCGGCATCCCGGCCAGCGCAATGGCCTGGACGCGCTGTGCAAGCGTTACGAGATCGACAACTCGGGGCGTGAACTCCACGGTGCCCTGCTGGACGCGGAACTGTTGGCCGATGTCTATCGGGTCATGACCGGCGGGCAGACCGCGCTCCACCTCGATGCGGCCGGCGGGGATGAGACCGGCGCGGGGACGCGGCACGGACCAGCCCGCAGGCGCGGCGCGGTGCCGATCGTGCGCGCCGACCCGGGCGAATGTGCGGCGCACGAGGAGCGCCTGGCGGATATCGTGGCGGCCAGCGGCGGCTGCCTGTGGGGGCAAGGAGAGGGCCGCGGCGAGGCCTGAACAGGCCGCGCCTGCACCCGGGGCCGCTTCAGACCGCGTGGCGCATCAGGCGCTGACGCTGGCGTTCCCAGTCCTTTTCCTTCTCGTCTTCGCGCTTGTCGTGCTTGCGTTTGCCCTTGGCGAGGCCGATCTCCAGCTTCGCGCGACCCCGTTTCCAGTACAGCTGCAACGGCACCAGCGTATAGCCCCGGCGCTCGGTGGCTCCGATCAGTCGATCGATCTCGTGGCGATGCAGCAATAGCCGGCGCGTACGTGTCGGATCCGTGACCACGTGCGTGGAAGCGGAGGGCAGGGGCGGGATATGGGCGCCCAGCAGCCAGCACTCGTTCTTCTTGAGCACGACATACGCCTCCGCGATCTGGGCGCGACCGGCGCGCAGGCTCCGGACCTCCCAGCCCTGTAGTTCCAGACCCGCCTCGAGCCGATCCTCGATCGAGAAATCGTGCCGTGCACGCCGATTGACGGCGATCACGTTGCCGGTGGGCGCCTTGTTTTTCTTCGCTTTGGCCATCCTCTCATTATAGGACAGTGGATGGGTCCGGCGCGCGGGTTGCAAAGTGGTCGAAGCTGTGGGCGCGCGCGGCGGCACTGTGGCATCGCCATGCCGGGTCATGTACCGATACTGTTCGCGGGTGCGCGCACGCTTGAGTCGCACGACCGGTTTGGAGACAATCCGCGCCACCCGGCCACGACCCGTCTGGCCGGTCCATCCACAACTACCGGACCCATCGTGCCCCGAATCCAGCGTTCCGCAACGGTGCCCCATTCTGCCGAACAGATGTTCGATCTGGTGAATGACGTCGAGTCCTATCCGCGTTTCCTGCCCTGGTGTCGGAGCGCACGGGTATTGTCGAGCGGGCAGCGTGAGGTCCGGGCGCGCATCGAAATGGCCAAGGGGGCGCTGCATCGCTCCTTCAGCACGCGCAATGAACTCGAGCCCGGCCGCCGGATCCGTGTCCGCCTGGAAGACGGGCCCTTCAGCCGGCTCGAGGGTGACTGGCACTTCGATCCCGATGAGCGCGGCGGGTGCCGCGTCTCGCTCGATCTGGAGTACGAGTTCGCCGGGCGTGTGTTCAGTGCGGTGATCGGACCGGTCTTCAATCAGATCGCACAGACGATGGTCGATTCCTTCGTCCGCCGGGCCGATTCGCTGTACGGTCGCTGATATGCGCGTAGAGGTCGCGTATGCCCGACCGGAGCGCCAGCGGCTGGTGACGGTGGAACTGGCAGCCGGCGCGACCGCACGCGACGCGGTGTACGCATCCGGCCTCGCTGAGGAATTCCCCGAAATCGATCCCGAACGGGCCCCCCTCGGCGTGTTCGGGCAGGCCTGTTTCGGCGATGCCGTGCTGCGCGCCGGCGACCGCGTGGAGATCTACCGCCCGCTGGAGATCGATCCCAAAGAAGCGCGGCGACTCCGCGCCCGCGAGCGGTAATCCCGCTCAGCTCCCGGGCATCTCCTGACCCGGGCCACGATCGCCGCCCGTGTCCGTCGGCCCCCCGTGCGTGTCCACATCCGGCAGCGGCTGGGCATCGCCCTCGGGCACCGGCTCATCCGGTGGCTGGTAGCGACTCCGGATGCTCGCGACCCGGTCCTGTTCATCGAAGTACAGCGTCAGGCGCTGCGGATTGCCTATGTCGCGCCCCGCTTTTGCGCGGTAGTAGAGGTAATCCCAGCGATCCCGGCGGAATGGGGCGCCGAGAATCGGCTCGCCCAGCAGTTCGCGGACCCGGGCCCGCGTCTGACCCTCCTCGAGTGCGGCGATATCCTCGTTCGAGAGCAGTTTACCCTGCTGGATTTCTGGCCTTTCGGCCTCCGGAACGAGGAAGGCGCAACCGCCGAGGAAAACGGCGGCGGCGGCGAGGGAACAGAATCGAATCAATGGCATCGTCAGGACCGGTCAGATCGGGTAGAATGAGTCTAAATCATAACGCGTCCGCAGACTACGCGACGGGGCGGATTCAGTGGAAAATGAACAGCTCAAAAAGGCCGGACTCAAGGTTACCCTCCCCAGGGTCAAGGTACTCGAGATCCTTGAACAGGTGCAGGCAGCGGGCGATGCGCATCACCTCACCGCCGAGGACGTCTATCGGCGCCTGATCGAATCGGGCTCCGAGATCGGCCTTGCGACCGTATACCGGGTGCTCTCGCAGTTCGAGACCGCCGGCATCGTGCAGCGCCATCACTTCGAGGGCGGCCAGGCCCGATTCGAACTCGCCCGCGGCCGGCACCACGATCATATCGTCTGTGTCCAGTGCGGCAAGGTCGAGGAGTTCGTGGACGACGTCATCGAGCGGCGCCAGAAGAATATCGCGCGCCAGCGTGAGTTCGACCTGCAGAAGCACAGCCTCGTCCTGTACGCGAACTGCCTCAGCTGCGACCACGAGGACGGCGAGGACCGCTGACCTGCTGACCCGGCGTCAGCCGGGGCGAGGCGCGGTTGCCCTCAACCGTCGGCGAGCAGTTCCCGTGCATGTGCACGGCTCTGCTCCGTGATCCGGCGCCCGCCCAGCATGCGCGCGATCTCCTCGATCCGATCCTCGGCCGCGAGCGCCTGCAGACGCGCCCGCGTTTCGTCGGATTCCGCCGATTTTGATACCTGCAGATGATGGTGCGCGCTGGCCGCGACCTGCGCGAGGTGGGTGACGCACAGTACCTGACGCTGCGCCCCCAGCGCGCGGAGCCGATCCCCCACCACGGCCGCAACGCCCCCACCGATGCCCGCATCGACCTCATCGAAGATCTGTGTCGGGATCCCCGCGTAGCCGGAGTCGATCATCTGGATCGCGAGGCTGATCCGCGAGAGTTCGCCGCCCGAGGCGACCCGTTTCAGGGGCGCGAGCGGCTGGCCGGGATTCGCCGTGACCCGGAACTCGACGTCGTCGAAGCCATTCGGGCCCGGTTGCCGGTCCTCGCGGGCGGTTACGGCGCAATCGAACGCGCCGCCGGCCATGCCGAGTTCCTGCATCGCCGCGGTCACCTGCTCCGCGAGCGCCTGGCCAGCGCGCTCACGGGTCGCGTGGAGTGTCCGGGCGTGGTCACGCCAGCTCGCCTGCAGCGCCTCGACCTCGCGTTCGACTTCGGCCGCCCGCTCGTCCGCGTGTTCGAGTTCATCCAGTTCGCCCCGCAGCCGCTCCGTCAGCTCGGGCAGTTCGGTGGGCTCGACGCGGTGCTTGCGGGCCAGTTCGTGGATCGCGGACAGACGTTGCTCCACGTCTGCCAGCCGGTCGGGATCGAGTTCCGCATCGGCCGCGTAGCCGCGCAGCGCGGTCGCCGCCTCGTCGCACTGGATCAGGGCGTTGGCGATCATCTCGACGGCCGAGCCGAGGCGCTCGTCATGACCGGCGAGTGACTCGATCGCGTCATTCGCCCCGGTGAGCAGCCCATGGGCGGAGCGGTCGTCGTCGTACAGCAATGTCAGCGCCTGCTGGCAGCCCTCGATCAGTTGCCCGGCATTGGCCAGTCGGCGTTGCTCGGCGTCGGTCTGCTCGATCTCTTCCCGCGACAGGCCGAGCTGATCCAGTTCCTCGACCTGGTAGCGGAGCAGTTCGAGGCGTTCGGCGCGATCCTCTCCACTGCTGCCAAGGCGCGCCAGTCGTGCCCGGGCGTCGCGCCATTCGCGCCAGGTCTCCTCCACGACCGCCAGTTCGTCATCACAGCGGCCGAAACCATCCAGCATCACGCGCTGTGCATCCCGGCGCAGCAGTGACTGATGCTCATGCTGGCCATGGATGTCGACCAGCTGTTCGCCGAGTTCGCGCAGGAGTGTAAGGGGCGATTTGCGGCCATTGATATAACCGCGCGAGCGGCCATCGGCACCGATTACCCTGCGCAGGCTGCAGTCACCGTCGGCGTCGAGGTCGTTGTCGGCGAGCCATTCGGCGACGTCGGCATGGTCGGCGATATCGAATTCGGCATCGATCTCGGCCCGCTCCGCCCCCGGGCGCACGGTTTGGCTGTCCGCACGGTCGCCGAGCACCAGCCCCAGCGCATCGAGCAGGATCGACTTGCCGGCACCGGTCTCGCCGGTCAACGCGGTCATGCCCGCGCCCAGCTCGAGCTCCAGCTCGTCGATGATCGCGAAATCGCGGATGTGGATATGCTTGAGCATGTGGCTCGATCAGTTTGTGTGGGTTCGGCTTTGGATACGCATTTTTTTCTCTCGCCAAGACGCGGAGCGCGCCAAGAAAGCAGGGCGGTCGAGGTCGATGCACGGTATTTAAGCGTATTATTAACATACTTAAATAAGT
Source organism: uncultured Ectothiorhodospiraceae bacterium (assembly GCA_913055615.1). Lineage (GTDB taxonomy): Bacteria > Pseudomonadota > Gammaproteobacteria > XJ16 > Halofilaceae > Halofilum. The sequence continues at coordinate 73,128 of CAJXKK010000002.1, forward strand.
GTCTGATTTATTGAGTTCTTCTTCCAGTTATCAGGGACGTTCCGCTTTCCAGAAAACCATACTTTTTTCTTGGCGCGCTCCGCGTCTTGGCGAGAGATCAAACCCACGTATCAGAAATCCCGCTACCCCCAGTGGAGTTTCTCGCGCAGGATCGAGAAATAGTCGTAATCGGCCGGGTGGAGGAGCCGTATCTTGCGCTGCTTACGGCTGACGCGCACGCGGTCGCCGGCGGCAACGTCGATATTGTTCTGGCCATCGCTGACCACCTGACCCGTCTCGCTGATGTTCTCACGGATCCGGATCTCGATGTCGCTGCCAGAGTCGACCACGATCGGGCGGCTCGAGAGCGTATGCGGGCAAATGGGCAGGACGAGCATGGCTTCGAGCGACGGGTGCAGGATCGGCCCCCCTCCGGACAGCGCATAGGCGGTCGAACCGGTGGGGGTCGACACCACCATCCCGTCGGCGCGCTGGATATTGACGAAATTGCCATCGATCCAGGTCTCGAACTCGATCATGCGCACCACGTTCTTGATCCGCAGCACGACATCGTTGAGGGCGACCGCCGTCTGAACGACCGTGTCGCCGCGGATGATCTCCGTCTCGACCAGGAAGCGCCGCTCCTCGGTGTACTGACCGCTGAGGATTTCCTCCAGGCGCTCGGTCATCGTATCGGGCGATACATCGACCAGGAACCCGAGTCGCCCGAGATTGACGCCGACGATGGGGACACCGCAATCGGCGAGCGAGCGCGCGGCGGTCAGCAGCGTCCCGTCGCCCCCGACCACGATGGCGAGATCGCAGTGCTCCGCGATCTCGCGGCGCGGCACGGTGGCGTCGATCTCGAGGAATTCGTCAGTCGAGCGGTCGAGGCTGACCTCCAGGCCCCGGTCGAGCAGAAAGCGATGGATCATGCGCAGCGTGGCGCGTACCTGACCGTCGTCGTCGGTCTTGGCGATCAGGCCAATGGACTGGAAGCGATACATTCGCGAAACGGTAGCACGCGGTCGCGGGCGCGTCACCGTGACCGCTCGCGCCGCCGGCGGGTTTGGGGACGCATGTGGGAACGGCGAAAACCGGTTTCTCGCAGAGGCGCAGAGAACGCAAGGAAGGCGTAAATCGATGATGCGGTTGAGTGCGATCGTCCGCTGGTGCGTGGCTGAGCGATTTGCGATTCCCAGGCCCGGAAAAAAAATTTGTCTCGCCTTTCTCCGCGATCTCTGGGGCTCTGCGAGAAACTGTTTTTTCTACGCCCGAGGTGGCCCAGGCGGGCTCATGTTGGATCGTCGTCGGCCAGTGAGCGCAGCCGATACAGCGCCTGCAATGCCTCGCGGGGCGTTGTCGCGTCGGGATCGAGTTCGTCCAAGGCCTCGCGGAGAGGGTCCGGGGCCGGCGTGGATGGCTGCGGTTCCGGTGCGGCCCCGGGCGCGGGCTTGTCGAACAGGCCGAGCTGTGGCTGGATGGCGGAGGTCTCGGTGGCGCGCCGTTCGAGTTCGCCCAGGCGCTCGCGGGCCTGGCCGATGACGCCGCGGGGGACGCCGGCGAGCTGGGCGACCTGGAGGCCGTAGCTCTGGCTCGCCGGTCCGTCCTTGACGCGGTGCAGGAAGACGATGCGCTCACCGTGCTCGACCGCATCGAGATGGACGTTGACGATCCCCGGATGGCGGTCCGGCAGGACGGTCAGTTCGAAGTAGTGGGTGGCGAACAGGGTGAACGCGCCGATGCGGTTGGCCAGATCCTCGGCGACCGCCCAGGCGAGGGCCAGGCCGTCGAAGGTCGAGGTACCGCGGCCGATCTCGTCGACGAGCACGAGCGAGCGGTCGGTCGCGTTGTGCAGGATGTTCGCCGTCTCGGTCATCTCGACCATGAAGGTCGAGCGGCCGCCGGCGAGATCGTCGGCGGCGCCGATGCGGGTGAAGATCCGGTCGAGCGGGCCGATCCGCGCCGCCCGCGCGGGCACGAAACTCCCGGCACAGGCGAGCAGGGCGATCAGCGCGGTCTGGCGCATATAGGTCGATTTGCCGCCCATGTTCGGCCCGGTGATCAGCAGCATGCGCCGCTCGGCTTCGAAGGTGGTGTCGTTGGCCGTGAACGGCTCATCGATGGTCGCCTCCACCACCGGGTGGCGGCCGGCCTCGATCGCCAGGCCGGGCGCGTCGTCCATGATCGGCTGTACCCAGTCGAGCGTGCCGGCGCGCTCGGCGAGGGTCGTGAGCACGTCCAGTTCGGCGAGCGCCGCGGCCATCGCGCGCAACGGCTCCAGGCGTTCCAGCAGCTGGTCGAGCACCCCGTCGTACAGGGCCTTCTCGCGCGCGAGGGCGCGTTCGCGCGAAGACAGCACGCGCTCCTCGAAGCCCTTGAGTTCCGGGGTGATATAGCGCTCGACCTGCTTGAGCGTCTGGCGGCGGGCGTATTCGCCCGGGAGGTTGTCCGCGTGCGTGCGGCCGACCTCGATGTAATAACCGTGCACCCGGTTGTAGGCGACCTTCAGCGTCGAGATGCCCGTGCGCTCGCGCTCGCGCAGTTCGAGATCGCGCAGGAATCCGTCGGCGTTCTCGGCCAGGCCGCGCAGTTCATCGAATTCGGCGTCATAACCGGCCGCGATCACGCCGCCGTCGCGCAGCAGGACCGGCGGCTCCGCCACGATGGCGCGCTCCAGCAGGTCATGGGTGGCGTCGTGATCTTCGAGCTCCGTGCTGAGCGCATCGAAGCGGTCGCTGCGCACGTCACGCACCGCGGGTGCCAGTTCCGGGAGGCAGGCGAGCGCGGTGCGCAGGGCCGACAGGTCGCGCGGGCGCGCCGAGCGCAGCGCGATCCGCGCCAGGATCCGTTCGATATCACCGATCCCCGCCAGCCGCTCACGCAAAGGCGTCGTAGCCGACGCCGCGATCACCGCCTCGATGGCGCCGTGGCGCGCGCCCAGGACCGTACGGTCGCGCAGCGGGCGATTGAGCCAGCGCCGCAGCAGGCGGCTGCCCATGGCCGTGACCGCGGTATCGACCACCGCCGCCAGGGTGCGGTCGCTGCGCCCGTCGATGCCGCGCTCGATCTCCAGATTGCGGCGGCTGGCGGCGTCGAGGACCACCGCCTCGTCGCGGTTCTCGGTGCGCAGCCCACGCAGGTGTGGCAGCGCCGTGCGCTGGGTCTCGCGGACGTATTCGAGCGCGCAGCCCGCCGCGCCGATCGCCAGCGGCAGATGCGCGCAGCCAAAACCATCCAGATCGCGGACGCCGAACTGGCGGGTCAGGGCCTCGGTGGCCGCGGCCGGGTCGAAGTGCCATGGGGGACGGCGCCGCGCGCCGGTGCGTTCCAGCAGGCGTGTGGCGACCGGGGCCTCTTCGTTGACCAGCAGTTCGGCCGGCGCCAGGCGTCCGAGTTCGGCGTCCAGCGCCTCCTCACCCTCGAACTCGCAGACACTGAAATCCCCCGCGCTCAGATTGATGCTGGCGACGGCGAAACGCTGGCCGTGCTGTTCGACGCTCACCAGTAGATTGTCGCCGCGCTCGGGTAACAGGGCATCGTCGGTCAGCGTACCGGGGGTGACGATGCGGGTGACGCGCCGTTCGACCGGCCCCTTGCTGGTGGCCGGATCGCCGATCTGCTCGCAGATGGCGACCGACTCGCCCTGGCGGACGAGCCGGGCGAGGTAATTCTCCACGGCGTGGACGGGCACGCCGGCCATGGGTATATCCTCGCCGGCGGACTGCCCGCGCTTTGTCAGGGTGATATCGAGCAGGCGTGCGGAGCGCCGGGCGTCGTCGTAGAACAGCTCATAGAAATCCCCCATGCGATAGAACACGAGGGTATCCGGGTGCTCCGCCTTGATGGCCAGGTACTGGCGCATCATGGGGGTGTGCTGCGGGGATCGGGAAGCGGCGCTGGTCTCGGTCATCCGGGCGAGTCTAAAGGAACGCCGCCGGTTGTCGCATCCGCTTTTCGGGGTTTTCGCAAGGACCCCGTCAACCTCACGTGTGCCGTCGCGCCAGGCTGCTCATGATGCCTTGCCGTGCGGGCCGTTGCGGCTGCAGTATCTCGGGCACACGGCGCTGCCGATAGATGCATCACGGCACAGGGGACGAACGACCATGAATGAATCGGAAACCCTCGACGCCCTCGCCGAGCGCCTCGGCGCGGTGCTGGTCGCGCGCGGCTGGAGCGTGGCCACGGCGGAGTCCTGCACCGGCGGGGGCATCGCGGAGGTCATCACGCGCGTGGCCGGCAGTTCGGCCTGGTTCGAGCAGGGCTTCGTGACCTACAGCAACGCCGCCAAGCAGACGCAGCTCGGCGTAACGGCGGAAACGCTGGAGATATGGGGCGCGGTCAGTTCGGCCACGGTCGAGGCTATGGTCACGGGCGCATTGACGCACGGCACGGCCGACGCGGCGGTCGCGGTCAGTGGCGTAGCCGGGCCCGGCGGCGGTTCACCCAGTCGCCCGGTCGGCACGGTCTGGCTCGCGTGGGCGCGCCGCGGCTATCCGCCCGAGGCCCGTTGCATCCATTTCCCGGGGGATCGCGCGGCGGTCCGCGAGGGGTCGGTCAGGGCGGCGATCGAGGGCCTGATCGCCGAGGCGGAAGCGACGCCGTGAAGGTCCGGCGCCGACGGCCGGTTCTCCTCGCGCTCCTGGTGATTCTCATCGCGGGGATCACACGGCCATTGAACGCGGAGACGCACGGCGACTCGGCGGATGACGTCCCGACGGATGCCCGGATCGAACGCCTGCGCGAGGCGATCGAGCGCGAGCGAGAGGCGCTGGAAGACAATCGGCAAACCCGCCGCTCGATGGAAGCGGCGCTCGGGCAGGCGCGCGAAGAACTCGAGCGCACACGCCAGCAGGTCGAGGAGCTGGAGCGGGCGGCGAACCCGGACGCTGGGGGCGGGGACTGAACGATCAGCCGTCGCCTGAACCGTTGTCGCTGGCCTCATCCTCCTCATACGGGGTGACCAGCACGAGGATTCCGATCAGCGGATGATCGAGGTAATGCAGTTCCCCGCTGCGCATGCGCCGGCTCTGACGGAAGGGGAATGACAGCATGGCCTTATCGTCCGGGCCCCGGGCGACCGCCGCGCGCGTATCCTCGTCGGTCGCGGACGGGGTGTCCTCGCCATCATCCGCGGCATCGCCGTCCGCGTTCTCCCCTTCGCCCGGGCTTTCCGCGTTATCCGATGGGGTGGCTGCGGCACCCGCGATCGGCTGCCGGGCCATGAATGCGTCGTCCCAGTCCACGGAGCGCGTGAAATACAGGTCGGCGTGGATGTGGAGATAGCGGCTGACGACGAGCTCGATCGTGCCGTCCAGCGGATGGACGGACACACGCTCGGTGGCGCGGGCGTGTGGCGCGAGCATCGACTCCATTCCCGCCGAGTCTACGGGCAGGGCGGTGCTGTCGCCGATGTCCCCCGCGTCACCCTCCAGTGTGTTGTCGTCCATCACCGATTCGCCGGTAACAGCGCCCTCGCCCTCTTCGAGTTTCTCGTCCATGGATTCGTTATCGGCTGCCGGGACGGGCCGTTCGATCAGATCGATCGGTGCCTCGATCGCGATCGGGTCGCCGGAGCGCAGGCGGATGGGGGTCGACTCGCCCGGTTCGAGTGCGGGTTGGCGCCAGTGCAGGTGGCGCAGAACCCGGTACCTGGATGAGGATTCCAGTCGGTCCAGCGCCGGCCCGAGCCGGGTGTCACCGCTCGACAGGCGCTCGAACTTATCCGGCAGCGGGTTGCCCGTGTCGCCCGAGAATGTGCCGGCCCGCTCGAAGGAGGGTACGGCGACGCCGGGGTGCCAGCGTTCCTCGGTTGCGTCGCGGTCGCTCCTTTGTTCGATGACCACGATCTCGACGTCGTAGCGGGTCTCCGCCAGCGCGGGTGTCGCCAGCAGGGGCAGCAGGCAGAGCAGGGCGGTGCGGTGTGCGCGCATCGGGGTATCCGTTAACAGGAGCCTGTCCGGGAAATCCGTTCCGTAGCGAGCGCGTGGCACAGCAAGCAGATTGCCGGGCGCATCCCTGCGCCTCGCCCCTTCGGGGCTGGCGCGCAGAATCGCTCCCGGCGATTCTGTTTCGCGATCGTGAAACGAGCATGGTGGGCGCCATGTGCGTTGAGCGATCGCGGAAAGCTGCTGCTGTGGTGCGCGCGCATCAGGTACATGCTTTCTCGGCGAGGCTCCTAGGTCGTGTTCGTATCGGCGGCGCCGCGCAGGCGCTCGAGGAGATCAGTGACGAAATCGACGCGGGTCTCCTCGTCGGACAGGTCGGCCGCGAAGCGTAGCCCATTCGCGCCATCGAAGCGATAGACGTCCGGGCGCGACTGGACGATGCCCACGAGCGCGCCGGTATCGAGCGCGGGATTGTCGCGGAACGTGAAGCGCCCGCCCTCGGGGCCGGCGTCCAGCCGGGCGATGCCGAGTGCGTCGCAGCGCAGGCGGACCGCCGTCACGCGGAACAGATTGCGCGCGGGCTCGGGCAGTTTCCCGAAACGGTCGACGATCTCGACCCGCAGCTCCTCGATCTCATCGTCATTCTTCGCGCCGGCGATCCGTTTGTACAGGATCAGGCGCTCGTGCACATCCGGGACGTAATCCGCTGGCAAGAGGGCCGCCAGGTGCAGGTCGACGTCGGCGACCGTGTGCGGCGATGCATCGAGGTCCGGTGTCTCGCCCGAGCGCAGCGCCTCGACGGCCCGGTCGAGGAGTTCGCTGTAGAGCGAGAAGCCGACCTCCTGGATCTGTCCGCTCTGGCCCTCACCGAGGAGCTCGCCCGCGCCGCGGATCTCGAGGTCATGCGAGGCCAGCGTGAAGCCGACACCGAGGTCTTCCAGCGCCTCCACGGCCTCGAGGCGTTTCTCGGCATCGCCGGTCATCTCGCTTTTCGGCGGTGCCAGCAGGTAGGCGTAGGCGCGGTGGTGCGAGCGCCCGACCCGCCCCCGCAGCTGATGCAGCTGAGCCATGCCCATGCGGTCGGCGCGGTTGATGACGATCGTGTTCGCGGTCGGCACGTCGATGCCCGACTCGATGATGGTGGTGCACACCAGGATATTGAAGCGCTGGTGGTAGAAGTCGAGCATCACCTCCTCGAGTTCCTGCTCGCGCATCTGGCCGTGGGCCACACGCACCGTCGCGCCCGGCACGAGATCGGCGACCAGCCGGCCGATCCGGTCGATGGAGCGGACCTCGTTATGGATGAAGTAGATCTGCCCGCCGCGCCCGAGTTCGCGCTCGCAGGCCTCGCGCACGAGGGTGTCGTCCCACTCGTTGACGAGCGTCTTGATGGCGTGGCGGTGCGCGGGTGGCGTCGCGATGATCGACAGGTCGCGCAGGCCCGCGAGGCTCATGTTGAGCGTGCGCGGGATCGGCGTGGCGGTCAGGGTGAGCAGGTCGACCTCCGCCCGCAGGCGTTTGAGGCGCTCCTTGTCGCGTACGCCGAACCGATGCTCCTCGTCGACGATCACGAGCCCGAGGCGGCCGAAATCGACGTCCTTCTGCAGCAGCCGGTGCGTGCCGATCAGGATGTCGACCTTGCCCGCCTTCGCGTCGGCGAGGATCTTTTTCTGCTCGTTGGCGGAGCGCAGCCGCGACAGGGCCTCGATGCGCACCGGCCAATCGGCGAAGCGGTCGCGGAAGTTCTGCTCGTGCTGCTGGGCCAGCAGGGTGGTCGGCACCAGGATCGCGACCTGCTGGTTGTCGTCGATCGCCGCGAAGGCGGCGCGCATGGCCACCTCGGTCTTGCCGAAGCCGACGTCGCCGCAGACCACCCGGTCCATGGGGCGCGCGGCGCGCAGGTCCTCGAGCACGGCATCGATCGCCTGCTGCTGATCGGGCGTTTCCTCGAACGGGAAGGCGGCGGCGAACCGCGCGTAGTCGTCGGTGTCGACCGAGAAGGCATGGCCCTTGCGCGCGGCCCGGCGCGCCTGCACGTCGAGCAGTTCCGCGGCCGCGTCATAGGCCTTCTGTGCGGCCTTGCGGCGGACCTTCTGCCACTGTTCGCCGCCAAGGCGATGATGGGGGGCGTTCTCCGGGTCGGCGCCGGTGTAGCGGCTGATCAGGTGCAGCGCGGAGACCGGGACGTAGAGCTTGTCGTTGCCCGCGTACTCGAGCGTCAGGAATTCCTGTGTAACCGGGCCCACGGAGAGCGTGGTAAGCCCCTGATACCGGCCCACCCCGTGATCGATATGCACGACCGGGGAGCCGATATCCAGCTCCGCGAGATTGGAGACGACGGTGTCGGCGTCGCGCGTCTGGCGCTGGCGCCGGCGCTGCTGGCGGGCACGCTCACCGAGCAGCTGCTGCTCGGTGATCACGCTCGGGCCATCGCCGTCGATGACCAGGCCGGCCGACAGCGGGGCGACCGCGATCGCGTGCGGGGCGTCGTCGGCGAGGAATCCCTGCCAGCCCTCCACCTGGCTGCAGCGCAGCCCGTGATGCCACAGCGTCTCGAACAGCGATTCGCGCCGGCCCGCGGATTCGGCGGTGAACAGCACCCGCCCGCGGTGACCATCCAGGAAACGATCGAGCTCGGTCAGCGGATTCTCCGCGCGCGCCTGCATGGGCAGGCGCGGCGGGAGCGCGGCGGGGAGGTTCCAGCTGGCCTCGCCGGTCTGCTCCCACGCGTGGATATTGACCCGCGGCATCGCGTCGAAGCGCTCGAGCAGCGTGTCCGAATCGAGCCACAGGCGATCGGGGTGCAGCAGCGGGCGTTCGAGGTCGTGGCGGCGCTCCTCGTAGCGGTGCTCGATCTGCTCGCGGAACTGCCGCGCGGCATCGGTGCAGCCATCCATCAGGAATGGCCGGGTGCTATCGGGGAGGTAGTCGAACAGGGTCGCGAGTCGATCGAAGAACAGCGGCAGGTAATACTCGACCCCGGCGGGTGCGACGCCGTTGCTGACGTCGCGGTAGACGGGGCTGTTGCGCGAACCGGACTCGAAGGTCTCGCGGAAGGAACGGCGGAAGTGCTCGATGCCGGCCTCGGTCAAGGGGAACTCGCGTGCGGGCAGCATGTGCACGCCGTCGATGTGCTCGGCGCTGATCTGGGTCTCGGGATCGAAGGTCCGGATGGTGTCGATCTCGTCGTCGAAGAAATCGACGCGCAGGGGCTGCTCGCGGCCCATCGGGAAGAGATCCACCAGGGCGCCACGGACGGCGTACTCGCCGTGTTCACGCACCTGGCTCACGTGGCGGTAGCCGCCGCGCGCGAGTCGCTCTCGCAGTCCCTCGATGCCGGGCCGGTCGCCGCGCTCCAGGTCGAGCACATGCCCGGCGAGGTAATCCGGCGGGACGACGCGCTGCAACAGGGTCGATACCGGCACCACCAGCACGCCCGCCCGCGCCCGGGGCAGCCAGTCGAGCGTTCGCAGGCGCTGCGAGACGATGTCCTGGTGCGGCGAGAACAGATCGTAGGGCAGCGTTTCCCAGTCCGGGAAGTGGAATACCGGCAGATCATCGCCGGCAAAGAAGCCGATGTCGGCCTCCAGCGCCGCCGCATCATGGACGGTCGCCGCCACGGCCAGCACAAGATCGCCGTGACGGCGGGCCGCCTCGGCGACGGCGAGCGCGGCCATGCTGCCATAGGCCTGTCCCCAGTCGCGGGCGCCGCGTGGAGGGTTGGGCAGTATCCGGTTATGCTTGACTGGCTGAGCGGGGGCTTCTACGGCGGTCACGATTCTCAGGTCGGTTCGGGCAGAAGCGGAATTTTCCCACAGTTTCGCCTGCCGGTGGGGCACGACGGAATCGGTGAACCGATCAGTCGCGGAATCGGCGCGCCAGCTCGACGTAGGCGTCGATCCGGCGATCGCGCAGGAATGGCCAGACACGGCGCACCTGTTCCGGGCGGGCAGAATCCGGGTCGGCGCTGAGTACGGTCTCCTGCGCACCCGCGCGCGCCAGCATCTCTCCCTGGGGCCCGCAGACGAAGCTGTTGCCCCAGAAATGGTTGCCGTCTTCCGTGCCGACGCGATTGCAGGCGGCCAGCGGCAGGCCATTCGCGATGGCATGACCGCGCTGTACCGTGATCCAGGCATCGAGCTGGCGGGCCTGTTCGGCGTCGTCGTCGCTCGGGTCGAAGCCGATCGCGGTCGGGTAGAGCAGGATCTCCGCGCCGGCCAGCGCCATCAGCCGCGCCGCCTCCGGGAACCACTGATCCCAGCACACGAGCACGCCGAGGCGGCCGACGGCGGTATCGATCGGCTCAAAACCCGTATCGCCGGGCGTGAAGTAGAACTTCTCGGAATAGCCCGGATCGTCGGGAATATGCGCCTTGCGGTAGCGCCCGGCGAAGCGGCCGTCGCGGTCCAGCACGACCGCGGTGTTGTGGTACACGCCCGCGGCCCGGCGCTCGAAGACCGAACCGACCACCACGACGCCGTATCGGGCGGCCCACCCCGACAGCCGTTCGGTGGTCGGGCCCGGTACGGGCTCCGCGAGGTCGAACGCCCGGACCTCTTCGCGCACACAGAAATACGGCCCGTTGTGCAGTTCCTGCAGGAGGACCAGATCGGCGCCGCCGGCGGCGGCCTCGGCGATGCCGTCATGCACGCGTCCGAGGTTCGCTTCGGGGTCTGCGCTGCAGGCGTGCTGGACCAGGGTGATTTTCACGGTGGGATTCCGGCGTGTCAGCTCAGTGCGAGGTCTTCGAAGATGCCGGCGGGCAACTGCATCGTCAGGCAGTGCAGGGCACCGCCCTGTTCGACGAAGGTGCGCGCCGGCACGGGTACGACCGTGCGTTCCGGGAAGGCCGCCTGGAGGCGCTCGATGGCGGGCGCGTCGGCCGGGTCGGCGTACGCCGGTACCAGTACGCCGCCGTTGACCAGCAGAAAGTTGGTGTAGCTGGCGGCCAGCGGCGTGCCGTCGCTGGCCGTAATGGCGGCCGGCTCCGGCAGCGGGACCAGCCGGTACGGCGAGCCGTCGGCGCCGCGCAGCGCCGAAAGCTGTTGTTCGAGGGCGGCGTGCGTGGTGGCGGCGGCCGCGGATTCCCCGGCACCGGCCGCGGTGCAGGCGATCGTGCCGGGATCGCAGAAGCGGGCGAGGGTGTCGATGTGGCCATCGGTGTGGTCGCCTGGCAGGGCGGGCACGTCGAGCCAGAGCGTACGCTCGATCCCGAAGTGCTGCCGGAAATATGCCTCGGCACCTGCCGCGTCCAAACCCGGATTGCGGTCGGGGTCCAGGACGGTCGGGCGGTTCACCAGCAGATTGCCGGCGCCGTCGGATTCGAGCGCGCCGCCCTCGAGCGTGATCGGCGCGCGCTCGTATCCGAGTGTGGCGAAACCCGGCGTATCGATCAGCGCGCGGCCGAATTCGCGGTCCTTCGCGTGGTCGTATTTGCCGCCCCAGCCATTGAACCGGCAATGCACCAGCAGGGGCAGTTCGCCGTCCATGACCGGGATCGGCGCGATATCGCGCGCCCAGGTATCATCGGTGTCGGCCAGGACCGTGGCCACGGCCGCCCGATTGCAGCCAACCCCCGCAAGCCGCTCCAGCGCGTTGCGCCGCACGCCTTGATCGCGGCAGACGACGACCAGCGACTCGAAGCGTGTGATCGCGGTTGCGAATGCGGCCATGGCGGCCTCGGCCCGCTCCAGCGAACCGGCCCAGTCGGTACGGTCATGCGGCCAGATCAGCATGACGGCGCCCTGGGGCGCCCACTCGGCGGGCAGGCTCCGGCGGTTCATCCGTGGCGGGGATTCAGCGCTGGCGGTTCTTGACGGCGTGGAGCACGCGATCGTGCTCGAAATACACGGTGAAGCGGTCATAGACCCAGCGCGTGATCGGCGGCTCGCCCACGGGCCCGACCCGGCGATTCGGGTCGCCGAGGCGCGCGCGGACGGTTTCCATGGAGTTGCCGCGATCGGGCATGCCGGGCACGCGCACGACCACCTCGGCCGGGTCGATGTCGCCGGGCTTCGCGTCCGCGGACTGGGCGGAGGCGTACATCGGCAACAGCAGCAACAGGCAGATCGCTATGCGTCCAGTCATGAGGAATCGAACCCGGTACGGTCAACGTGGCTTGATCCTAGCACCGTGGAACGCGCATGTCCCGCAACTGCAGATCGGCGGGCGCGCGGAATTCCGATGCCCGTTATGGCTGGGATGTGCCGTTTATGGGTTCTCGCAGAGGCGCAAAGAGCGCGGGGAATTCAAAATACAATACGACCGAATGCCTGCCCCCGGGGCCGTGGCGTGGCACAACGCAAGGAGGCGATCATCACGCGATTATCCCATCATCCGCGGCCAACTCTGCGCTCTCCGCGCCTCTGCGAGATCCCAAACGTACTGCCAGGCCACGCCGACAACGCGAGGACCCGTACCAGGCGCCAAAGATCTTCTCACCAAGGCAGACACGGCCGCTGCGCGTGTGGTTTAATCCCGCGCCATGTTTCGCCCACTCCCCCTCTGGCTCGGCCTGCGCTACACGGCGGCGAAACGCCGTAATCACTTCATCTCCTTCATCTCGCTGACGTCGATCATCGGTATCCTGATCGGCGTGACGGCACTCATCACCGTGCTGTCGGTCATGAACGGTTTCGAGAAGGAGCTGCGCGAGCGCATCCTGGGCGTCGCCTCGCACGCGACCGTGACCGCGTTCAGCGATCCCGTCTCCGACTGGCAGTCGGTCGTCGATCAGGTCAGCGGCAACGATGAGGTGATCGGTACCGCGCCGTATATCGAGGGCCAGGTGATGCTGGTGCGCGGCGAGCAGGTGACCGGGTCGATGGTGCGCGGGGTCCTCCCGGAGCGCGAGCCGGAGGTGTCCGATGTGGCCGCCAATATGCGCAGCGGTGAGCTGGTCGATCTGGAATCCGGCGAGTACGGCATCGTGCTCGGCAGCAAGCTGGCCGATTATCTCGGCGCCCGGCAGGGCGATCGCGTCACGCTCGTGACGCCGGAGGCCAACGTAACGCCGGCCGGCGTGCTGCCGCGGCTCAAGCGGTTCACCGTGACCGGCATCTTCGAGATCGGCATGTACGACTACGATCGCTCGACCGCATTCGTGCACATCGATGACGCGCGCAAACTGATGCGGATCGATGGCGAGGGTGTCACCGGTGTGCGCCTGCGGCTCGAGGACATGTTCCGGGCGCCGTCGGTCAGCGAGGCCCTGTCGGCCAGCCTTGAGCGCGGCCTCTGGGTCCGTGACTGGACCCAGCGGCATTCGAACTTCTTCCGTGCGGTGCAGACTGAAAAGACGGTCATGTTCGTGATCCTCACCCTGATCGTCGCGGTCGCCGCCTTCAATATCGTGTCCACGCTGGTCATGACCGTGCAGGACAAGCAGGCCGATATCGCCATTCTGCGCACGCTCGGGATCACCCCGGCCGGCGTGATGGGCATATTCCTCGTGCAGGGCTGCGTGATCGGTCTTGTGGGCACGGTGCTCGGCGTCGCCGGAGGTGTGAGCCTGTCTCTCAATATCGGTGAACTGATGCCGGCGCTGGAGGCGCTGTTCGGGGTCGATCTGCTGCCGGCCGACGTGTACTACATCAGCGATCTGCCATCGGATATGGAGATCGAGGACGTGGTCAATATCACGCTCCTTTCATTCGGCCTCAGTATCCTGGCGACCCTCTATCCGGCGTTCCGGGCCTCACGCACACAGCCGGCGGAGGCACTGCGCTATGAGTGATACCGCGACAGGTAGTCCGACTACCCCGGCGATCCGTTGCGAAGGCCTGACGAAGCGTTATCGCCAGGGAGATCTCGATGTCGACGTGTTGATGGGGATCGATCTGGCGATCGCGCCGCGTGAGCAGATCGCCATCGTCGGCGTCTCGGGCTCCGGCAAGAGCACGCTGCTGCACCTCCTTGGCGGGCTCGACGAACCCACCGCGGGCCGGGTCTCGGTGATCGGGCGGGACATGTCGAAACTGGGGCCGGCCGCGCGCGGTCGCCTGCGCAACCACGCCCTCGGTTTCGTCTACCAGTTCCACCACCTGCTGCCGGAGCTCACCTGCCTGGAGAACGTGGCGCTGCCGCTGACGATCGGGGGCCAGGCGACCCGGGTCGCCGCGAAAGAAGCGGAGCGGCTGCTGGAACGGGTCGGGCTCGAGCATCGGCTGCGGCACAAGCCCGGCGAGATGTCGGGCGGGGAGCGCCAGCGCGCCGCGGTCGCGCGGGCGCTGGTTACAAGGCCTTCGTGCGTGCTCGCGGATGAACCGACGGGCAATCTGGACGAGCGCACGGCGGCCCGGGTCTGGGACCTGATCGCCGAGCTCAACCGGGAATCGGGCACGAGTTTCCTGGTCGCGACCCACGATCACGCCCTGGCCGGGCGGATGGACCGTGTACTGACGCTTACCGACGGCCGCGTCGACGAATCGACCTGAGGGCGGCAGCTCAGCCGTTGCGTGATGCCGCACGACTGCGACGGCGCAGCAGCAGCGTGCGGATTACGTGGTAGCGCCAGAACAGGCGGCTGATCACGTACCCGAGCCCCGCGCTCACGATCCCCAGCAGCACACAGCCCAGCCCGAGCGGCTGCCAGATCATGCCAATCTCGGCGGTCAGCCACGCGAATGTCGGCTCGAACTGCACGGGCACGTAGGGCTCATCGAGCAGCCAGCGCCCGAGCCGCCAAGCGGACCAGTACATCGGCCCCATGGTCAGGGGATTGCTCACCCAGACGGCGACCACCGACAGCGGCAGATTGACGCGGACCAGCAGCGCGAGCAGCGCGGCCAGCACCATCTGTATCGGCAGGGGGATCCAGGCGACAAACAGCCCGATCGCGATCGCACCGGATGCGGAACGGCGGTTGAGGTGCCAGACGTCGGGATCGTGCAGGCGCCCGCCGAGCGCGTAACGAAGGGACGAGTAGGCCCGCAGGTCCTTGGGGGTGGGCAGGTAACGGCGAATCAGTTTCTTCGGCATCGTCACTGCCGGGTTGCGGGTGGACCGGGCGGCTACTGCGCGGGCATTATCCACGAATCGCAGGGATGCGGGAACTGCCATGGTCCGTTTCGCGGCCGGGATGCTGCTCGGCGTTTTGCCCATCGCGTCATTGGCGGCGCTGCCCTCGGCGTGGTGGCCGCTCCTGCTTGGTGCGGGCGGCGCGGGTCTGCTCGTGCTGCGCCGCTGGCTGGTGCTGGCGGGCGCGCTGGTGGGGCTCGCGGTCGCCCTGGGGTCGGCCCAGGCAAGGCTCGCCCATGGCCTCGAGCGGGGGCTCGAGGGCCGGGACCTCACGATCACCGGTGCGGTGACAGGCTTTCCCGAGAGCGAAGGGCGCCGCACCCGGTTTCGGCTGGCGGTGGAGGCGGCCGAGCGCGACGGGGCGTCGGTCGAGGTCCCGGCGGTTGTCCGGCTCAACTGGTACGGCAACGACCGGCCGGACATCGAGCCCGGCATGCGCTGGCGCCTCGGCGCGCGCCTCGAGCGGGCACGGGGCTTTGCCAACCCCGGGACATTCGATTACGCCCTATGGCTGTTCCGCGAGGGGATCGGCGCGACCGGCTACGTACTGGAGCCCGAAAACGCGCGCCGGCTCGCGGACACGGCAGGGCCTTCGCTATCCGCTGCTCGGGAGCGGCTGCGTGAGCATCTGCAGCCGTTGATGCCGGGGGGGACGGGTGGCGGCATCCTCATGGCGCTTGCGCTCGGCCACCGGGGCGGGATCGCCGCGCACGAGTGGGACATCCTGCGGGCGACCGGCACCACCCACCTGGTGGCCATATCGGGCCTGCATATCGGCATCGTCGCGCTGCTCGGCTTCCAGTGTGGACGCGTGGTCTGGCGTCTGGTATCTCCGCTGCGCCGACTCGGGCCGCGCCCGATCGCCCAGGCCTGGATCGGACTTGTGGCGGCGGCGGCGTATGGCGCGCTCGCCGGTTTCGCGCTGCCAACGGTCCGCGCCCTGCTCATGCTCACGGTCGCGCTGGCGACCATCGTGCTGCGCCGCCGCGCGCGCCCGGTTGAGGGCCTCGCCACGGCCGCCGTCGCGGTGCTGCTGTTCGACCCGCTGGCCCCGCTCGCGGCTTCGTTCTGGCTCTCCTTCGGGGCGGTCGCCGCGATCCTGTATCTGGTGACCGGGCGCCTGGCGCCGCTTGCACGGACGCAGCGCTGGTTCGGTCTCCAGCTGGGGATTACCGTCGCCTTGACGCCCCTGCTGCTGGGCTTTTTTGGCCAAGCCTCGCTGGTGGCCCCCGTCGCCAATCTGATCGCGATCCCCTGGATCAGCCTCGTGGTCGTGCCCGTGACCCTGGCCGGGACGACGCTGGCGGTGGTCTGGCCGGATGCCGGCCAGCTGCTGTTCGGGCTCGCGGACGAAGCGCTTGGGCCCCTGTGGCACCTGTTGCGCGCATGCGCCGACTGGCCGTTCGCGGAGTGGCATGGCGCGCGACCGCCGCTGGCGATCCTGCTGCTCGGGCTCGCGGGCGTGGGGCTGCTGATCGCCCCGCGCGGCATGCCCGGTCGCGGGGCCGGGCTGTTGGCCGTGTTGCCGCTGCTGCTGTGGCAGCCCGCGCGCCCCGATGAGGGCGGTGTACGTCTCGATCTGCTCGATGTCGGTCAGGGCCTCGCGGCGGTTGTACGGACGCGGGACCATACGCTGGTATACGATACCGGCGCCCGGTTCTCCGCGCGCTTCGACGCCGGATCGGCCGTGGTGGTGCCGTTCCTGCGCGCGCAGGGCGTGCGTCGGATCGACGCCCTGGTGCTGTCCCATCTGGACAACGACCATGCCGGCGGCCGTGATGCGGTACTCGACGGGTTGGCGCCGGCGAGCGTGTGGTCCAGCGCACCCCAGCGCCTGGATCATGGATCACGGTTCTGCGGGCGCGGGCGGGGCTGGAGCTGGGATGGTGTCGAATTCCGCTTCCTGCACCCGGATCCCGACGACGCCCTGACCGGCAACGACGCATCCTGCGTGCTGCGCATCGACGCGCCGGGCGGATCGCTGCTGCTGCCGGGTGACATCGAGGCGACCGCGGAGTGGCGGCTGCTCGCACGCGCGGCCGATGTCGACGCCGATGTCGTGGTCGCCCCGCATCATGGCAGCTTGACCTCGTCGACGCCCGCATTTGTCCGGGCCGTGGATCCGCGGCACGTGCTGTACGCGGTCGGCTACCGCAACCGCTGGGATTTTCCGCGCCCGGAGGTTGTCCGCCGGTGGTCACCGGCGAGCGCCACGGGCTCCGATTGTGCCGGCGCGATCCGCGTTTCCATCGACCCTGAGAAGGGCGTGGCTAGGCCCGTGGGCTGGCGCCAGACGGCGCCGCGCTTCTGGCGGGCCGGGTGCGCCCGTGTCGGGAAATCCGGTACCATGCGCGCGGTCGAGCCGGGGGGTTCCACGGCCCAATCGGGAGGATAGACGGTGTTCGAACTCGTACAGGCAGGCGGCTGGCTCATGGCGCCGATCATCCTCTGCTCGGTGGTCGCGCTCGCGATCATCGTCGAACGGGCCTGGTCGCTGCGTCAGCGCCGCGTCGTCCCCTCGGACCTGGTCGCCCGCGTCTGGCGCCAGGCCTCGAAAGGCCCCGTCACGGAGGAACAGATACGGGCCGTGCGCGCGCATTCCCCGCTGGGCCGGATCCTCGCGGTCGGACTCCTCAACCGCGACCGCGACCGCCAGATCATGAAGGAGGCGATCGAGGAGGTCGGTCGCGCCGTATCGCATGAACTCGAGCGCTTCCTCACCGCCCTCGGCACGATCGCGGCGATCACGCCCCTGCTCGGGCTGCTAGGGACGGTGATCGGCATGATCAGCGTGTTTACGACCATCACCAATCTCGGCGTCGGCGATCCGGCCGAACTCGCGGGCGGTATCTCACAGGCATTGATCACGACGGCCGCGGGCCTGTCGGTCGCCATCCCCAGCCTGATTTTCTATCGCCATTTCCGCGGCAAGGTCGATGCGTTGACCGTTGAGATGGAGCAGGAAGCGATCAAACTGGTGGAAGTGCTGCACGGCGACCGCACGATCAGCCAGGCGCGGGGGAGCGAAGAAGCGTGAACTTCCGCCCCCGCCAGCGCGAGGAACTGGAGCTCAACATCACGCCATTGATCGATATCGTGTTCCTGCTGTTGATCTTTTTCATGGTCTCGACCACCTTTCAGAAACAGTCGGAACTCGAGATCCAGTTGCCGAAAGCCGAGCAGGAAGCCACCAGTGAGCCCCCGGATCCGCTGGAGATCGTGATCAGTGCCGACGGGCAGTACGCGATCGGCGGGCGCAAGCTCTCCGATAACGATCTGGAGACCCTGATCGATGCCCTTGGCAGCGCCGCCGGCGATAACCGCGACCGGCCGCTGATCGTGCGTGCCGACGCGCGGACGCCGCATCAGGCCGTCGTACGGGCCATGGACGCGGCCTCCAAACTCGGTCTCGACCGGCTGTCCATAGCCACCGCACGCGATACCGGCGCGGACTGAAGCCACCAGGAGCCGGATATGGCCCAGACGGGCGAATACCCATCCGCAGTCGAGACTTATCGGCGGCTGCTGTTCTATGTGCGCGAGCACTGGGGCCCATTCACGCTCGCGCTGGTGGGTCTGATCGGCTACGGCGGCACCGACGCCGCATTCGCGGCGCTGATGAAGCCGATGCTCGACAGCGGCTTCGTCGACAAGGATCCGGACAACATCCGCCTGGTCGCCCTCGGCCTCATCGGGGTCTTCGCGCTGCGCGGACTGAGCGGGTTCATGTCCAACTACCTCATGGAATGGGTCGGCTGGCGGATCATCACCCGCATGCGCCAGCAGATGTTCACCAAGATCCTGGAGATGCCTACGAGCTTATTCGACACGACACCGTCGGGCGAGCTGATCTCGAAGCTCACGTTCAACGTCCAGCGCGTGGCGCAGGCCGCGACCAACGCCGTGACCATCGTGGTGCGGGATACTTTCACCGTGATCTTCCTGCTGGGCTGGATGGCGTATCTCAACTTCTGGATGACGGTCGGCGCGCTGCTGATCGCGCCGGTGCTCGGATTGATCTTCCGCTACATCACGCAGCGGTTCCGCAAGATGAGCCGCCGCATCCAGAATCAGATGGGCGGCGTTACCCATGTGATCGAGGAGGCGGTCGAGGCCAACCGCGTGATCAAGATCTTCGGGGGGCGCGAATACGAGGTGGATCAGTTCAGCCGCATGAACGAGCGCATGCGGCGTTTCCAGATGAAGATGGCGTACACCAAGGCCGCGAGCGTGCCCCTCATCCAGTTCCTGCTGGCGCTCGTGCTGGCCGCCGTGGTCTACGCCGCGAGCATGCCCTCGGTCGTACAGGCGAACAGCGTCGGCGCTTTCGTGTCGTTCTTCACTGCACTTATGATGATCTTCCCGCCGATGAAGCGCCTCACCAACGTCAACGCGCAGATCCAGAAGGGCATCGCGGCTGGCGAGAGCGTGTTCGATCTGCTGGACCGCGATGGTGAGCGCGACACCGGCACGCAGACGATCGAGAGGGCGCGCGGCGATGTCCGCTATGAAGATGTCCACTTCGCCTATCACCCGGAGAAGGGCGCCGTGCTCACCGATGTCAATATCGAGATACGCGCCGGCCAGACGGTGGCCCTGGTCGGGCGTTCCGGCAGCGGCAAGACCACGCTGGCGAACCTGTTGCCGCGCCTGTACGAGGTCGACGGCGGCCGCATCCTGCTCGACGGCATCGATACCGGCGATCTGACGCTCGACAGCCTGCGCGCCCAGATCGCCTACGTCGGCCAGACCGTGACGCTGTTCAACGACACGGTTGCGAACAATATCGCCTATGGCCGTCTGGGCGGCGCGACCCGTGAACAGGTCGAGCAGGCGGCGCGCGACGCCCATGCGGCCGATTTCATCGAGCGGCTGCCGGAGGGCTACGACACCCAGGTCGGCGAGGACGGCATCATGCTCTCGGGCGGCCAGCGCCAGCGCCTGGCGATCGCCCGCGCGCTGCTCAAGGATGCCCCCGTCCTGATCCTCGACGAGGCCACCTCGGCGCTGGACACCGAGTCCGAGCGCGCGGTGCAGGCGGGACTGGAACGCCTCGTCCACAACCGGACGACCCTGGTGATCGCGCATCGGCTGTCGACCATCGAGGGTGCCGACCGGATCGTCGTCATGGATGCCGGGCGCGTGCATGAGCAGGGCTCGCACGCTGATCTGCTGGCACGTGACGGGGCCTACGCCAACCTTTATCGCATGCAATTCGGTAACGCGGCGGTGGACGGCACCTGAGGTGAATCGATTCAGTCGCTGGCTGGTGCGGCGCTGGCGCGCGCCAACGCTGGCCAGCCGAATACTCCTGTGGCCACCGGCGGCGGTGTTCAGCATCCTCGCGGCATGCCGCCGACACGCGTACCGGCGCGGCTGGTTCCGCGTGCAGCGGCTCCCGGTGCCGGTCGTCGTGGTCGGAAACCTGACCGTCGGTGGCAGCGGCAAGACGCCGCTGGTCATCCATCTGGTCACGGCGCTGCAGGTGGCCGGCTGGTCACCGGGTGTGGTGAGCCGCGGCTACGGCGGCGCCGGTGGCGACGCTCGGCGGGTGGATGGGGATACGGGCCCCGAGCTGGTCGGCGATGAGCCGGCACTGGTCCACTGGATCTGCGGCTGCCCCGTCGCCGTGGGGGCCGATCGGCCCGCGGCCGCCCGTGCGCTGGTGCCGGACTGCGATGTCATCGTCGCCGACGATGGGCTCCAGCACTATGCCCTGGGTCGTGATATCGAAATCGCCGTCGTCGACGGCCATGAGGGCCTGGGCAACGGGTGGCCGTTGCCGGCCGGCCCGCTGCGCGAAGCGCCCAGCCGCCTCGGGTCGGTGGACTTCGTCGCCGTGCGCGACGGCGAGCGCAAGGGGGCGTGGCCGATCGATGTCCATGCCGACACGGTCCACCGGGTTGACGGCAGCGGGGAACCGGAACCGCTCGACGCCTGGCGCGACCGCTACGTCCATGCGGTCGCGGGTATCGGCGTACCGGAGCGCTTCTACAGCCAGCTCGAACGCGCCGGGATCATGATCGAACGGCATACCTTCGCGGACCACCACGCGTACCGCCCGGAGGATTTCGACTTCGGCGACGAGCGCCCGGTACTGATGACACGGAAAGATGCGGTAAAGTGTCGCCTGTTTCCCGATGCGCGCCTGCACTATGTCGCCGCGCGGGTCGATGACCGCAGCCGTCTCGCCGCTGCGATCGTCGATCGCCTCAACAACCTGCAGGCAACCGAGAGGTAGTAATGGATCGCCGTTTGCTGGATATCCTCGTCTGTCCAATATGCAAGGCGCCGCTGGTGTATCGCCGCAAAGAGCAGGAATTCGTCTGCACCGGCGATCGCCTGGCCTTCCCGATCCGCGACGGGATCCCCGTCATGCTCGAGGACGAGGCACGGAGTGTCTCGCTCGAAGAGGCGGAAGAACTGCGCAAGGGCCGATGACCACCCCATTCCGCGTCGCCATACCCGCGCGGTACGCCTCGACCCGCTTCCCGGGCAAGCCGCTCGCCCCGATCGCCGGACGCACGATGCTGGAACACGTCTGGAGACGCGCGTGCGAAGCGGGCGCCGAAGAGGTGGTCGTGGCGACCGACGACGAGCGGATCGCGGCGGTGGCCGATGGCTTCGGCGCCGCCGTGTGCATGACCCGCGCCGACCACCCCTCCGGCACCGACCGCCTGGCCGAGGTCGCACAGGCCCGTGGCTGGTCGGATGACGCGATCGTGGTCAATCTGCAGGGCGATGAGCCGCTGATGCCGCCGATCGTGCTCCGCCAGGTCGCGCAGGATCTGGCCACGTACCCGGATGCCGCGCTCGCCACTCTGGCCGTGCCGCTTGCGGAGGAGGGCGAACGGGCGGAGGCGAATATCGTCAAGGTGGTGACGGATCGCGTCGGTTATGCCCTGTATTTCAGCCGCGCACCGATCCCGTATCCGCGGACGTCCGATGGCGCGGATGCGCACCGGCATCTCGGCATCTATGCCTATCGGGCGGGCTTTCTGCGCCGGTTCAGCGGACTGGAACCGGCGCCCATCGAGCGGGCCGAGCAGCTGGAGCAGCTGCGCGCCCTCTGGCATGGTCATCGTATCCATGTAGCCGAGGCGGCCGCCGTCCCCGCCGCGGGCGTGGATGACCCGGGCGACGTCGCCCGGGTAGAGGCCGCCCTGCAAGCGGGTCAGCGAGATGCGTGACTGGGAACTGACCGACCGCGAGATACTCTACGAAGGTTTCTTCCGGCTCGCGCGCTACCACCTGCGGCACGAGCGTTTCGATGGCGCATGGAGCCCGGTGCTCCAGCGCGAGATCTTCGAGCGGGGTCACGCGGCCGCGGTTCTGCCTTACGATCCGGTCACGGATCGCATCGCCTTGATCGAGCAGTTCCGTCCGGGCGCGCTCGAGGCGCCATCCGGCCCCTGGCTGCTGGAATTCGTGGCCGGCATCATCGAGGCGGGGGAAACGCCCGAGGATGTCGTGCGACGCGAGGCGATCGAAGAGGCGGGCTGCACCATCGGCCGGCTCGAGTCGATCTGCCGCTACCACGTCAGTCCCGGAGGCACGACCGAGACGACGGCCGTGTTCGTCGGCGAGGCCGCGCTGGACGGCGTCGGCGGTGTCCATGGCAACCCCGATGAGAACGAAGACATCCAGGTCCACATCGTGGATGCGACCGAGGCGATCGCCATGGCCGACGACGGCCGCATCGCCAACGCCATGGGACTGATCGGACTGAACTGGTTCGCCCGCAATCACGAACGCCTGCGATCGGAGTGGCGGGCCGGAACTCCCTCGGGCCCCCTGTAGGAGCGAGCTTGCTCGCGAACCGGCGTCCTGGTCCCCAACGCTCCAGGTCAATCGCCACGCGCCATACTGCGATCCCAGCGAGATACGCATGCGCCTGCAGAAAACGGTTCGCGGCCAAGGCCGCTCCTACAAGCGTTATTCACGTCGCCTCGGGATGAACACGCGGTTCGCCTCTGATCCGGGAGTAACCGTCTCGGGTGACCTGAGGGGCTCTCCAGGCCGCTAAGGAACGCAAAGAAAACCGAAAACGTTTCAAGTGGAAGAACCGCAGGCCGAGACAGGGGTAAGCCCCGGGATCGTATTCACCCGGACTTATTCCCGATTCTTCTTTACTTTGCGTTCCTCGGCGCCTTGGCGAGAACCCTTAAGCACCGCCCCGGTCAGGCGATCCGCCTACACGAAGTGCGACCCCCCATCCGCCATTAGAGCCGCAGGCGCCGGAATTCCGGATCCGGCTGGCTGTTCTCCCACACATTGTCGAACCATCTGCGCAGTTCCCGCGCCCGCGGGCCGGCATGGAAATCGACGCTGCCCTCGAACCGGTCCGCGGCAGGGCGCCACAGGACGCCCTGTTCGTCGGCGATCTGGAACGCGAAGCGCTCGTCCCGCCAGTCGGCGGCTACGCGGCGCACGCCGATATGGGTCGGCAGATGCTGGATCAGGCCGATCAGGCGGTGATTGTCCTGGACGGCACGACTCGGATCCTGGACCAGGATACGAATGAATGAGCGTCGTCCAGCGCGTGCAAGCGCGCTGACCGCCGAATAGAAGTCGTCATTCGAATACAGCCGCGGATCGAGATCGTGCGTGAAGATGCGCAGCGACAGCCGGGCCTGCGTGGCCAGCGCCAGGGCGGCATCGGCGGTGTCCGCCGGGCCATCGACGCGCTGCTCGCCTGCCGTCTCCCCCAGGCGGAAAGCGGTGTCCTGCGTGAATCGCGTGCGTTCGTTCATGGTGGCGTTCACTCCACGCGCGCGAGCACGGCCGCGAGCCCGAGATAGGTCTCCGGCGACAGGGACCGCAGCCGCGCCCGGGCCTCCTCGGGGACATCGATCTCCTCGATCAGTTCGCGGAAGGTCTCGCGATCCACCGGTTTGCCGCGCGTAAGCGTTTTCAGGGTGTCGTAGGGATTCTCGATGCCGTAGCGGCGCATGACCGTCTGGATCGGCTCGGCGAGCACGGCCCAGTTCGCGGCCAGATCCTCTGCAATCCGTTGCGGTGCGGCTTCGAGTTTCGCGAGCCCCTTGTCGAGGGCGCGCCAGGCGATCAGGGAGTGGCCGACACCGACACCGAGATTGCGCAGGACCGTGGAATCGGTGAGGTCGCGCTGCCAGCGCGAGACCGGGAGCTTGGCCGCGAGGTGATCGAACAGCGCATTGGCGATGCCGATATTGCCCTCGGCGTTCTCGAAGTCGATCGGATTGACCTTGTGCGGCATGGTTGAGGAACCGACTTCACCGGCGACCGTGCGCTGGCGGAAGTACCCGATCGAGATATAGCCCCAGATGTCGCGGGCGAGGTCGAGCAGGATGGTATTGAAGCGCGCGAGGGCATCGAACAGTTCGGCGATGCAGTCGTGGGGTTCGATCTGGGTTGTCATCGGATTGAAGCACAGGCCCAGATCCTCGACGAACCCGCGCGCGATCCGCGGCCAATCGATTTCCGGTGCGGCGACAAGGTGCGCATTGTAGTTGCCGGTGGCGCCGTTCATCTTGCCGAGCAGTTCCACGCCCGCGATCGAGTGGCGCTGGCGGCGCAGGCGGGCGACGACATTGCCGAATTCCTTGCCGAGCGTTGTCGGCGTCGCCGCCTGGCCGTGCGTGCGCGCGAGCATGGGCTGCTCGGCGTGCGCCTCGGCGAGCCCGCTGAGGACGTCGATGATCCGGTCGCACCACGGCAGGACGACGCTCGCGCGTGCGTGGACCAGCGCGAGCCCCCAGGCGAGGTTGTTGATATCCTCCGAGGTGCACGCAAAGTGCAGGAATTCGCGCAGCCGGCCCAGTTCCGCGTGCTCGGCGAAGCGCTCGCGCAGGTAATACTCGACCGCCTTGACGTCGTGATTGGTCGTCGCCTCGAACGCCTTGACGCGTTCGGCGGCCGCGGTATCGAACTCGCGCACGAGCCCATCGAGGAATCCGCGGGCGTCGTCCGAGAGTGCCGGCAGCTCCGGCAGGGCGGGGTCCGCGGCCAGCGCCTCGAACCAGCGCACCTCGACCTCGACGCGGAAACGGATCAGGCCGTACTCGCTGAAGATCGGGCGCAGTTCCGAAACCTTGTCGGCGTAACGGCCGTCGACGGGGGCGATCGCCGTCAGGGCGCTCGGTTCCATGCGGTGTCTCCGGGTTCGAAAAGCGCGCAATTATACACCCGCCAACGGCCGCGGTTGTATCGCAAGGGGGGTCGGGTCATCATGTTGCGCCCGATTCCCGAACAAGGAGAAGCGCCCGCGATGAGCGCCAGCGGATTCCGTACCGAACGTGACAGCATGGGTGAACTCAAAGTCCCCGCCGATGCCCATTATGGCGCGCAGACCCAGCGCGCCGTGGACAATTTCCCGATCAGCGGCATCACGATGCCGTTCCCCGTCATTCGCGCCATCGGCCTGATCAAACGGGCCTGCGCCCAGGTCAACACCGAGTTCGGGCTGCTCGATCCGGACATCGCCGCGTCGATCCGCGAGGCGGCGGATCGCGTGAGCGGCGGGCAGATGGCCGGTCAGTTTCCGGTCGATGTCTTCCAGACCGGCTCCGGCACCAGCTCCAACATGAACGTCAATGAGGTGCTGGCGCATGTGGCGACCGAAATCGGCGGGCAGACGGTGCACCCCAACGATCACGTCAATATGGGGCAGAGCTCCAATGACGTCTTCCCGACCGCGATCCATGTCGCCGCCTGCCTGGAGATCCATGAGCGCCTGCTGCCGGCCATGGATCATCTCGCCGAGACGATCGAGCGCCGGGCCGAAGAACTGGACGGTCACGTCAAGACCGGCCGCACGCACCTGATGGATGCGATGCCGGTGACGATCGGCCAGGAGCTGTCCGGGTGGGCGGCCCAGGTGCGCCACGGGGCCGAGCGGATCCGCGCGTCGCTGCCGCGCCTGGAGGCGTTGACGCAGGGCGGCACCGCGGTCGGTACCGGCATCAACGCGTCCGAGGGCTTCGGTCCGCGGGTGGCGGCCGAACTGCGTTCGGTCACCGGCGTGGCCTTCACCAGCATGGACAACTATTTCGAGGGCCAGAGCAGCCAGGACGCGGCCGTCGAGATGAGCGGGCAGCTCAAGACCTACGCGACCAGCCTGATGAAGATCGCCAATGATCTGCGGTGGATGAACAGCGGCCCGCTGGCCGGGCTCGGCGAGATCTCGCTGGTACCGCTGCAGCCCGGTTCGAGCATCATGCCGGGCAAGGTCAATCCGGTGATCCCCGAGTCGGTGGCGATGGTCGGGGCCCAGGTGACCGGCAACGACGCGACCATCGCGGTCGCGGGGCAGTCCGGCAATTTCCAGCTCAACGTCATGCTGCCGGTGATCGCCTACAACCTGCTGCAGAGCATCGAACTGCTGACCAATTCGAGCGCCGTACTGGCCGACAAGGCCATCGCCGGATTCACCGTCAACGACGATAAACTGCGCGAGGCGCTGGATAAAAACCCCATCCTGGTGACGGCGCTGAACGCCGTGATCGGCTACGAGCAGGGTGCGGCCATCGCGAAGAAGGCGTACGCGGATGGCCGGCCGCTGATCGAGGTCGCGCGGGAGATGACCGAGCTCTCCGAGGAGGAACTGAGGTCACTGCTCGATCCAGCGCGGCTGACCGCCGGGGGCCTGGTCAAGTGATTGCCGGGATGCGCATCGCCGGTTCATGAGCCGGGCGGAGGGTATTCACGAATTCTGGTTCGGGGCACTCGACGCGAGCGGCCGCCCCGAGCCGGATCGTCCCGCCCGCTGGTTCACGGCCGACGAGGCATTCGACGCGGAGGTCCGCGGCCGCTTCGAGGCGGACCTGCGCAACGCCGCCGGTGGGCGTCTGGGGCGCTGGGAGCGGACACCGCGCGGCGCGCTCGCGCTCATCCTCCTGTTCGACCAGTTCCCCCGCAACATGTACCGCGGAACCGCGCGGGCCTTCCTGTTCGACGAGAGCGCCCGGGCGGTGCTGGACCGGGCGTTGCCGCCGGAATGCATCGATGGCCTGTGGCCGATCGAGCGGGTGTTCGCATGGATGCCGCTGGAGCACGCCGAGGACCGCGACTGCCAGGCGCGTTCGGTGGAATTGTTCGCCGGCCTGGCCGAGGAGGTCGATGCGAGCGAGCGCGGCCGGTATGAGGATTTCCTGCGGCATGCCGAACGCCATCGCGACGTGATCGAGCGCTTCGGTCGATTCCCGCATCGCAATGCGATCCTCGGGCGCGAGAGCACGCCGGAGGAACTGGAGTGGCTGGCGGACGGGAAGCAGGACTGGGGGCAGGCGTAGCCGCCTCGGGACCGGTCAGCGTGTCAGCGGTGCACGCGTGACGAAGAGCGTGATCTCCTCCCGATCGTGGTAGAGCTGATTCGCCAGCAGGCGACCATCCCCGGGTAATGCGGCCGCGATCGTCTCGAGCTGGCGGGCCACCGTCTGCCAGCGCTGTTTCATGGGCAGTTTGAGATTCACGATGGCGTGGCGGCAATCGCCGCGCGACAGCCACTCGGCCAGCAGCCGCGCGATCCGGTGCGGGCGCTCCACCATGTCGCAGACGAGCCAGTCCACTGGCCGCCGGGGCCGGTACCGGAACCCGTCCTCGGTCCGGTGTTCGACGCGGGGGTCTTCCTGCAGTGGGCCTGCGAGTGGCCCGTTGTCGACGGCGGTGACCGTCACGCCGTAATTCCGCAGCAGCCAGGTCCAGCCGCCGGGCGCCGCCCCTAGATCGACGGCGGTCCGTCCCGGGCGCAGCCATGCGGCGCGCTCGTCATCGTTCAGGAACCGTGCGATCGCCTCGTCGAGCTTCATCACGGATCGGCTCGGCGCCTGGCGGTGTGCTCGCAGGCGGGGTATGCCCAGCGGCCAGGGCGCGGAATTGGCCGGGTCGGACAGGCCGAGCAGGGCGGTACCGCCGTCGAGCAGGGCGCAGTGCAGTATCGGCCCTTCTCCGTCGGATGCGATGCCCGGTGCCTTCGCGATGGCGGCCTCGAGCGGGCGGGCGAGGGCGCGGGCGAGGCGTGCCAGCGGGCGCCCCGAGTCCGTGTCCGGGTACTCGATCCGCACGGCGCTCACCGACCGTGGTATGGCCGCCGCCGCGCGGGCGAGTGGCGCTACGCGGTCGTCCGGTGGCAATCCCCGGCATACGGCGAACCGGGCGAACCACTGGCGCGTGAAGACGAGTTGCCGGAAAGACAGCTCCCGGGCCAGTGCCGGCAGCCGATCCGCGGGGGTCGGGTGGAACTCGACCAGGCCCTCCGCGGTCCGGCACCAGCCACCGACACCCGCCGCCGCGGCCCGCTCCACCAGCTCGGCCGCACAGTCGGATTCCATGCCTGCGCGGGTCCACGCACATACCGCATCACTGGAGTCGATCGGCCACATCGGCGCGACTCTGGCACAGGCGACCATGCGATTCCATGCGTGTGCTGGACGCAATCCGGTACGATACTGTCCGCGTGGGCCAGCAGGCATCTGGTTTACACTGACAACGACTATCGCCCCTTGTCATTCCATCGAATCCACAGGAGCACCCATGACCGCATCGAAACGCAATGCAATTCTTGCCGCCGGCATGACCGCTGTGCTCGGGGGCTGCAGTTTCGTCACCGTCGATCCTGAGGCGGAGGACGTGCTCGTCCTGGAAGCGGACCGCACGAAGGACTGCGAACGGCTCGGACAGACCCGTGTGTCCGTGGCCACCAAGATCGGTTTTATCAAACGCGGTAAACCGGCCATCAGCGAGAATCTCGAGACCCTCGCGCGCAACAGCGCCGCGGAAATGGGCGGTGACACAATCACCGCTGAGACCGAAGTCAGCAATGGCAAGCAGACGTTCGGCATCTTTGACTGCGTGAAGTAACGCGCGATGGCACATGAGCGTATTCCGAACGTCCTGTCGATCGCCGGGTCGGATCCGTCGGGCGGTGCCGGTGTCCAGGCCGACCTGAAGGCCCTGTCGGCGCTGGGCGCCTACGGGATGTGCGCCGTAACGGCGCTGACCGCACAGAACACGACCGGGGTGCGTGGCGTCTCGGGTGTGGATCCGGCCTTCCTGCGCGATCAGATCGATGCCGTGTTCGACGATGTGCGCGTCGATGCCGTCAAGATCGGCATGGTGGGCAGCGCGGCCTCGGTCAAGGCCGTGGCGGAGTGCCTGGAGCGTTACCGCCCGCCCCTGGTGGTCGTCGATCCGGTCATGGTCGCCAAAAGCGGTGACCGCCTGATCGACGATGCGGCGGTCGATGCTCTGCGCGAACGGTTGCTGCCGCTGGCCAGCGTGATCACCCCGAATCTGCCGGAGACCGCCGTTTTGCTCGAGGACCGCCATGCGCCCGCGAGGACCGACGACATGGAGGCGGCGGGCATGCGCCTGCTCGACCTGGGTGCGCGGGCGGCCCTGGTAAAGGGAGGGCACCTGGACGGCGACGCGGTTACGGATGTGCTCTGCGAGCCGGCGGGAACGCGGACGTACGGCTCGGAGCGCGTGCGCACCGCCAACACGCACGGGACGGGGTGCACGCTGTCCTCCGCGATCGCGGCGCTGGCGCCGGCGTCGGGCTCGATGGCGGAGGCGGTCGAGGCCGCCCGACGCTATCTCGTGATGGCGCTCGGGGCGGCCGATCGGCTGTCCGTCGGTCAAGGCTGTGGTCCGGTGCACCACTTCGTGGATCTGTGGGCGAATGATCCGGCGCGGCGCTGGCTCGAGAACTGATCGAGCCGCGCCCTGGATCACCTGAGTGCCGCTCAGCGCGTCTGCCGTGCGCCGGAGCGGGCCGGGAATGTGCGCACCTCGCGAAAGCGCCGCCAGTCTCCCGGTTCGGCACGGGTATAAAGGGCGATCCGCTCGAGGGTTACCGGTATGTGTGCCGCATATTGGTCTATCCATATCGCGAGTGCCCGTTGCCAGGCCGCATCGGTCCGCCGCGGCGGGCGTCCGAGCGTCACGTGCGGGCGTACCGGCCGCTCTTCCGCCGCCAGTCCCGCCGCCGCGCGGACCTCGTTGCGCCATGCCGCGATGCAGTGGGTGAGTGGACTTTTTTCGGCCCCGATATCGAGATCGAGTCCCAGCGCCGAGGGCCTGCGTGGCGGGCCGAATACCGCCCGCGGTCCGATGGTCGCCGGCAGCGGCAGGGCATCACCGGTGTCGAGCCGTGCCCACGCGTCCAGGGCGCGCCGCTCCCCGATCGCACCGAGGAATGCGACCGTCACGTGGAGATCCGCGGGGGCGAATGCGCGCGTCCCCGCAGGCAACCGGGTCAGTTCCTCGCGTGGCAGCGACGCCGCCGGGAACGGCAGTGCGATAAACCAGTTCGCCTCCATGGGGATACCGACCTCGTGTTTATGGAACCGTTGGTACTGTACGCTCACGGGTGGCCTATCCGAATACGGCTGAGGACGGGCTGGATGATGAATCGGCACCGGCGGCAAGCGAGGGGAGCGTCAACGTGGTGGTAACGATCCACGCCCGCGGTGCGGAACGGGGCACGCAATGGCTGCGTGGTGGATGGCGCCTGTTCATCGCCGCGCCCGGGATGTGGATTGTCCTGACGATCGTATTCCTGCTCATATTCATCATGCTCAATCTGGTCCCGGTCATCGGTATGCTCCTCGCCCTGGTGCTGGCGCCGGCGCTGTCAGGTGGCGTGCTGCTCGCGGCCCGGGACGCCGATGCCGGCCGGCCGCTGGATCTCGGGCGGCTGTTCGAACCGCTGCTCACGCAGGGCGTGCGCGGGGACATCGTCATCCTGGGGCTGCTGTACGCCGGTGCCCATGTGGCGGCGGCCGTGGTCAGCATGCTGTTGCTGCTCGTGACCGCCGACCTCTCTGCACTCGATCCCGGGCAGTTGTCCGGCCATGTTGGGGTCGATCCGGGCAGTGCCGCGTCCATGGGACTCGGCGTGCTGTTCGCCTGCCTGATCTGGTTAGCGCTGGGCGTGGCGGTCATGGTCGTATTCTTCTATGCGATCCCGCTGATCGTGCTGGCAGCCCTGCCGCCGATCCATGCGATCGGCCAGGGCGTACGGGGACTGCTGCGGAACGCGCTGCCCCTGCTGGTGCTGGGCCTGGTCTGGACCGTCCTCGCGCTGCTGGCGTCACTGCCGATGATGCTGGGCTGGCTCGTGCTCTGGCCGGTCACCTGGGCGGCGTGGTACACGAGCTACCGCGATATCTTTGACCCGGCGGAAGTGATCCCGGGCGTCAGCGGGGATTGAATCCAGTGGCCCACATGGCCCACTAAGGAGGTCGATATGGCATGGCGCTGGTTGCCATGGCGAGCGATCGTGCGTCGTGCGGCGCACGCGTACGGTGTCATCGACCCGCTCAGGGTCATGGCCCGCCTGCGCCGTTTCTCGCAGCCATCGGAGGTCGCGGAGCCGCTGGAATTGCTGCGCGCCGGCCTCGTCTTCCATGCCCGTGGTCTCGTCAACACCAAGGCGATCCAGCACAACCTGGACTGGGTCTGGCCGTACTGGGTCGTGCGCCAGTTCGATCCGGGCGATGCTTCGTTCATTCCCCGGGCGTTTTCGTTCTCCCACGTCAATCTGACTCACCGCAACTGGACCGCTGTGGGCCTGCCGGACTGCCCGCACTATCCGATCGTCGACCCGCGCGGGTTATGGACGCCGCTGCATGATGGCTGGTCGATCGACTGCTGGATCGTCGCGGCCGACGGCAATCACCTGCTGCCGGCGCAGTGTCATGAGGCGCAGCAGTCGCAGGACACCAGGGCCGGACTGACCGTGGATACGGCGCTCAGCGCCGGGCCGCGACGGCTCGAGCTGCATGCAAGCGTTGAGCGCATCGACGGTCGCGCGTGGGCGCTGCTCGACATAACGGCCCGAGGCCGTGCGGGGGACCGCCTCGCGCTCTCCGTGCGCCCCTACAACCCGGAAGGCATCCAGTTCATCGACACCCTGCACCCGGCCCCTGAAGGCCGTGGTTTTCGGGTCAACGACCTGAGCGATGTCGAATTGGACCCGGCACCCGCGGACCTGCGTTTTCGCAGCTATCGTGAGGGGGATGTATTCCACACGCTGGACGGCGATGTCGCGGCGAACCGTGAGGGCCTGCACTGCCCGGTGGGCATGGCGACCGGGGCCGCCCTGTATCCCATGCCGGAGGGCGAGCGGCGGCTGCGTGCCCGGGTCGCGCTCGACGAGGCGCCCCTGCCGCACGGGCGGCGGTGCACCTGGGCCGACGCCCATACGGACGCGGCCACAGTCGAGATCCCGGACACCTGGCTGCAGCAGCTGTTCGAGGCCGCGCGCACGAGCCTCGTCCTGCATTCGGTCGACGAGATCGTGCCGGGGCCCTACACCTATCGCCGCTTCTGGTTCCGCGACGCCTGCCTGATCCTCCATGCGCTGCTGGCGGGCGGCTACATCGATCGCGCCCGGCGGGCACTGGAAGGCTTCCCCGATCGCCAGCGCGCTACCGGGTACTTCCAGTCGCAGGAGGGCGAATGGGACTCCAATGGCCAGGTCCTGTGGGCCTACGGCCGTTTCCAGGCGATGACCGGGGAGTCATTGCCGGCGCCCTGGCTCGACGCCATGGAGCGCGGCTGCCGCTGGATCCGGCGCAAACGCCTGCGGGCCGATGCGGGGCCCGGTATCGCGGGCCTGCTGCCGGCCGGCTTCAGCGCGGAGCACCTGGGCCCGAACGACTATTATTACTGGGATGACTGGTGGGCCCTGGCCGGGCTGCAGGAGGCCGCGCGCGTGCTCGCCGATGCCGGGCGGGAACATGCGGCCGGGCGCGCCCGCGCGGAGGCGGAGTCGCTGCGGCAGGCGATCCACCGGAGCATTGAGCGGATTCCGCACGAGCGCAGTGGTGGCGGCATGCCGGCGGCACCGGAGCGGCGCATGGATGCCGGCGCCATCGGCTCGCTGGTTGCGGATTATCCGTTGCGCCTGCTCCCGGCCGGTGATCCGTGGACACTGGCGACGGTGGATTACCTTGAGCGCGATTCCTTTTTTGACGGCGGGTTCTTCCAGAACATGATCCATTCGGGTGTCAACGCCTATCTGACGCTGGATATCGCCCAGAGCCTGCTGCGGGCGGGGCAGCCGGAGCGGGCGTGGCCCATGATCCGCCGCGTGGCCGAGCTGGCGTCCAGCACCGGCCACTGGCCCGAGGCCATCCATCCACGCACGGGCGGTGGCTGCATGGGCGACGGCCAGCATGTCTGGGCCGCGGCCGAGTGGTTCATGATCATCCGCAGCCTGTTCGTGCGTGAGGAGGGCGACAGCCTCGTGATCGCCAGCGGTCTGCCGCCCGAGTGGCTGCAAAGCGGTCAATGGCTGCGCTTCGGTCCGACCTGGACCGCCTGGGGCCAAGTCGAGGTCGCGGTGGATACCGCCGGTTCGGCGCCACGGGTGCATGTGCAAGGGCGCTGGCATGACCGCGCGCCGCGCACGATCGCCTGCCTGCCGGGCTGGATGGACACCGCGGTGCCGGCGGATGGTTCGGCCGTAGAGCCCGTGCCGGAACCGCAATGAAGATCTGCATGCTGACCAATACCTACCGGCCGCATGTCGGCGGTGTGGCGGGTTCGGTGTCCACCCTGGTCGAGGAGTGCCGCGCGGCGGGGCATGAGGTCCGCGTCGTCGCACCGGGTTTCCCGGGCGACGAGCATGAACCGGACCCGGGCATACTGCGCGTGCCGGCGTGGCAGCGTTTCAACGGCAGCGATTTCTCGGTGCCGGTACCACTGCCACACCGGGTCGCGAAGGAGCTGGCCGATTTCCGGCCCGATATCGTCCACAGCCACCACCCGTTCCTGCTGGGCGACGCGGCACTGCGCTGGAGCTATGCCCATCACGTGCCGCTGATCTTCACGCACCACACCCTCTACGAGAACTACACCCACTACGTGCCGCTGGATTCGCCGGCCCTCAAGCGCTTCGTGATCCACCTCGCCACCGCGTATGCGAACGGCTGTGACGCGGTGATCGCGCCCTCGCGGGGGATTGCCGATCTGTTGCGCTCGCGCGGGGTCGAGTCGCGCATCGAGGTCATTCCCACCGGCATCGATACGCGGGCGTTCGCGGGGGCGGACGGCGATGAATTCCGGCGTGTGCGCGGCATACCCGCCGATGCCATGGTGCTGGGACACGTCGGCCGCCTCGCGCGGGAGAAGAATCTGGATTTCCTCGGCGAGGGTGTTGCCCGCTGGTTGGGCAACGGGGCGAACCGCTGGTTCCTGCTGGTTGGTGATGGCGCACGCAGTCAGGCCCTGCGCGAATTGTTCGAACGGGCAGGGGTGGGAGAGCGGGTCCTGATGACCGGCAAGCTCACCGGGTCGACGCTGTGCGACGCCTATGCCGCGATGAACGCCTTCGCCTTCACCTCGCTGACCGAGACCCAGGGCATGGTCGTCGCCGAGGCGATGGCCGCCCGGCTGCCCGTGATCGCGCTGGATGGGCCGGGTGTCGGGGATGTGGTGGTCGATGGGGATAACGGCCGGCTCCTTGGAACCAAAAGCAGGGTGGCCGATTTCGCCGCCGCCCTCGAGTCGGGAGTCAAAGAATCGGTGCTTGCCGGCTGGCGCCCGGCGGCACGCGAGACCGCGCAGGCATTCGATCGAAGTACCTGCGCGCAATCGGTCATGGATCTGTACGCGGCGCTGGGTGGGCGGCGCGTGCGGGCCAGCCACGACCTGAATTGGTGGGACCGCCTGCGCGGGCGGGTCGAGGCGGAGTGGGAACTGATCTCCGCGCGGGCGGATTCCGCCAGTGGCACGTTCCGGGATCGTGATCACAAAGATGGTCGAGGTGCTTAGCGTCGGCAGCGCGATCGTTTTCCTGCTGCCGGCATTTGCCACCGGTGGGATAAAACGCGTCCGTTTTATTCGTAATAGTATTTATTGAAAAAGCGTCTAATACGCTGTTTTGAAACGGTAAAAATATTGAATTTTTCTCCGGTTACATCCGCACTGCCGGGCTGGCCCGCTGAATCCCGTTTCGGGTGGGACGCGGTGCGGGGATGT
This sequence comes from uncultured Ectothiorhodospiraceae bacterium, assembly GCA_913055615.1. Lineage (GTDB taxonomy): Bacteria > Pseudomonadota > Gammaproteobacteria > XJ16 > Halofilaceae > Halofilum. The sequence continues at coordinate 107,981 of CAJXKK010000002.1, forward strand.
TTCACGAAAATCAAACCGCTGGCGTGGCAGACACCACCCGCTCGCGTTTATCCTCCGCCGGAGCCGCGCAGGTTTTCTGGAGGACCTGAATCCCTGTGAATCACACCTGTGGATGTCAGAGCAGCCGTCGCAGGATTGGACTCGTTTTCGGCCGGCTCGTGGATGAAAACCCGGAACTGGCGGATGCGATCGAACGCTTTGGCTGGGCATGGGACGGTGATCTGGGGGCGGCCGTTGCCGACGTCGGCGACGGCACGCGCTTCAATGCCATGGCCGGGATTTTCGACCTCATAGCTGGTCTGCTCGGTGAACCCGCTGCCCATGACGTGCGGGCGGCCTGGCTGGAAGACAGTCCGCTGCAGCAGCAGATGGGAAAGCTGGTGCAGGCGGAACGGATGAGCGAATTCGTGCCGCGAAAGGACAGTCCCGTGGCCCGGCTGCTTGAGGCGCGGGCACTGGAGACCTGGTTGCAGCCCGTGGTCGATGCCGCCTCGGAGGCCGTCGTCGGGCACGAGTGTCTCGCACGGGCGCACCACCCGGATGATGGCCGCTTGATCACGCCGGGAGACATGATCGGCTGGGCGCGTGCAGAGAACCTGCTGTTCATGTTCGACCGCTTCTGCCGCGAAACCCACATCAAACGGGCCGCCGCCACCGGGCTGGCCGCCGATCACATGTTCCTGATCAACTTCCTGCCAAGCGTGATCTATGAGCCGGAATTCTGTTTGCGGACAACGGTAAACGCGATCGAGTGCACGGGATTACGTCCGGAACAGATCGTATTCGAGGTCGTTGAAACCGAGTCGGTCGAGGACCATGGCCACTTGCGCGCTATCCTGTCCTGTTATCGAAAAAATGGCTTCCGGGCAGCGCTGGATGATCTCGGCGCGGGTTATTCCGGGCTCTCGCTGATGGCGGATCTTGAACCGGATCCGATCAAGATCGACCGCAGTGTCGTCGCGCGCGCCGACGAGTCGGAGGCCCATGCCCCGGTCTGCCGCGCGATCATCGAACTGGGCCGTTCTGAGGGGCGCCAGGTGCTCGCTGAAGGTGTCGAGACGCAATCGCAGCGTGGCTACATGCGCATGCTGGGTGTCGACATGATGCAGGGCTACTTCTTCGGGTGGCCGGCGCCGGAGCCCGCGATGGGAGCGATGGCTTAACCCGTTGTTCGCGCCCCGACCGCGGCGCGGCGTATGGGTCTGCGGAGTACCGGGACCTGATCGCCTGGCTCGGGCACCCGGCCCGGGGCCGATCGCCAGGGCGCCGCGATCGAGGCCCTGCTGGCGCGCCCGCGGGCGGAGCGGGAGGCGGAGGCGGGCCCGGTGTTCAGTGGCGTCGCCGAGTGGACCGCCAGGGCCCTCGCGGTGAGTGCTCAGTAACTGCGCTCGAACAGGAGGTGCAGCCCGCGGGCCGCGCCACTGTCCGCGCGCAGATGGATGCGGCCGCCGTTGCCGGTGAGCAGGCCGATGCCGACGAATCCACCCGTAACCCGGTCTTCGCGGAAGCCGGTCGTCGAGCGCGTCGCACCGGTAACGCGCTCGTCGCCGTCCAGCCACTGTGCGCGCAGACCGGCCCGGAGTTCGACGCGCTCGCCCAAAGTGACTGCCGCGGCGGGGCGCAGGGTGGCGCTCCACCAGTCGAGATCGACCCTATCGTCGCCGCTGCTGTCATCGGCCTCGGCATAGGCCACGCGGCCGCCGAGTTCGAGACTCAGGCGCCGGGTGAGCGCCCAGCGCCCCAGGCCGTCGAAGCCGACGAAGTACCCGGACGGGTCGAGGCCGGCGGTGGCCGGGCGCCCGCTCTGGCTGATCCCCAGGCGACCGATGGATATCCCCAGGCGGACACCGGGTGCCGGCGACTCGAACAGCGAGATGCCGATACGGCCGATCTCGAGCCGGTCGCCGGCGCTGCCATCGTCGTAGCGCACGTCCAGATCCGTGCGTTCGACGTGCAGATCGATGCCGAGCCCCGGCTGCGGATCACCACCCACGGTGCCGCCGATGCGACCGCGCACGTAGACGTCGGCGGCGGCCAGCGTGCTGAAGACCAGCAGCAAGAGCGCGATACAGCCCAGGCGCCAGGGCGCCGGGCCGGTGCGGCCACCAGATATCGCGTTCATCCGTGCAGAGATCTAGCGTTCATCCGTGCAGAATAGGCGCTCCGGCGCGTATACTTCAATGGGCCCCAGGGTATCCGGAATCCGACGCCATCCATGCAGTGCCCCTTCTGTCACCACGCCGAAACCCGCGTGATCGATTCGCGTCTCGCGAACGAGGGCGAACAGGTCCGTCGTCGGCGTGAATGCGCCGCCTGTGGCGAACGCTTCACGACGTATGAGAGTGCTGTCGATCTCGCGTTGCCGCGGATCGTCAAGCGCGATGGCTCACGCGAGACCTTCTCGGTCGATAAGCTCCGGGCCGGCGTGATGCGGGCGCTGGAGAAGCGCCCCGTTGAGACGGTCGCGATCGACGCGGCCGTGGAGCGGATCCGGCGACGCCTGCGGGCCAATGGCGAGCGTGAGATCGATTCGCGCCGGCTCGGCGACTGGGTGATGGCGGAACTGCGAGGGCTGGACCAGGTCGCCTACATCCGCTTCGCCTCGGTGTACCGGGAGTTCGAGGACGTGGCCGCCTTCCGCCAGGAGATAGAGCGCCTCGAGCGCGAGCCGGATCCGCGCGACGACACACGCCCGCAGCTCGGCCTGCCCGGCGTCGGCGAGGAAGGTTGAGGCTATGGCCAGTGGTACCGATTGCGCCTGGATGGCGTGGGCATTGCGGCTGGCTCAGCGTGGGCTCTATACCACTGATCCGAATCCGCGTGTCGGCTGCGTGGTCGTACGCGACGGCGAGGTGGTCGGCGAGGGCTTTCACGCGCGCGTGGGCGAGCCGCATGCTGAAGTGGCCGCGCTCGGGATGGCCGGCGAGGCGGCGGCCGGTGCGACCGTCTACGTAACGCTCGAGCCCTGCTGCCACCATGGCCGTACACCGCCGTGCACTGATGCATTGATCGATGCGGGGGTCGCACGCGTCGTCTATGCCCTGCGCGATCCGAATCCGTGGGTGTCAGGGGGCGGTGCCGGGCGTCTCGGGGAGGCCGGGATCGCGGTCGAACGGCTTGATGCGTCCGCACCCGACGCACGGGCGCTGAATATCGGTTTCGTCAAACGCATGGCGACCGGGCGGCCGTGGATCCGCGTCAAGCTTGCGATGAGCCTCGACGGCCGCACGGCGCTGGCCTCCGGCGAGAGCCGCTGGATTACCGGGGCCGACGCACGCACCGACGTGCACCGCTGGCGGGCGCGGGCCTCGTGCATCCTGACCGGCCGCGGAACGGTCGCCTCCGATGATCCGTCGATGACGGTCCGTCTACCTGAACAAGAGGTGCCGGCCGCCGCGCGTCCACCCTGGGTCGCGATCGCCGACTCCGGTCTCGCGGTTGCGCCGACGGCGCGCCTGTTCGACCTGCATGAGCGCGTGGTGATCTTCACGCTGTCGACGGAAAACGACGCAGCGGCGGCCCTGCGCGCGCGCGGCGCCGAGATCGTCGCGCTGCCGGGCGACCGCGACGGTCACGGCATCGATCCGGCGTCCCTGTTCGCGGAACTGGGGCGGCGCGAGGTCAACGAGGTCCATGTCGAGGCCGGCCCGACGCTGTGCGGCCGCCTGCTGGAGACCGGCTATGTCGATGAACTCATCGTCTACATGGCCCCCCAGGTGCTCGGTGACGGTGCGCGCGGGCTCTTCTCGATGACCCCGCTGGCGTCGATGGCCGAACGTACCCGGCTGCATCTGCAGGAGGTCCGCCACGTCGGCGGCGATCTGCGCCTGCGCGCATTGCCGCTGATCGACCGGGAGTAATCGCATGTCCACCGTCGTCGCCGTTCGCCTTGGCTCCACGGCCTGTATCGCCGCGGATTCGCTGACCACGTTCGGCGAGCAGAAACAGACCGCCCGCTACGACCGCTTCAGCGACAAGTTGCAGACGGTCGAGGACGGCGCCATGGCGATCGTCGGCAGCGCCGCCCATTCGCTGGTGCTCGACAGCGTGCTGCGCGAGCGGCGCGTGCGGTTCGACCTGCGCGATCGCCTGGCGATTTTTGAATCCTTTCGGCGCCTGCATTCGGAATTGAAGGAACACTACTTCCTTAATCCGAAGGAAGAGCACGGGGACGAGACCGATCCCTATGAATCCTCGCGCATCGACGCGCTGATGGTGGGCCCGGACGGCATCTTCGGCGTCTACGCCCTGCGCGAGGTCTACGAGTACGCGCGGTTCTGGGCGATCGGCTCGGGGGCCGAGTATGCGCTGGGCGCGATGCACGCCTGCTACGCCGGCGCGGAATCGGCCGAGGCCGTCGCCGAGGCGGGCGTCACCGCCGGCGCGGAGTTCGACGCGGGCAGCGGTATGCCGCTGACCCGGCGCAGCTTTGCGCTGCGCCATCCGCTGGTGGAGGAATAAACCATGTTTACGGGACTGATCGAGGCGGTGGGTCGGATCGCGCGGGTCGACGCGCACGGGCGCGACCGGCGCCTGCGTATCGAGCCGGGCGAGGAGCTCATGCGGGATCTGCAGCCCGGCGACAGCATCGCCGTCGCCGGGGCCTGTCTGACCGCGGTGGATCCGGACGCCACTGGCTTCCATGCCGATGTCTCCGCGGAGACGCTGGCGCACACCGGCCTGGGCGGCCGTGGGCTGGGGGACCGCGTGAATCTCGAACGCGCGCTACTGCCGACGACCCGGCTCGGCGGTCATCTGGTCTCCGGTCACGTCGACGGGGTCGGCGAGATCGTCGGCCGCGGGGCGGACGGGCAGTCCTGGCGTTTCCGCATACGGGTGCCCGATTCACTCGCCCGCTACGTCGCCCCGAAAGGGTCCATCTGCGTCGATGGCATCAGCCTGACCGTCAACGAAGTCGACGGGGCCGTGTTCGGGGTCAATATCGTCCCACACACGATGGCGATGACGACGCTGGCGGATACCGCCGAGGGTGACCGGGTCAACATCGAGGTCGACTTGATCGCGCGGTATCTCGAACGGCTGCTGGCCGGCGGCGATGCTCCGCCCGGCGGGATTACGCGCGACACGCTCGCGCGGACGGGATTTGTCGATGACCCGGCGGGCGATGGAGGCCACTGAGGTCATCATGGCCCGCCTACTGGCAACAACGCCGCCCGCGGTGTAACCTGCCGCGCTCGCGCGACCGCCGCTGGCGGCCCGATCCGATGAGGGGAACATGCAGCTCGATCCGATCGAAGAGATCATCGAAGACATCCGCCGCGGGCGGATGGTCATCATCATGGATGACGAAGATCGCGAGAACGAGGGCGATCTCGTCATGGCCGCCGAGGCGGTCGGCCCGCAGGACATCAACTTCATGTCCATGCACGGGCGTGGCCTGATCTGCCTGACCCTCACCCGCGAACGCTGCCAGCAGCTGCGCCTGCCGCTGATGGTCAGCGATAACCAGGCGGCCCACCGGACCAATTTTACTGTCTCGATCGAGGCCGCCGAGGGCGTGAGTACCGGGATTTCCGCCGCCGATCGCGCGCGCACCGTCCAGGCTGCAGTCGCCGAGGAGGCGCGCCCCGAGGACCTGGTACAGCCCGGCCATATCTTCCCGCTCATGGCCCAGACCGGCGGTGTGGTCACCCGGGCCGGGCACACCGAGGCGGGGTGTGATCTCGCGCGCCTGGCGGGCCGGCAGCCGGCGGCGGTGATCGTCGAGATCCTCAACGACGACGGCACCATGGCCCGGCGCCCCGATCTGGAGAAATTCGCGCAGCAGCACGGCATCAAGATCGGCACCATCGAGGATCTGATCCGCTATCGCATGCAGCACGAGAAGACGCTGGAGTGCGTCGCCGAGACCGAATTCCCGACGCAGTTCGGCGAGTTCCGCCTCTACGCCTACCAGGACACGATCGAGAACGGTCTCCACCTGGCGCTCGTGAAGGGCAGCATCTCACCGGACCGGCCGGTCAACGTGCGCGTGCATGTCGAGAACCTGCTCTGCGATACGCTTGGCGCGAAGCACGGCTGCGGCTGGCCGCTGCACGATGCGATGCAGCGCGTCGGCGAGATGGAGGACGACGGTGTCGTCGTGATCCTGCGCAAGCCCGAGAGCGCGCGCGATCTCGTCCAGCGCATCCACCAGTATCAGATGTCGGGTGGGCAGCCGGAACAGGAGCGCCATCGGGAGGCGCCCGAGGATCTGCGCACCTACGGCATCGGCGCGCAGATCCTTTCCGATCTCGGCGTGAGACGCATGCATCTGATGAGCGCGCCCAAGATATTCCACGGCATCGCCGGCTTCGGCCTCGAGATCGAGGATTACATCACACACTAAATAAACGGTGTAAAATACTGTTTCTCCAAACGATTACCGGAATCCCCCGAATGACCGACCTCCGAACGATTGAAGGTGAACTGCAGCCTGAACAGGCGCGGATCGCGCTGGCCGTGACCCGGTTCAACGGGTTCATCACGGAGTCCCTGCTCAATGGCGCGGTCGATACGCTGCGCCGCAGCGGGATCGACGACGATGCCATGACCGTGGTGCGCGTCCCGGGCTGTTACGAACTGCCGCTCGTGGTCGACCGCCTCGCGGCCAGCGGCAGCTACGACGCCATCGTGGCGCTGGGCTGCGTGATCCGCGGCAGTACCGCGCATTTCGAGTACGTTGCGGGCGAGTGCAGCCGCGGTCTCGGTCAGGCCATGCAGCGCCACGGTATCCCGGTCGCCTTCGGGGTGCTGACCACCGATACCATCGAGCAGGCGCTGGAGCGCGCCGGTACCAAAGCGGGTAACAAGGGCGCCGATGCCGCCGGCAGCGCGCTTGAGATGGTCAGCCTGATGCGGCAACTCTGAATACGATGAGCGGACCCCGACAGCGCGCCAGCGGTGCGCGGCGCCGTGCCCGCCGATTCCTCGTCCAGGCGCTGTATCAGTGGCAGATCTCCGCCGAAAATCCGGATGACGTGCTGGTCCAGTTCGTCGACGGGCGTAACCTCGGCAGCGCGGATATCGACTACTTCCGGGAATTGATGCGGGCGATCCCCGCGGATGTGGATGCGCTGGACGCACAGATCGCGCCACTGCTCGAGCGCTCCGTCGCCATGATCGATCCGGTCGAACGCGGGATCGTGCGGCTCGCCTGTTACGAGTTGCGGGATCGCCACGAGGTCCCTGGCCGGGTCGTCATCGACGAAGCGGTGGAGTTGGCCAAGGCCTTCGGTGCGGACCAGAGCCATCGCTTCGTCAACGGAGTCGTCGATCGCCTGGCGCGGCGCCTGCGCCCGCGCGAGTTCGGGCGGACGGGCTGACCGCCACGGTCGAGCGGGGCGCAACCGTCATGACCGACGAATTCGAGCTGATCCGCCGCTACTTCTCCGTGCTCACGCCGCGCGGCGGTGACGTGCTCCGCGGTCCCGGTGACGACTGCGCGCTGCTGCGCCCGCCGCCGGATCGTGAACTCGCCGTATCCATCGATACCCTGGTCGAGGATGTCCATTTCCCCGCCGCGACCGCGGCCGGCGATATCGGCTGGAAATCCCTGGCCTGTGGCCTGAGTGACCTCGCCGCGGCCGGTGCGCAGCCGGCCTGGTGTCTGTTGTCGCTGACCTGTCCCGCCGTCGACGAGGCGTGGCTGGCAGCCTTCGCTGATGGTTTCGGTGCGCTTGCGAATCGCGAAGGGGTTACGCTCGCGGGCGGTGATATGAGCCGCGGCGGGCTCAGTATCACGGTCCAGGTCGCCGGTTATGTCGAACGGGGTCGGGAACTGACGCGGTCCGGGGCGCAAGTCGGCGATGGCGTGTTCGTCTCCGGCTGGCCCGGCCGCGCGGCGGCCGGGCTCGCGCGCCGCCTGGCGTCAACGGACTCGGCGGGTGACCCGCTGGTCGAGGCGCTCAATCGGCCGCAGCCGCGTACGGCACTCGGTCAGCGGCTCGCCGCGGCGGGCGCGACCGCCTGTATCGATGTCTCGGACGGGCTCGCCGCCGACCTCGGGCATATCCTGGCCGCGAGCGGGGTCGGCGCCGGACTCGATGCCGCCGCGCTTCCGATCACCCCCGAACTGGCCGCCGCGGGCTCGGCTGAGCAGGTCCGTGCATGGGTGCTCGGCGGTGGTGATGATTACGAGCTGTGCTTCACCGGGCCGGACGACCTCGATGCCGAGCGCCTGACCGCGACGGACGGGGTCGCGGTGACCCGGATCGGCCGGATCACCGGTGGTGGTGGCCTTCAACTCGTCGAGCCGGATGGCAGTCGCTCGGCGTCGGCCGATCACGCCGGGTACCGCCATTTCGGTCCCTGATCCGGGGTGCGGCAGAAAGATAGAAGCCTTTGAATCAGAGATTTACAGTTATTTCTTGAGAATCGTTGGGAAGCTGTGTCCGTCCCGGTGCAGCGGCGATCGGCATCTGCCGCCGCCTCGTGGCGGGCACAGCGCCAACCTGGAGTCCCCATGTCGAACCCGAGCGCGGCCCGGCCGGGCCATCTGCGTGACCCGATCCTGCTGCTCGCGCTCGGGTTCGGATCCGGCCTCGCAAGGCGTGGACCCGGCACCGCCGGCACGGCGGTCGGCGTGGGGCTGTATCTGCTGATCGCGCCGTTGCCGGTGGCGGCCATGGTCGCGATCACGGTCGCCGTGGTGGCGATCGGCATCCCGTTGTGCGGCCACGCGGCGCGGCGGCTCGGCGTGCACGACGATCCGGCCATCGTCTGGGATGAGATCGCCGGGTATCTCGTCACCATGCTCCTGCTGCCGGTCGAGGCCCACTGGATCGTCGCCGGATTCGTGCTGTTTCGGATCCTCGACATCGTGAAGCCGTGGCCCATCGGCTGGCTCGATCGGCGGGTCGGGGGCGGCACTGGGATCATGGTCGACGATATCCTCGCCGGCGCCTTCGCCTGCCTGTTGCTCCATCTGGTTCGTCTGGGGATCAGCTGAGGGTTGCGGTGCAATCAGGGCAGGGGCCAGCCGAAATCGCTCAGCAGCGTGCAGAGCCGGATCAGCGGCAGACCGACCAGCGCGGTGGGGTCGTCGCCCTGCATGCGCCGGAAGAGGACCACGCCATAGCCCTCGGAACGGATACTGCCGGCGCAGTCCCAGGGCTGTTCCGCGGCCAGGTAGCGCTCGATCTCGGCGTCCCCGAGTTCGCGGAAATCGACCGTGTAGTCGACGCACACACTGACCTCGCGCCCGCTGGCGCTGTCGATCAGGGCGAGGCCGGTGTTGAACACGACACTGACGCCGCTGCTGGCGCGGAGCTGCTCGAACGCCGTCGCGTGATCGCCCGGCTTGGTCAGGATGCGATCGCCCAGTGCAGCGACCTGATCGGATCCGATCACGATGGCATCGGGCTCATGGGCAGCGACACTCGCGGCCTTGTCGCGCGCCAGCCGGGTGACCAGATCGGCCGGCTTTTCGCCGGGCAGCGCGGTCTCGTCGCAGTCGGGACTGACGGTCGTGAAGGGGACCCGCAGGCGTTCCAGGAGTTCGCGGCGGTAAGGCGATGTGGAGGCGAGAATCAGGCGGTGAGCGGTCATGGCGAATCCGATTGCCGGCGGGTTATCCCGACTGAGGCCGGCGCAGTCGCGCCGGAGGCCGGAGCCTAACGGAGGCGGGCGCGCACGGCAATATACCGACCCGGGCGTTGATCGGGCGGCGCGGGCCGTGCCGGCCTCGTATAAAGGGTATTCCGCTTTGACACGCGGCGCCGCGCGCCGTAGCATCCACCGGCTTATGTCCGAGCGCTTGCCCGTTCATGTAGACCCGCTGACACTGGCCGATCGCGGCCGTGCTTTGTCGGGGGTCGTGCCGGTATCGGCCTGCAGGCGCCTGTCGCACTGGCTGGATTCCGACGACGGCGAATTCGCGGTCGAATTGCAGTTCGGGCGCGACGAGAGTCGGCGGCGCGTGCTGACCGGTCGCGTGCGCGGGCGGGTGATGCTGACCTGTCAACGCTGCCTTGGCGCGTTCGGGCTGGACCTCGACCTGCCGCTCGGTGTCGTACTCGTCGACAGCGAGGCCGAGGCGGAGACGCTGCCCGAGGAGGTCGATGCGCTGGTGGTCGGCGACACTGCGACGATGCACACGGTCGACATGATCGAGGATGACCTGATTCTCGCATTGCCCCTGATCGCGAAATGCCCGGACGCTTCCGGTTGCACGCCGGCGGTCGAGGTTTTCGACAGCGAGCGGATGAGCGGGCAGGATGCGGGTACGCAGCGCCCGTTCGCGGATCTCGACGATTCCGACGACGCTGATAACAGTTGAAAGTTGAATGATGGAGAACGATTCCCATGGCGGTACAGAAAGGGCGTAAGACCCCGTCCAAGCGCGGTATGCGGCGGGCACATGACAGTCTCGGCGGGCCGACGCTCTCCACGGAGCCGACCACCGGCGAGCAGCATCGGCGCCATCACGTCTCGGCCGAGGGCTACTACCGCGGCCGCCAGGTCGTGGAGAGCCGTGACGACGACGAAGACGAAGATTAACAGGCCTCGCGCCCCCGTCGGTCGGGGTCGTCAGTCCGTTCTGCGATGAGCGAACCCAAGCGCATGACCATCGCGCTCGACGCCATGGGCGGCGATCACGGCCCGCCCGTGGTCGTGCCGGCCGCGTTGAGCGCCCTCTCGCGGCACCCGAACCTCGAGCTCATTCTGGTGGGCGATGAGGCGGTGCTGAGCGCGGAGCTGCCGGGCAACGGCGACAGCCGCCGCGAACGGCTCCACATCCGGCATGCATCGCAGACCGTCGGCATGGATGAGCCGCCGGCCCAGGCGCTGCGTCTGAAGAAAGACTCGTCGATGCGGGTAGCGCTGGATCTCGTGCGCGCCGACCAGGCCAAGGCCTGCGTCAGCGCCGGCAACACCGGTGCGCTGATGGCGACGGCGCGCTATGTGCTCAAGACGCTCCCGGGCATCGATCGGCCCGCGATCATCACCGCGATCCCCGCGCTGCAGGGGCATACGCACATGCTCGATATCGGCGCCAACGTGGACTGCACCGCGGAACACCTCGCCCAGTTCGCGACCATGGGGGCCATCGTTGCCTCGGCCGTCGACAGCATCGAGAATCCGCGTATCGGGCTGCTGAACGTCGGCGCCGAGCAGATCAAGGGCAACGACCAGGTCAAGCAGGCGGCGCGTCTGCTCGCGGCCGGCGATCTGAATTACATCGGCTACGTCGAGGGTGACCAGATCTACGGTGACCGGGCGGACGTGGTCGTCTGTGACGGCTTCGTCGGGAACGTGTCGCTGAAGACGAGCGAGGGCGTCGCGCGCATGATCAGCCACTACCTGCGTGAGGAATTCCGGCGCACGACGCTTAACAAGCTGATCGGCCTGATCGCGCTGCCGGTGCTGAACACTCTTCGGCGCCGGATCGATCCGCGCAGGTACAATGGCGCCAGCCTGCTCGGTCTGCAGGGCATAACGATCAAGAGCCATGGCGGCGCGGATGCGGTATCGTTCGGCAATGCCATCGACATCGCCGTGCTGGAGGTCCGCAAGGACGTGCCCAACCGCATCGACCGCCATATCGAAGAACATCTGCCTCAGGGAAACCCTGCGTGACATTCGCGCGGATCACGGGAACCGGTAGCGACCTGCCGGAGAAGGTGCTGACCAACGCCGACATCGAGGCGATGGTCGACACCAGTGATCAATGGATCCGCGAACGCACCGGTATCCGCCAGCGCCACATCGTCGCGCCCGAAGAGGCCACATCCGACCTCGCCGAACGCGCCGCGCGCTGCGCGCTGGAGGCGGCAGACCGGCGCGTGGGCGACATCGACCTCATCATCGTCGCCACGACCACGCCGGACCGCGTGTTCCCCTCGACCGCCTGTCTGCTGCAGCAGCGCCTGGGGATCCACGGCTGTGCGGCGTTCGACATCCAGGCGGTCTGTACGGGGTTCGTGTACGCGCTCGGGGTGGCCGACAAGTTCATCCGCTGCGGCAGCGCACGCTGTGCACTTGTGATCGGGGCCGAGACGATGTCACGCATCATCGACTGGACCGACCGCTCGACCTGCGTGCTGTTCGGCGATGGCGCCGGTGCCGTGGTGCTGGAGGCATCCGACGAACCCGGCGTGCATTCATCGCATCTCCATGCCGACGGGCATTATGCCCACCTGCTGCACGTGCCGCGGGGCTCATCCACGGCCCCGGACGATGTCGGCGCGGTCCGTACCTTCGTGGAGATGAAGGGCAACGAGGTGTTCCGCGTGGCCACCAACACCCTCGGTCGCATTGTCGACGAGACACTGGCCGCCAATAATCTCAACAAGAGTGATATTGACTGGCTGGTGCCCCATCAAGCCAACATCCGTATCATCGAGGCGACCGCGCGGAAGCTGAAAATGTCGCTCGATAATGTGATCATCACGGTCGACCGTCACGGCAATACGTCGGCCGCTTCGGTCCCCCTGGCGCTCGATCAGGGGGTGCGCGACGGCCGTATCAAGCGCGGCGACATGCTTCTGCTCGAGGCATTCGGGGGCGGGTTCACCTGGGGGTCCGCGCTCGTCACTTACTGACCCCGACACCGCTGAAGCGACACCGCGCGCATTCGGCCGTATCCGGGGGCGTTATTGAAACCACCGTGCGGGGCGGGATCCATGAAGGCTACGGTCCTTATTGCCGATGACCATGAATTGGTCCGCACCGGTATCCGGCGGCTGATCGAGGACCTGGGCTGTGAGATCGTCGGCGAGGCCGCCACCGGTGAACAGACGGTGGACCTTGTACGCGAACTGCATCCCGACATCGCACTGATCGATATCCAGATGCCGGGCATCGGCGGGCTCGAGGCGAGCCAGCGGCTGCGGCGTTTCGAGCCGGATTGCCGCGTGATCATCCTCACCGCCCACAGTGAAGGCCCGTTGCCGCGGGCTTTGCTCGAGACGGGCGTGGCCGGTTTCCTGACCAAGGGCTGCGCGTTCGAGGAGATGCAGGAGGCGATCACCCGCGTCGCCGCCGGCGAACGCTACGTCAGCCAGGACGTGGCGCAGCGGCTCGCGCTCGATGCCGTCGCCGGGGGCGAGAGCAATCCGTTCGATCGCCTTACCGGGCGCGAGCTCCAGGTGGCGCTCATGCTGGTCTCCGGGGAGACGAACCGGAATATCTCGCAAGCGCTTCGGCTGAGCCCGAAAACGGTCACGACCTATCGCCAGCGCATCCTCGCGAAGACCGAGGTCCGCACGCTGGCGGATCTGCTCCGGCTTGCGATCCAGTACAACCTGACCGCCCCCGATCAGATCGCATGAACAGCCGTGGCGATCGCGATCGCCCCGGGATCGCATTCGACCCGGGATGCCGCGCCTGTCCGCGCCTCGCGGCCCATCTCGATGCCGTGCGCGCGAAGTACCCGGATTACCACTGCGCGCCGGTTCCCGCTTTCGGCGACCCCGCTGCCCGGCTGCTGATCGTCGGTCTGGCGCCAGGCGAACACGGCGCCAATGCGACCGGGCGCCCGTTTACCGGCGACTACGCCGGCCGGCTGCTCTACTCGACCCTGTACGCGTTCGGATTCGCCAGCGAACCGGAATCGAGGGCCGCGGACGATGGTCTGGCACTGACCGACTGCCGCATCACGAATGCCGTAAAATGCCTCCCACCCGGCAACAAACCGATCGGTGCCGAGATACGGGAATGCAACGGCTTCCTGCAGGTGGAGATCGCGGCACGGCCACCCAAGGTACTGCTGGCGCTGGGGCGGGTCGCCCACGACGCCACACTGCGGGCCCTCGGTCTGCGCCAGCGGGATCATGTGTTCGGGCACGCCGCCGTCCATCGGCCCGCGGGGCAGCCGGTCGTGATCGACTCCTATCACTGCAGCCGCTACAACACCCAGACCCGCCGGCTGACGGAGGCGATGTTCCACGACGTGTTCCGGCTCGCGCGTGCGCATCTCTGAGGCCGGCGAAGCGCCAACCCCGTTGCAATCCGACGCCGCGCCCCCAGGATCGGAAGGATGACGTCTGACCAGGAAAACACCGACGGATTTGACGCGAAGGCGTTCCTGCGCACCGTAACCACGCGGCCGGGCGTCTACCGCATGCTCGACGAGCGCGGCACCGTGATCTACGTCGGCAAGGCCGCCAACCTGCGCAACCGCCTTGGCAGCTATTTCCGCGGCGATCCGGGCTCCACCAAGACCCGGATCATGGTCTCGCACATCGCCGAGGTGCAGGTTACGGTGACCCATACCGAGGCCGAGGCACTGCTGCTTGAGCACACGCTCATCAAGGAGCACCGCCCGCGCTACAACGTCCTGCTGCGCGACGACAAGAGCTACCCGTATATCTACCTGTCCACCCAGGACCACTATCCGCGTCTGGCCTTCCATCGCGGCAGCACGCGCGGCCCCGGCAAGTATTTTGGGCCGTATCCATCGCCGACCGCCGTGCGCAGCACGCTGTACCTGATGCAGAAGGTGTTCCGCGTCCGCCAGTGCACGGACTCGTATTTCAGCAACCGGTCGCGCCCCTGTCTGCAGTACCAGATCGACCGCTGCACCGCCCCCTGTGTCGGCTACATCTCCGAGGAGGACTACGCCCGCGACGTCGAGCATGCGCGGCTGTTCCTCGAGGGCCGCGAGACCCAGGTCCTCGAGTCGCTGGTCCAGCGCATGGAAGAGGCCTCGGCGGCGCTGGATTTCGAGACGGCGGCACAGTACCGCGACCGGATCCAGGCGATCCGCCGGGTGCGCGAGCGCCAGCACGTGAGCGGCGAGGGCGGCGATCTGGATGTCGTCGCATGCCGCACACAGGCCGCACAGAGCTGCGTGACGGTGTTTTTCGTGCGCAACGGGCACAACCTTGGCAACAAGACGTTCTTCCCGCGTACGCCTGACGATGCCGCCGAAGAGGACGTCCTCTATGCCTTCCTGACCCAGTTCTACCTGGAACACGACGTGCCCGCCGAGATCCTGCTGTCACACGCGGTCGACGGCGCGGACGTGCTCGCCGAGGTCCTGCGTGAGCGCGCCGGCCACCGGGTCACGCTGTCGGCGCGCCTGCGCGGCGAGCGCCGGCGCTGGATGGACCTGGCCCGCTCCAACGCCGCCGATGCGCTCGGCACCCGGCTGGCCTCCCGCGCGGGTATGGCCGCGCGGCTCGATTCGCTGGCCTCCGTGCTTGGGCTGGACGCGCCGCCGGGGCGGATGGAGTGTTTCGATATCAGCCACACCCGCGGCGAGGCCACGGTCGCCTCGTGCGTGGTGTTCGGTCCGGAGGGGGCATTGCGGCGCGAATACCGCCGCTTCAATATCGACAATATCGAACCCGGCGATGACTACGCCGCCATGCGCCAGGCGGTCCAGCGGCGTTACGCGCGCCTGCAGCGCGAGGACCGTCCCCTGCCGGACATCGTGTTCATCGACGGGGGCAAAGGTCAGCTCGGCCAGGCGAGGCAGGTGATGGACGAACTCGGCATCGGCCCGGGAGAGATGCTGCCGGTCGGTATCGCCAAAGGGCCGGAACGCAAGCCGGGCATGGAGACCCTGTACATCGGCGACACCCTCAACGAACGCCACCTGGCCGAAGACACGCCCGGTCTGCACCTCATCCAGCAGATCCGGGACGAGGCGCATCGCTTCGCGATCAGCGGCCATCGGGGCGCAAGGGCCAAAAGCCGCAATCGTTCGGTACTCGAGGACATCCCCGGGCTCGGCCCGAAACGCCGGGCGCAGCTGCTGAAACATTTCGGCGGCCTGCAGGGCGTCCGCAAAGCGGGGGTCGAAGATCTCGCGGCGGTGCCCGGAATCAGTACGAAACTGGCTCGCATCATTTATGATACGACCCATGGCTCGGGCTCTGGAGCTCCCTGAATGCAACTCACGCTACCCACCGTCCTCACGCTCGGGCGCCTGGTCCTCGTACCGATTCTCGTGCTGCTGTTCTACCTGCCGTTCGAGTGGGCCGGTCCGGCGGCCGCGGTCGTGTTCGCGCTGGGCGGCTTCACCGACTGGCTGGACGGCTACCTCGCACGGCGCCTGAACCAGTCGTCCTCGTTCGGGGCCTTCCTCGACCCGGTCGCGGACAAGGTCATGGTGGCGGTCGTCCTCGTGATGCTCGTTCAGGCGAACCCGTACCTCTGGATGGCGCTCCCGGCGATGGTGATCATCGGCCGCGAGATCGTGATCTCGGCCCTGCGCGAGTGGATGGCGGAGATCGGCCAGCGCGCGCAGGTGGCCGTCAGCTCGCTCGGCAAGATCAAGACCGTGGCCCAGATCGCGGCGCTGCTGTTGATGCTGTATCATGACCCCATAGGGGCGTTGCCGACGTTCCTTGTTGGCGTTGGGCTGCTGTATCTGGCCGCGGTGCTGACGCTGTATTCGATGGTGGTGTACCTGCGGGCAGGGTGGATCGCGGCCAATCGCGCCGAGGAACAGGCCTCATCCCCTTGACAGCCACGCGGCACTGAATAGAATGGCGCTCGCCATGCGGGAATAGCTCAGTGGTAGAGCACAACCTTGCCAAGGTTGGGGTCGCGAGTTCGAATCTCGTTTCCCGCTCCAGATTTCCGAAAGAACCTCGGCAGTCCCGGGGTTTTTTTGTTTCCGGCCACCGGGAAGGGCCGGAGCAGCGGCGGGCAGGGAGGCCCGACAACAGCATATGAGCCCGGCCAGGTGGCAGAGTGGTTATGCGACGGCCTGCAAAGCCGTTCTACGTCGGTTCGATTCCGGCCCTGGCCTCCAATCCCCTTCGATATCCGCAGCACCCCAGCGCATCACACGCCCGCCCGGATGGCGGAATGGGTAGACGCAAGGGACTTAAAATCCCTCGGCCGCAAGGCCGTGCCGGTTCAAGTCCGGCTCCGGGCACCATTTCAGGCACAACCGAAGGACGTTTACGAGTGGTGAGGCGAGTAGCCGCCCGTCCGTGGGCGGGTCCCCGCGCGGGGTGGGCCGTCAAACGCGCAGCAGCAGGTACTGGCGCTCCCATGAGCTGATGACGCGGAAGTAGGCGCGGTACTCGGTGCGCTTGGCCGCGAGATAGGCCTGCGTGAAGCGCTCGCCCATGAGCTGGTGGAGGGTCCGGCACTCCTCCAGTGCATCCAGGGCCCGGTCGAGGTCGGATGGCAGATTCTGACCGGCCTTGTAGCCGACGCTCTGCAGCGGCGGTCGGGGCTCGATCTGCTCCATCATCCCCAGATACCCGCACACCAGATTGGTCGCCATCGCGAGGTACGGGTTGGCGTCCGCGCCGGCGATCCGGCTCTCAATCCGGGTCGCCTCGGGAGAGCTGTGCGGCGCGCGCAGGCCGACCGTACGGTTGTCGTAGCCCCATTCGGTATTGATCGGCGCAGCCAGATTGCCTGGCGCGAGGCGCCGGTAGGAATTCACGTTCGGCGCCAGATAGGCGATGGCCGATGGCAGGTAGCGCTGCAGGCCGCCCATATAATGCTGGAACAGCCGACTCGGTTGGCCATCGTCGCTGGCGAAGATATTCTCGCCGCTCTCGCTGTCCGTCACGCTCTGATGGATATGCAGCGAACTCCCGGGCTCGTGTTGCATCGGCTTGGCCATGAACGTCGCATAGATACCGAACTCGAAAGCGACCTCGCGCAGCGTGCGCTTGAACATGAAGATCTGATCGGCCAGGTCGAGGGGCGACCCGTGCTGGAAATTGATCTCCATCTGGCCGGAGCCTTCCTCCTGGATCAGCGTATCGATATCGAGATCGAGCGCTTCGCAGTAGTCGTACATCTTCTCGAACAGCGGATCGAACTCGTTGACCGCATCGATCGAGTAGGCCTGGCTGGACGCGCCCTGACGACCGGAGCGGCCGATCGGTGCCTCCAGCGGGTAATCGGGATCGGTGTTCTTCTGGACGAGGTAGAACTCCACCTCCGGCGCGACGACCGGCTTCCAGCCGCGCTCTTGGAACAGTTCGAGCACGCGGTGCAGGACGTAGCGCGGGGCGAGGTCGACCGGCTCGCCGTTGAGGTAGTAGCAATCGTGGATGACCTGGGCCGTCGGTTCGTCGACCCACGGTACCAGGCGCATGGTGCTCAGGTCCGGGACCAGTTCCATGTCCTGCTCGATCGGGTTCCAGATCCGCTCGTCGTCCTCGGGATAATCACCCGCGGCGGTCTGGATAAAGATGGAGTCGGGCAGGCGGGGGCGTCCCCCGTGCAGGTATTTGCTGGCGGGCATGATCTTGCCCTTGGGCGTGCCGGTCATGTCCGGAACCAGACACTCCACTTCCGTGATATCGCGTTCTTCGAACCACGCCTGCATCGCGGCGTTCTTGTCTTCTTCCTTATCTTGCATAAATCACCGTTAACGCAAAGAAAACGGCCCGGGGATGATCCCCCGGGCCGTGCGCACCCTCAGCGCGACTGCACGTCAGTCCACAACTGCTGGAAGGTCTGCAGCTGCTGGCCCTTGAGGCTGGGCGTGAAGTGCACGCGCTCCATCTGTTCGTCCGTCGGCGTCGCCGGCGCCTCGAGGAGGATCTCATCGAGCATGGGCTTCGCGGCTTCATTCGGACTGCTGTACCAGGTCCAGTTGGACAGCTGGGCGCCGACCTCGGCATCCAGAATGAAGTTGATGAACTTGTGTGCGAGATCCGGATTGGGCGCCTCGGATGTGATCATCATGCTGTCGACCCACATCTCGGCCCCTTCCTTCGGGATCGTGAACTCGACGTTCTCATAGGCCTCGGGGTCTTCATCGGCATAGAAGAGGTAGTCGCCGTTGTAGCTCATGCCGGCGTCGATGTTGCCCTGGGCAATCTGCTGCAGCTGCGGCGTGCCGTCGGCAAAGCCGTTGAAGTTGTTTCGGCCCTTGGTATTAATAATCAGTTTCGCGGCCTCTTTCCACTGCTCGGTATCCTGGCAGCGGTAGCCATGGCCGAGGTAGGCACAGGCGATGCCCATCGAGACCTGGCCGTCACTGATCAGGGAGAAGGGGTTCTCGGGATTGCGTTCCTCATCGAACATCACGTCCCAACTGTCGACCTCACCGAGCTCTTCCTTGTTGTAGATCAGGCCCGTGGTGCCCCACTGGTAGGCCGCGGTGTACTTGTTGCCCGGATCGAAGCTCGGGTCGAGGAACCTGGGATAGAGGTTGTCGAGGTTCGGGAGTTTCGAGTGGTCCAGTTCCTGTACGAGCCCGGTCTCGATCAAACGCGGCACGAAATAGTTCGACGGCACGATGATGTCGTACTGGGATTTGCCGCCCGCGCGCAGCTTGGAGAACATCTCCGGCAGGGAGTTGTAGTAGTTCTCGACCACCTCTACGTCGTGCTTCTCCTCGAACGCCTCGATGATCTCCGGGTCCATGTACTGGGACCAGTTGAAGATGAACAGCTTGTCCTCTTGCGCCTGTGCGCTGGTGAAGCCACCGAGCGCGAGTGCGGCGAGGAGCGAAGTTGCCATGGGTTTGATTATGGGTCTCATGGTCGGGACTCCATTGTCACTTCCGTGACGGGTTGCTTGCGAGTCTTGCCCGCTGGATTGCATAGCTGATCGCCGCGGCCGTGAAGACGGCGCCGATCATCAGTGTCGAGATCGCGTTGATCTCGGGGGTGATGCCCTTCTTGATCGCGCTCCAGATGAAGATCGGGAGCGTCGTGCTCTCGGGACCGGCGGTGAAGAAGCTGATCACGAAATCGTCGATCGACAGCGTGAACGACAGGAAGAAGGCCGAGATCAGGGCCGCCTGAAGCGTGGGGATGATGAAGTACCACGCGCGTTGCCATGGGGTCGCGTACAGATCCTGGGTCGCCTCGAAGAGCAGGGGATCGAGCTGGAGGAGTCGAGAGTATACCAGCAAGGCGACGAACGGGATCTGGAACGAGATGTGGGCGATGATCATCGTCAATAGCCCCGGTTTCAGGAGGCCTGTGGCCTCGTGGATCTGCACGAAGAAGGTCATCTGCGAGATGCCGTAGACGATATCGGGCATCACGAGTGGCAGATAGATAAACCAGATCAGCCACCCCAGCTTGAGGTGACGATAGCGGAACATGCCGTAGCCGAGGACCGCGCCCAGAACCGTCGCCAGGATCGAGGAGACGATCGCCAGCGTGAGGCTGTTGTAGATCGCGCTCACGATGGTCTCGTTGGCGAAGAGCTTGAAATACCACTCGAGCGAAAACCCCTGAAACGTCGAGTAGGTCCGCGTCGAGTTGAACGAGAACAGCACGACGATCGCCAGCGGCGCGTAGAGGAAAAACAGGACGATGTACCACCAGGCCCGAAGCCCCCTCCGGAAGTTTGCACGTTTCACAGTACCACCTCCTTGCCGCCGCCCAGGCGTTGCCCGAGCCGGCGCAGTACCATCAGGCCGCCCAGGGTCGCGAGGATCATGATCAGGGCGGCCGCCGCGCCGAGTGGCCAGTTCGAGGCCTCCGCGAACTGACTTGCGACGAGGTTGCCGACCATCATCGACTTGCCGCCACCCAGAAGTTCGGGGATTACATACATGCCGAACGCCGGAATCGAAACCAGCACCGTACCGGCCATCAGCCCGGGCAGCGTCTGCGGCAGGATCGAGTGGCGGAAGACATTGATCGGCCTCGCGTAGAGATCATGGGCCGCCTGGACGATCTCGCCGTCGAGCCGCTCGAATGAGGCGTACAGCGGCAGGACCATGAAGGGCAGGAAGTTGTAGACGAGGCCGAGGACGACGGCGAAGTTGGACGGGAACAGGCCCATCTCCGATGAGATCAGACCCGCGCTCGCCGCCAGGTCCGACAGCGGTGCATCCGGGGACATGATATTCATCCAGCCGAATGCGCGGATCACCTGATTGGTCCAGGAGGGCACCACGACGATCAGGAGCATCAGCGGCCGGCGGCTGGCGGGCTGCGTACTGATGTAGTATGCCAGCGGATAGGCGATCAGGATTACGAGCACGGTCGCGATCAGCGTCTGCCATACCGATCGGGCCAGCGTATACAGGTTGCCCGGGCTCCAGCCCAGGAACCCGAAGCCGGCGAGCTCGCGGAACGACTGCAGCGTCAGCGGCAATTCGGGCAGGCCATACGGTCCATTCGACATGAAGGCGATGGACATCAGGTAGAAGCTGGGCAGCACGAGGAAGAAGACGATCCACAGGATGCCCGGCGCGATCGTGCCGAGCAGGTGGGTTGTCTGGCCCCAATGCCCAGGTCCGCTTGCCGATTTGCGCTTTGCAAGCAGACTACTCATCGAGAAACACCAGACCGCTGGAGTCGACGGTGAGCGCCACGTGTTCTCCGGGGTCGTACTGCCTCTGGCCGCGGTTGCTGACGATGGCGGCGATGCGCGTATCGCCGCATTCGAGCTGGTACTCGGCGAACGCGCCGCGGTACAGGCGATCGAGGATGCGGGCACGGAAGCGGTTGTCTCCCGCCTCCTCAGGAGGCAGTAGCTCGATCGTCTCGGGGCGGATCAGGACGTGCGATCCGATACAGTCGCCACAGCCGGTCAGGGACCCGAGCGGGGTGTCCAGCGAACCGTCTCCGGTGCGCTCGACCGGGAACAGGTTCGTGTGCCCCATGAAGCGCGCGACGAACAGGTTGGCGGGGCGTTCGTAGATATCCTCGGGCGGCCCTACCTGCTGGATGCGGCCGTCATTCATGACCGCGATGCGATCGCTCATCACCATCGCTTCCTGCTGATCGTGGGTGACGAACACGAAGGTCATGCCCAGGCGCTGCTGCGTCTGCGAGAGCTCCACCTGCAGCTGGGAGCGCAGGCCCGCGTCGAGCGCGGAGAGGGGCTCGTCGAGGAGCAATAGATCGGGTTCGTTGATCAGCGCGCGGGCGAGGGCGACACGTTGTTTCTGCCCGCCCGAGAGCTGGGCGACATCGCGGTCGATCAGATCACTGATCTTGATGAACTTCGCCGTCTCGTCGACGCGGCGCTGACACTCGTCGCGGTCGACACCGCGCATGCGCAGACCGAAGCCGATGTTGTCGCGGACGTTGAGATGGGGGAATAGCGCGTAGGACTGGAAGACGGTGTTGACGCTGCGGCGGTGCGCCGGGGTGCGCAGGATGTCCTGGCCCCCGACCGCCACGGCACCGCCGGTGGCGTCCTCCAGTCCCGCGAGGATGCGCAGCAGGGTGGTTTTGCCGCAGCCCGAGGGACCGAGCAGCGTGAAGAACTCACCGGCCTCGATCTCGAGATCGATGTGCTCCAGCGCGACCACGCCTCCGGGGAAGTGCTTCTGTACACCCCGAAGCGAGATGGCGGATGCCTCGCGTGGCTTACCGCCGGTGGCGTTGCGCCGCACTTCGGCGTATGGATCGGGTGGCTTGTCAGTCTGCCGCTTCGCCTCGGCCTCCGCGGCCTCGGCCTGCATGGTCTCGGAGTTCGTCATCACTCGGTGTCCCCCGGTACGTTGCGGTCAGATCAGGTCCCGCAGGCGGTAGAAATTGGTTGCGAGCACGAGCAGAGGCGTACGCAGGTGGCGGCCACCGGGAAAATCGCGATGCGGCATGCGCGCGAACACGTCGAAGCGTTCCGCCTGGCCGCCGATCGCCTCGGCCATCAGCTTGCCGGCCATCCCGCCCATGGCCATTCCCTGACCGGAGTAACCATGAGCAAAATACACATTGCCGCCGACGCGGCCAAAATGGGGAGAGCGGTTGAGGGTTATGCCGACCCAGCCGCCCCAGATGTATTCGACCCGCACGCCCGCCAGGGCGGGGAATATGCGGGTCATCTTCGCCTCCATGCGCTGGCGCAGATTGCGTGGCTCGCGCCCGTTGTAGCTGACTTGGCCCCCATACAGCAGGCGTCGATCGGCGGACAGGTGATAATAGTCGAGGACGAAATTCGCATCGGAAACCGCTTCGTCCGTGGGCAGTGATTGCTGGACGCGGTGTTCATCAAGCGGTTCGGTCGCGATCACGTAATTGCCGACCGGCATGATCTTCGAGCGCAGTGACCGGTCGAGCTCGTCGAGGTAGGCGTTGCATGCGAGCACCACGAAATCGGCCTCGACCTGCCCGTGCTCGGTGTGAACGCGTGCCGGATCGCCGGATTCGATGCGCGTGACGGCACTGTCTTCGTGCAGCTCGGCCCCATGCGACTGGGCGGCGCGCGCGAGACCGAGCGTGTAGTTCATGGGATGCAGGCGACCAGCGCCATTCTCGTGGATGCCGCCGATGTAGTAATCCGTGCTGACGCGCGCCCGAACGGCCTCGCGGTCGAGCAGTTCCATGTCGTGATAGCCGTACTCGCTGGCCATCTGATCGACCCAGTCGCGGTACATCTTCATGTGCCGCGGCTTGATCGCCGTATGCACATAACCCCAGCGCAGATCGCATGGAATCGAATATTCCGACACGAGGTCGTCGACTAGCTGGACGGCCTCCCGCGACATGTCCCAGATCGATTGCGCGTCCCCCTTGCCGAGCCCCTTCGCGACCGTGTCCATCCCCGTGCCGAGGCCTGGCAGCACATGGCCGCCGGCGCGGCCCGAGGCACCCCAGGCGATCCGTTTGGCCTCGAGCAGCTTGACCCGGTAACCGCGGCGGGCGAGATGGAGCGCCGTCGAACAGCCGGTGACGCCGCCACCGATAACGCAGACATCGGTACGGTGCTCGCTCTCGAGCCGCGGTGTCGGCTGGAGTTCGACGCGGATCGAATGCTCGTACCAGGAATCGGCGTAGTCGGTCATGCCCATGGGCCGCTCAGAACCGGATCCAGGTGGTCTTGGTCTGGGTGTATTTGTCGATCGCGTGGAGCGATTTGTCGCGGCCGATGCCGGACTGCTTGTAGCCGCCGAACGGCACCGTGATGTCGTCGTCGTCGTAACAGTTCACCCATACGGTGCCGGCCCGCAGCCGGCGCGCGGCGCGATGGGCCTTGCTGATATCGCGCGTCCAGATGGCCGAGGCCAGGCCGAATGGGCTGTCGTTGGCGACGGCAAGCGCCTCGTCGACACCGTTCACGGGGATCGTCGCCAGGACCGGGCCGAAGATCTCTTCGCGCGCGATCGTCATCGAGCCGCTGACATTGTCGAATACCGTTGGCTCGACGAACGCACCACCACTGTCGATGCGCCCGCGCTGCCCGCCGACCCGGAGCCGCGCGCCCTCCGCCTGGCCTTTGTCGATGTAGCCGAGCACGCGTTCCATCTGCTCGGCATCGACCATGGCGCCGAGCCGGGTGGCCGGGTCCAGCGGATCGCCCGGCGGGCGTTCGCGGGCGTGTGTCACGATGCGCTCAATCATCTCCTCGCAGATGGACTCGTCGACGATCAGGCGCGAGCCCGACATGCAGACCTCGCCCTGGTTGAAGAAGATCGCATTGGCGGCGGCGCTCGCGGCCTGATCGAGATCCGGGGCATCGGCGAGAACGATATTGGGCGACTTGCCGCCGCACTCGAGCGCGATGTGCTTCATGTTCGACTGGCCGGCGTACTGCAGGAACAGCTTGCCAACCTCGGCCGACCCCGTGAACGCGAGGGCGTCGACCTCCATGTGCAGGCCCAGCGCCTTGCCGGCGGTGGGTCCGAATCCGGCCACGACATTGAGCACGCCCTCCGGCAGGCCGGCCTCGATCGCGAGTTCAGCGAGGCGCAGCGCGCTGAGCGGGCTCTGCTCGGCGGGCTTGAGCACGACGGAGTTGCCGGCGGCGAGGGCGGGGGCCAGCTTCCACGCGGCCATCATCAAGGGGAAGTTCCAGGGCACGACCGCCGCCACCACGCCGATCGGCTCGCGCGTAATCGTGGCCAGCACGTTGTCCGCGGTCGGCGCGGTCTCGCCGTAGAGCTTGTCGATCGCTTCGGCGTACCAGCCGAAGGTGCGCGCAACGAGCGGGATATCGACGCCGCTGGAGTCCGCGATCGGCTTGCCCATATCCAGGGTTTCCAGCAGGGCGAGTTCCGCGCGGTGTTCCTCGATCAGGGCGGCGAGTCGCAGCAGTACGTTCTTGCGGGCACGGGGATCCATGCCGGCCCAGCGCTCATCCTCGAACGAGGCGCGGGCGGACTGGACCGCCTGGTCCACGTCCTCGGCGTCGCATTCGGCGACGCGCGTGATGACGTCACCGGTGGCCGGATTGACGCAGTCGAATGCCCGGCCAGTGGCGGCGTCGACATACCCGCCCTCGATGAATGCGCGATTGCGGATCTCGAGCGAGTCGGCCAATTTGGCCCAGGCCTGCCGGGTTTCGGGCAATTCCATCCTGCAATCCTCCGCATGTCGGTGAACGTCGGCGCGTCTGCGCGGGTTCAGCGCATCGCCACGAGCTGTTATTTTGTGATCACAATAGCGCCGCGCGCTTTCGGGTGCAATCCCCGCTCAGGGCGCCGGCGCATCGCCGGCCTGGCGCGTCACGGCGTCGAGATCGCGCCATTCCGACTCGGTCAGCGAGCCCAGTCCCTCGCGCACGTCCGCCTCGATCGCGAAGCGCAGGGCGGCGTGGTCCTGGCGTTCGAGCGCGTTGAGCGCGTCGGCGTGCCGGTCGACGATGTAGTCCACGCCGATATGACTGACCACCAGCCGCAGGAACGGACTGAACTGCAGCCAGACGCTCTCGATCAGGGGCATCAGCACCTCGGCCGAACCGAGTTCGTAGATGCTGAAATGGAACTCGCGGTGGCGGTGCAGGTAGCGGTTGATCTCGCCGTTGTCCACGGCCTCGTCGACCTCGGCATCGAGGCGCCGGAGGCGCTCGAGGTGGTCCGCGTCGACGTGCGGCATGGCGCGCTCCGCGGCCAGCGTCTCCAGCGAGACGCGGACCGCGCACAGATCATCGAACTTGCGCCGCGTCATCTTGGGCACGCTGACGCGGCGGTTGCCGTGGACCTCGAGCGCGCGCTCCGACACGAGCCGCCGCAGGGCCTCGCGGACCGGTGTGGGGCTGACCCCGAGCATCGTCGCGATACCGCGCAGGGTCACACTGCGCCCGGGCACGAACTGCCCGGTGAGGATCCGCTCCTTGAGCTGGCGGTAGACCCATTCCTGGACGGTGATCGCACCGTTGTCAGCGCGCGGGTGGAGCGCCGTACTGTCCACGGAATCAAGCATGGACCGCATCCCTCCGGAGAACGGTAATACGTGACGAGATTAGCAAATTTGATCACAGTATGTTGCGAGTTACCAGACGGGCTGCTAGTTTGTGATCACATTGACACCGGTCCGCTGCGCGCCCTGGTCGTGCCGGACAGCCGTAAACGAGGGCGGCACCCATGTCCCAGCAGCAGGAAGGCGGCGCCACGCCGGCGGAGGTCGAGCGCTTTGTCGAACGCAACCCGGCGCTTGAGTACATCGAGGCCTTCATAACCGACGTAAACGGGATTGCCCGTGGCAAGCGGGTCCCGGCCTCCGCGCTGCAGCGACTCTACGAAAAGGGACTCTGCCTGCCGGCCTCGACCCTGATCCTCGACGTCTGGGGCAATGAGGTAGAGGCCTCGGGCCTGATCTTCGACACGGGCGATGCGGACCACCCCTGCTGGCCGATCGAAGGCACGCTGCAGCCGCTCCCCTGGAGTGACGGGCGTGGTGGCCAGGTGCTGTTGCGCATGGATACGCCCGAGGCCGGGCCCTACCACGCGGATCCGCGCAATGTGCTCATGGGCGTCGCGGACCGGTTTACCGCCCGTGGCCAGATTCCGGTCATCGCCACCGAACTCGAATTCCGGTTGTTTGAGCCGGAGCCCGCGGCGGATGGGGCACCGGTCGCGCCGGCACGCCTCGGCCGCGGCGGCGGCTCGCAGCTGTTCGGACTCGATGAGCTGGACGCCATGGACGCGGTGTTCTCGGAGATCGATCGGGCCTGCCGCGAGCAGGGGGTGCCGGCCGATACGGTCATCGCCGAGCAGAGCGAGGGCCAGTACGAGGTCAATCTCACGCACGTCGCCGATCCCGTCGTGGCGGCGGATCACGCCGTGCTGCTCAAGCGCACCATCAAGGCGGTCGCGCGCCGCCACGGCCTGATCGCGAGCTTCATGGCGAAGCCCTTCGGCGACGAGGCCGGCAACGGCCTGCACGTCCATGCAAGCCTGCTCGACCGCGACGGCAATAATATCTTCACCGATGGCGCGCAACCGACCGCGGCCCTGCACCATGCCGTCGGCGGCCTGATGGAGACCATGTACGACACCGCCGCGGTATTCGCGCCCCACGCGAACTCCTGGCGCCGCTTCCAGGTGGGTGCGCATGTGCCGATGGGCCCGACATGGGGCTTCGACAACCGCACGGTCGCGGTCCGGGTACCGCTCTCCAGCCCCGCCGCGACCCGGGTCGAACACCGCGTCGCCGGCGCCGACGCGAACCCCTATCTCGCGGTCGCGGCCGTACTGGCCGGCGTCGACCATGGGCTCACGAACGCGGTCCAGCCGCCAGCCGAAACAAAGGGCTCGGCTTTCAGCCAGCATGAACGGGGACTGCCGGAGACTTGGGAGCGCGCATTGGCCGCTTTTGGTGATTCGGCGTTCATCGGCGAGTACTTCGGCGGGGACTACCGGCGCCTGTTCACCGTCTGCAAGCGCCAGGAGCAGGAGCGCTTCCTGCGGGAGGTTCCGCGCTTCGAATACGACAGTTACCTGGGTGCGATCTGATATGAACACGACTGCCGAACGGACCACCGCGCGCGCGGCAACACCTGGCGCGACCGGAAGCCCGGAACACGCCGAATCCTGGTACGCGGCCACTGCGCGATCCAGCCCCGAACGCCCGCCGCTCGAGGGCGAGGTCACGACCGACGTGTGCGTCGTCGGGGCCGGGTTCTCGGGCATGGTGACGGCGCTGCATCTCGCCGAGCGCGGTTATGCGGTGACCGTACTGGAGGCGGCACGCGTCGGCTGGGGTGCGTCGGGGCGCAACGGCGGTCAGCTGGTCAACGGATACAGCCGTGATCTCGACACCATCGAGAAACGCTATGGCGCCGAGGCCGCACGCCAGCTCGGCTCTATGGCCTTCGAGGGCGCCGACATCATCCGCGAGCTCGTCAAGCGCTACGACATCGATTGCGGCCTGCGGTCGGGCGGTCTCTTCGCCGCATTCAACCGGCGCCAGCTGCGGGAACTCGAACAGCAGAAAAAGGAATGGGAGGCGTACGGACACCAGGGCCTCGAACTGCTGGATGGCGATTCCATTCGCGCGCATGTGGCGACCGATCTGTATGCCGGGGGGCTGCTGGATCGATGGAGCGGCCATGTCCATCCCCTCAATCTCGTGCTGGGCGAGGCCGAGGTGGTGGAATCGCTCGGCGGCACGATCCACGAGCATTCGGCCGTCACGCGGGTCGAGCAGGGCGAGCGGCCGGTGGTCCATACGGCCAACGGGCGCGTGAGTGCGAAGCATGTCGTCCTCTGCGGCAACGCCTACCTCGGCGACGCCGTGCCGGCACTGCGCGATCGCGTGATGCCGGTCAGCACCCAGGTCGTGGCGACCGAGCCGCTCGAGCAGGCCGTGATCGAGCGGCTGTTCCCGAGCGGGGTGTGTGTGGAGGACTGCAACTACATCCTCGATTATTACCGGCCAACCGCGGATAACCGCATCCTGTTCGGCGGCGGCACGATCTATGGCGGCGTTACGCCCGATGACATCGTGGGCAAACTGCGTCCGCATCTCGCGCGCACATTCCCGGAGCTCGCCGACGCGCGCATCGATTATGCCTGGAGCGGGAATTTCGCGCTCACCCTGACGCGGATTCCCCATATGGGGCGGCTGAACGGTCCGGTCTACTTCACTCACGGCTACAGCGGTCACGGCGTGACCACGACGCACCTGGCCGGACGCCTGATCGCCGAGGCGATCGATGGCGAGCCGGAGCGCTTCGATGCATTCGCGAGCCTGCGCAACTACCCGTTCCCCGGCGGCCGGGCGCTTCGTGTGCCGCTGACCATGCTGGGCGCCTGGTACTACCTGGCGAAGGAAAAGATCGGGCTGTAGTCCCGACAGGCCGCGCGCAGCGGGTGCCGGGCGTTGGCCATTCGGGGTCAGCAGAGATCCCAGGAAAACTGTATGTCGTGGAAATCGTCATCGCGAGCGACCGAAGGGAGCGCGGCGATCCAGCGATTGCACGGCATCACGCGGGCGCACAACGCCTCACGGAAGTCCCGGAGCACAGCACCGCGGACTCCGTGGGGTCCCAATGGTTCCGAAAGGTCATGCAGGCACTGGATTGCTTCACTTCGTTCGCAATGACGGTGAAGGTTCGCAATGACGGTGAAGGTTCGCAATGACGGTGAAGGTTCGCAATGACCGTGAAGGTTCGCGATGACGGTGAAGGTTGGCAATGATGTCGAGGTGTGATGCCGGTGGCTATGTAAGTGGCATTCAGGTCAGCAGTCTATTCAGACGGATAACGGGATCGGGGCAATGAGCGAACATGACCAGGGCGACCAGGCATTCCGCGCGGACACGCTGTACGGCCGCCAACCGGAGATGACCTATGGCGGCGCCCTCAGTTTCCTGCGCCGGCGCTACACGCGCGAGATCGACGCGGCCGACGTGGTCGTCAGCGGCCTGCCGTTCGATCTGGCAACGACCAACCGCCCGGGCTGCCGCTTCGGCCCGCAGGCGATCCGGGCCGCTTCCACCCAGCTGGCGGAGCTGGATGCATTCCCCTGGGGATTCGATCCGTTCGACCACCTTGCGGTGGCGGACTGGGGTGACTGCTACCTGCCGCCGGGCGACCCGCACGGCATGGCCGAGGCGATCCTCGAGCACGCGCGTCGGATTCTGGCGCGCGGGCCCGGGATGCTTACGCTTGGCGGTGACCATTACGTCACCTGGCCGCTGCTGAAGGCGCACGCGGAAAAGTACGGCCCGCTCGCCCTGATCCAGTTCGATGCGCATCCCGATACCTGGCCCGATGACGGCGTCCAGCTGGATCACGGCACCATGATCGGGCGGGCGGTGCGCGAGGGCGTTGTCGATGCGACGCGCTCCGTCCAGATCGGCATCCGCACGCATGCACCGGCCATGGGGTTCAATGTGATCGACGCACCGTGGATCCACGCGAATGGCCCGGCTGCGGCGGTCGAGCGGATCCGTGAGACCGTGGGCTCGGACCGTGCCTACCTGACCTTCGATATCGATTGCCTCGACCCCGCGTTCGCGCCGGGTACGGGCACGCCGGTTCCGGGCGGGCTGAGTTCGGCGCAGGCGCTGGCCATCCTGCGCGAACTGGGTGATCTGTCTCTGGTGGGCATGGATGTCGTCGAGGTGGCACCCGCCTTCGACCACAGCGCCATCACGGCAACGGCCGCGGCGACCGTTGCCCATGATTACCTCTGCCTGCTCGCGGATGCGAAGCGCCGCAGGGGCTGATCCGATGAGCGATCGCGCCGGCCACCGCCCGAGAACTCGGGTTATCGGGAGTCATGTAGGTCGGGCTTGAAGCCCGACCTACATGATTTCGACGCGCTACCTGGTCGGAATGGAGCTCCCCCGGGCATTCAGGCGCCGGCGTACCCCCGAAGCTTCTCGTACAGCCCGTCGGCGATCGTGATCCCTTCGGTGCCCGTGCGCTCGCGCGCGGCCAGGCGCCCCTGGCCCGGCAGCCGGGCACCCTCCTGGCCCTCGATCGCCCCCAGCAGATGCTCAAGCCGATCACCGAAATCCTCGCCGCCGAATGCGACCGGGTCGATGGCGATGAAGAACTGGCCGGTGCGCGGCGATCCGCCTTCGTTGGTGGCGAAGGATGACGCATCGATCGCGAAGTTCGAGCGCGTCATCGCGGCCGCCATGATCTCGACGATCAGGGCGATGCCGGCCCCCTTGTAGCCGCCCATCGGCACCATCGTCCCGCCATCGAGCGCCGCATCCGGATCGGTCGTCGGGTGGCCGTTTTTGTCGAGCGCCCAGCCCTCGGGGATCGGCTCGCCCTTTTGCTTGTGGACCACGACCTCGCTCTTCGCGATCACCGAAGACGACTGATCGATCACCAGCGGCGCCCCGGCCCGCCGAGGCACGGCGCAGGACAGGGGGTTGGTGCCGAACACGGCCTGGTTGCCACCCCAGGGCGCGATCGAGGCAGGCGCGTTAACGAACCCGAGCGCCACCAGACCGGCGTCGGCGATCCGCTCGACGTGATAACCGCAGACGCCGCAGTTATACGAATTGGTAACGGCGAGCGCCGCGATGCCCTGCTCGCGAGCGAGGGGATAGAGCTGTTCCAGGCCGCGATCGATCGCCGGGTGCGCGAAGCCGTCCCGGGCGTCGGCCAGCAGTCCGGACGGCGCGATCGCGGCGACGGTCGGATCGGCATGGCCGTCGATCTTGCCGCAACGCGCATGCTCGCAGTAGGTGGGCAGGCGCGCGAGGCCGTGGCTGTGGATACCATCGGCCTCGCTCGCGACGACCGAGCGGGTCACCGAACGGGCATTGTCCTCGCGCGTGTTGCAGGCGACCAGGGCGCTCTGGGTGAGTGCTTCGACCTGATCGAGATTCAACTGGACCGACATATCGCCTCCATCCGTTTCGTTGTGCGTGCCGCTGCCGGCAGGGGCGATGGGCCCCGGGGCGGATCGTGGGAGTGTAAGCACCCGCGGCGCAAACGGCCATCCGCGGCGGCGGAGGGGTTTTTATCTCCTGATGAGGAATCCTGCTCAGCTGGCAGGCGGCGGGGATCAGGTTACTGTCGAACTGTCTGGAAATGGATGCTCTCCAGTTGATGGGCGAGGCCGCGGAGGCGGCGCCCGATCGACAGGCGCTGTATGGGCGTCAGGGTGGCGGCGAATTCGGTCAGCAGATCGACGAGTCCGCGCCGGAAGCGGTCGAATGCGGTGCGTTCGTCGGGGCGCAGTGCCGCGCGGTCCACCCACCAGCCGCGCATCCAGGCCGCCACTTCCATCGCGTCGGCATCACGGCGAAGCAGGGCGAGCAGGCCCGCCTGCATGCGCGTACGGTAGCGATACCATTCCAGTGATGTATCCGGCAATGCACGCACGCCGCGATACAGCAATTGGGTCTGCTGGACGTCCAGCGGGCCCGTCCACTCCTCGATGAAGTCGATCATCCGCGCGGCCAGCGACCGCTGACTCTCACGGTGGGTAACGTCGATATAGCGCTCACGATATTCGGTATTCTTCCGCTGCATCCGCTGGCGCAGGTGATCGCGCTGCTCCCGGTCGGTCCGCGCGAGGGTGTCCGCCAGCCATGCGTCGATCGCATCGGCCATCAACCCTTCATAGCGCCCCTTGGCGCCCTCGTAGGCCCATTCCACATCGGCCGCGGTCAGCTCGCTCCGGGTCCTCCGGGCCGCGGCGCGCAGGAACGCGGTGTAGTCCGGCATGCGCTCGATCGCGATGTGATCGAGCCACGGTTCCAGTTGCCGCTGCAGTTCCGCGTTTTGGGGTGGTGTCAGGTCCACCCAGTCATCCACGCGGTCGACGATAGCGCCGTCTAAGTAGCTCCACGCGAGCGAGAGCGCGCTGCAGCCGGTCAGCAGGACCAGGACCAGCATGGCAAGCGCCGCCATGCGCAGTGGTCGTGACCGGGGGCGATTCCGGCGCGCGGCTGTGTGCATGGCGGTTCCCGTGTGAGGCGTCGATCGGCAATGACTGCGTCGACGATCATCGCCTGATGGTGTGCCCCGATCAATCACGTGGGGGCCTTCCCCACGCGGCGGCGGGCGCGTGGCACACGGTTGCCTTGTCGGCCCGCGGGCACCCCCGTACCATTCGCCCGTGGAGCGCCCGATCGGCACCGGGCCCCGTCCCGGATGGGCGGGGGAGGATGATCATCGTGCCGGTGGGCCGAATCTTGTCCAGGCTGGAGCCAGCATGTACACGACCGAAGGATTCACCGGGACGATCTGCAATACGCCGTTGATCCGCCTGTCGCGCCTCAGCGAGGAGACCGGCTGCGAGATTCTGGGCAAGGCCGAGTTCCTGAATCCCGGCGGCTCCGTGAAGGACCGCGCGGCGATGGGCATTATCCATGCGGCCGAGGCGAGCGGTGAACTGCGCGCCGGCGGCACGGTCGTCGAGGGTACCGCCGGCAACACCGGTATCGGTCTCGCGCATATCTGCAACGCCCGCGGCTATCGGTGCGTGATCGTGATCCCCGAGACCCAGTCTCAGGAGAAGCTCGATCTGCTGCGCGTCCTTGGTGCCGAGGTCCGGCCCGTGCCCCCGAAACCGTACAGCGATCCGGGCAATTACCAGCATATCGCACGGCGCCTGGCCGAGGAGACCGACAACGCGATCTGGGCGGCGCAGTTCGACAACACGGCGAACCGCGATGCGCACTATGCGACGACAGGCCCCGAGATCTGGCATGAGACCGAAGGCAGGATCGATGCCTTCGTGGCGGCTACGGGCACGGGCGGCACGCTCGCCGGCGTGTCCCGCTATCTCAAGGAGCAGAGTGAAGGCGTGCGCATCGTTCTGGCCGATCCGCCGGGCAGCGCGCTCTACAACTGGGTGAAAAACGGTGACTTGCAGTCCGTCGGCTCCGGCTCGATCACGGAGGGCATCGGCACGAGCCGGGTGACGGCCAACCTCGAGGGCACCGCGATCGACGACGCGGTTATGCCCGCCGACCAGGAATCGGTCGATATGGTCTTCCGCCTGCTGCACCGTGACGGCCTGTTCCTCGGTGGTTCGGCCGGACTCAACGTGTGTGCCGCCGTCCAGGTCGCGCGGGATCTGGGACCGGGGCATACGATCGTGACCATCCTCTGCGACAGCGGCGCCCGCTACCAGTCGCGCCTGTTCGATCCATCCTGGCTCGCGGGCAAGGGACTGCAGGCGCCCGACCCGGCGAGCATCTGAAATCCGGCGCGAGGCCCGTCGGCCGCGGGAACGCGACGGCGAGCAGGTGCCACTGGTTCCGGTCAGGCCGAGCGCACGCCGACGGGGCAACGCAGCGTGACGTGGAGCCCCTGGCCCGGGGCGGTTTCGACATCGATCGCACCCCCCCAGCATCTCCACACGCTCGCGGATCATGCTCAGGCCGATACCCGGCGTGTCATGCGTGCGTGACGCCTCGGGGGACTTATTACCGTCGGCGTCATCCGCCGGGTTACCCGCATCGTCCCCGGTGCCGTCATCCACGATACGCAGCGTGATGGCATCCGCGGTTTCCCGGATGGTGACGCTGGAGTGCCCGGCATTGCCATGTTTCAGCGCGTTGAGCAGCAACTCCCGGGTGGATTCGAACAGGAAGGTCTCCAGATCCGGGTCCGAGCGCGTAAGCGCGGTCTGGGCGTGGACGTGCACATCGATCACCTGGTCCGTGCGGTATTCCTCGGCGAGCCAATGGTGTCCCGGTTTCGAAGTCGTCGGGCGGTCCGCGTGCCGGCCGCACCTCGACGTTGAGCCGCGCGGCGTACGCAAGCGATTTCCCGTTCCAGGCATTCACTGTACATTCGCGCGGCGGCGTTGCGGACCGGTGCCGAATATCGCTATGTATGGAGGGTAAGAGGGCAGCGGCGGCGCTTTGCCCACTCAGCCGGGGCGGGGGTAATCCGAAACGCCCGGGCGTGACCGTGGCCGAGATACGCGCCCGGGGAATCCATACCGCGGCGCACTCACGGTACGACGCCGGTGAGCCTACTGCTTCAGTGCCGTCTTTGTACTACCACGGATGTTCTTCCCCGTGGCGGGTCAGGAACCGGCTCGAGTCCGATGCCGACAGGCCGTCGATCACGCCCAGCATGTCGCTCACCGATTCCGTCGGTGTCAGGTCGGCGGCGGATCCGCCCAGGTCGGTCTGAACCCAACCGGGGTGCAGTGCCACCATGAGCATGCCCTCGGGCGCCAGGTCGTGCGCCGCCGCGCGGGTCAGCATGTTGAGTGCCGCCTTGCTGGCGCAGTAACTGTAATGGCGGCCGGATTCCTTGTGTGTCAGCGAACCCATGGACGAGCTGATATTCACGATCCGGGGCCGGCTGGAATGGACCAGCAGGCGATGGGCTCGCTGCGCGACGATCAGCGGCGCGATCGCGTTCACCTCGAGTACGGCCGCCATCGCGGCCGTCTGGAGGTTCGAGAATTCCTCGCCCCGGGGTGAAGTACCGGCGTTGTTGATCAGGGTATCGAGCGAACCGTCGCCGTCGAGCGCGATATGGTTGATCGCCGCGTCGATCGATTCGCGCTGGGTCACATCGAGCTGCACCACTTCGACGTTGCCCGGCCGCCGCGAAACCAGCGTGCTGAGGAACCCGGCGGCGTCCGGATTGCGGCAGCCCGCGAAAACCCGGGCACCGCGTTCGGCATATTGGCGCACGAACTCCAGGCCGATGCCGCGATTAGCGCCGGTCACCAGGACCCGTTCGCCGGTAGTGGTCGATTCAGCCATTGATCGTCACCGTAAGCTGGCGGCTGTAGCCGCGGTAGCGGTGCTCCCAGACGTAGACACCCTGGTAACGCCCGAGCGCCAGGCGCCCGTCCGTAACCGGGATCGTGAGGTCGGAATGGGTGATCACCGTCCGCACGTGGGCCGACATATCATCGTCGCCTTCGGAGCGGTGACGGAACACCGCGTCACCGTCGGTTACCAGGCGGGAGAAGAAGCGCTCGAGATCCTCGCGTACATCCGGATCGACGTTCTCGCAGAGCATGAGTGATGCACTTGTGTGATGCAGGAAGACATGCGCGAGCCCGGTCTCGACGCCGCTGTCCGCTACCGCCCGTTCGACCGCCTCGGTAATCTCGTGCGTGGAGCGAGTATGCGTGGCGACGGTGAACTGCTTCTGGTACATGGATCACGCTCCGCGAAGGACCCTGCCACGGCCCCATGCTGTGATGTTGCGGCCCCGGCGTACAAGGGGGCGTCAGGGGTACAGCAGCGTCCACTGCCAGGCGTTCCCGTCGAACCATATCAGTTCCCGCTCATGCTGGCGGTAGCGACGCTCGTGCCAGAACTCGATCCGGTCGGGCACGATCCGCAGGCCGGACCAGAAGGGCGGACGGGGGACGTCAGTACCGTCGAACCGCTGCCGGTACGCCTCCAGCCGCTGCTCGTAGGTCTCGCGCCGATCGAGTGTCGCCGACTGCTCCGATGCCCACGCGCCGAGCTGGCTTTCGCGCGGGCGGGTTGCCCAGTAGGCGTCCGCTTCGGCGTCGTCGAGCTGCTCCACGGGCCCCTCGATCCGGACCTGCCGCGCGAGCGATTGCCACAGGAAGAGCAGGGCGGCCTGCGGGTTGTCCCGGATCTGAGTGCCCTTGCGGCTGGTCAGGTTGGTGTAGACCACGAACCCGCGCTCGTCAAAATGCTTCAGCAAGACCGTGCGCGCGCTCGGCCGGCCGTCGGGGCCGGCCGTCGCAAGGGTAACGGCGGTCTTCTCACCCGGTTCCGCGGACTTCGCCTGCTCGAACAGGCCGCTGAAGCGCTCGATCGCCTCCGCATAGAGCGGATCCGGTTCCGCCGCCATTTATGCCGGTTCCTTCGTCGCCGCCATCTGGCGCAGGACGTAGTGCAGGATCCCGCCGTGGTGGTAGTAATCCCGCTCCTTCGGCGTCAGCAGCCCCACCTTCGCGGTGAACTCGACTGGCTTGCCGGATTCCGGGGTCGCCCGCACGGTCACTTCGCGTTCCTGGCCGGTCTTCAGGCCCTCGACATCGAAGGTCTCGGTGCCGTCCAGGCCGAGCGACTCGGCGTTCTCGCCCTCGCGGAAGAGCAGGGGCAGGACACCCATGCCGATCAGGTTCGAGCGATGGATTCGCTCGAAGCTCTCGGCGATCACGGCCTGCACGCCCAGCAGTTTGGTGCCCTTGGCGGCCCAGTCCCGCGATGAACCGGTGCCGTATTCCTTGCCGGCCAGGATCACCAGTGGCGTGCCTTCTTCCCGATACCGCATGGCGGCGTCGTAGATCCACATCTCGTCGCCGTCGGGCTGGAAGCGGGTCACGCCGCCCTCGGTGCCGGGCGCCAGCAGATTGCGCAGTCGGATATTGGCGAAGGTCCCGCGCATCATGACCTCGTGGTTGCCGCGGCGGGAGCCGTAGGAGTTGAAGTCCTTCGGCTGGATACCACGGTCCATCAACCACTGCCCGGCCGGGCTGTGTTTCGCGATCGCGCCCGCCGGGGAGATGTGGTCCGTGGTCACGCTGTCGCCGAGCAGGGCGAGCACGCGCGCGCCCTTGATGTTGCCGATCTCCGGCGGCTCGTGCGTGATGCCCTCGAAGAAGGGCGGGTTCTTCACATAGGTCGAGTCCGGATCCCACTCGTACAGCTCGCCTTCCGGTATCTCGAGGCTGTTCCAGTTCTCGTCGCCGCCGAACACCTTGCCGTAGTTGCTCTCGAACATGCCGGCATTGATGTGCTGGGTGATCATCTTCTGGATTTCCTGCGGATCCGGCCAGATGTCGCGCATGTAGACGTCGCGGCCATCCTTGTCCTGGCCCAGCGGCTCTTCCATCAGATCGATATCCATGGTGCCGGCGAGGGCGTAGGCGACCACCAGCGGCGGTGAGGCCAGGAAGTTCATCTGCACGTCCGGGTGGATCCGGCCCTCGAAGTTGCGGTTGCCGGACAGCACCGAGCAGCACACGAGATCGTTGTCGTGGATGGCGCTGCTGATCTCTTCACGCAGCGGGCCGGAGTTGCCGATGCAGGTGGTACAGCCGTAACCGACGACGTAGAACCCGAGCCCCTCGAGATCGTCCAGGAGATCCGTGCGCTCGAGATAGTCGGTCACGACCTTGGAGCCGGGCGCCAGGCTGGTCTTGACCCATGGCTTCACGGGCAGGCCCCGGTTCAGGGCGTTCCGCGCCAGCAGCCCGGCGCCGATCATGACGGCCGGATTCGAGGTGTTGGTGCAGCTCGTGATCGCGGCAATGACGACGCTGCCGTCCTTGAGCTGGAACTGCTCGCCGTCCATCTCGACGTCGGCGATCCCGTCCGAAGCGGGCTCGCTCGCCCCCGGTGCGGTCGTACCGCCTTCGGCCTCGAAGCGGCCCTCTTCGCTGTCGCCGTTCGCGCGCGCCTCGATCATGGGTCCAAGGTGTTTGTGGTAGGTCTGGCGGGCCGTTCGCAGGGGCATCCGGTCCTGCGGGCGTTTCGGCCCCGCGATGCTGGGCTCGACCTCGCTCAGATCGAGTTCGATCACATCGGTGTATTCCGCTTCCACGGCGCCATCGTCGCGCCACAGGCCCTGTTCGCGCGCGTACTGCTCGACCAGCGTGATCTGCTCCTCGCTGCGCCCGGTCAGTTCAAGGTAGCGCAGGGTCTCGCGGTCGAGCGGGAACATGGCGCAGGTGCTGCCGAACTCGGGCGACATGTTGCCCAGCGTGGCCCGATCGGCGAGTGGCAGCTGCGACAGGCCGTCGCCGAAGAATTCGACGAAGCGCCCGACCACGCCTTTCTCGCGCAGCATCTGGGTTACGGTCAACACCAGGTCGGTCGCGGTGGCGCCCTTGGGCAGACTCCCCGTCATGCGGAAACCGATCACCTGCGGGATCAGCATGGTGATCGGCTGGCCGAGCATGGCCGCCTCGGCCTCGATCCCGCCGACGCCCCAGCCGAGCACGCCGAGCCCGTTGATCATGGTCGTGTGCGAGTCCGTGCCGACCAGCGTGTCCGGATAGGCCTGGAGCATGCCGTCCTTCTTTTCACCGAATACGCCACGGGCCAGGTACTCCAGGTTGACCTGATGGACGATACCGGTGTTCGGCGGCACCACCTTGAAATTGTCGAATGCCTGCTGGCCCCAGCGCAGGAACTGGTAGCGCTCCTTGTTGCGCTCGAACTCGATCTCGTTGTTCCGGCGCAGGGAGTCGGCGTCGCCGTAGCTGTCCACCTGCACGGAGTGGTCGATCACCAGTTCGGCCGGGGAGAGGGGGTTGATCCGTTTCGGATCGCCGCCGAGCGACGTCATCGCTTCGCGCATCGCGGCCAGGTCCACGACGGCGGGCACGCCGGTGAAGTCCTGCAACAGCACGCGCGCCGGCGTGAAAGCGATCTCATGACTCGGTTCCGAGGCCGGATCCCAGTTGATCAGCGCCTCGATGTCATCCCGCGTCACGGTCTCTCCGTCCTCGTGGCGCAGGAGGTTTTCGAGCAGGACGCGCAGGGAATAGGGCAGGCGTGCGATCTGGCGTTCGCTGGCGACGGCGTCGAGGCGGTGGATGCGGTACTCGCGGCCACCCACTTCCAGGGTCGCGCGGGTGTCGGAACGTTCGGTCATGAAACCTCCAGGGGATTGGAGCGGCGGGAAATCATTCTTCAATTATAGCCATTGGAGCCCCCGGCTATCGATGCCTCCGAACAATGTTTCGTGCCTGTTCAGTCGGGAGGCCGTTTCGCCTGGTTCGATGATGGCGCAAAAAAATCCCATTAAATATCAATCAATCAACTAGATGAATCATATTTGTGACTAACGAGTCAAGAACGTATCGTAACTTGAATATCACATCATTCAGGACGTTATGAGATTGCAAATCAGTGGTTTATGTAATATTCCGAGAACGTTTCTGGATCATTCGATTGACTGATTCTATGCCCCGAAGCGGCCCGTTAACCGCGCCCGGACTCACGTCAAACCCTTCGGCGGCCCCGGATTCCGCAGCAGGCGGACGGCGTCCGCGGGAGCCACCGGAGAGAGATACGGGTATGGCTTCATACGTATGCGGATTGATCATGGCTGTGGTCGAGGAGCCATAATCTTTCGGCTTACGGCGACCGGAATGCAGTTGCGCCCGGCGATCGCGCCGGACTGGAGACAGCACACGTCGATTATCGTGGTTGGGGACTGTCAGGAGGGGTCGTGCGGGGCTGCACGCTTTTATATTCAGAACTAAAATTTAACATAATATACATTATACGCAGTATTGGATCGGAGCCGCTCTAGCCGGGAAACCAGGATGAGCGCCGCCGTCCGGCCGGGCACAGCATGTGGCCAGTTCCATAAAGCACTGAAGTTTTGCAGAAAGCACTCAAGTCGATGACGAGGTTCCCGTGTGGAACCGGATTCCGGGCACCACGAGACCGATCACGGCCGGTGTCAGGCTCGCCCCGAGTATCAGCAGCCACCCGGCGGTACCCGGATCGGCTGTATCGAGTACGCCCGCGAGCGGCGTCCAATAGACCGCCGCCAGCAGCAGCGGTATGCAGATCAGGAGCGCACCGCCCATCCACGGATTGCGCACGATATCGTTGTCCATGGGGCCTGCGCCGCGTCCGCGCAGGTTGAGCACGAACCAGAGCTTGCCGAACGCCAGCGTAAGGAACGAAACAGTGACCGCACGTTGCTCATCGAAGCCCAGTGCCGTCAGCGCCACGACCATGGCAACCAGGACGCAGGCACCGAGGACGGCGCTCCATGCCGCGATGGCGAGCCAGTGGTGGCGCGTGAGGATGCCCTCGCCCGCGGGCCGCGGCGGCTGCCGCATCACCACCGCGCTGCCCGCGCCGACGCCAAGCGCCAGCGCCGGAAACACGTCCGTGAGCACGTTGAGGTAGAGGATCTGGAGGGGCCGCAACGGCAGCGGCGCCTGGGCCAGCGAGGCGAGCGCCACCACCAGGACCTCGGCGAAATTCGTGCACAACATGAACATCACGGACTTGCGGATATTCGCGAAGATCGTGCGGCCGTGACGGATGGCGGCCATGATGGTCGCGAAGCGGTCATCGCGCAGCACCATGTCGGCGGCCTGGCGCGCGGCGTCCGTCCCTCGGCGGCCCATCGCCACGCCGATATCGGCCTTCTTCAGGCCCGGCGCATCGTTTACACCGTCGCCCGTCATGGCGATCACTTCGCCGCCGGCCTGGAATAGGCGTACCAGGTTCAGTTTCTGCTCGGGGCTGACCCGGGCGAACACGCTCGTCTGCAGGATTTGGCTGCGCTCTTCCCCCGAGATATGTTCCGAATCGGGCAGGTCGGCGCCGGTGATCGGCGGTGGCTCGCCGGGCGCTGCCAGCCCGAGTTCGTGCGCGATTGCCCCGGCGGTGCTCGCCTGGTCCCCGGTAACGATGACTGTGCGCACCCCGGCCCGGCGGCATTCGGCAATCGCGTCGGCGACGTCGTCCCTCGGCGGATCCGCCAGCCCCACCAGCCCGAGCAGGCGCAGTCGTTCATACGGTGCCTCGTCTTCCCGGTCGGCTACCCGGTCGGCGAGCGCGAGCACCCGGAGCCCGTCGGCGGCCAGGCGCTCGGCGCGCTCGTGCCAGGTGCGCCGATCCGAACCGCCGAGCGTGCCGTCGCCCTCCTTCCCGGCGACGGTCGTGCAGGCCGCAAGGACCGCGCGGGGCGCACCCTTGACCGCGACCTCGATGCCGTCACCGGAACGATGAAACGTGGCCATCATCATGACCTCGGGATCGAACGGCTGGTCCCGGACCTCGGGTCGCTCGCGCAGCAGCGCCGCCCGATCGATGCCCCAGTCAGCGGCACCCTCCAGCAGGGCCACCTCCGTGGGGTCACCATGCCGGTCCTCGGTCGAGTCACCCAACTCGGCGTCGTTGCACAGCGCTGCAACCTCGAGAAGGCGTTGGAAGACTGGATCGCGCGCCATCGGGTCGGCCGCGTCGGCGCTCCTCGCTTCCGGGGTCAGGTCATGGTCATCCAGCGGGGTGGTTGCCCGACGCAGTGTCATGCGGTTCTCGGTGAGGGTGCCGGTCTTGTCCGCAAGGATGACGCCGGTCGCTCCGAGGGTCTCCACCGCTGACAGCCGATTGACGAGCGCGTTGCGGCGAGCCATCAGGCTCATGCCCCGCGCCAGGGCAAGCGTCGCCACGATGGGGAGGCCTTCCGGGATGGCAGCCACGCCGAGCGCGATCGCGGTTTCGATCATCAGCAGCGCATCGCGGCCGGTCGCGAGGCCCGCGGCGGCGACCACCACGGCGATGCCGACCGTGGCCCAGGCGAGCCGACGGCCGAGCCGGTCGAGGCGCTGTTCCAGTGGCGTCAGCTCGCCCTCGGCCTGCTCAGTGAGGGTCGCGACCCGACCGAGTTCGGTATCCGCTCCGGTGGTGACCACCACCCCGTCGGCACGGCCCTCCGTGACGGTCGTGCCCTTGAACAGGAGGTTGCTGCGCTCGGCGAGCGGCGCCTCGGCAGGCATCGGTGACGGCTCCTTGTCGACCGGCACGGATTCCCCGGTCAGCGCCGCCTCGCTCACCCGCAGCCACCCGCCAGGAAGCAAGCGCAGGTCGGCCGGCACGAGGTCCTCGGCACCGACGATGACGATGTCGCCGGGCACGAGCCGATCGACAGGGACGGTGCGCTCGTGGCCGTTGCGACGCACGCGGGCCGTGCGCGCACCGAGCGCGCGCAGCGCCTCCATCGAGCGAACCGCGCGCCACTCGCTGGCGAAACCGATCAGCGTGTT
This sequence comes from uncultured Ectothiorhodospiraceae bacterium, assembly GCA_913055615.1. Lineage (GTDB taxonomy): Bacteria > Pseudomonadota > Gammaproteobacteria > XJ16 > Halofilaceae > Halofilum. Next base: position 150,168 of record CAJXKK010000002.1, read on the forward strand.
GACCCCGATGACCGCGACCAGCGCGATGCCCTCGGGTAGCCGGCCGGTCGCGAAAGCCGCTGTCGCCGCCACCGCGAGCAGGCCGATGACGATGCTGCGGAACTGGTCCAGCAGGATTCGCGCGGGACCGCGCTGGTGTGACGGCCGCAGGGCGTTCGGCCCGTAGCGCTCCTGGCGGGCACGGACCTCATCCGCGCCAAGTCCTCTGTCACGGTCGGTGTCGAGACGGTCAAGCACGTCGTCGGCGGCTGCGGCATGCACTGGACGCGGGTCGCAGCCCAGCGAGTCCCGGTCTCCCGCCTGCGATCGCTGCGCCGGCCCCGTCACTTCGGCACCGGCCAACGCTGCCCGGTATCCTTGCCGGTGAGCGCCGCAAGCGCTGGCCAGGCACCCAGGTCGAGCGCCAGCTGGTGGTGATCGCCGTGGACACGGACGCCTTGGACACGGACCGTGTCGCGTGCCAGTTCGACCTCAAGGTCGATCCTGCTCCGATCGCAGCGGCCCACGACGTACTTGTTGAGTCGTGGTTCCCACATCGATGCGCGCGTCGGCCGTGTCATTGGGCACGCCGTCCATGTCGAACAACGCGCCCGCAGCGGCCCGGACGGCCTCCGGAATGGCCTTGTGCCCGCACGCTGGGCGAGCCTATCCCCTCATCAAGAGGATCGAGTGTTGTCATCGATAACGCCTGCGACCATATGTCTGATCACGCTGTCGTCGCTGCCGGGCATCCCCTTCCCGGCCCCGCTCACCCATCGAAGGCGCGGACGCCCAGCCGCAAGGTTTGCGACCGCCGAGGCGACACGCGAGCGCGGCCAGCAGTTCGCGCCTTGTCCAGGATGCTCGTCGGCGGCTGTTGATTGGGAGGAATCCGAGCAACCATAGCGAAGATCCTGGCGGACACATTGATTACCGTCATGTTTGCGGCGCTCCGGCGCCTCCGTCTACGGGCTCGAACATGAGGGCCGGGCTCGCTGGTACCTCCGAGCGGGTTCAGGCGTGTGGGCGCCCTGGCATGGCGCCCGGACGCAGTGGCCGTCCGTTTCGCTCCGCAGGGTCCGCGCCGCGCGAGCGGGCCTGCTCGAGTGGATCTGAGCTGCGTACGAGATTCCCTCCTCTGGTCATATGGATGCCCAGCGTGCAGTACGCTGGAGGCGGATCCGGTCGCGCGCTCCGTCCAGGCCCGTATCGGAGCCGCTTCGGTGATTTTCTCGGAAACCGTCTTCCCCCGAGTCGGACTCGTCATGGCTGGCCGCGCCGTACCCCCTGTACGAGGTGCACCCGGGCTCCCGGCTCCGCCAAACGGACGCCCGCTTTTCCACTACCATGAACGCGGCGAGCGCTTGACCGCCCACGTGATCGAACCCGGCTTCACTGGAGTCGCCCCACTATCCGGTGTCGGACGCCTCAAGGTTCAGGACCGGATCACGACCTGGAGGACTATTCGGATCCGGCCAGACCGTGATTGTGTCTGGACGTTGACGAAAGTCATAGAACAATTGAGCCACTGATTACAGGCTTGTGTATACAGGCGTATTCCGGCCAGCCCAGGGGCGCTCTGGCAAATGCTGGCTCGAGACAAACGGTGGCTCGAGACTCGCAATGCCACGGAACGGATCCCCCCTTGGCTACGCAGGCCGAAACACGCGCGGATACACAGTTGCCTGGAGATTTCGATGGCCGAGACCAATTCCCAGATCCGCGAGGAACTCGACAGCCTCAAGGAGGATATCGCCAATCTGCGCAGTGACGTGGGCGAGCTCGCGAGCGCTGTGCGAGCGGCCGGTACCGAGCAGACACGCCAAGCCCGATCGTCCATGGAGGAGGAGGTCCGGCGCGCCCGCGAACACTTGCAACAGACGGTCGACCAGGCGCGTGAGTACGGGCACGAGAGCGTCGAGCGAGCCGAGCAGCGTGTCGGCGAGTACCCGTTCACGACGCTTGCCACCGCCTTCGGGGTGGGTTTCGCGATCGGCAAGCTTCTGGACGTGGGGCGTCGGTGCTGAACTCGCTCGCCGAAGTGCTGATCGCCGCGACGGACCTGCTCGAGGCGGAGGGACGGGCGCTCCAGCACGCCGTCCTGCGAACCGTTTGGGGGGTGGCGCTGATCGGATTTGTCGGCCTCCTTGCAGTGGCCGGTGCCGGGTTATGCACCTGGGCGCTCTATCAGTACCTGGCCCTGCCGCTCGCGCAGCCGACCGCTGCGCTGCTGACCGGTCTGATCACGCTCGCCGTTGCTGGAGTGCTCGCATGGATCGTGCGCAACGTGAACGGATGAGCCCCGCGGACGCCAAGGCCCGACTGCGCACTGCTGCGGCAAGCGCCGAGGTCGGCCCGTGGCTGACGCGGCACCTCTTCGCCGCCGGTGCCACAAGCCTGTGCGCCGGGTTCATTTCCGCGCTGCCCCCGCATGTGCGCGATCCGTTGGTCAGGCGGCTGTGGGTGCTCACCGGGCATGCGCTCGGATGGATACTCGACGGCCGACGAATGGCGGACACGCTGGCCCGAGGGAAGCGGCCTCCCGGGTATCCGTAGCCCACGGCTATCGGGCACCTCGACGATCACCAGTCTCAAGCGGACTCAATGGGTTGATCATGACCGAGCCATCCGCTCCCCCTCCGGGTTTCACGCGCAGCGTGCTGCTGGCGGTGGGGATCGGGGCGGCGGTCCTGATCGCTATCCTGCTTGTCCAGCAGATCGCGGACGTCCTGTTGATGTTCTTTGGTGCGATTCTGGTGGCCGTGCTGCTTGACGCCCCGGCGCGAATGCTGGAGTCACGAGTGCGAGTGCCCCACCCGCTTGGCGTCTGCCTCGTGACTGCGGCCAGCGCAGGCGTAGTGTTGCTCCTCGGCTGGCTGGGTGAACCCCAGGTGGCAGCACAGCTGGACTCGCTCGTTGACCGCCTCCCCGGTGCCTGGCGCTCCTTGAAGGACGCGGTCGAGGAAACCCCCTGGGGGCGTACGCTGCTGCGCGAAGCCGACCAGGTCCAGCAGCCGTTCGTCTCGCCGTCGGCATGGATCCAGCGCATCGGGGGTGTCTTTTCGGGTACGCTCGGCGCTATTACGAATACAGCGGTCATGCTGGTCGTCGGGTTCTACCTCGCCTTTCAGCCCGGTCTGTACACGTCCGGCATCGTGCGACTCGTCCCCCCCAGCCGCCGGAACCGCGCCCGCGAGGTACTTGGGGCTGTGGGGCGCGCCCTGCGCTGGTGGCTGGTCGGCCGCCTCATCTCCATGGCGTCGATCGGCGTGCTCACCACCCTGGCTCTCTGGATGATCGACATGCCGCTTGCGCTGGGCCTCGGATTCGTAGCCGGGCTGTTTTCCTTCGTGCCTTTCATCGGGCCCATCGTGTCGGCGATACCGGCGGTGCTACTGGCCCTGCCGCAAGGACCGTTGCAGGTTGTGTCCGTAATCGTGATCTACGCGGCAGCCCAGTTCATCGAGGGCAATATCGTCACACCGATCACGCAGGAGCGGGTGGTCGCTCTGGCACCTGCCGTGCTGCTGCTGTCGCAGGTGCTGATCGGGTCGATGTTCGGAATCATGGGCCTGCTCCTGGCCACCCCGTTGGCCGTCGTGCTGATCGTTCTCGTTCAGATGTTGTACATCGAGGACACGCTGCGGGACCGCATCCACGTGCTCGGCGAATAGGTCGGATGTAGCTGAATGGAACTGCCATCGCCCACAGTGAATGCAGCCGGACGCGCCATCGACATCGCCGTGCCGGGGGTGCGCAAGCGGGTGCGCGCGCTCGAAAAGCTGCGCAGGGCGCTGACCCGATGACCGCGGCGAAGCAGGACGACGAACTCGATTTTCGGCGGCATCCGCGTACCGACTTCACGCCCGTCGGCAAGGTCTCGAAGCGCCAGGCCCAGCGCGAGATCGAGGCGCTGCGCGACGGTATCGCCTTCCATGATCACAAGTACTACGTTGACAACGCGCCGGTGATCTCGGACCGCCTTTACGATGAGCTGTTCCATCGGCTGCAGGAGTTCGAAGCGGCATTCCCGAAGCTGCACGACCCCAATTCACCGACCATGCGCGTCGGTGGCGAGCCCGTGGAGGGGCTGGCCAAGATCCGGCACACGGCGCCGATGCTCTCGCTCCACGCCGCGCTCGAGCGCGCCGAGGTTGAAGATTTCCTCGACTTCGTTCGCCGCGAAACCGGTGAGAGGAAGCCAGAGTTGGTCGCCGAACCCAAGTTCGACGGACTGTCGCTGGAGGTCGTCTACGAGCATGGGTCGCTCGTGCGTGCAGCCACCCGCGGTGATGGCCACACTGGCGAGGACGTCACGCGCAACGCGCGGACCATCCGCTCGCTGCCCCTGCGCCTGGCCGCTTCGGACCACGCCCCGGACTTTCTTGCCGTGCGCGGCGAAGTAATCCTTCACAGTCGCGCTTTTCAGGCGATCAACCGCCGCCGCATCGAGCGCGGCGAGGAGCCCTTCGCCAACCCGCGCAACGCGACCGCCGGGATGATGCGGCGGCTCGACCCGAAAGCGGTCGCCGAAGCGCGGCTCGACATCACGTTCTACGACGTGCTCGACATCGGCGACACCGCGATCGTCACCCAGTGGAACGCACTCGAGATGATGCACGACTGGGGGCTCAAGACCGATCCCCACGCGGACCTCGTCTCGGACCGGCGCGAGGTGCGGGAGTATCACCAGGCCCTCGAGCGGGAGCGCGAGAATCTCGATTACGAGATCGACGGCATTGTCCTCAAGCTCAACGACTGCGCCGCCCGCGAGCGGCTGGGCACGCGCCATCGGAGTCCACGGTGGGCACTGGCGTGGAAATTCCCGCCGCGCCAGCAGGTGACGACGCTGCAGGACATCGTCGTGCAGGTTGGCATGACCGGCATGCTCACGCCGGTGGCGCTGCTCAAACCCGTCGATGTCGGGGGGGTCACGGTGAGCCGGGCCACGCTGCACAACGAGGACGAGGTGCGGCGCAAGGACGTCTGGCCCGGATGCCGGGTGCGGGTGCAGCGGGCCGGCGACGTGATCCCCGAGATCGTCGGACGGGTCGACGGTTCCCGCAGCCCCCCGGACAAGCCATTCGAATTACCGCGGTACTGCCCGGCCTGCGGCACGAAAACCGTGCACGAGGGCGCCTATGTCCTGTGCCCGGCCGGTCTCGCCTGTGCCCCGCAGCTGGTGGGACACTTGCAGCATTATGCGTCGCGCGAGGCCATGAACATCGATGGCGTGGGGGAGAAGACGGCACGCAAGCTGGTCGGTGCCGGCCTGGTGGAGGATGTGGCCGACCTTTACGCCCTCGACCGCGACACGGTCAAGCAACTCGAGGGTTTCGGTGCGACCTCGGCGACCAACCTGGTCAAGCAGATCCGGGCGAGCCTCGAACCGGAGCTCGATCGCTTCCTCTTCGCCCTCGGCATCCGCCACGTGGGGCAACGCGTGGCGCAGCAGCTGGCACAGCACTTCGAATGCCTGGAGGCAGTCGAGCAGGCGAGCCTGGACGGGATCGAGGCCGTGCCCGACATTGGTCCGGAGATCGCGCGTTCGGTGCACGCGTTCTTCCACGCGAAGGAGAATCGCCGGACCCTGGATAAGCTGCACGATCACGGCGTGGCACCGCGCCGGGTGAGGCGCCGACGGGGCCGGCAGCCGCTCGCGGGGCAGACATTCGTGTTCACCGGCACACTCGGGAACTGGACCCGCGACGAAGCCGAGGCCCGGGCCGAGGCACTGGGTGCCCGGACCACGTCGTCGGTGAGCGCGAAGACAGGGTACGTCGTCGCCGGTACGGACCCCGGCAGCAAGCTCGACGAGGCGCGCTCCCGGGGCGTCACGATCCTCGATGAGCACGATTTCGCGAAGCTGTTGAAGCGGGAGGAAACCTGATGCCCGAGCTGCCGGACGTCGAGGTCTTCCGGCGTCGGGTGGGCGCTCAGGGGCTGGGCCGGCGTATCGAGGCGGTCGACGTACGCGATCACAAGCGGTTGCACCATGTCTCGGCAGCCCGGCTCGAACGCGAACTGCGGGGCCACGCCTTCGACGCCGTGCGGCGCCACGGCAAGGTCCTGTTCCTGCGCATCGGCGGCAATAGCCACCAGCTGGTGCTGCACTTCGGCATGACCGGCGCCGTCGCCTTCTATGACGACCCGGACAACGAGCCGGCACACGCACGTTTCGTGCTCGGCTTCGACGACGGCGGCCGATTCGCCTTTGACAACCAGCGCCGCTTCGGCTGGATCGAGCTGGCCGACGACATCGAGGGCTATCTCGCCGCAAAGGGCATCGGGCCGGACGCGCTGGCGTTCGATGCCGACGATCTGCAGGCGCTGCTGGCCGGCCGGCGCGGCATGATCAAGCCCGCGCTGATGGACCAGGAAACGATCGCCGGCATCGGCAACGTCTATTCCGACGAGATCCTGTTCCAGGCCGGAGTGCGTCCTGACCGCAGGGTCGCGGATCTCACCACGCAGGAGATCGGTACGATCCACTGTCAGCTCCAGCGGGTGCTCGAGACGGCGATCGAGCACGACGCCGCGCCGGCGCACATGCCGCGCACCTGGATCACGCCACATCGCGGTGGCGATGACCCCTGCCCGCGCTGTGGCGGCAAGCTGAAGACCCGCAGGGTGAGCGGGAGAAGCGCCTGGTTCTGCCCGCAATGCCAGCAATGACGCGTGCCAGGCGCGGCCGGGTGCGACGCACGAGACATCGATGGATGCCGCGCCTTCGACGCGCTCCATCTCCATATGCTTCGGCCACGACGCCCTGAGATCCATGTGGGAAGGCGTCACACCGCGAACAGCGTTCCGACAGAGTGACCGTGCGCTTCAAGAATACGCCGCAGGCGTTATCTGTCGCAGGCGTTCCCGCGCGACCCCGGGTTCCGCACCCACCTGCTCCAGGGTTGAGTCCGATCCCGATACTCGCCGAAAGCGAGGGGACGGCGAATCGGGCCCATGGACTTTTGCATCGGATGTGCGGGATGGCGGTCGTGGGATCGGGCCGCGGCAGGATGCCGGCGCGTGTGCTCAGGTCAGTGACATGCCGTTGCGGTGGGAAGGCGAGTCCGCGTAACAGGTGCAGGCGGTCGCCTTCAGCCCATCCCGATCAAGGATGACGATCTCGCCTCGGGTGTAGCGGATCAAGCCCCGGTCGCCCAGGGCGCGGGCGGCCACCGTGACCCCGCTGCGGCGTACGCCGAGCATCGCAGCGAGCGATTCATGAGTCAGGTGAAGACGGTTTGCCGAGGTCCGGTCCGTCGCGAGCGGCAGACACCGCGCGAGGCGGGGTCCGATCGCGTGAAAGCGGTTGCAGGAGGCGGTCCGTGCGAGCTCGACGAGCAGGATATAGAGGTAATGATCGCCCCGAAGCCGCAGTGCTTCGTCTTCGCGCAATGACAGGCGCAGGTCGGTCGCGTGCATGCGCAACGCAGTGCCGGCTTCGGTAACCACCGCCTGCAAGGGGGCCGTGTCGACGCCCAGCGCGAGCGTCGCTCCGAGCATGCCCTCACTGCCGATCAACCCCATATCAAGCGGCCCGTGATGGCGCAGTTGCGAGCCCTGGGAAATCAGGCCGGTCAGTGGAAACCAGACATACCCGTAGTCGTCCCCCGGTTCACAGAGATTCTCGCCCGCGGCGAGATCCACCGTCTCGCAGCGCGCGAGGACATGATTTTTTCGGCGATGGGGAGGGACTCGACAAGGTCGTTGCCGCGCGATACGTGCATATAGGTTTGCATGCGGGCTCCCGGATCCACTGGCGGTTACGGGTGCCACTACCCCGTCGGCGCGAGGAACCCATTCCGTGACCAGTCTACTCCCTTATGGAGGCGTTACGCCGAACCGGCATGGGCAGGAGTCGGTCCGTTTCCCGTTTGACGACCGCGAAGCACTCGCAGGTAAGTTCCTCAAGCCGCGGGCGGTCCACCACCCGGTTGTGCCCCCGGTTGTACTGGATCACTCCCATACGCTGCAGCTTCATGGCGGCGTTGGTGACGCCCTCCCGGCGCAAGCCAAGCATATTGGCGATCAACTCCAGGGTCATCGCCACCTCGTGATTGCGCAGCCGGTCCGCCGACAGCAGCAGCCACCGCGCGAGTTGCTGATCGATCGTGTGATGCCGGTTGCAGACCGCCATCTGGGCCATCTGGGTCAGCAGCGCCTGCGTATACAGGAACAGCAGATGCTGCACTTCGACCCGGGCGAGATGCGCCTCGACCGGATGCTGTGGCAGCCGTTCCACGGGCCGACGCACAGCTATCCGATCAACGCCCGCAGTCGGGATGGCGCCGACGCTGAAGACACGAAAAAAGTCAGCCCCTTTCGACGACGGGGGCGCGCCCCGCCGCCTGCTTGAACCTGTTCGCACCGCGCGCAGCGGGCTGAGCCCGGGGCAGACAGGCCACGCGGTGCGCTGACCCGTCTTGCCCTGCCCCGATCACTCGATCAGCGTATCGACCTTCTCCAGGTACTTCCGGCCATCCGAGCGCACGGTTCCCGCCTCCTGCCGCTCGGATGCGAGGTGCACGCTTTCGAGGTCCTCGGCGATACCCGGCAGTTCCTTTTCGATCCGCTGCAGGGCATTCTCCAGTGTGTAGGAAAGCTCGTGCACCCTGGCGTGGTCGTCCGCACTCAGTTCCTCCTTGTCGAGCAGGGCCTCCAGGCGGCCGTTGTACTCGTGCAGATGGGTCACTGCCTCTTCAAGCGTCTCGGCTTTCTTGCCCTCATAATGATCCACGTCCGAGGCCTGGACCGGTGCACTCACCAGCAGACCGGTGGCCGCGATGAGGACTGATTGCAGGGACGTCTTGCGCATGAAATCCTCCAAATGCGATTGAGTTGCATTTCTATCCTGCATGGAGAAGACGTGACATGCAATCGCCGCGGATCAGATCATTCAAGGACATTGCCCCGATAACCCGGCCGACCTGATCCCGTAACGGTGTCCGGACGACCTCATGGCTTTACGGCCGTGGCGGTTTCCAGGCCCACCTCCGAGACCTCATGGCTTTCACCTCCGGCTCCGATCCTTTGCGTCTCGGGATCCTGAACACCTTGCGGCCGTGAGCACCGAGTAAAGCCGGTAAGCGCGTCGCGTCGATGCGCCCCTGGCGCGATGAATGCAGTCAACTTGCCCTTTCCGGCTCTCGCTCGCGCTGGCGCTCCTGCCAGCCATCGGCGAACTGGATCGGCACTTCCGACGACGCCAGCGGTTGACGCCCGAGAATGGGATCCGCGGCCTTCTCTCCGATCATGATGGTGGGCGCGTTGATATTGCCGTTGGTGACCGTGGGCATGATCGATGAGTCGACCACGCGCAGGTTGTCGATGCCGTGCACGCGGCACTCCGGGTCGACGACGGCCATGTCGTCCGTGCCCATGCGGCAGGTGCCGCAGGGGTGATACGCCGTTTCGGCGGAATCGGCCACCCAGTGATCGATCTCATCGTCGCTTTGGACATCATCGCCCGGTGCGACCTCGGCGCCGCGGTAGTCGTCGAACGCAAGCTGCGCGAAGATCTCGCGCGTGAACCGCATGGCGTCCCGGTAGGCGCGCCGGACCTCCTCCTCGGCGAGGTAGTTGAAGAACATGCGCGGCGGCGCTGCCGGATCGGCCGATCGCAGGCGGACCCAGCCGCGGCTCTTCGGTTTGTTGTGCCCGAGATGCACCTGGAAGCCGTGCCCCTTGACCGCGCTCGAGCCGTCGTAGGCGATCGCGCCGGCCAGCAAGTGATACTGGATGTCCGGATATTTCAGGCCCGCACGGCTGCGGATATACCCGTTCGATTCGAAATGATTGGTCCCGCCCAGTCCGGACTTGAACAGCAGCCCGCCGATTCCGTGCCGACAATGACGTGATCGAATGACTGGTCAAAATCGTACTCGGTCATTCCAGATCTCCGCTACGGAGCGTCTGATTATCGGGCGTCCTGCAGGTCGGGTTGACACAGGCTCTTACAGCCCGACACTCGCACGCGCCTTATAAGCCCGATCTGCATCATTCTTCGATCGGCCGGCCGGTTTTACGCCCGATGGCCAGGGAAAGCGCCCCGTTGTGCCGCGATTCTCCGTAGCTGCGCCGCCGCATGTGTTGGGTCAACGGCCTTCGATTGCATCCTTGCGTTTGCGGAACTCCTCTTCGTCGATTTCGCCGCGCGCGAAACGCTCCTCGAGGATGCGGAGCGCGGAGGACTCCTGAGGCGCTGGCGTGCCGTGGGCTTGGCCATGCCCGCTGAGCGCGCGGGCGATCAGCACGACGATGGCCACAAGCGCGGCCAGGAACAACAGCATCATGATCGGTCCCATGATCCACATCCCGCTGCCACCGTTCCACATCATACCGTGATGCCCCCATGAGCCGTCGGCGGTTCCGTTCGCGATCGCCGGGAGGCTGACCGCAAGCCCCAGCCCGGTGAAGAAACCCCCGCACAACAATGTTTTCCCGAAAGACATGATACGCCGCTCCCGCACGCTGATTCCGATGAGTGAATGCCGAAACTAAACGCTGTAGCTCGGCACAGAGTCAAGTGACCATATCGGTTCCCGCGGGTCGCGGCCTGAACGGCATGAGGGACCGGCTCAGCCGCTGGAGTCCGGGTTCATCTCCAGAGCCAGCGCGATCCCCTGTCCCCCGCCGATACAAAGGGTAACAATGCCGCGCCGGAGCCCGTCGCGGGCCATCGAATGCAGCAGGCGCGTGGTCAGCACGGCACCCGTCGCGCCGATCGGATGGCCATGCGCGATCGCGCCGCCATCGACGTTGACGATCTCCTCGGGCAGACCGAGCTCGCGCTGGCAGGCAACGGCGATCGCGGCAAATGCCTCGTTGATCTCCGCGCGGTCCACGTCGCCGGTCTCCCAGCCGGCCTGCGCGAGCGCCCGGCGCACCGCCGGTACCGGACCGATGCCGAACATGCCCGGCTCCACAGCGGCGATCCCGTAGCCGGCGATGCGTGCCATCGGCTGCAGACCGGCCGCGCGCGCGTGCTCGCGCTCGGCCACGACCATCGCAGCGGCGCCGCTGTTCAGGCCGGGGGCGTTGCCGGCGGTGATCGTGCCGTGCTCACGGAATGCCGGCCGCAGCTTGCCGAGGCCCTCGGCGGTCGTATCGCCCCGGTTGTGTTCATCGACGGCGAACTCGACCGTCTCGCGGCGCTTTTTGATCCCGACCGGCTCGATCTCCCCCGCGAAATCGCCGCGCCCCTGGGCGGCGGTGAAGCGCTGCTGCGAGCGTGCGGCCCACGCATCCTGGGTCGACCGGTCGATGCCGTATTCCGTGGCCAGATCCTCCGTATGCCATCCGGAATGCTGGTCGGAGAAAGCATCGTTGAGGCCGTCGGTCAGCATGCTGTCGAGCAGCCGGACGGGCCCCATGCGGTGCCCCCAGCGCCCGCTCGTGTCCAGATACGGCGCGCGGTCCATATTCTCCATGCCGCCGGCGATCATGCAGTCGGCGTCCCCGGCGCGGATGGCCTGCGCCGCCGAGACCACCGCCTGGGCGCCAGAGCCGCAGACCCGGTTGACCGTCTGTGCCGGCACTTCGACCCCGAGCCCGCCGTTGATCGCGGCCTGCCGGGCCGGATTCATCTTCGCGCCGGCCTGCAGCACCTGGCCCACGATGACGCCATCGACGCGCTCCGGCGCGAGGCGACTGCGCGCAAGCGCAGCGCGGATCACGGTCGCCCCGAGTTCGGTTGTGGCGACGCCGCAGAGGGAACCGCCGTACGTGCCTATGGCGGTACGGACCGGTGCACAGAGTACGATTTCGCGTTGAGCCAAGGTCGGTTCCTCCGGTTGCTGTATCGAGTGCGTTGCGCCGCCCCCGGGCAGTGGGACTATACAGGGGACCCGATCCTCGTTTGAACGGCGCCCGGGCGTTTGCCGATAAACGCCGGGCCTTTAACCCGATGCGCAACGGCGTGCACCGATTGAACCAGGCGTTTCCGATCAAAAACGCGGCGTTTTATATCAAATACCGGGACCCCCACTCGCCGATCATTATCAGTTGTTGGACTTACGCCCAGTGCGAGGATTCGGGAGACGCGAACATGAACCGCAACGTCATTATCAGCTGCGCCGTAACCGGCGCCGGCGATACCGTCGGCAAGCATCCGGCTATTCCGGTTACGCCCGAGCAGATCGCCGATGCCTGCATCGAGGCTGCCCGCGCCGGCGCCGCCATCGCCCACATCCACGTACGCGACCCGGAGACCGGGGCGCCGACCCACGATCGCGCGCTGTACCGCGAAGTCGTGGAACGCGTCCGCGCCGCCGACACCGATGTGGTCCTGAACATCACTGCCGGTGGCGGCGGTGACTGGTTCCCCGGCGAGGACGACCCCGCAACCGCCGGTCCCGGCACAAGTCTGCAAACCCCGGCTGAACGCCATGCCCCGATCGGGGAACTGCTGCCTGAGATCTGCACGCTCGACTGCGGCAGCTACAACTTCGCCGACAATGTCTACGTGAGTACGGCGCCCTGGCTGCGAGAGCAGGCCGAGTTGATCCAGAAGAGCGGCGTCAAGCCCGAGATCGAATGCTTTGAACTCGGGCATATCCGGCTGGCCCGCCAGCTGATCGCCGAGGGCCTGATCGACGACGCCCCCGTGTTTCAGCTTTGCCTCGGCATCCCCTGGGCCGCGGAGGCCGACACGGAGACCATGGTCGCCATGCGCAACAAGCTGCCGGCGAACGCCAACTGGGCCGCATTCGGTGTGGGCCGCATGCAGATGCCGATGGCGGCGCAATCGGTGCTGATGGGCGGCAACGTCCGGGTCGGGCTCGAGGACAACATCTATCTCGACAAAGGCGTATTCGCGAGCAACGGCCAGCTGGTCGAGCGCGCGGTCAGCATCACCGAGCAACTCGGCAGCCGCGTGGTTACGCCGGCCGAAGCGCGCGACATACTCGGCCTGCGCAAGCCGGGGAGCAACTGATGGCGGCTACCGAAACCACCCCGGTCACGCGCGTCGCGATCGTCGGCGCCGGCGTCATCGGTAACGGCTGGGCGGCACGCTGTCTGGCCCGCGGACTCGACGTCGTGGTCACCGATCCAGACCCCGCGGCGGAGAAACGCCTTCAGGCAGCGGTGGACACGGCTTGGCCGACGCTCGAAAAACGCGGTCTGGCCGAGGGTGCGGACCGCAATCGCATTCGCTTCACGACGGATCTCGAGGACGCCGTCGCCGGCGCTGGCCTGATCCAGGAGAACGCCCCCGAGCGCGAGGACGTGAAGCGCGCGGTGCTTGCGCAAATCGACGCCGCCGCGGATCCGGATGCGATCATCGCCTCGAGCACCTCTGGCCTTTTGCCCACGACGCTGCAGGCGGACTGCGCGAATCCGGGCCGCGTGATGGTGGCGCACCCGTTCAACCCGGTCTATCTGCTGCCGCTGGTCGAACTGGTCGGTGGCGAGCGGACCGACTCCGAGGCGATCGAACGGGCGGCGGCATTCTACCGCTCGATCGACATGCGTCCCCTGATCGTCCGCCGCGAGATCGAGGGGCATGTCGCGGATCGCCTGATGGAGGCCCTGTGGCGCGAGGCACTGCACCTGGTCAACGACGGAGTCGCGACCACCGAGGAGATCGACGCGGCCGTCGTCTACGGCGCCGGTCTGCGCTGGTCGCTGATGGGCACCTTCCTGACGTTCCACCTGGCCGGCGGCGAAGGCGGCATGCGGCACATGTTGCATCAGTTCGGACCAGCGCTGAAGCTCCCCTGGACGAAACTGGAGGCGCCGGAACTTACCGACGACCTGATCGACCGCGTGGCCGATGGCTGCGAACACCAGGCGGCGGGTCGCTCGGTGCAGGAGTTGGAGGCCCGGCGGGACGAGTTCCTGTCACGCCTGATCGATCTGGTCAGCGAGTACTGGCCGGAGGCCGAGGGCATCGAGGGGCGGATCTGACATGAGCGCTGGACCTGCCGCCCTCACCTGCTATCGGACGACGGTCCGCCCGGAATGGGTCGATTACAACGGCCACATGAACGATGCGGCCTTTGCCGGCGTGTTCAGCGAGGCGACCGACGCGCTCCTGGAGTGGCTGGGCCTTGGCGCGGATTCCCGTGCGGCGCATGGCTATACGGCGTTTACGCTCGAGACCCATATCCGCTATCTCGCCCAGGCGTACGAGGGACAATCGCTGCTCGTCGATGTTCGGCTGGTCGACCACGATGCCAAGCGGCTGCACGTGCTGATGACCCTGCGCGAAGCGAGCGAAGGCACGGGCCTGGCCACCGGCGAGGTCATGCTGATGGGGATCGATACGATGACCGGGCGTGCGGCGCCATTCCCGGATACGATCGCCGCAAGGGTCGGCGAACTGTATCGAGAGCACGGATATGATGAATGGCCGGCGGATGCAGGCCGGGCAATCGGGATTCGCCGCGGGTAAATCCTCGGGCCCCCGAACCAAAATCAGGCCCCCGAACCAAAACCGGGGTTGCGGGTCCGGACAGCCGAGTCAGCGAGTGCGTCCGTTGACGAATTGACTCGCGATCGCTTGATGGTCCCGTCGCGCTCCACTGCCACGCGTCGGAAAAATTCCCCTCACTGCGAGCGGATCGCGACGAGTGGACAAGTCCGTGCGCAGAGGAACCCGGGTCGGCCAGTTGGATGGCCTGCTCTCGGCGCAAAACCTCACCACGGCAATCCACTGGCGCCGGTACGACAACGGGGCAAGCTCATCCTCAGCCTTCGCCCAGATGGACCCAGACGGACTTGCTCTGGGTGTGGGCGACGATGCTTTCAAAGCATTTGTCGCGGCCGTTGCCGGACTGCTTGT
>CAJXKK010000003.1 GCA_913055615.1 uncultured Ectothiorhodospiraceae bacterium
CAAGTACGAACCAGACGACAGCCGGGAGGCCCAACCAGTCGGCACTCATCAGATCGACCAGTACAGCGGGCGGGGACCCGCGGGGGCTTCCACGTGTATAGCCAAGGCAGAGACTGTAAACGGCGAGACCGGTGGCGAGCGTCATAATGAACGGTGGTACGCGTAGCAGGGTCACGCCGATGCCACTGATCAGACCGGCGGCGAAACACACGGCCAGTACCATTGGGATCATGTACCACACCCCATCCCCTGCGCCGATCCAGCTCGTGGTGAGCACACCGCCAAGCGTAATCATCGAGGCGATCGACAGATCCAGGCCACGGACGAGAATCACCAGCCCTTGGCCAAAGGCCACCACAACCAGGAACGAAGCGAGTTCCGTGATAGTGAGGATGTGCGACCAGGTTCCAAAAGAACTGCTCACGATTCGTGAACCGAATATGAGTGCGAGTGTCAGTCCAAAAATGGTCAGAACAGCCACGGTGTCGGGCGGGATCGTCACGCTCCCGCGGTTATCGGCCTTGCCAGTGGGGTTTTGCGCCTCGGATGTGATTTCGTGATCCGCCATTATTCAGTCCCCGCCTGCGCCCGGCTTTTCGCGAGTTTCAGCATGATCGCGGCAAACACGACTGCGATGACCATGACCAGAGCCTGAAAGAGACCCGTGTAAAAGGACGATACGCCGAGAGCAAACAGCATTCGCTGCATAAGCGTGAGCACGAGCGCTCCGATGATCGACCCAATGACGCCGCCCCGACCCCCACCGAATGCCGTTCCACCGATTGCAACCGCCGCGAACGTCAATAACAGCAAGGGTTCTCCCGCATTCGGATCACCGGTCGAGGTCTGAGCTGACAGCATATAACCGGCCATTCCGTAACAGATGCCGGCCACGCAGAAAGCCTTGAATTTCACGCGGCGAGTGTTGACGCCGGAGAGTTCCGCCGCTGTCTCGTCCTCGCCGACCGCGTAGAGACCTGCTCCAAAACGGGTTCGCTTCAGTGCCAGCCATGCGCAGGCAACAGCCGCCAGGATCAGCGTCGCTACCGGAAGGATTCCGCCGATCACGCTGGTCAATTCATAGACCATCCAGTCGGCAACCCAGCCGCCGGGTGCATTCAGCAGCAGAAGAGCGACGCCCTGGCATACGATCATGGTGCCGAGTGTGGCGGCAATTGCCTGAATACGCAGGTAGGCTACCAGGATGCCGTTCACGATACCGACCGCCAAGCCGATTCCCATAACAATCAGAAGACTGGCCAATGCCCCCCACGGGCCTTCAATAGGGTAAAGCGCGAGTATCACATTCGCGATGGAAATGACCCCGGCGACGGAAAGATCAAACCCCCCGATCAGGATAATCAGCGTCTGTCCAGCAGCCGCGAGCGCTAAGGGAGTAGCGGCATTCAGAATATTATTGAAACTGTTAATACTGAGTGACGAAATGCTCCCGGCATAGGCGATCAGCATCATCGCGTATACGATGGCGATCATAAGCGCACCGTTGGACGCAAATCGGGCGAACAGTGTGCGGAACGCCTTCATGACGCCTCCGCCGCAGTCGCGGTTCCGTAAGATCGGTGGCCGACGATCCCGCTGATGAGCGTCTGTTCCGTTATCGTATCGCCTGACAACTCATCCGTGATCCGCCCGTCGTACAGAACGAGACACCGGTTGCAGAGTTCGATCAGTTCCGGGATTTCGGAGGAGTACAGCAATACCGAGCCACCGGCATCCGCGAAGTCCCGAATCACACGATAAATCGACTGTTTGGTGCCTACGTCGACGCCGCGGGTGGGATCGAACAGCACGAGAATTCCAGCGCCGGATGCAAGTGCGCGGGCGATGACGGCCTTTTGCTGATTGCCTCCCGAGAGCGCGTCAATCCGGAAACCCAAATACCGAGGCTGCAGGTCCAGACGCTGCGCTGTTGCCATCGCATGACCTTCCTCGATCCGGTGGCTCAGGAATCCGAACCGCGACATACGAAAGGCCTGCGGCAATATGATGTTTGCGGCCGTGCGCATATTGCTGAAAATACCCTCGGTCTTGCGCTCTTCGGGGACGAATGCGATGCCCGGCCCCGCACGCAATGCCTGACGGGGGGAATGGATGGAGGTGGGTTTGCCGTCCACACGAATCTCACCTGACTTCACATGGGCTAGTCCGGTGAGCGCCCGGAACAGATCACGCTGCCCCTGACCCTCGAGCGCCGCCACGCCGAGAACCTCGCCCCGGCGCAGGCTCAAGTCAATACCACGAGCTTTACCTGAAGTGAGGCCGCGGGCCTCAAGAATCGCTTCACCAGCTGGTGCCGGCCACCCAGTTTCGCCGAAAGCCTCTTCGGGGGAGCGGCCGACCATCATCTCGAAGATGCGGTTGTCATCGACCCCTTCGAGGTCGACGGAATCAATGGATTGCCCATTGCGAAGGACGGTCGCCCGGCTGCAGAGGCTGCGCACCTCGCTGAGTCGATGGGAGATGTACAGCACGGCAAGGCCTTCATTCGCGAGTCGGCGGATCTGCTCGAAAAGCCACGTTGTATCGGTCAGCGATGCTGAAGGTTCGTCGAGCACCAGAAGGTGACGTGCCCGCCACAGCGCACGGGTGATTTCCAGCCGTTGTTTCTCGGCGAGTGCGAGTGACTCTACGGATGTCGTTGGATCGAGGTCAGCGACGCCGAATTGCGTGAGGATTTCATTAGCGTGGCGCTGGTTTGCGCGACGCGATGTGAGGCCGATCGGGTTGCGGAGCAAATTCGGCAGGAGCAGGTTTTCAGCCACCGACAAATTCGGCAAGAGGCTCAGTTCCTGAAAAGCGGTCGCGATACCCGCTTTGCGGGCATCAACAATCGAGTGGAACGGCGGCGGTTTCCAGCCATTGACCTTTAAGGTGCCCTGATCCGGCTTCACCACGCCGCTGAGAATTTTGACCAGGGTTGATTTAACGGCACCATTTTCGCCCAGAACGGCATGGATTTCACCTGCCTCGATACTCATCGACGCATCTGCAAGAGCCACCGTTGGCCCGTAATGCTTCCGGAGACTCTCCACTTCGAGAGCCGGTGCCGATTCCCGCATTGATCCCCCTGATGCCTGTCGGTCTGAGGGGTCGCCCCCTTTTGGTGCGAACGCTGCGCCTGATTGGTGCAAACGTTTGCTTTTTTAGGAATAGATGTTGATAAGGCGCCGTGTCAACCCTTTTTTTGAACCGCATTACCGACACGAAGTGGAAAATCGCGTTGGGGCGAGGACTTATCGACGAGGCGAAGCGGTAGAAATCTTCGAAACTGGTACAGATCCCAAGCGAAGCAAGACGGTCCATGCATTTGCGGATACCGTTGCTGCCGTACCTGCAAAGTTTCCAACGTCAACCTAGCCCAGTGGCGAACGCTGCTGGGCACCGGCTACGACAAGCGGGGCTTATTGTCCGATTTCCAAGATGTCTCGGAGATTGTGATAGGAACTCTGGCGCGCCACGGACGAAGAGCGTCGGATGCAGCTGGGGCCTAGTCGACGGCGACTTATGGGACCCATCGCTCAATCCAGGGCGGGACACCACAGTCTCGCTACCGTTGGCGGGAGCTCAAAGCGTGTACGCACAGACCTACGGAGCACGATACCTGCAGGGGTACATACCCGTAGGGGTATTTCTGGGGGTATCAATATAGCGATAACAAATAATCAACTGTCTTTTCATCTATTTAGCTCATTTTTGCGACACCCACTCCCGGCAGCAATACAATCAATAAGTTATGCAACAGTGAGCGTGCCGCGTCATATAGATTGAATTCGGAATAACCACTAATAAGCAACCGCGCCCCGGCCACACGCCTGCCGCTCGAGATCAATACTGCCGCCTACAGTTGCGCCCGGCCGAACCAGCCCCCGCTCCACCTTGAGCGTCGGCTCACCGCAAACCGGGCATACGTTATCTTGACGAGTTCGCTCTTGACTCCTGAAGGGCTCTCGAAGGTCCGGTTCACTTGCATCCCGCGCACTGCAACTTTCCGTAACGCATCCGCATCGCAGCGTTTTCCGATCTACTGGTTTCTGTCTGGCCGTCCCATCACACAATCAACGCCCTTGCGCCTTCAATCCGCGTACTCGATGGTGCACCGTCGAGTAAGAGGATACGACTGACAGGTTAGTATCTCGCCGTTGTCTCTTTGTGTACTCGACAATCCCTCTTCGTTGTCCATACGGACATCGCCTTCCAACAGAGTCGCAGAACACGCGCCACATAACCCTTCTTCACATCCGCAGGGCGGGTCCAGACCGGCCTGCTGCGCTGCGACTAGTAGTGTTTTATCGCCGGAACATGAAATCGTTTGCGTTTTACCGTCAATTTTCACGACTACTTCACGATTGGCGTTGTCCTCAGCTTTCCCGCGTGACTCGGATCGGCGTGCGTTCGTCTCTGACTGCGGATCGGCGGACAGCGATGCAAACCGTTCGCAGTGGATATCTTCGGAGGCTATGCCGCCTGACTCAAGAGAGGATTCGCAAAGCGACATAAACGGCGCGGGCCCACACAAGTAATACTGCGCTCCAACCTCTGGCCGCACGAGCGCTTCTATCTTCTCTCCTTGGATGAACCCCTGCTCAACGTCGTTGTGGTGTACGACGGTCAGTTGGTCCGGATATGTCGCCATCATACGATTGATTTCATCGTAGAATATGGTGGACGGTCGATCACGATTCGCATAAAACAGCGTAATTGATTGACTCGATTTCAATAACGCCGTTCGCAAGAGAGAAATGACCGGCGTGATGCCGCTACCGGCCGCCAATAACACCAGCGGTCGATCTCGTGATTCGAGTACGAACCGCCCGGCGGGAGGACGTGCATAAAGCCTACTGCCCATCCCGAGCGTGTCGTTCATCCAGTTCGAGGCTCGACCGTCCTGAATTCTTTTGACCGTGATCGTGGGAAACTCGTGAGTATCTGGCGAACTGGAAAATGAGTAACAGCGGCGCAGAATTTCCCCAGTCACTTCTAATGAGAAGGTCAGGAATTGGCCCGATTGGTAACCGAAAAACTCCTCGTACTCACTCGGCGCCTTCAGCGAGAAGGACTTTGCCTCGCTGGTTTCTTCGATCACATCGATCACCTCGAGCGGGTAATATCCGCTCGGTGTTTCTTTCGAGGCAGGCACGATAATTGTCCCTGATCGGTAGTTTTCGTATTGCGACATGAATCGCGCATCCATGCGCGCTGCGGCCCATACTTGGGCGTATTAGCACCCCATTAATCGGTGCATAGTCATTGTCGCTCTACCGTTATACGGCGTCGTAGATCTTCCAGTTATGCCAGTGCACGCCGATTTCACCACCAGCCTGGACAGGATCATTGTCGGGGGAATGCACCACTCGACCCTGACTGAAGCCCCGCTGTCGCATCCCTTCCTGAACCGACTCGCAAAGTTCCTTGTCCTCGACGCCGGCAACGTGCGCGCCCCAGTGGTTCCTTTGTTCGTTCATATCGCTGTGGTCATCGGCAAGTCGGAATGTCTGGGTCCAGTTTTCAGTCACCTCTGGACCGGCGGGATCGACGCGGTAGATTGAGATATTCGGCGTTCCCGGAATCGTAGTGAATGACAGGTTCGGCCAGATAAACCAGAAGCGTCCGTTTTGTTGCGCCATATCGGGAGTTATCGGATACGCATCATTGTCCCATTTTCCGGTATGCGGAACGGTTGCGCTCGTGAAATTCACATAACAGGTAGTTCCATAGTTGGCGACATCGAACAGGGTGCACAGGTCTTTGTGCGCCGGCTTGCAGTGGTAGCACTCCTGGAAGTTCTCGACCAGAACCTTCCAGTTACACGCGACTTTTCCAGGCAGTGCCAGGCCCTCGCTGTCCTCGACCAATACCAAATCCTCGATCTGCACGACATCAGCCCGTATTTCCTCCTCAAGCCCCGGCGCGTATTCGCAGAAAGTCGGGGCATCCATGTCAAGGTTCACGAAGAGAAAACCCAGCATCGAGTCGACGCGGATCGGGGTCAGTCCGTAATCTGTAGGGTCGAAGTCGGGAAGGGTATCGGTGCCATACGCGCTTTTCAGCGAACCGTCCAAGCGGTATGCCCAAGCATGGTACGGGCAGGTGATAACGGGTTTTTTCCCGGTGCCTTCCAGAAGTTTGTGTCCCCGGTGTTTGCAGACGTTGTAGAAGCCGCGAATGACCTCGTCGCGTCCACGAATGAGGAAGACATTCTGGTCGTATATCTGGCCGGTAATATAACTTCCCGCTTCGGTCAACTGTGATTCGTGCCCGATATAGAGCCAGCTCTTGTAGAAGATATTCTCGAGTTCAGCCTCGAGAATTTCTGGATCGTTGTAATACCGCCGTGGGAGTGTCCGAGACCGCGTTGGATCGTCACTGATCGCGTGTTCCTGCTCGCGCGGCTTAGTACTGGTCGTCGCCATGGGTGTCTCCTTCGTTGTGCTGTAGGCGTGGCAAAAACGCGCATTGATCGTACCGCCAGAAAATTGGTCGCGCAACCAATTTTTTTGCGATAGGCTCTGCCAATGACGCTTTGCAGGCGTGATTACGCCTGGCTAGCTGATTGGAGGGGGAGAGGTTTCCCGTGTATTGAGGCGCGAGGCCGGCCAACAGTTCGGGCAGGACCGACTACGCGGAAGCTTTGGCAAGCGGCGCGGAATGGAGGCCGCAGGGACGGAGCCGGTACCCGCTCCGGCGGGCCATGCGGTTGACCCGCCTTATGGTGTCTGGGGATATGAGATCCGTTGCCGGAAGGTCGCGGCGCCAGCGATGTAGCCGTTCAACCGGTGGCGATGAGGGGGCTCTCGAAGGGTTTCAGGCTGATTTTCGTCGCATCGAAACGTTCGACCTCGACCAGCGTAGTCAGGGGGCTAGGCCCCTGCGAAAGCGGTGAACAGCCCTGATCGCGCGTCAGCACATTCGGGTTGCCATGGATTTCAAGCCACTGCCCGTCGTCGGACGTTGTCATATCCGGCCAGGCACCGGTTGACAGTTGTACAACGCCCGGCATGACGTCCTCAGTGAGTTTCGCACCGCAAAGACAGGCACCCCGTGCATTGTATAGGCGGACGATATCACCATCTGCGATTCCCCGGCTTCCCGCATCCGCGGGGTTAAGGCGTGCCGGTTCATGGCCATGGATTTTGCCGCCGACACTGAATGGGCCGTGGTCGCCCTGGCTGTGCAACCGACGCGCGGGCTGATTGGATACAAGGTGTAACGGATATTCTTTGGCTTCAGATCCTCCCAGCCACTCATATGGCTCCGCCCAGGTCGGATGGGGAGGTATTGCCGGATGCGTCATTCTGGCGATAGTTTGCGAATAGATTTCGATTTTGCCGGTGGGTGTGTCCAAGGGGTGTGCTTCCGGAGCGCGCGCGAACTCTTCCAGCGGGGTCACGCCTGCATCGTCCATAGGGATGTCGAGTTGGCCCCCATCCCAGAACGTATCAAAATCCGGAAGGGAAACGCCGCAGGCATCCGCCCGAACGCGGGAGGTCTCGTATAGATGTTTCACCCATTCAAGTTCGTCACGCCCCTCGGAAAAACTCTCACCAAAGCCGAGAGACTCCGCAAGATTCGAAAAAATTTCGAAGTCTGATCGGGACGCTCCATACGGCTCCAGCGCCTGATGCATTGGCGAAATGAAGCGGTCCTGAGAACCGCAGGATATGTCATTCCGTTCCAGGGCAGTTGTGACCGGAAACACGATGTCCGCGCGACGAGCCACCGGAGTCCACCAGGGTTCGTTGACGATGATGGTTTCCGGGCGGGACCAGGCCTTCTCCAGTCGGTTCAGGTCCTGGTGATGGTGGAACGGATTACCACCGGCCCAATAAATCAGGCGTATATCCGGGTAAGTCAACTCGAGACCATTGTAAGAGCACTGCCCGCCGGGGTTGAGCAGCATATCGGCTACACGGGCTACCGGAATTGGGGGCGAGACCGGGTTATGCCCCTGCGGTAAGGAACCCCACTTGAAGGGCGTCAATGGCTCACCAATGCCATTCATACCGGCATAACCGAAACCGATCCCGGCGCCGCGGCGGCCAATCTGGCCCAGCATTGCCGCCAGAACGATCCCCATCCAGTACGGCTGCTCGCCGCGATCCGCTCGCTGAAGCGACCAGGCGACGGAGATCATCGTGCGGTGTGTCGCCATTCGCTCGGCGAGCAGCGCAATATTCGCGGCTGGAATACCGGTAATCGAACTTGCCCAGGCGGGGGATTTCGGGATGCCGTCGCACTCCCCCGTGAGATAGGGACGAAAACGGTCGAATCCGACCGTGCAGCGCTCGAGAAACGCGTAATCCACCTTGCCGTGCTCCCAGAGGTGGTAGGCCAGACCGAGCATCAGCGCCGTATCCGTGTTGGGCCTGGTCGCCATCCACTGCGCATCGAGATCCGCAGCTACATCATCCCGCTGCGGGCTGACGTTGACAAAACTCACTCCGGAATCACGGCATGCATCGAGGTGACCGCGGACGCCATGTCGGCCGACATGGCTTTCGTTGATCTGGCTGTTTTTGAGCGCGAGACCACCGAAAGCCACAAACAGTTCACAACTTTCGGCGACTTGTACCCAGCGAGGGCTCTGGTGCAGAGCATTGACTCTGTTGCCGATGACGTGGGGCAGGATCACTTCGGCGGCAGCGGTGCTGTAGGTATTTGTTGAGGCCGTATATCCTCCGAACCCGTTCATGAAACGGTGCAGTTGACTCAGCGCATGATGGAACCGGCCGGCGCTGGCCCACCCGTATGAGCCGGCATAAATGGACTGGTTGCCCGATTCTTTCTTGGCCCGTAGCAGCGCGTCCGAGGCCAGCTCGATCGCATATTCCCACGAGACACGAACGAATGGTTCGTAACCGCGTCCAGTGCCGTCAGACTCCTCGGGCGCCCGTAGGTAACCGGCCCGGACCATCGGGTAGCCGACGCGCAGGGTGTCCTGCACAGCAGCCATAGAAGGGCCAATCGGTGATGGGTCGCGATCGCCCTCATCGGCTTCGAGACGAACTTTTCCGTTTTCCGCCGGGTGGACACGGTACGCACCCCAATGCCCCGCCGTTCTCAATATCCCCATTCACCCGCCTCCATTACGCCCGCCGGTTTCCGGGATACAATTCTTAATCACGATGTACGCGCAGCCGAAATACGGTAGAATTATATACGCAACCGAGAAATTGGATTATAAACCAATATATTGGCCCGTACACCCCCGTCTGTACGGAACGTGCGCTATCCGAGCCACAAAGGCCGCCAGTTACCTCCAAATGGAGTTCAAGCACCCGTGAGAACGAGCATCAAGGAGATCCGCCGACAGGATCTTGTCAAAGCCGCCTACCTGACCCTCAAGGAGAACGGGATTCAGGGCCTGACGATCAAGAAGGTCGCCGAGCGTGCCCAGATGTCACCCGGAATCGTTCACCACTACTTTAAAGACAAGCGTGAATTGACGGAGGCGACAATCCGTTACTCGAATGGCCTGATCAGCAAACGCGCGACCGAATACCTCAGCACCGCGACAACACCGGGCCAGCGCCTATATGCCGTGATTCAGGCAAATTTCGACCCCGATATCTACGAGCCACGGCTGGCCCAGACGTGGCTGTCATACTGTGCGGCAGTCGCGGACGAACCCGTATTCGGGCGTATCCAGAGGGCCCTCAGGCGGCGATTGATCAGTAATCTTTTGAGTCCACTGCGTCAACTTGCCGCCTCTGATGACGTGAGGGCAATTGCCCACCAAGTCGCCGTCATGATTGACGGACTCTGGGTGCAACGCGGAATGGATGGCGAGGCGATTTCCCCGGACACCGCCCGAGACTGTGTTCTGGCGTTACTTCGTCGTAGCGGAATCAATGCCACCCCCCCACGCTGAGGCCGAATCGGCCCGCGTGCCGTACCGATACCGCCAACCAGCTGTTTCTGCCTTTGGGCAAAGCTCCATGCCTGCCAAAGGCGTGATGAGCCCAGCCAATCCCAGGATCCGAACATGAGCCCACAGGTGGCGCGATCAGACCATGTTGACTGACGCGCCAAGCCCCCGCGCCGGCGTGCGCTTACCGCCTTCCAAGTTGGGCTTCAACGGTCTTCCCGCCTTCTCGCTTCCCATAGTAGAGATCGAATACCGGTTTTCTCGCCAAAGTTTTGGTTGCGCGACCAATTTTCACGATATATGGTAGCGCCAGCCAGTTCCCGGGAAGCCACATTCAGCCGTCGTGCGAAAACGGCCAATCCGGTGACTTGGTATAACTCCCAAAAGCAGGAGAAAACGAATGAAGCGTTCCAAGGACCAAAACACTGTCATACCACCGAATCTGCGGCGCCGGGGATTCCTCAAAGGCGTCGCCGGCACCGCGGCCCTCGGAACCCTCGCCTCCGCAGGGTGGCCCGTACGAGCCGCCTGGGCCTCACCGGATTCCGATACGGTGCGTGTGGGTCTGGGACATGGATCCACTGGCGACAGTCTTGACCCGGGAACCTATTTTGACGCCTATATGATGTTCGTCGGTTGGGGCCTGCGAAACAACCTGACGGAGATCGGCCAATCCGGTGACTTACTCCCGGAACTGGCCGAATCGTGGGATATGTCAACGGACGCCATGAAATGGACATTCAACCTTCGCAAGGGGGTCGAATTCCATGATGGAAAATCCCTTACGGCGCAAGACGTCGTCGCTTCAATCAATCATCACCGGGGTGACGATTCGTCCTCCGCCGCGCGACCGCTGCTCTCCGGCGTAAAGGACATTTCAGTCCTGAACAGCCACACCGTACAGATCCGCCTGCGCACACCGAATGTCGAATTCGCCCACATGCTCAGTGACTTCCATCTCGGAATCATGCCCGCGGTAGATGGCAAGGCGGATTGGCGGTCCGGCAACGGCACGGGCGGTTACGTCCTTGAATCGTTCGAACCGGGCGAGCGTACGATGTTGCGGCGAAACCCAAACTATTGGAAGAAGGCAGCCGCGCACTTCGAAGCGGCCGACATTCGCGTAATCGCCGATCACACGGCCCGGACCAATGCGCTTATGACCGGCGCTGTCGACATCATCGACCGCGCTGACCTGCAGACGATTCATCTCCTGAAACAGAATCCAGACATACAAGTCGAACAGGTTTCCGGAACCCAGCACTACTCAATCCCGATGCACGCCAACGCAAGTCCATTCAGCGACAACAATGTCCGCCTGGCCTTGAAACACGGGATCGACCGGCAATCCATTGTCGACAACATTCTACGCGGGCACGGTCGCCCCGGAAACGATCATCCCATCGGTGTATCGAACCGCCACCACTCCGCTGACCTTGCGCAGACTTCCTACGATCCAGACAAAGCTCAATACTATCTTAAAAAGGCGGACATGAGCGGCCTGGACGTTAATCTGTCGGCCGCGGATGCCGCTTTCCGTGGAGCTGTCGATACCGCTGTTCTGTATCAGGAGCACGCTAAAAGCGCCGGAATCAATATTAACGTCGAAAAAGAGCCAAATGATGGATACTGGTCCAACGTCTGGATGAAAAAGCCATTCTCGATGTGCTACTGGGGCGGCCAGCCGACTGAGGGTTGGATGTTCTCCACCTCATATTCCGCCAACGCACCGTGGAACGACATGTTTTGGAAACATGAACGGTTCAATACGCTATTGAATAATGCCCTCGCAGAACGTGACGTCGAACAACGCGGTGAGCTATACGGTGAGCTGCAGCGTATCGTCCGCGACGAGGGAAGCGTGGTAATCCCCGTATTCGCAGACCATGTCTTCGCCACCAGCGCGCGGGTCAAGCACGGTGAGTTGGCGGCTAACTGGGAGTTGGATGGTCTCAAAGGCCTCGAACGCTGGTGGTTTGCATAATTCCGGTAAACCCCGAACCGTACGGGAATAAATAATGATCCAGATTGTCCGCCTCGTGGCCCAGCGCATTGCGCTGGGCCTCTTTACTCTTCTGATCGTCACGTTGCTTATTTTCCTTGCGGTCGAATTGTTGCCGGGAGACTTCGTAGACGCCATTCTTCGACAGGGGCGTACACAGGAATCGGTCGAGGTCCTGCGCCGCCAGATTGGTCTCGATCAGCCTGCGTATGTGCGCTACTTTTCCTGGCTCACAAACGCCGCTCAGGGTGATCTCGGCTATTCGTTCTCCAACGAACGCCCAGTATCAGATCTAATCGGCAACCGTCTCTACAACACGTTTTTTCTGGCCGGATACGCAGCTGCAATGGCGGTACCGGTTGCATTAACATTCGGAATTCTGGCCGCGCTATATCGAAACAGCGTCTTCGATCGTGTCGTTAATATCACCGCTCTCTCCGCAATATCATCGCCAGAATTTCTTGCCGCTTATATTCTAATTTTTGTTTTCTCGATCCAGCTGGGCTGGCTCCCGTCACTTGCACATATAGCGATTGACACGAGCCTTTGGGAATCATTGAAACTCCTCTTTTTGCCCGCCGTCACCCTAACGCTGGTTACCGTAGCCCATATGATGCGTATGACGCGCGCCGCCATAATCAATCTTATGACAAGTCCGTACATAGAAATGGCCCTCCTCAAGGGTGTTGGACCAAAGCGGTTGATTCTTCGCCACGCATTACCCAACGCCCTGTCACCGATCGTGAATGTAGTGGCCATGAACCTGGCCTATCTGGTGGTGGGTGTTGTTGTAGTTGAAGTCGTTTTCGTCTATCCGGGGTTGGGCCAGCTTTTGGTGGATTCCGTATCGAAACGGGATATGCCCGTCGTACAGGCCGGCTGCCTGGTTTTTGCCGTAACCTATATTGGTCTCAATCTAGTGGCAGACATCCTCTCAATCATCACGAATCCACGTCTTTTGAACCCGAGTTGAGGGGTGTTATCGGAGCTTCTCGTGTTGCCTATAATGCAGAGCAGTCTCAAACTTCTTAAGACCGCGCCGCCGACCGCTTTTTTGGGTCTTACCATCCTCACCGTCGTCTTGTTCGCAGGCGTCTTCGCGCCGTGGATAGCACCGTACGGCGAAACAGACGTTGTAGGAGCCCCAGGTCTTTCGATCGGGGGGGACTTTCTTTTCGGAACTGATCAGATCGGTCGCGACGTTTTCACGAGAATTCTCTATGGAGCCCGAAACACGGTCGGAATCGCACTTCTGGTCACCGCCATGGCGTTTTTTATCGGAGTCGTTTTTGGGCTGATATCGGCCGTGTCCAGCCGATGGGTTGATCAGGTGCTTTCACGTCTAGTCGACATTCTGATGGCGATCCCTCCCCTGATTCTCGCATTACTTATACTCACGATTGCCGGTACATCAGTACTGAATATGGTCCTGGTGATCGCAGTGCTCGATTCCACACGCGTTTTCCGACTCACGCGGGCCGTCGGAATGAATGTCGCCGTATTGGAATTTGTCGAGCTGGCTCGCCTGAGAGGCGAAGGAACATGGTGGATAGTGCGTCATGAGATTCTGCCGAACATCACCGCTCCTTTAGCGGCAGAATTCGGTCTAAGATTTTGTTTCGTTTTCCTTTTCATAAGTGCGCTGAGTTTTCTCGGTCTCGGCATCCAGCCGCCGACCGCCGACTGGGGATCGATGGTACGAGAAACATCGACATTGATATCGTTTGGTATCGCCACGCCACTGGTGCCCGCCATATGTATTGCGCTGCTTACTGTCGGCGTTAACCTGATCGTAGACTGGTTTCTTTATCAGTCCGGAATGCGGAAGGAGTAAACTATGCACGGTACTGTGAGTGAGTTCGGGAATCGGGCGCAAGGAAACGGGACGTCTCGCGCAGCGATTCTGGAGATGAGTGGACTCCGGCTGGAAGCGTGCAGCGTTGATGTCTGGACCCCAATTGTCCACGGAATCAATCTTACCGTGCACAAGGGTGAAGTTCTTGGGCTGATCGGCGAATCCGGGGCCGGAAAATCGACAATCGGATTGGCGGCGCTTGGTTATGCGCGCGACGGGTGCCGGATCAGCGGCGGGAGCATCTTATTCGATGGGACCGATCTGAATGGGTGCACAGACAAGAAATTACGTAATCTGCGCGGAAAGCGGATCGCGTATGTCGCCCAGTCCGCGGCCGCGGCATTCAATCCGGCTCATCGCATCATAGATCAGTGCATCGAGGTGCCGGTCCATATGGCCGGCCGGCGCCGGTCCCAGGCAATCAAGGACATCAAAAGGATATTCGGGTTGCTACAGCTCCCGGATCCCGAATCGATCGGGGATAGGTATCCTCACCAGTTGTCCGGGGGGCAACTGCAACGAGCGATGGTCGCTATGGCAATGGCCGGCCACCCCGACTTAATCGTTTTCGATGAGCCGACAACCGCGCTTGATGTAACTACACAGATAGAAGTCATGGCGTCAATTCGCCATGCCGTTGAGCATGCGGGAACGGCCGCCATCTACGTATCACATGATCTGGCGGTTGTCGCTCAGATGGCACATCGGGTTATGGTATTGCGGCATGGGGCGGTTGTTGAGGAGGGCGAGGTAGGAGCCATCCTGCATGACCCTCGCCGCGAATATACGAAGGCATTGGTATCAGCACGTCAGACAAGCCACGCCCACCGACCTGTCGACACTGATGATGAAGTGATTATTTCAGTCGAAGATGTACGGGCCTCTTACGGGAAATCACCAGTACTTAATGGGATCAATTTCGAAATACCGCGCCAGCGCACCGTTGCCGTGGTTGGAGAATCTGGCTCCGGGAAAAGCACAGTCGCTCGCGTAATAACGGGGCTCCTCCCACCCGACCGTGGAGTGGTTAGATACGGTAAGGGAATACTTCCTTCCTTCTACGGAAAGCGTACCAAAGACGAATTACGCCAGATCCAGATGGTCTACCAGATGCCGGACACTGCGTTGAATCCGAAACACAGTGTGAGGGATGTTATTGGGCGCCCACTTGAGTTCTATCTGGGGCTAGACAAGGTGCAACGCGAAAAGAGGATACGGGAGCTTCTCTCGCTTATAGAACTTGACCCGGATGAGTTTATCGATAGAACAGCAACTGAACTGTCCGGTGGACAAAAGCAACGTATCTGTATCGCCCGGGCGCTGGCAGCCGAGCCATCCGTCATCATCTGTGATGAGGTAACCAGCGCGCTTGATCAATTGGTCGGTGAGGAAATCATACGGCTTCTTAATGACCTGCAAAGTAGATTGGGGCTGAGCTATCTATTCATTAGCCATGATTTAGCCACGGTTCGCGCAGTCGCGGATTATGTCCTCGTTATGCGAAGTGGCGATATTGTGGACTTCGGTTCGACAGACGCAATATTCAATCCACCCTACCATGAATATACGGAGTTGCTTCTCTCTTCGGTACCGGAAATGCGGCAAGATTGGCTTTACAAGTTATTGCAAGATCGGGATAACAAGAAAGCAACTGATTTGCGTAAACGGATTGCTGCAACTTGATGGTTCCATGATGGTAATGCAGGGAATCGGTCAAAACGCCAAAAGTCGACGACTGAAAGTCGCCCGTAACAATCAGCACGCGGCCTTCTTGGCGGCGGGGAAAAACGGCCTGCGCTAAACCCTGCACGGTCACCAGTGCGGACAAATTGCACCTTTCGGACGATAAGGACGTGGAACTGCTGGCGCAGCGAGTCCGCGCGTCTGCACGAAGTCTGTCCGGAATTGACCGGCCCGCGGGACCGACGGCGCCGCACAATGAATCAACGCAAGCCCAAAGCGCTGGCCAGACTTCTCTGGTCTTCGCCGATGCGTTGCAGGTAGCTACAGCGGTCGAGAAAGCAGACCAGAGCCTATGCCGCGGCCGGTACCGGCTTCGCCACGCGCCGCCGCCGTGGCCATCCGCCTGCACATGCTGAAAACCGGAGCGGGACACCACGCTCCCGCTACCGTCCCTCAGAGCCCAAAGGTGGCAGGCGAAAACTTATGGAGCATTGTACTTTCAGAGGACTTTTCGGGTCTCTCCCTAACCGAAAAAGTTTTAAACGTATTCTCTGATACTTACGAAATTTTCTTGACACCCATTCCTGGCACCATTTGTCAGTCCCTCGCCGTTGACCGAACTCCAGCAGAACAGGATAACCCGCCGCCGATCGTCCTGACAGCCCTTATCCACGCCGAGCATATGCCCTTGTTCCGCTGAACCCCGGACCCCGGGGCCTATCGCCTACTGCTTCGGGCCAATGCCTGCAACGCAGCAGCATCTTTTCTGCCACAATCCGCCGTGGAACGCCATTTGGGAGACCGAGGATGCCGGTTTGTTCAACCATGGCTTTAGGACGACCGCGACCGGTTGTCGACACCGCACGGAGTGCCAATGTCTGTCCGTAAGGACACGGATCCGGTCGTTACCGGCATCGCCGGGAGACTGTCCGCGCTGGGTGGGCGCTCGCCAGAAGAGATCATCATCCTGTGGCTGTGCTTACTGGGGACTCTTGGAGTCACGCCTTTCCTGATCGCGCGACTGGCTATCGGCGACATCCTGCTGGCCGCGGTCAACAGCCTGACCATACTGGGTGTAGCCTTGATCGCAGCGCGGGTCTGGGTGACCCGTGAGGTCCGGCCGTACAACGCCATACTCAGCATTTTCTATCCGACCATCATGGTTACCGGCGTGCATCTCGAGGGGCTCGTTCTCCTGGGTTGGGCGTATCCAACATTGATGGTCCCGTTTTTCCTGCTGAGCCCACACGTGGCCCTGGGCATCGGCCTGGTGGCGCTCATTTCCCTGTTACCGCCTATCGTCCGCGGTGCCCTTTCGCCCGTTGATGCCGGGACGGTCATCGTGACCCTTTCACTCACGGTCATGTTCGCATGGGTTTTCGCGGTAGAGACTTCACGCCAGCGGCGGTCTCTGCACACGCAGGCCTACAGTGACCCGCTCACCCGCGCCAGGAATCGCCGCGCGCTGGAGGACACGTTGCGCCACGGCGTTGATCCGGGCCCACTCGCCGGTAAAGCGGCCTCGCTCATTCTGTTCGATCTGGATCATTTCAAGCAGGTCAACGATGAATACGGTCACGAGACCGGCGACGCGCTGCTGGTCGAACTGGTCGACACGATCAACGAACGTCTGCGCCGCACGGATGTGCTTTTCCGGATCGGCGGCGAGGAATTCGTTGTTCTTGCGATCGGGGCGGACGCCCGGGAGGCGTATCAGGTGGCCGAGGACCTGCGCGCACTCGTAGAGGGCAAGCGTTTCACGGACCACGAGTTGGCAATCACCATCTCTCTTGGCTTTGCCGAAGTGCGGGCCAATGACACGGCCTCCGACTGGCTGAAACGCGCCGACCTCGCACTTTATGAGGCCAAAAGACAGGGGCGGAACGCCGTTCGATGTCATGACGCGGGATCATTCACATTCCAGTGAACATGGGCTGGCTGCCCGCGCCGGGCCTGTCAGCCGGAGGGAGTGCGGTTGCGGTACTCCGTGAACATTGTCGCGCGCACCGATGCAATGCCGTCGGAGCCGTCGGTTTCTTCCCAGCGCTCGCCGTCTCGCGGCGCCGCACCCCGGCCGGTGAACCAGGTCACCAGGTATCGTTCCCCGGCAACGCAGCGCTTCGGCGGATCGTGGGCCTCATCCCGCATGAATATGGTCGGAACAAGGCGCCTTGCCGGCATGATCCCCTGCAGTCGATTGATATTGAGCAGTTGGTAAAACAGGAAGCGTACCTCCTGAGTCTCGCTGTGCCACTGCTCGGGCGTCAGCTCGAGACCGGCGTCCACGAGCCTGTCGAGCCACTGACGCACCTCGCTTTCCTCGACGAAGGTGCAGCTGCAGTTCAGTCGGTCGTTGAGGCGCCGCAGGCGCCGCTGCAGGCGTTGGCGTTCGTCACGCGAGGGCCCCGGCCGCAGCAGTAGCCAGCCGAGCGCCCGAGCCGGACGATGCAGACGCGCGCGGATTGCCTCCGCCTGATCGGACAGGTCACGGAACCTGCGGGCCTCGAGTTCGCAATCGGCGTAGCGGCCGCGCATGGCCTGCAGTAACAGCGTGATTTCAAGTCGATGATAATCTTCGAGCGCAGCGCGGAGATCGGCCGTCAGCCGCGCAACGGATGACTGAGCGGCATTCGCGCGTGCGCGCTGATCATCGCCCACCCACTGCGCCTGTGCCAGCGTCGTCTCCACGCTCGACAGACCGGCCAGCGCCGCACCGGCGTCGGCGGCCAGGGTTCGCAGCGACTCGAGGTCCTCCGACATTTCCGCCGCCACCGAATTGTCGAAGCGACTGGCCCGGGAGGCCGCTTTGATACGCTCTATGCGCTCGCGTAGTGCCGATATATCCGCCGGATCGGCCTGCTCCGCGGCGACCAGCGCCGCCTCCCGCTCCGCTTGTGAAGGCGCGGTTGCCCGGCCGCGATCCGTCGATGCCCGCGCGAGTTCGTCAAGCCGTTGCAGCGCCTCGCGCCTGGCGCTGTCCCCGATGCGGTCGAGCACCGCCGGCGGCACGACCAGCGGCGGCAGGGCCAGTAGCTGATCCGTACTCAGGCGCCGGACCAGGTTCAGAAGAACGCCTTCGGTCGATTCCACGATCTCGATCGATTCTTCGATATACATGGATTCCTCGATCATCTGGAGATTTGCTGCCATCGCACTTGCGTTGAATCGGTTCACTATATAGTGCGCATTAGCAGATTCCATGCCAAGGGGAGCTCCACTGCTAGCTACGGGAGGCCCTCCCACGCCCTCTTCCCTGGACTGGCGGGCAACGGACGAGGCCGTCAAGAGGCCATGAGAACGGCAACTGCCGGCGGCTGCTTTCGGGGCGGGTGGGAGCCGAATGTACCGGTTGCACCGGATTGCTCGCCGGTGCGAAATCGGGGAATAAGATTGCGCGCGCTCCGCAGCGGCATGTGGCAACGGTGTAATGGAGCGGGATTCAGGTCGGCCGCTCAGCCGAGGTTGTGCGTCGGACTACAGGGAGCGTGTAAAAACGTCTGCGGATTCTGTGAACATGAGGGCGGGGCTCGGTGGCCCCGCCCGTGTTTTCGCCTACTCGGCCGCGCCGACCGTCAGGCGGTCGCGGTTGCTTTCGAGCGTGGCCGGGCCGATGCCGGTAACGCTGGTCAGTGCGGCGACGCTCGGGAAATCCCCGTTGCTCTGGCGGTATTCGACAATCGCCTGCGCGCGGACTTCGCCGACACCGTCGAGCGCGGCGGCGAGGCGTTCGGCGTCAGCCGTGTTGATGTCGACCTTCTCCTGGGCGACTACGGCACCCGCGGCGAGCGCCAGCACCATGGCCAGTACGATCTTCCGGATCATGTCGGATTCTCCCTGTTGTTGTCGGATACGCGTACCGGAGGCTCCGGCGACGCGCCTGCACAGTGTTTGCTCTCAGCCTGTGTCATGACAATTGGCGCTCGGCCGGCTGCGCTGTCGGCGGTCAACGATCTGACGTGTAGGGCTCGACCTACAGGGATCGGCGGCACGACACCTACACTTCATGGCCCGCCGGGGCTGTGTCATCATCGATCGCCTCGCCGCCACCGGCGAGGCCCGGAACCGAAAGCACGCGATGATGCACACCCTGATCGGTCTGCTCGCGGCCGCACTCTATGCCAGCGCGACGCTTATGCTCGTGCGCGACCTGCGCGCCGGTACCGCCCGCCGCCCGCTGATCCTTGGCCTCACGGCCGTGGCTCTGCTGCTGCATTTATTCCTGCTGCAGTCCGCGGTGCCGGGAGCGAGCGGCCTCGACCTGGGTTTCTTCAATGCGCTGTCGCTGATGGGCTGGGTAGCTGTCCTGCTGCTGCTGTTGCTGGCGATCGGCCAGCCGGTCATCAGCCTCGGGCTCGGCCTGCTGCCGTTCGCGGCGATCACCATGCTCGCGGCGCTGGCGTTCTCCAACGGACGCACGGGCCCGCTGCTCCCGCCGCAGCCGTCCGGCATCGATGTACACGTGCTCCTGTCGATCTGCGCCTACGCCGTACTCACGCTCGCGGCGATGCAGTCCATCCTGCTCGGTATCCAGCACCGCCAGCTCCACGAGCACCGTCCGACGCGCGTGATGCACGTGCTGCCGCCGCTGTACGTGATGGAGACGTTGCTGTTCCGGATGGCCGCGATCGGTTTCGTGCTCCTGACCCTGGCGCTCGCCTCCGGCTTCATGTTCCTGGACGACATGTTCGCCCAGCATCTGGTCCACAAGACCGTGCTGTCTCTGGTCGCCTGGGCCGTATTCGGCACTCTGCTGGCGGGCCACCACTTCGCGGGCTGGCGCGGGCCGACCGCGGTGAAATTCACGCTCGGCGGATTCTTGCTGCTGGTGCTCGGCTATTTCGGCAGCAAGTTCGTGCTCGAACTGATCCTCGGTCGCGCCTGAAGCGCCGCCGAAAACCTCTCCACGCGAACCGATACCTGATCCCTTGAACGAATTCCCGCTCTATATGCAGATCAGCGCCCTGGCGATCCTGCTCGTGCTCTCGGGCTGTTTCTCCGGCTCCGAGACGGCGCTGATGACCGTCAACCGCTACCGGCTCCGTCACCGGGCACGGGAAGGCCACCGCGGGTCCCGGCTCGCGCTGCGGCTGCTCGACCGCACGGACCGCCTGATCGGCCTGATCCTGCTGGGCAACAACTTCGTCAACGTGCTGGCCTCCATGCTGGCGACGATCGTGGCGATCCGGCTCTGGGGCGAAGGCGAAGGCGTGCTGGGTTTCACGGCGATCGGCCTGACGGTGATCGTCCTGATCTTCGGCGAGACGGCCCCCAAGACGTTCGCCGCGCTGCATCCGGAGCGCGTCGCCATCCCCGCGGCCTTCGTCTACACGCCGATGCTGCGCCTGCTGTATCCGATCGTGTGGATGGTCAATCTGCTCGCCAACGGTGTCCTGTGGCTGCTGGGCATGCGACGGGACGACGCCAGCGGCGATCGCCTGAGCGCGGAAGAGTTGCGCACGGTCGTCAACGAGACCGGGCACATGATCCCGAAGAACCATCAGGAGATGCTGGTCAACATCCTCGATCTGGCAAAGGTCTCGGTGAACGACATCATGGTGCCGCGCAGCGAGATCCAGGGCGTGGACCTCGACGAGGACTGGGACGAGGTGGCGGAGCAATTGGCCAACGCATCGAACAGCCGGTTGCCGGTCTACCACGAGAGCATCGATCAGGTGGTCGGTTTCGTATTCCTGCGCGACCTGATCGGGCGCGATCTGCGCGAGATTGAGTTCGACGGCTTCCGCGCCCTGCTGCGTGAGCCCTACTTCGTGCCCGAAGGCACCGCGCTCACGCGCCAGCTCGTGAATTTCCAGCATCATCGCCGCCGCATCGGCCTGGTGGTGGATGAATACGGCGACATCCTCGGGCTGATCACGCTCGAGGACATCCTCGAGGAGATCGTCGGCGAATTCACGACGGACCGGATCCCGGCGAGCCGCGACATCCACCCGCAGGCGGACGGCAGCTACATCTGCACGGGCGGCACGCATCTGCGCGATCTCGGCCGGCTGCTCGGCTGGCGGCCGCCGACCGATGGTCCGAAGACGCTCAACGGCCTGATCCTGGAATACATGGAGATGATCCCCGAGCCGGGGACGACCTTCCTGATCGCGGATCACCCGGTGGAGATCATCCAGACACGCGACAACGCCGTCCGCTCCGCCCGGATCTGGCCCCGCATCGAGCGCAGCGAGCGGCTCGCCCGCGGCGTGGCCGAGATCCCTATGCCACTGCGCGCGACCGACTCCGACGACGGGGAAACCTGATGGCACGGCAGCCAAAGAGCCTGTTCCGCTGCGAGTCCTGCGGCGCGGAGGCACCCAAGTGGTCGGGCCAGTGCGCCGACTGCGGGGCGTGGAACACGCTCGTCGAGGTCCCGACCACCGCGGCCTCGGGCCCGGGCCGTAGCGCCCGGCGCTCGCCCGGTGCCGCCCCGCGCACCTGGCGGCTGCAGGAGGTCTCCACGGCGGAGGATCCGCGCCACCCGACCGGACTGGATGAACTCGATCGCGTGCTCGGCGGCGGCCTGGTGCCGGGCTCGGTGATCCTGCTGGGCGGCGATCCGGGCATCGGCAAGTCCACCCTGTTGCTGCAGACACTGGCGTCGCTGGCGGCAAACCACCGGGTCCTCTACGTGACCGGCGAGGAGTCGCTCTCCCAGGTCACGCTGCGCGCGCGGCGACTCGGCGTTGAAGGCCAGGACGTACGGCTGCTGGCCGAGACCGGCGTCGAGCGGATTCTGGACGCGGCGGCGTCCGAAACCCCCGGCGTTCTGGTCATCGACTCCATCCAGACGATGATGAGCGAGGAGGTCCAGTCGGCGCCGGGCGGCGTCGCCCAGGTGCGCGAGAGCGCCTCGCGCCTCGTGCGCTATGCCAAGGACCATGACGTCGCCCTGTTCCTGGTCGGCCATGTCACCAAAGAGGGCACTCTGGCCGGTCCACGCGTGCTCGAGCATATGGTCGATACGGTCGTCTACTTCGAGGGCGACGGCAGCAGTCGCTGGCGCATGGTACGCGCGATCAAGAACCGCTTCGGGGCCGTCAATGAGCTGGGCGTGTTCGCCATGGGCGATCGCGGCCTCAAGCCGGTGGCGAACCCGTCAGCGATCTTCCTGTCACGGCACGAGGAACCGGTTGCCGGCAGCATTATCCTGGTTACCCGCGAGGGCACGCGGCCGTTGCTGGTCGAAATCCAGGCGCTGGTGGACGACAGCGCCCTGTCGAATCCGCGGCGGGTCGCCCTGGGCCTCGAGCAGAACCGCCTGTCGATGCTGCTGGCGGTCCTGCACCGCCACGCCGGGGTGGCGATGCAGGACCAGGATGTCTACGTGAACGCGGTCGGCGGTGTGCGCATCGCCGAGACCGCGGCCGATCTGGCGGTGCTCGGGGCCTGTATCTCGTCGTTCCGCGATCGCCCGCTGCCGACCGACCTGGTCGTGTTCGGCGAGGTCGGGCTGGCCGGCGAGATCCGGCCGGTGCCGAACGGCGAGGAGCGCCTCAATGAGGCCGCGAAGCACGGCTTCACGCGGGCCATCGTGCCGCGCGCGAACGCGCCGCGCCGTGCCATCGAGGGCATGACGGTCGAGCCGGTGGGGCGGCTGGCGGAGGTGCTCGATCTGCTTTGACGCGGGACTCCAGCGTCTGGCTCCAGCGCCCTGGACAAAAAACCGGTTCTCGCAGCGGCGCGGAGGTCGCTGAGAAAAGGTGTGATAGAACAAAACCCTCTGCGGCACGGACGCGGGTCGTCAATTGACCACCTCCAGCCCCTCGGCTACCGTAACGCCACCCTGCAGGATGGCTTCATGAGCGAAGAAAACCCCACCGACACCGATAAGACACCGGCATCCGCTGAAAGCGAGCCATCGCCGGCGCGGTTCGACGAGGCGCTGGGCGAGCTCGAAACCCTGGTCGAGACGCTGGAACAGGGCGATCTGTCACTGGATGAGTCGCTCGCGCATTTCGAGCGCGGCGTCGGCCTCGCGCGGGAATGCCGGGCCTCGCTCCAGTCCGCGGAGCAGAAGGTGCAGATCCTGCTCGAGCACGACGCCGAGGAGGCCGGACAGGCCGGCGACGGTAGCCTGGATGACTTCGAGCCGGACCGCGACGAATCGTGAGCGATGCCGGGACCACGCTTGAGCGCGGACGCGAGCGCGTCAACGCGGCGCTGGAACGCTGGCTACCCGCGGCCGATCAGGCACCCGAGCGCCTGCACAGCGCCATGCGCTATGCGGTGCTGGGCACTGGCAAGCGACTGCGCCCGGCGCTGGTCTATGCCACCGGTGACGCCCTGGGGGCCGCGCCGGAAGCGCTCGACCCGCCCGCATGTGCCGTTGAGCTGATACACGCCTACTCGCTGGTCCACGATGACCTGCCGGCGATGGACGACGATGATCTGCGCCGCGGTTCACCGACCTGCCACCGCCAGTTCGACGAGGCGACCGCCATTCTCGCCGGTGACGCGCTCCAGGCGCACGCCTTCGGCCTGATCACGGACGACGCGTACGCCGGCTCGATCGAGCCCGGGCTGCGAGCCCGCATGGCCGCGACGCTGGCTGAGGCGGCCGGTGCCGAGGGTATGGCCGGCGGCCAGGCATTCGACCTGTTTGCCTGCGGTCATGCACCGGGACTGACGGAACTCGAGCGGATGCACCGTTACAAGACCGGCGCGCTGATCCGCTCCAGCGTGCTGCTCGGCGCCCTCGCGGCTGCTGCCGACGATCGCCTGCGCGAGCGCCTGGCGCGCTATGGCGCAGCAGTCGGTCTGGCCTTCCAGATCGTGGACGACATCCTCGACGTCACGGCGGATACGGCCACGCTGGGCAAGACCCAGGGCGCCGATATCGAACGCAATAAGCCGACGTACCCGGCCCTGCTCGGCCTCGATGGCGCCCGGGATCATGCGGCGAACATGCGCGACGAGGCACTGGCCGCACTGGACGGTGAGGGCGCTCGATTCGAATCCCTGCGCGCGCTGGCGCGTTTTGTCGTCGAGCGCTCCTGGTGAGGAAGCCCGTTGCCGCGATCAGTCGCGTGCAATCTCCTTGCACCCCCCGGCGGCGCCTCCGATAATGGCGGCTCCACCCATTGCCGGGCATGCCCATGGCTGAGCCCTCCCGCTATCCGCTGCTCGACGGTCTGCGTTCGACCGCCGATCTGCATGAGATGGATATCGAGACGCTGCAGCGCCTCAACGACGAGGTGCGCGCGTTCCACATCGAGTCGGTCGCTGCGACCGGCGGTCACCTCGCC
Organism: uncultured Ectothiorhodospiraceae bacterium; assembly: GCA_913055615.1. GTDB lineage: Bacteria > Pseudomonadota > Gammaproteobacteria > XJ16 > Halofilaceae > Halofilum. The sequence goes on from CAJXKK010000003.1 coordinate 24,678, forward strand.
GCCGGACTCGGCGCGGTCGAGCTCACGACCGCGCTGCACGCCGTGTACCGGACCCCGGAAGATCGCCTGGTCTGGGATGTCGGTCACCAGACCTATCCCCACAAGATCCTGACCGGCCGCCGCGAGCGCATGGATACGATGCGCATGTGGGGCGGTCTGAGCGGCTTCACCAGTCGCGACGAGAGCCAGTACGACACCTTCGGGGTGGGCCACTCCTCCACCTCGATCAGCGCCGCTGTGGGCATGGCGATCGCCGCGAAGCAGCGCGGCGACGACCGGCGCGTGGTCGCGGTCATCGGCGACGGCGCCATGACGGCGGGAATGGCCTTCGAGGCGCTCAACCACGCGGGCGATATCGGCGCCAACCTGTTGATCATCCTCAACGACAACGATATGTCGATCTCGCCGAATGTCGGTGCCCTGAACAAGTACCTGACCCGGCTGCTGTCGGGCAAGCTGTACTCGCAGGCGCGCGCGGGTGGCAAAAAGGTGCTGCGGGCGATGCCGCCGATGTGGGAGCTGGCCCGCCGCACGGAGGAGCACTTCAAGGGCATGGTCGTGCCGGGGACGATGTTCGAGGAGTTCGGGATCAATTACTACGGCCCGGTCGACGGCCACGATCTCCCGAACCTGATCAAGACACTCGGCAACCTGCGCGACCTCGAGGGGCCGCGGCTGCTGCACATCGTCACCGAGAAGGGCAAGGGCTACAAACTCGCCGAGGACAACCCGGTCACCTATCACGGTGTGAAGCCGTTCGATCCGGCCACCGGCAAAAAACTCGGTGGCCCTTCGGGCCCCACGGCACCGGCCTATACGGAGGTCTTCGGCCAGTGGCTGTGCGACATGGCGGCGCGCGACGAACGCGTAGTCGGCATCACGCCGGCGATGCGCGAGGGCTCGGGACTGGTCGAGTTCGAGCAGCAGTTCCCGCAGCGCTATTTCGATGTCGGCATCGCCGAGCAGCACGCCGTGACGCTGGCCGCGGGCCTCGCCTGCGAGGGCCAGAAGCCGGTCGTGGCGATCTACTCCACCTTCCTGCAGCGCGGTTACGACCAGCTCGTCCATGACGTGTCCGTTCAGGGCCTGCCCGTACTGTTCGCGCTCGACCGCGCCGGCTTCGTCGGCGAGGACGGGCCGACCCACTTCGGCAGTTTCGATTTCGCCTACATGCGCTGCCTGCCGGGCATGACCGTGATGGCGCCGGCGGACGAGAATGAGTGCCGCCAGATGCTGTATACCGGGCTCCAGCTGGATGGCCCCGCCTCGGTCCGCTATCCCAAGGGGCCGGGCCCCGGCGTGGCGATCAAGGAGACCATGCAGGCACTGGAGGTCGGCCGCGCCGAGAAGCGTCGCAGCGGCCAGCGCATCGCCCTGCTCGCGTTCGGCAGCATGGTGTCCCCGGCCAGCGAAGTCGCGCAGGCGCTGGACGCCTCGCTGTACAACATGCGCTTCGTGAAACCGCTGGATGAACAAGCCGTGCTGGAGGCCGCGGAACATCACGACCTGCTGGTCACGCTGGAGGAAGCGGCGCTGCCGGGCGGTGCCGGCGAGGCCGTCAACAGCTGCCTGATGGCCCACCGCGTGCGGGTCGATGTGCACAACATCGGCATCCCGGATCGATTCGTCGGTCACGGGTCCCGCAGCGATCAATTGCGCGACGCCGGCCTCGACGCGGCCTCGCTCCAGCGGCGCATCGAGGCCCTGCCGGCCCCCTTGACCGGAGACCGACAGCGGCAGGCCTGACGGTGACAGACCGCGGTGCGCCGGGCAGTCGCGGGTTGCACGGCACGCCAGGGTCCTCTAATATCTTACCGCTTTGGTCGGGTACCCTCCCGTATGGCCACCTACGAACTCCGCGTCCAGACCGAATTCGCGGCCGCGCACAGCCTGCGCGGCTATCCGGGTTCGTGCAGCCGGCTGCACGGGCACAACTGGAAAGTCGAAATCGAAATCCGGGCCGGCGAGTTGGACGAAACGGGTATGGGCATGGACTTCCGGGAGATCCGGAGGATCGCCCGCGAGGTAACGGATCGGCTCGATCACCGCTACCTCAACGAACTGGAACCGTTCACCGAGATCAATCCGACAGCCGAAAACATAGCCGCGCACTGTTTCCATGAGATCGGCGCGCGAATCGACCGATCGGCCGTATCCGTACAGGCCGTGACCGTTTGGGAAAACGACCGCGCCTGCGTGCGATATACTGAAGGGGAGGCTTGATACCACGATGGTGGCCAACATCAACGACATTCCGGACATCCAGGGCACTGCCGACACCCGCCGAATCGCGATCGACCAGGTCGGGATCAAGGATATCCGCTACCCGATTACCGTCCGTGACCGCGCCGGCGAGGCCCTGCCGACGGTGGCGCACGCGACCATGACCGTGCAGTTGCCCGAGCAGTACAAGGGCACGCACATGTCGCGCTTCATCGAGATCCTGCACAACCACAAGGAGCCGATCTCCGCCGACACATTCGGCGCTCTGCTGGAATCCATGCTCGTGCGCCTGGAGGCCGAGGCCGGGCGCATCGTGCTCGCATTCCCGTACTTCGCCCGCAAGGCAGCGCCGGTGACCGGCACCGAGAGCCTGCTCGATTACGAGGTTACCCTGACCGGCGAGCGCGATCTCAAAGGCGATCGCAGCTTCCATATCGGCGTCCAGATCCCGGTGACGAGCCTCTGCCCCTGCTCCAAGGAGATCTCGGAGTATGGCGCGCACAACCAGCGGGCCCACGTCACCGTGAACGCACGTGTCGACGGCCCAATCTGGATCCAGGACATCATCGACCTGGTCGAAGCGGCCGCTTCCTGTCAGCTCTACGCGATCCTGAAACGCCCGGACGAGAAGTACGTGACCGAGCGTGCCTACGACAACCCGAAGTTCGTCGAGGACATGATCCGGGATATGGCCGGCGCCCTCGATCGCGAAGACCGGATCCGCGGCTATACGCTACAGGCCGAGAATTTCGAGGCCATCCACAACCACCAGGCGTACGCGATCATCAACCGGGTCAAGGACGCCGATCCGGCCTGACGCACCCGCGTAATCCGCCCGGCACCGCCCGAAGCCCCGGCCTGTGCCGGGGCGCACCACTGCGTCCGCCGACTCTCGCCTGTCGATGGAGAAGGTGTAAGCAGGGCGATCCGGGCAGAAGGGGGCCACACACCCCGGACGACGGACCCCGTACGCCGGTTCCGCGGTCGTGCGGCTGCCGCGGCTACGTACAACCCCACTGCCGCTCGAACGAGGCCGGCGGCTCGCCGAGACGCCCGGCGTGCGCACGCCTTCGTGCACCGCGGGCTTCACGCACCAGGAACGACAGGGACTGTTCGCGCGCGAGTCCCTCGATGCGCAGGCGCGGCGTCGCCGGTGTCGGCAGGCCCGCGGCGCGCATCCCGGCATAGCGAGCCCAGACGGCGTTCTTCTTCGTTACCTGGTGGGGCTGGAAGTCGTCCATCTCGCGGAATGAACTGGTGCGGTCGACAACGATGTCACCGCGCGATACCGCTGCATCGAACAGCTCACGGCCACGGGCGGTGCGCACCAGCACGGCGTTGAAGCCGGCATCCTCACCGCTCGGCCCGCCGCCCGGCCAGCAGTCGGCGGCGGCGATGTCGGCGACCTCACCGATCGCATCCGGGCATATCTTGCAGCGCGGCTGCAGCGCCCAGCCGACCTCGTCGCCCCAAAGGGCGTTGTACTCCTCCTCGTGGGCGCGCCCGTCGACCGTCTCGGCCCGCAGCGGCCCCGGGTTGCCGTGTCCACGATAACGAAAAAGCCCCAGCTCGGATTCCTTCATGCCAGCATCGTCGAGCACGCCCTGGCTTTTGGTGAGATCGGACATGCCGCCGCAGACCAGCGCGAGGCAATAGCGCACGAGTGTGCGCGCGCGCTCGTCGCTACGCATGACGTTGCGTACGGCCGTGATATCGCAGGGCTTGCCCACCACGGCGAACGGTCGGCCGCGGTCAAGCAAAGCATGGAAATCGTGCAGCGGCGTCGACGGGCCGTAGCGTGAACTGGCGCCTGCGAGCAGGCTCGCACGGTCGAAGCTGACGCGTGCCTCCGAACGCATGGGGGCTTCGCGCGAAGCGCCCACGTGGAGCACGAACTCCACCTCGCCCGTTTCGACCAGGTGTTGACCGAGCGCAGTGAGGATCCCACCCGTAGCGGCCTTATAGCGTACCTCTTCGTCGCCCGCGTGGGCGATGACGACCCCGTCCGCGGGTCCCCAGACAGGGTCGAGCTCGGCCTCTGGCGCCGCGCGTGCGGGCTCCGGCCCTTCGACACGGACCCCCGGGCAGACCGCGTTGATCGCGGCGTTGGTGGACTCGTCGAGCGCTTCGCGGGCGACCGGTCGCAGACGCCCCTCGGGCGTCATTACGAAGCCGATGCGGTCGCCACCCGCAACGCCGTGACACAGGCCGCAGCCCATGCAGAGGCCAGCTTCGACGATCTCCGGGACGCTAAGAGGCGCTTTTGACAAGGCAATGGCTCCGGTGCGGGTGACCGGCTGTCGGAACCGGATTCATCGACCGCGGCATGTGCGATACAGGCTGCGCGGCCCGTCCAGGTCAATGTAGCAACCCTGCAGGTGGCGGTAGCCCTCGCGCGGATCATACGCCGTGCGCCCATGCAGTACGCGGCTGTTGTCGAACATCATCAGTTCACCGGCCGCGAGGCCGAAGCGCTGCTCGAAGCGCGGGTCGGCGAACAGTTCCCCGAGGCGTCGCCGCGCGCGCTGGAAACGGCGAGTCTTGTCGGCATCCATTACCGGCAGATAATCCAGCCGCGGGCTGTAGTGTACCCCCGTCATCCGGCCCGTGGCATCGCGCTGCACGATCGGCCGTCGCTCGATCAGCTCTTCGTGATCATCGACAAAGCGGAAGCGTACCGGGGTAGTCGCGAGCAGCTCCAGGCCCTCCGGGTCTTCGCGCTCGAGCGTCTCCGCGACTGCGAGGCTGTCGACGAGCGTCGATTCACCGCCGGTGGTCTCGTTGACCAGGCAGTGCAGCAACTGGATACCGGGTACCGGCTCGCGATACGGGTTGTCGGTGTGCGCGCCGAGACCCACCGGCCGATAGGCGAGGTCGTTGGAATGCGGCCGCGAATAAACCTCGAAGTAACGGCCGAAGTTGGTCTCGCGCGGGTGCCCGAATGTGCGTGCAACCTCGAGGATCCGCTCCGAATCGGTCGGAACGTTGTGGAGCACGATGAATCCATAGGCGAGAAAGATCCCGACGGCGTGCCGGAGAGCGGTCGGATCCCCCAGGGTCGCCCAGTCCACGCGGACCGAATCCACCGCCAGATCCGCATCCCATGCCACGGCCGCGGGGAGACCGTCGGCCGGGTCAAAATCCGGCGCCAGTCCACGCGGATCGTACCGGCCCTCATAACCATCGCTGAACGCCAGTTGCAGATGCCCCTCGCCGTCCTCATCCGCGGCTGTCAGTTCGAGATCGTCCGGCAGGCGATGCGGATCGAACAGGCGCTGGGCCGTGTCGGGATCGACGTGGTCCGGGTCCTGGCAACGCTCGCGCAACCAGAGTGCCGGCAGTTCGAACTCGCCCTGCGGGGTCCGCGCCCATACACGCGGTGGTTCGGACTGAACGTGGAAACGCACGGCCTGCATCGTTTTCTCCACTGCGATTTATGTGGGATCGATTATGCGTTGGGCTCCAACTGCCCGTAAACTCGTCATATCGTGATGTAAAACATAATGATTCTTTATGAATACTGACGATCCGCCACTGAAATGCCTGACCGCGTTCGACGCCACCGTGCGTCTGGAATCGATGACGGCGGCGGCGCGCGAACTCGCCACCTCCCAGCCGGCGATCTCGCAGCGGATCCGCCAACTGGAGGACGCCCTCGGGCTGCCCCTGTTCGATCGCACCCAACGCCGCCCCCGGTTGACCGCCGATGGCCGTTCGTATCACGAGGAGATCGCTGGCGCGCTGCGGCGAATCCACGGTGCGACCCGACGCCTGCAGGCGCGCGCAAGTGCGCGCAACCGGGAACTGAGCATCGCCGTGCACTTCGGTTTCGCGCATCTGTGGCTATTGCCCAGGCTGCCCCGGCTTGAGGCGGCATTTCCCGGCACGGAATTCGAGGTGCTTCCGGTCGATCAGCTCTGGGGTGAGGAAATGGCCGGCGCCGACCTGACGGTCCGTTTCGGGCGCTTCGCGGAACGCGGCGTGCACGAACGCCCCTTGATCGCCGAATCCGTATACCCGGTCTGCAGCCCCGCGTTCGCCGCGACGCACGGCATCGAGGGGCAACTCGACCGTGACGCGATCGCCCGCCTGCCGCTGCTGCACATGGATGATCGCGACCCGCGCTGGCTCGACTGGCCACGCTGGTGCCAACTCGCCGGCCTGAGTGCGCCGCCACGATCGGCACGCTTTCATTACAACAACTATCCGCTGCTGCTGAACGCCGCCATCGAGGGCAACGGCCTCGCGCTCGGCTGGCATGGGCTGATCGGTCCGCTGCTGGAAGAAGGCACGCTGGTCGCGCTGTCGCCGGTGGTCGAGCGCACCGGCCAGGGCTATCTCCTGGGTTCACCGCACGAAGACAGCGCCGTGATCGCACCGATCGTGGATTGGTTCGTGCGGGAGTGCGGAGGGCGCGCATGAAGCTTGGAGGCAAAGCGCCGGTCCGACGCATTTACCGGACACCGATCGCGAGCAAGCTCGCTGCTACAGGGCACTTTGCAGCCGGCCGAGAATTTTCCTGTAGGAGCGAGCTTGCTCGCGATCATCCGGTCAGCGCGACATCCGGCCCAGGGACGACCCCCTAATCCCGGTAGCCAGGACTCTCCTCGTCGAGGATCGCGCGGATTTCGGCGAAGTGGTTTTCGGGGCCGTCAGGGTAGGCCTCCCACTGGTCGCGGGTCAGGCGGGCGGTGGCTGGATCCACGCGGCGCAGTTCGCGCCCGGTGGACATCGCCAGCACCTGGGCTTCGCATGCCTTCTCCAGGAAGTAGAGCCGGTCGAAAGCCTCGGCCACGTCACGCCCTGCCACCGTCACGCCGTGATTGCCCATGAACAGGACCGGTTTGTCGGCGAGCGCGCGGGCAAGACGCGCACCTTCGTCATCATCCAGCGCCATGCCGCCAAAGTCCTCGTCCCATGCAACGCGCTCGTAAAAGCGGAGCGCGTTCTGGCTGATCGGCTCCAGATCCACGCCCTGCAGGCAGGTCAGCGCGGTCGCGTAGGGCATGTGGGTATGGAGCACACAACGCGCCGCCGGCACGCCGCGATGGATCGAGCCGTGGATATGCAGCGCCGTAGGATCCGGTTGACCATCACCCGCGAGCACTCCCCCTTCCGGGCCGATCTTCAGCAGTTCACTTGCACGCACCCTCGAGAAGTGGCGGCCGCTCGGCTGGATCAGGAAGGGCGCCTCGGGCCCATCGCACAGGGCCAGGCTGAAATGATTCGAGACCGCTTCATTCAGGCCAAGCCGCGCCGCCCAGCGGAAGGCGGCGGCGAGATCCTCGCGCGCACGGGTCTCATCGCCCATCGGTTTGCCCCGCATCGGCGTTACCCGGGGACGCTGACTCCGATAAAAACGTGACATTGGCTTCGGCCAGCCGCCCTGCCCGCTCTGTGTCGCCGGCACAGATGCTCTCCACCAGTTCACGATGGGACTCGCAGATTTCATGCGAATCGACCGTTCGGTTCGCCAGCGAGATATACGCACGGACCTGGTTTTCGACGCGCGCGTAGTGCTGCACCAGGCGTTCATTGCCGGACAGGCGGATGATCAGCAGGTGCAGTTCATGATCGCACCGGTTCGCCTCGGCCTGGTCGTCGGTGCTGGCCGCCGCGGACAGGGCCTCGAAGGCCGCCCGCAGCTGCTCGCGGCCCTCGGTGGTGATCCAGCCGGCCGTCAGGCGTGCGCCGAGCGCTTCGAGTGCTCCACGCAGCGTGTAGAGTTCCCGCAGATCGTGCTCACTGAAATCGACCACCCGGTAACCGGCGTACGGGACCTGACACACCAGGCCCTCGTCGACCAGGCGCCGCAGGGCGGCCCGGATCGTGCCGCGGGATAGACCGTAGCGTTCGGCCAAAGCGGTCTCCACCAGTCGCTCCCCGAGGCCGAGATCCCCGGACACGATCCGCCGCCGCACCAGATCGGTTGCCTGTGCCTCGAGGCTGCGCTTCGTGATCGTATCGACGTCGCCGCTCGTCATATCCCTTCGCCTTCTGGCGCCACTACGCCGCGGAGGCGGCAAGCGCATCGGTGCGGTTCATAACGGCGGGATCGAACGCTTCGCGCGCGAACATCCGACGCACGAGGGGCTCGAAGTACTCGAGCGGCTGCGTGGGATAATCCGGATCGAAGGCCGCCTGGTCCCAGCGCTCGCAGAAACGCACGCAGGAATCGTAATACGGGTGATCCCTGTAGATATCGCGCTCATTTGGATCTTCGCCGAAGTGATGCGCGAAATAGACTTTCTGGAACAGCCCGTGGTGCTGGACCACCCAGGTCACCTCGGGGCGCACATAGGGCTGGATGATCGACGCGGCATACCGCGAGTGGTTCTCCGGTGCCAGGTCGTCACCGAGGTCGTGCAGCAGTGCACCCAACACCATTTCCTCGTCGGCACCGTCGGCCTCGGCCCGGGTGGCGGCCTGCAACGAATGCTCGAGGCGTGTGACCTGGTAACCGCTGAGGGTATCGTCGAGCGCCTTCAGGGCCCCGAGTATGCGATCGGGCAGCTCGTCGATGAATTGCTGCTCGAGCCGGCCGAGCAGTTCGTAATCCGCCTTCGTCCCGTCCTTCATCTGGCGGAAACTGACCGTCTCCATAAAACCTCCTGACTGAAACCTTGAGCGCGAGCAAGTGATGGCCTGATAACGGATAGATCAGCGTAGTGCTTATCGACAAAGATTGTCAACAATCAACAACTGACTGTTGACACTCGGACGGCACGTACCCAGGGTAAGTGCCTCCGTGGTACGGACAAAGGGCCGCAGCGTGTATCCCTGCGGACACCGCCACGCACAACCGATAACGCGAACACCCATGGAGGTGCACCATATGAAACACTCCCGACTGGCAACGCTCGCGGCCGCCGTGACCCTGTCACTGGGCTCCGCGACCAGCGCTGCCGAGACCGATCACGATTTCAACTGCGACAGCGTCCATTTCGGCCAGCCGAACTGGACCGGCGTGTCGATCAAGACCGATACCGCCACCTGGATGCTCGAGCAGATTGGTTATGAAACCGAGACCACGAAGGGGTCGCTGCCGATCGTCTACCAGACGATGGCGGACCGGGAGATCGACGTACTGCTGGCGCAGTGGATGCCATCCCAGCGTGAGCAGTACCGCGAATTCGGTATCAAAGGCTCGCTGGATATCATCTCACCGAATCTCGTCGGTGGCCGTTACACCGTCGCGGTACCCGACTACGTCTATGAGGCGGGCGTGAAGAGCATCGCAGACCTCGATGAGCACAAAGAGAAATTCGGGGGCGAGATCTACGGTATCGAACCGGGCAGCGGCGGCAACGGCACGATCAAGAAGATGATCGAAGACGACTATGCCGGCCTCGGTGACTGGGAGCTGGTTGCATCGAGCGAACCGGGCATGCTGTCCGAGGTGAGCAACCGTGAGCGCGACGAGGAATGGATCGCGTTCCTCGGCTGGGCGCCGCACCCGATGAACATCAACCATGACCTGGAATATCTCGCTGGTGGCGAAGACTACTGGGGGCCGAACAAAGGCGAGGTGATCGTGAACACCGTCACGCCAACCGGTTTCGCCTGGGCCTGCCAGAACGCCGGTCAGTTCCTCGACAATTATGACTGGACCGTCGAGGAACAGAGCCTCGCGATGGGGTACGTCAACAACGACGACATGGAACCGCTCGAGGCTGGCAAGAAGGTCATCCGCGAGAACCCCGAGATGGTCGAGCGCTGGTTCGGCCGGAGCGGGGTCTACCAGACCGGCGGGGTCAAGACCGCCGACGGCGAGAATAACGCCGAAGATGAGGTTACGGAGGCGCTCGGACTGTAAATAGCCAACAGTCCAGCCCCATGACCGAAAAGCCCCGGCTCTCGCCGGGGCTTTTTTTATTCATGGGGGCTACTGACCCGGACAGTGGTCCGCCAGAATCGCGGCTTGGCGATCGCCCACGCCCCCCGTACGATGCCGCCCTCCCCCGACCAGAAGGAATCCGCCGTGGCTCCCAGCGATAAGATCGGATCAGCCGGCGGACGCGGCAGCGCGGAAACCGGCATGGCACTGATGGCGGCAGCCATGCTCCTCGTGCCCGGGCTCGACGCGATCGCGAAGAGCCTGACGTCGACGCTGGCGCCGGCGCAGATTGCGTGGGGCCGATTCCTGTTCCAGACGCTGGCGATCCTGCCGGTGCTCTGGCTCTCCGGCCGGGTGATCCGCACGCGCCGGCCACTCCTGCACGCCGCGCGCGGGCTGCTGCTGGCGGGCGCGCTGCTGCTGATCATCTGGGCGTTCCAGTATCTGCCGCTGGCCAACGCGATCGCCATCTTCTTCGTCGAGCCACTGATACTGACCCTGCTGTCGGCCGCCTTCCTGGGCGAAAGAATCGGTCCGCGGCGGCTGGCGGCCGTCGCGGTGGGGATGATCGGCGCATTGATCGTGATCCGGCCCAACTGGGAGATCTTTGGCTGGGCGGCGGTCCTGCCGCTCGGGGCGGCGGTTTGTTTCGCCGGCTACCTCGCGCTGACGCGCCATTCGGGTGACGCGGAGCATCCACTGGCCATGCAGTTATGGGCGGGTGCGGCGGCGACGCTCGGGCTCACGATGGTCATCGGGCTGGGCGACGGCACGGGCATCGGGCCCATCGACCCGGTGTGGCCCGCGCCGGATGAGTGGGCGCTGCTGGTCGGCCTCGGTGCATTCTCCGCGACGACGCACGTGATGCTCGCGTTCGCGTTCCGTTTCGCGGAGGCCGGTATTCTCGCGCCGTTCCAGTACCTGGAGATCATCAGCGCGACGCTGCTGGGGCTGATGTTCTTCGGGGACTTTCCCGACGCCATGACATGGGCGGGCACGGCATTGATCGTCGCTGCGGGACTCTACGTCTTCGTAAACGAACGCGGCCAGCCACCGGAATCGCGTCCCGCATCGTGACTGCAGCGCGGGATGGTCCCGAGACCCGGTGGAGTCATTCGGGACCGGATCTCCCCCGCGCCCAGGGATTCCGGATCACAATTGCGGACCATCCGGGGCAGTATAGTCGCCATCATCCGGGGAATCGGGTGCGTCATCGTCGACGGCGCGAACACGGTCCTCGTCGGCCCCCATGGCGAGCGCGACTTCACGCAGCAATGCCCGGTGGACGTCACCGCTGCGCGGATCACCGCCTTCGTCCGCGGCCAGGATCTCGATGCCATCGGACTCTCGATACAAACGCAGTTCGAGGCTTCTCGATTCGGGCTCACCGCCACCGAAGAGGCCGAAAAAGCCGCCACCGCTATCCATGGAGCCTTCGGGCGGCCGCCAGTCGAGTTGATAGACGCCGCGTTCGCGATCAGAGTCACGGACCTCGGCGCCGATCCGCACCAGGGCATCGCCGACTCGCACGAACACACGGCGGGCATCCCGATCGGCGACCCTGATCCGGGCAGCCCCCGAGTCGACTTCGTAGTCAACGGCACCGTCACCCGTGACACCGTCTTGCGCTACGATCGTATCCGAACGCTCCTCGGACACGCCGAGGTAGACCAGCAGACGGCGTGCCATCTCGGCCTCGATGCTCGGATCACCACGCCGGCGCACCCATTCGAAATCGGCTTCCATGCGCGTGTCGCTCTGGGCATCGATCTCCTGGGCCATCTGGTGGGCTACAAAGACGCGCGTACCCCCGTCTTCCATTCGCTCCAGGCGAAGATTGTAGCGGTCACGCAGATTATCCGATGTCAGCCCGCCGAGCGCGCTGTTGAAGAATCCGGTCAGACCACCGGACTCGGGCCCGTCCTGGCGATCGGCCCAGCCCGTCTCGATAATACCGAGCGCGGGCTCCCGGCGTTCGACGGGAAGCCCCCTCGACTCAAGAAAACGGTCAACGCGCGGCCAGATATCATCCGGCGGCGCATCCTCGACCTCGAGCCAGGAACTGGCGCCCGCCCGGACGAAGCGCACGTTGTCGAACTCGGGCAGCAGGCCGCTGTTTCCCGAGCCGCCGCCGTCGACGCCGGAACCGCTCGTGGAGGCCGTTGTCGCGCCGCCCGAGCCGCTGCCGCCGATCGTCAGCCCGGACCGCGATTCGGGCCGGGTCAGATCGGGCGGCACCTCAAGCGATTTCGCGTTCTCCGCGTTGCGGTAGTCGACGGTCGGTCCTTTGTCCGCAGTGAGACTGCAGCCACCCAGCAAAAGGGTGACTGCCAGCAGCGACCCGGCCGGCAGCCGGGTCAGACGATTACAGCGCATCAATGGCTCGCAGTGCCTCACGGACGGTTTCGTGGTAGCGCTCCTCGAGCGGAACCAGCGGCAGCCGGATGCCCGGCTCCATGAGCCCCATCTCGGCCAGTGCCCATTTCACGGGGATCGGGCTCGTCTGACAGAACAGGGCCGCGTGCAGCGGACGCAGGCGATCATCGATCGCCTGGGCGGCTTCCCGATCCCCCTGGATCCCCAGCATGCACATCTCGTGCATCAGGCGCGGTGCGACATTGGCCGTCACCGAGATATCGCCGTGCCCGCCCTCCAGTATGAGCGCCAGCGCGGTCGGATCCTCACCGCTGTAGACGGCCATGCGGTCGCCGCAACGGTCTATGATGTCGCGGCCACGCGCAGGATCACCGGTCGCCTCCTTGATGCCGACAATGTTGTCGATGACCGCCAGGCGCTCGACCGTCTCCGGGAGCATATCCACGGAGGTACGGCCGGGCACATTATAGAGGATATGCGGGCAGGAAACGGCCTCGGCAATCGCCGCAAAGTGCTGGTACAGACCTTCCTGGGTCGGCTTGTTGTAATACGGGGTGACCTGCAGCGTCGCCTCGGCGCCGACATCGACCGCGGCGCGCGCGAGTTCGATCGCCTCGCTGGTCGCATTGCCACCTGCCCCGGCCAGCACGGGGATCCGACCCGCGACCAGCTCGACGGTGCGTCGGATAACATCGATATGCTCGCCCGGGCTCAGCGTCGGCGACTCGCCGGTCGTGCCGACGGAGACGATCGCATCCGTCCCGTTCTCGATGTGGAATTCGACCACACGCGCGAGCGCGGCATCGTCGAGCGTGCCATCCCCATGCATCGGGGTGACGAGCGCGACCATACTCCCTTGATACATGAGGGGATTTCCCGCAGATACGAAAACGGGGATGGTACTGCCCGCGGGCACGACTGACAAGCTGCCGCACCCGACACCGAATCGCGCGGGAGGCCGCGCACAGCTCCCGCGTGCAGCCCGCTCCGGCGCGTTTTCAGCCCCATGACGCCCGTGTACACTCGACCGCGCCGGCGCCGCGTCCACGGGGCCGGCGCGAGATCATGACGCGACCGGCAACGAGCGCACCAGTGCCCGGACCCGGTAAGCGGACCACCACCCGCCATGCTGCCTTGAGGGCCTCCGATGACGGACGCAGACCGCCGCCTGTTCATCCTCGATACCAACGTGCTGATGCACGACCCGTCCGCCCTGTTCCGCTTCAATGAACACGACGTCTATCTGCCGATGGTCGTCCTCGAAGAACTCGATGCCGGCAAGAAGGGCATGTCGGAGACGGCGCGCAACGCACGCCAGTCGAGCCGTTTCATCGACGAGCTGATGGTCAATCACCCCGATGAACCGATCCAGCGCGGACTGCCACTGGCGGAGGTCCCCTTCCTCGCGGTCAACGGCAACGGCCATGACCTGCAGAAAACACCGGCCGGCCGGCTGTTCTTCGAGATGCAGAGCCACCGTTCGGCCCTGCCCGAGTCGCTGCCCGGCAGCCGACCGGACAATTCGATCCTGGGAACCGCGCTGGCGCTGATGTCGGAGCACCCGGAATACCGGGTTACGCTCGTCTCCAAGGACATAAACCTGCGGATCAAGGCGAATGTCGTCGGCATCCACGCGGAGGATTACTACAACGACCAGGTACTGGAAGACGCGAGCCTCCTGTACAGCGGCGTGCAGTCACTACCAACCGATTTCTGGGAGAGCCACGGCAAGCAGATGGAGTCGTGGCAGGAAGAGGGCCGCACGTTCTATCGCCTGACGGGCCCCGAGACTGCGGACTGGGTGCCCAACGAGTGCCTGTACCTCGAGGACGAGGATGCGTTCGAGGCCCTGGTCCGGCGCGCGGACGGCGACGGCGCGATCATCGAACACGCGCGCCGATTCTATGGCGAGAAGCAGTCGGTCTGGGGCATCACGGCGCTCAACCGCGAGCAGAACTTCGCGCTCAATCTGCTTATGGACCCGGAGATCGAGTTCGTGACGCTGGTCGGCATGGCCGGCACCGGCAAAACGCTGCTGACGCTGGCGGCCGGACTGGAACAGACCCTCGACGACCGCACCTACAACGAGATCATCATGACGCGCGTCACCGTCCCGGTCGGCGACGACATCGGCTTCCTCCCCGGCACTGAGGAGGAGAAGATGACGCCGTGGATGGGCGCGCTCATGGACAACCTCGAATTCCTCACCCAGACCGGTGACGCCGAAGGCGGCAGCTGGGAACGCCAGGCCACGAACGATCTGCTGTCCAGCCGCATCAAGGTCCGTTCCGTCAACTTCATGCGCGGGCGCACTTTCCTCAATCGCTTCCTGATTATCGACGAGGCGCAGAACCTCACGCCGAAACAGATGAAGACCCTGATCACGCGCGCCGGCCCGGGCACCAAGATCGTCTGCCTGGGCAACATCGCCCAGATCGACACGCCCTACCTCAGCGAGACCAACTGCGGCCTCACCTACGTCGTCGACCGCTTCAAGGGCTGGCAGCACTCGGGCCACATCATCCTCACCCGCGGCGAACGCTCACGGCTGGCGGACTATGCTTCCGAGGTGCTGTAACTAATGGAATGGACCGCCGCCTCCCTTCTACCATCGGCGATCGATGAAGAAGGGCCAAGGCGAAAGGAGGAAGCGATCCATGACCATTACAACCATCGGCATCGATCTCGGCAAGAACAAAATGCACATGATCGGCCTCGATGAAGGCGGCCACGTCGTCGAGCGCCGCGTGTTCGCAAGCCGGACCGCGCTGATCCGGTATCTCAGTCGCCAGACTCCGGCACGCGTGGCGATGGAGGCCTGCGCCGGCGCGCACTACGTCGGGCGCAAGGCCGAGGCCCTGGGCCATGACGCCCGGCTTCTTCCCGGTCAGTACGTTCGCGGCTACGTGAAGTCGCAGAAGAACGACTATGCCGACGCGGAGGCGATCGCGGAAGCGGCGACCCGCCCAACGATGCGGCACGTGCCGATCAAGGAGGTCAGCCAGCAGGAACTGCAGCTCCTCCATCGCCAGCGTCAGGGCTGGGTCGGCCAGCGCACCGAGACCGCGAACCGCATCCGCGCCGTGCTGCTCGAGTTCGGCATCACGATCCCCAAGGGGCTCCACCAGCTACGCCGCGAGTTGCCGTTCGTGCTCGAGGATCACGACAACGGTCTGCCGGACCGGACGCGGCAGCTGCTCTACACCCTCTGGCGGGACCTGCTCGAACTTCACGAGCGCGTCGACTGGATCACGGCCGAGTTCCAGCGCACCGCCGAGCAGGACCCGCGGGCGCGATCGCTGCTCGGTATCCCGGGGATCGGGCCGGTCATCGCGACCGCCCTCGTCGCGGCGGTCGGCGATGCCCGCGCATTCCGGCGTGGCCGCGACCTGGCGGCCTGGCTCGGCATCGTTCCCAGGCAACACTCGACGGGCGGCAAGACACGCCTGCTGGGCATCTCCAAGCAGGGCAACAGCTACCTGCGTTCGCTGTTGATCCACGGTGCCCGGGCTCTCGTGCGTCATGCCGCGCGTCGAACCGACGCGCTGGGCTGCTGGATCGCCCGGCTGCAGGAGCGCAAGCCGATCAATGTCGTGACCGTCGCGCTCGCCAACAAACTCGCGCGGGCAGCCTGCGTGGTGCTCCATCGCCAGGAGCCCTTCCGCGCCGAGGCACTGGTGAACTGAAGCCGAACGATCACGACCGAGGAAGCGACGTTCAACCCGCGTCAGTCAATGAGGTGACATCACCGAGTGAGCGCAAGCGCTGATCGAGATGGCGGCGACCGGCGGTTCGGCACGCCCCAAGGCCGGTAAAAAAAGCGGCTCCATCGGAAGCCTCTAAGCTATTTGGCCCGGGCGTGCGCGATTCTCCATCCTGGCCCGAGGCGAAACGCCTGCAATTCGAGGCCGAATACATTGGCGTAGCCGGCTCCCTCCAATCGACGGTCGGTGCTTGCATCACGGCGGCGGTCCATACATTTTTTTGAACCACGAATGAACACGAATCGACACGAATGGGCTCCTGGATGGATTACTCGTTCCGGGAGCTTCGCTGTTGTGCGCCCGTAGCGCCATCCGCTGCTTGAACCACAGATGGACACAGATAAACACAGATGAAAAAAAGAACGTAAAACACCGGTTCGTTCTAATCACCGCAAGTTACCGCACCACCGGCTCTGTTAGCTCCAACCGGTTTTGACTTATATCCGTGTTCATCTGTGTTCATCCGTGGTTCTGCCTTTATCGATCGTTCTCGACGCGGATTCAGCGCAGCTCCCGGAACGAGTAACCCATCCAGGAGCCCATTCGTGTTCATTGCTCGGCGCGTCCATGCACCTTGCCCCTTCGGGGCTAGCGCGAAGATTCGCTCCCGGCGAATCATTCGTGGTTCCCGCCTTTACGCCCGGTTTGCCCTCCTCGCCACATGTCAATAGACTCATCGGGTCGCCGTTGGCGTGTTTCTCAGGGAGTGGTTTATGTCGACCGGTATGATTATTTTTCTCGTGGTGCTGGCCGTGGCCATCGGTTATGCGATCGTTATCTACAACCGCATGGTCGAGTTCCGGAATCGCGTCAAGAACGGCTTCGCGCAGATCGACGTCCAGCTGCAGCGCCGCTACGAGCTCATCCCCAATCTCGTCGAGACGGCCAAAAACTACATCCAGCACGAGCGCGAGACGCTCACGCAGGTGATCGAGGCGCGCAATCAGGCCAAGGCGGCGGAGGAGAAGGCCGCGCAGCAACCGGAGAACGCCGAGGCCATGCGCCAGCTCTCGCAGTCCGAGGGCGGTCTCTCGGCGGCGCTCGGCAAACTGTTCGCACTGAACGAGAGCTACCCGGACCTCAAAGCCGACGGCACCATGCGCGACCTGATGGAGGAACTCACCTCCACCGAGAACAAGGTCTCGTTCGCGCGCCAGCACTTCAACGACGCGGTGATGTACTACAACACCTTCCGCGAGCAGTTCCCCAACAACATGATCGCGGGGCCCACCGGTTTCCAGCCGGCCGAACAGCTCGAACTGGATAACCCCGAGGAGGTGCGCAAGCCGGTGCAGGTGTCCTTCGGCTGACGCCACGCGGGAACGCAACGGACAAGGCTGGGCCCCATGGACTTTTTCGAACGCCAGGATCGAGCGCGCAGATCGACCGCCGTGCTGGTGCTCGCGTTCGTGGTGGCCATCCTGCTGGTCGCTGTCGCGGTCGACGCCGTGGTCTGGGGCGTGCTGCGCGTGCTCGATCGCACCGCGCTCGATTTCCTCGCCTGGATGGCCACGCCGCGCGCCTGGATCATCACCACCGTCCTGCTCCTGACCATCGTCACCACCAGCTTCTGGCGCTCGGCGCAGCTCTACAGGGGCGGCGGCGGCCGCGTGGCCCTCATGCTCGGCGGCCGGATCGTTGACCCGGATACGGAGGACGAGGATGAGTCGCGCCTGATCAATGTCGTCGAGGAGATGGCGATCGCCGCCGGCATCACCGTGCCCGATGTCTACGTGCTCGACAACGAGGACGCGATCAACGCTTTCGCCGCCGGCGACAGCCCTGCCAACGCCGTAATCGCCGTCACGCGCGGTCTGCTCGAAAGCCTCGACCGGGATGCGTTGCAGGGCGTGATCGCACACGAGTTCAGTCACATCCTGAACGGCGACATGCGGATCAACATCCGCATGATCGGCCTGCTGGCCGGAATGACCATGCTCAGCGAGATCGGCATCCGGCCGTGGCGTTCGATGGGAACGTTTCGCGGTCGCCGGTACGGTCACCGCCGCTCGCTCATCGGCGTAAGTGGCCGGGGCGGACAGGCCTATATCGTCATCCTCGTCGCCGGGCTCGTGGTGGCGGCGATCGGCTGGATCGGCGTCCTCGGCGGGCGCCTTATCAAGGCCGCGGTCTCACGCCAGCGGGAATTCCTGGCAGACGCCGCGGCGGTGCAGTTCACGCGCAACCCCGAGGGGCTCGCCCACGCACTGCTCGAAATCCACGAGGGATCGGGCGGCGGCAGCCGCCTGCACAACCACCACGCGGAGGAGATCAGCCATATGGGTTTCGGGCGCACCGTCAGCGGTATCACCGGGCTGACGGCCACGCACCCGCCGATCAAGGACCGCATGGTCGCCCTCGGCCCCAAGTACGAATACTGGTACAACCATGGCGAGCGCATCCGGCGCAGGGAACAGCGCGAGGCCGAGGCCGAGGAGGGCGCGGCGCGCAAGGAGGAGCAGCGCAGCGCCGCGGCCAGCGCCAGCGAGGGTGCCGTTCTGGTCGGCCTCGGCGGCGCGGACGCGGTCGGCGCGGGGCTCTCGGCGGCCACGCTCGCGGGGATCGCCGGATCGCTGGACGGCGGATCGCTCCAGCGCGCCCACGAGCTGTTGCGCCGCCTCCCCGAGGAGATCCTGCAGGCAGTGCACACCCCGAACGGCGCAGAGGATGCGGTGTCCGCGCTGCTGCTGCACGGGCCGGACACCCGCGAGCGCGACCTGGCCGTCCTGCCCGAGGGGCGGCGCGAGCAGGTCGGACGCCTGCGCCTCGCGCTGGAGTGCAACTGGCCCGGCAAGAGCGCCGACCGCCTCGATCCGCGTATCCGGCTGCCGCTGCTCGAGCTCGCATTGCGCTCGCTGCGCAGGCTCGACGCCGAGGCGCGCGCGTCCTTTGTGAAGCGCCTCGATGCGCAGATCCGCGTCAACGGTCGCATGTCGATGTTCGAGTACGCCGCGCGGACCCTGCTGCGGCGCGAACTCGATATCGAGCGCGTATCCCGTTACGGCACGGCCAAACTCAAGCGCCATCGCGACGAAGCCGAGGCCGTGCTGTCACTGCTGGCCCATGCCGGCGGCGGCAACCGGCAGCAGCGCGCCACCGCATATGCCCGCGGGGTGGAGGGCCTGCCGGGCGCCCCCTCGGACACTGCACTCCTGCCAACGAGTGAGTGCGGCCCAAAGGTCGTCACCCGGGCACTGACCACGCTCGAGGCCGTACAGCCCGGGGACAAGCGCGCACTGCTGGAGGCCTGCACCCGCACGATCGCGGCCGACGACTACATCCGCGCGAGCGAGGCGGAACTGCTGCGCATGTTCGCCGCCCTTCTGGACACACCCGTCCCAGCCATCTTCGCCGACTGCGACTGAGCCTGCCCCGACGGACCCTGCCCCCCCGGGCTCGGTCGACCCCGTCCGGATGCGCTATCCTGCTGGTCACATTCAACGGTCGCCGGAGATCCCATGAAACTTGAAGACCCGTCCCTGCTGCGCGATGCCTGCTTCATCGATGGCGAGTGGGTAAAAGGCAGCGAAAGCCTGCCGATCCTCAACCCGGCCACCGGCGACACGGTTGGCGAGGTCCCGCGCCTCGGCGAGATGGAGACGCGGCAGGCCATCGACGCGGCCAACCGCGCGTTCCCGGAATGGCGCGGCAAGACGGCTGCCCAGCGCAGCGCGATCCTGCGCCGCTGGTACGAGCTCATGCATGACAACGTCGAGGACCTGGGCCGGATCATGACGTCCGAGCAGGGCAAGCCGTTCACCGAGGCCAAGGGCGAGGTCGCCTATGCCGCCTCTTTCCTCGAGTGGTTCGCCGAGGAAGGCAAGCGCGCCTACGGCGACATCATCCCCGAACACACCGCCGACGCGCGGATCGTCGTGACGAAGGAGCCGATCGGCGTATGCGCCGCGGTCACGCCCTGGAACTTCCCGCTGGCGATGATTACCCGCAAGGCCGGCGCGGCGCTGGCGGCCGGCTGCCCCATGGTGGTCAAACCAGCGGAACAGACGCCGCTCTCGGCCCTCGCGCTGGCGGAACTCGGTACCCGGGCCGGTATCCCGGCCGGTGTATTCAGCGTCATTACCGGCAGGGCGAGTGCGATCGGCGGCGAATTCACGAGCAATCCGACCGTGCGCAAGCTCACCTTCACCGGCTCCACCGCGGTCGGCAAGATGCTGATGGAACAGTGCGCCGCCACGGTCAAGAAGGTCTCACTGGAGCTCGGCGGCAACGCGCCGTTCATCGTGTTCGATGACGCCGACCTGGACGCGGCGATCGAGGGCACGATCGCATCGAAGTACCGCAACACCGGCCAGACCTGCGTGTGCGCGAACCGCATCCTCGTGCAGGACAGCGTCTACGACGCGTTCGCGGAAAAGCTCGCGGAGCGTGTGGCCGGACTGAAGGTCGGTGAAGGATTCACCGACGGTGTCGTCCAGGGCCCGCTGATCGATGACAATGCACTGGCCAAGGTGGAGGAGCACGTCGGCAATGCGCTCGAGCACGGCGCGAAGGTGCTGACCGGCGGACAGCGCCATGCACTCGGCGGCACGTTCTACGAACCGACGGTACTCACCGGCGTGACGCCGAATATGCAGATCGCCGGCGAAGAGACCTTCGGCCCGGTGGCGCCGCTGTTCCGGTTCAGCACCGAACGTGAGGCTGTCGAGATGGCCAACGACACCGAGGTGGGACTCGCCTCCTACTTCTACACGCGCGACATCGGGCGCGCCTGGCGCGTCGGCCGCGAACTCGAGTACGGCATCGTCGGCATCAACACTGGCCTGATCTCGACCGCGGTCGCCCCCTTCGGCGGGGTGAAGGAATCCGGTATGGGGCGCGAGGGCTCGAAATACGGGATCGAGGATTTCCTCGAGGTGAAGTACATGTGCATGGGCGGGATCGAGCCCGAACTGCAGTAACGCGGCCTCCCTGCACTGGAAACTCAGGGCCCGGAGAACGTCAAGGGCGGTCTCCGGGCTTGGTCACCGGACCGGATTTCCTTCTCTCAGGGTTTCGATCAGCGCCGTGCAATGCGGTTCTCGCCAAGGGGCGAAGGGCGCCAGGGAGCGCGAAGAAGGCAGAACATTGTAGAAGCGAGCTTGCTCGCGAACCGGTGTCTGCTGCCGCGAGGCTCGGGTCAATCGATCCGGTGACTGGCTTGGCTGGCTGCATTGTGCCGCTCAGCCAATGAGAACCATGAAGGCCCCGAAACCGGTTCGCGGCCAAGGCCGCTCCTACAGTCTTTCTTTGGGGCCCCTGGCGCCCTCCGCGCCTTGGCGGGAACCCGTATTGCAGGGCGCGATGGTCATGTGACCCCGCAACACGGAGTCCAAAACACCGCTGGCGCTACTGATCCGACCAGTGGAAACGCTGCATTTCCTGCAGCCGCTTGTGCTGTTCTTCCGTGAGCACCTCGCGCATCCGGTTCTGCATCCGGACCTGCTGCTCGATCATGCCGCGCCGGGTTTCCATCATGCGCGAGAAGGCCTCGCCGACCGCCTCCGGATCCGCCGCCTCCTGGCCGTAGGCCTCCATCATGTTGCGGCGATGCTGCTGCATTTCCTGCATCATCTGCCAGTGCTCGCCGGCATTCTCGCGCTGGATTTCCTCCAGTTCTTCACGCTGTTCCGCCGAGAGGCCCAGCACGCCGCTCATGTACGGGCCCATCATGCCCTGACCGCCCATCATGCCCTGGCCGCCCATCATGCCTTGTCCGCCCATCATGCCCTGACCGCCCATCATGCCCTGGCCGCCCATCATGCCCTGGCCGCCCATCATGCCGCGGCCCTGGCCGCCCATCATGCCGCGGCCCTGACCGCCCATCATGCCTTGGCCTTGACCACCCATCATGCCCTGACCCTGCCTCATCTCGCTCTGGCCGCTTTGCCCGGAGCCCATCATGCCCTGACCGCCGCCCATGCCGGATCCACTGCCGCCATGCGCAACGACGCCACCGCTTACCAGGGCGGCCGACAACGCGGTTGCAAGCACTGACCATTTGTTGCTGATCTGTTCATACATTACGTAACCCATCCCGTCGTTGATCAAAATTCCCGCGCATATCGGCGCGCACGATCTCCACAATAGACGTTCATGGCAATCAGGCCTTGATCCGCATCAACCCGAGCCGAAAAAAACACCGCGGATGACACGCCGCGGGCCTGCCGTGGTTGTTGAACGGACACTGCCCCAGCCTCACCGCGCGGAATCGCCGAGTGTGGCTTTACCAGCATCCAGCTTAGTAGTATGCGCCCTTTTCCCGAAGGCCCCCCGATGCAGACCACCGAAGCCCCGGGCTACCGCCGTACCTGGCAACTCGCCTGGCCGATCATCCTCGCGAATTCGTCGATCCCGCTGGTGGGCGCGGTGGACACCGCGGTCATGGGCCATCTGCCCGATGCCGCCTATATCGGCGCGGTGGCGCTGGGCGCCAACCTGTTCTCGATCATCTACTGGGCCTTCGGCTTCCTGCGCATGGGAACGACGGGCTTTGTCGCGCAGGCCTTCGGCGCAGGTGACGGCGGCGAGGCGGCGGCGGCACTGCAGCGGGCCCTGCTGATCGCGGGGGCTCTGGCCCTCGCGGTGTGGTCACTGCAGGTCCCCATCGGGCTGATCGCCTTCTACATGGTCGATGGCAGCGAGCGCGTAGAGGAGCTTGCGCAGGTCTACTTCGGGTGGCGTATCTGGTCGGCACCCGCGGTGTTCGCCAACTATGCGATTGTCGGGACGCTGATCGGTCTGCAGCGCACGCGCGATGTCCTGATCGTGCAGTTGCTGCTGAACGGCACCAACGTGGGCCTCGATCTGCTGTTCGTTCCGGTCCTCGGCCTCGGTGTCGAGGGCGTCGCCCTCGCCTCGGTGATCGCGGAATTCACGGCCATCGGCGTGGGGCTCTGGCTGGTCGCGCGCCGGCTGCGGCAACTGCCGCGCCCGGGGCACCCGATCACGCTGCTCGAGCCCACCGCGCTGCGCGCGCTGATCCGGGTCAACGGCAATATCTTCGTACGCACGCTCTGTCTGGTTCTGTCGCTGTTCTATTTCACCGCCGTGGGAACCGGCCTCGGCGAGGTCGTGGTGGCGGCCAACGCAATCCTGTTGCAGTTGCTGTTTTTCCTTTCCTACGGGCTCGACGGGTTCGCCCACGCGGTGGAGGGGCTGGCGGGATCGTCCCGCGGCGCCGGGCGACGCGACCACTTCCGTGCAGCCGTGCGTACCAGCACGGTCTGCGCCCTGGTCGTGGCACTCGGCTACGCCGCCGTGTACGCGCTGTTCGGCGGCGTCTTCATCGGCTGGATGACGGACCTGCCCGAAGTCCGCGAACTGGCGGCGACGTATCTGCCCTGGATGCTGCTGGCGCCGATCATCGCCGTCTGGAGCTTCCAGCTGGACGGCGTGTTCATCGGCACGACGCATACGGTGGAGATGCGCAATGGCATGCTGATCGCGGCGGGTGCGTTCTGGGGCACGACCGAGCTGCTGGTACCGGAGCTCGGCAACCACGGCCTGTGGCTGGCGTTCATGGGCTTTTTCGCCCTGCGCGCCCTGCTCCTCGCGCTATGGCTGCCCCGGATCGACCGCTCGATCGCGCCCGTGGGGCAGACGCACAGGTGATGCCGCTCAGTCGGGCGTATCGACGTCGGTGACGCGACCATCGGTCAGACGCACGCGCCGATCGAGGTATTGATCACCGAACGGGTAGTACCAGTCCTCGATCCAGACCCGGCGGTGGCCGTAATCGATGCCGCCGCGATGGTCGCGCCGGAGCAGGCTCCGCGCTTCGCGCTGCACCGGCTCGCCACAGCGGGCCAGCAGCTCATAGGCCGTCATGCCGGTGGCGATATCGAGCGGCACGCAGTCACCGGCGCGATCGCGTTCGCGAAATCCGCGCCCGGGGGTCCGGATGTGCTGGAGCCGGCCGGAACTGAACCGCAGTTCGCGCATCAGCCGCTGCGGGCCGAAGTTGTAGTACCACAGTTCCTCGGCGATATACCCGCTGCCGTGACCGTGCGTATAAAGCGGCTGGACGTAATCCGGAGCCCCGCAGGCCTCGCGTACCTCGAATGCGCGATCGCCCTCGTCGACGAGGCTGCCGTCGCAGCGCAGCGCCTCGGCGCGCGCCGGTAGCAGCAGCCCCATGGCGACCAGCACGAGAGCGGACAGCTGCAAACGATCGCGCTCTTGCATCAGACTCCCATCCCATCGCGGCGTGTGGTCAGTATGACAGCCCGCTCCGATCAGAGTGCCCATAAGCCCCGGACGCTCCTCCAGGTCCCCATCAGGCCTCGCACATGACACCCGCCGGGGCTGCTCCCCCCCCCGGTGGGTCATAACGGAACGCAAAGAAGGCCTGTAGGAGCGGCCTTGCCGCGAACCGGCCTCGGGATCGGTGGGGCTTTCAAGGATTCAGCGACACAATGCCACCGGCGACGGGCATCACGGGATCGATTGAACCTGGTCAGCGCGGACGCCGGTTCGCGGGCAAGCTCGCTCCTACAATGCCTTGCACTCTTCGCGCCTCTTGGCGGCCATCGCGCGTTGGCGAGAACCCGAATTCGAGAGCGCCCGGGATCGCGGTATCACGGCTGCTCGGCCTTGCTGGCGCAGTGGATGCAGTAGAGGACAGTGGGGTCGAATTCCAGCCGTTTGGGATTGATCGGTTCGTCGCAGGACTGGCAGAGGCCGTAGTCGCCGTCTTCGATCCGCCGCAGTGCCGCCTCCGTGCGGCGCAGCGTTTGTTGGCGGCGGCGCTGGGCCGCGAGGCTCATCTGCTGTGCCCCCAACGCATCCATGCGCGACAGGCGCCCCTGACGCTGCTGGTCGAGTTCAACCGTATTGGCGTCCGTGTTGCCGGTCGCGGCCGTCAGTTCCGCGCGCAGTTCGAGCAGCCGGTCGCGGAACCAGTCCGTATCGATATCGCCGTCGCTCACCCTGTTCCCGCTCCTTCCTGCCGGGCGCCCGCATGGGCGCTTTGGCGCGATTGTCCCACACGCCCGCCGGGTCGGGCAGGGGCGATCAGTCGTCCACGGGAGTGCGCACGCGCAGCAGCAACAGGGCGCCGCCCCCGAACAGCAGCAGCAGTGACAGGATGCCGGTCCGCGGATCGTCGGCCAGCCAGCCGACCCAGCCGACCAGGACGGGTCCCAGCACGGCGGCGAATTTGCCCATCATGTTGTAGAAACCGAAGAATTCGGCGGCGCAGTCGGCCGGGACGAGGCGCGCGAAGAACGAGCGCGACAGGGCCTGTACCCCGCCCTGGACCAGTCCGATCGTCACGGCCAACCCGTAGAACTCCCAGGTCGAGGTCATGTTGGACGCCCAGATCGTCGCTCCCGCGTATAGTGCCAGGCCGAAGAGGATACCGCCGCGTGCGCCCAGCGGCCGCGCCAGGCGCCCGAACAGGAGCGTGGCCGGGAAGCCGACGAACTGGACGAGCAGCAGGGCGGCGATGAGATCGTTGGTGCCGAAACCGATCGACATGCCGTAATCGACCGCCATGCGCACGACCGTGTCGACGCCATCGATGTAGAGGAAATAGCCGGCCAGAAACAGCGCGACCTGCCGGTGCCGGCGGATGTCGCGGAGGGTCTGCAGCAGTTGGCCGACGCCCTCGACAAAGGCCTGTCCGAACGGCAGCCGCAGCCCGTCGCGTTCGCCCACCGTGCGCAGCAGCGGGATCGAAAAAACGGCCCACCAGATTGCGGTGAGCAGGAACGAAAGCCGCACGGCGGCCGCGCGATCGGCCAGGCCGAAGGTCTCCGGTATCAGGGCGAGGGCCACGCAGGCGGCGAACAGGACGCCACCGCCCAGATAGCCGAGGCCGTAGCCGAGCGCCGAGACGCGGTCCCCCTCGCCCGGCGGCGCGACCTCCACGAGCAGCGCGTCGTAGAAGACGTTGGCGCCCATGAAGCCCACCGTCGCCACGGCGAACGCCCCGGCTGCGAGCCCCCAGTGACCGGCGCCGATCAATGCCAGCGTGGCGGTCGCGAGGATCCCCAGCAGGGCGAAGCGGATCAGGAAACGCCGACGCATACCGGCGCGGTCGGCGACCGCCCCCAGCAACGGCGCGAGCAGCACGATCAGCAGGCTCGAAGTGGAATTCGCCGCGCCGAGCCAGAATGTGCGCTCGGCCTGTTCCAGACCCGATCCCCAGTACTCGCGGAAGAACAGCGGGAAGAATCCGGCGATGACAACGGTCGCGTAGGCCGAATTGGCCCAGTCGTAGAACGCCCAGGCCCAGATCCGGCGGCGGGCCGGCGTCATTGCCGACACTGCCGGTGGCTGTCCGGGTATGCGCGCTGCATGATTCGCATCCGACCGTCCACGACCCTGAGAGCGCGTCACTATAGGCGACACCCGGCCGCGGCAAAAGCCGTGGCGCCACTGAGCGGATCCTTCACGCCGGCGAGCCGGCCCTCAAATCCTCTCCTGACCCGGCGGCCCCCGTCATGCCCCTGCAGACGCGGCGCATGCCGTTCGGTGCCTCGATGTGCATGCGGCCAGCGGGCGGACCCCGGTCGCGGCGAATCCGCGCGGCATTGGCCTGGCAGTGATCATGGAACAGACATCGACTTGGAATGAACGGCTGTTTAGAATCCGCTATTCGGGAAACAGGGCCTGCTTGATCTGAATCAAGTCCGGCCCGCCTCCCCGCAAGTACGATTAGCGCTCGGTTCGCGGCTCACGCCGCGTCCGCGACGACAGTCCTGCGCGACCCGCAAAACAACCGGACGGATACAGGCCCTTATGGACACCACCGCCCAATACAACGAAAAAGTCGTCCGCCAGTTCACGATCATGACGATCGTCTGGGGCGTGATCGGCATGCTCGTCGGCGTTCTGCTCGCGGCCCAGTTACTCTGGCCCGCGCTCAACGGCGGGGTTCCATGGCTGAGCTTCGGTCGTCTGCGGCCGCTGCACACGAACGCCGTGATCTTCGCCTTCGGCGGTTCCGGCCTGTTCGCGACCTCCTACTACATCGTCCAGCGCACCTGCCACACGCCGCTTTTCGGCGAGCGCTGGAAACTGCCCGCGTTCACCTTCTGGGGCTGGCAGGCGGTGATCGTCGGTGCGGTGATCACGCTCCCGCTCGGCCTCACGCAAAGCAAGGAATACGCCGAGCTGATCTGGCCGCTCGACATACTCATTACGATCGTCTGGGTCGTCTACGCCATCGTATTCTTCGGGACCATCGCGCAGCGGAAAATGAAACATATTTTCGTCGCGAACTGGTTCTTCGGCGCCTATGTCATCACGATCGCCGTCCTGCACATCGTCAACAATCTGGCGATCCCGGTGGGCCTGACGAAGTCGTATCCGATCTATTCGGGCGCGATCGACGCGATGGTCCAGTGGTGGTACGGCCACAACGCCGTGGGCTTCTTCCTGACCGCCGGCTTCCTCGGCATGATGTACTACTTCGTGCCGAAACAGGCCGGGCGCCCGATCTATTCGTATCGCCTGTCCGTCGTGCACTTCTGGGCCCTGATCTCGATCTACATGTGGGCCGGACCGCATCACCTGCACTGGACCTCGCTGCCCGAGTGGGCCCAGTCGCTCGGCATGGTGTTCTCGCTGATCCTGCTCGCGCCCTCCTGGGGCGGAATGATCAATGGCATCATGACGCTGTCCGGCGCCTGGCATAAGCTGCGGGACGATCCGATCATCCGCTTCCTGATCGTCAGCCTGTCGTTCTACGGCATGTCGACGTTCGAAGGGCCGATGATGTCGATCAAGACCGTCAACGCGCTCTCACACTACACCGACTGGACCATCGGCCACGTCCACGCCGGTGCGCTCGGCTGGGTCGCTTTCATCACCATCGGCTCGCTCTACGCGCTGATCCCCAAGCTCTGGGGCCGCGAGCAGATGTACTCGATCCCGGCGATCAACCTTCACTTCTGGATCTCGACGATCGGCGTTGTGCTGTATATCGCGGCCATGTGGATCGCCGGCGTCATGCAGGGGCTGATGTGGCGGGCGACCAATGCCGACGGCACGCTCACCTACAGCTTCGTCGAATCGGTGGAGGCGACCTATCCGTACTATGCGGTTCGCCTGCTGGGCGGAATCCTGTTCTTCGCCGGCATGCTGGTCATGGCATGGAATACCTGGATGACGGTCAAGCCACAGCGTGAACCGGCGGACGAGACCGCCGCGACCGCGACCGCCTGAGGAGAGGCACGCAATGACGCATGAAGTCGTTGAAAAGAACGTTGGCCTGATGGCCGTGCTCATCGCGATCGTGATCAGTATCGGCGGCCTCGTCGAGATCGTGCCCCTGTTCTTCCAGGCCAAAACCACGGAACCGGTCGAAGGTCTGGAGCCCTACGGCGCGCTGGAATTCGCGGGCCGCGACGTCTACGTGAGCGAGGGCTGTTACAACTGCCATTCGCAGCAGATTCGACCCTTCCGGGCGGAAACCGAACGCTACGGTCACTACTCGGTCGCCGGCGAATACGTCTATGACCGACCGTTCCAGTGGGGCTCCAAGCGGACCGGCCCGGATCTGGCCCGCGTGGGCGGTCGCTACTCGGACAGCTGGCACTATGTGCACCTGATGAACCCGCGCGACGTGGTGCCACAGTCGAACATGCCGGCATTCCCGTGGCTTGACGAGAACGAACTCGATCCGCGTGAGGTCGTCTCGCGCATGCGCACCCAGAAGGAGTGGTTCGACGTCCCCTACTCCGAGGACCAGCTCGAGACCGCACCGGAGAAACTCGAGGGCAAGACCGAGATGGACGCCGTCATCGCCTATCTCCAGAGCCTTGGCACGGCCGTCGGGCAGGGGCCGCGCCGATAATGGACAGCGGAACCGCAAGCGGCGTGATGACCGGGATACTGATCCTCGTGTTTATCGGTATCGTGATCTGGGCCTACAGCGGCCGACGGCGGCGCGACTTCGAAGAGGCCGCGCGAATACCGCTCGAGGATGAAACCCCGAGCACAGACAACGACGACTCAAAAGGTAATACGCAATGAGCGCCTTCTGGACCGTGTTCATCGTCGTCCTGACCCTGGGGAACATCGCCGCCTGTTTCTGGCTCATCCGGTGGACGGCCAAGCCCCGGCCGAACGAGAGCGCCAGCACCGAGACCACCGGCCATGTCTGGGATGAAGACCTCACCGAATACAACCAGCCGATGCCGCGCTGGTGGCTCAACCTGTTCTACATCACCATCTTCTTCGCGCTGGTCTATCTCGTACTGTATCCGGGGCTCGGCAGCTACGCGGGCGTGCTTGGCTGGAGCCAGTACGGCGAATACGAGGCCGAGGTCGCGGCGTTTGAAGAGCGCGTCGAGCCGCTGTACGCGGGCTACGCGGAACAGAGCATCCCGGAGCTGGCCGGAAACGAGTCGGCGATGCAGACCGGGCAGCGCATTTTTGCGAACAATTGTGCCGTCTGTCACGGCTCCGATGGGCGGGGCGCGTCCGGCTTCCCCAACCTCGCGGACGATGTCTGGAACTACGGCGGCGAGCCGGATCAGATCAAGCATTCCGTGCTGCAGGGTCGCCAGGGCGTAATGCCCGCGTTCGGCGACCAGCTCGGTGAAGACGGCGTGCGGGCCGTCGCGGCCTACGTCTACACCCTCAATGGCCGTGATTGGCCGCGCCAGGACCTCGTCGAGCAGGGCAAAGAACAGTACCAGACGCTCTGCGTTGCCTGCCACGGTCCCGAGGGCAAAGGCAACCAGCAACTGGGCGCACCCAACCTGACCGACGAGACGTGGCTGTACGGGGGCAATATGGCCTCGCTGCGGGAGACGCTTACCGGCGGCCGCAATGGCAATATGCCTGCCCAGCAGGAACTGCTCGGGGAGGACCGCGTGCACGTCGTGTCGGCTTACGTATACAGCCTTTCTCAGGACAGGCAGGGAATGACCGGTGGTGACGACAACTGAGGTCGATGATGAGCGGCCACGCACCCGGCGGTGGGCGCGGCTGCTGGGGCCGGTGCTGTGGCCTTCGTTTCTGGTGGCGGCCATCGCAACGGCGATCTTCTTCGCCCACATCGATCCGCTGACCCTGCAGGCCCAGACCCTCACGGATTGGCAGATCAGCCGCCAGGCCGGCTACACGGTGGGTTTCCTGATGTTCTGGGCCGTCTGCGCCGGCTCCAGCGCCCTGACGATGTATCTGGGCGCGACGCCCGTGCCGGATTCACCGGGGCCGCGCAGCGAGCGCTAGTGGCCCACCTGGCAGTCGGTCACCCGCCCTGCAGCGCTCCCGCGATGCGGGCTGGCGGTGCGCCGGGATGGATGCGCCCTGTTTTCACACGCCGCGGACCACCGTAACGTGACCGCACCGGAACGATACCGATGAACACTGAACCCAAAACCGGCCCGCGTCGCAGAGCGGAGCGCCAACAGGCCGATGCGTCCAGCGGCATGGAGTCCATGTACCAGTCGCGCGAGAAGATCTACCCGCGCGAGGTCCACGGCTTATTCCAGAATCTGCGCACGTTCGCGGTTTTCGCGCTGCTCGGGTTATTCTATCTGCTGCCATGGGTCCCCTGGAACGGGCGTCAGGCCGTGCTGTTCGATCTGCCGGCCCGCCAATTCCACCTGTTCGGCATCACTTTCTGGCCGCAGGATTTCATCTACCTGACCCTGTTGCTGATCATCTGCGCCCTCGGCCTGTTCTTCGTGACCGCGGTCGCCGGTCGCGTCTGGTGCGGCTACGCGTGTCCGCAAACCGTTTGGACCGAGGTGTTCATGTGGGTCGAGCGCGTGATCGAGGGCGACCGTGCGAAGCGCATGAAGCTCGACAAGGCCCCCTGGACGTTCGACAAGATCCGCAAGAAGACGGCCAAGCATGGGCTCTGGATCGCGCTCGGATTATGGACGGGCTTCACCTTCGTCGGCTTTTTCACGCCGATCACCGACCTTGGTGCGCGCGTGATGACCGCCGAACTCGGTGGCTGGGAGACCTTCTGGCTACTGTTCTACGGCTTTGCGACCTGGGGCAACGCCGGCTTCCTGCGCGAGAACGTATGCCTGTACATGTGTCCGTACGCGCGCTTCCAGAGCGCGATGTTCGATCGTGACACGCTGATAATCTCTTACGACGAATCCCGCGGCGAGCCCCGCGGACCACGTCGACGCGGCACGGACTACAATTCGCAGGGCCTCGGCGACTGCATCGACTGCCACATGTGTGTGCAGGCATGCCCGACCGGCATCGATATCCGCGACGGCCTGCAGTACGAGTGCATCGCGTGCGGTGCCTGCATCGACGCCTGTGACAGCGTCATGGACAAGATGAACTACCCGCGCGGCCTCATCCGCTACACCACCGAGAACGCGCTCGAGGGCAAACCGGCGAAACTCCTGCGCCCCCGGGTCGTCATCTACGGCCTCCTGCTGCTGGCGCTCTCGGCATTGTTCGTGACCGGCATCGCGATGCGCACGCCGCTGCGCATGGATATCATTCCGGACCGCAACACGATGTACCGCGAGGCCGATGGCGGTATGATCGAGAATGTCTACACGCTCAAGCTCATGAACATGGACCAGTCGCCGCACACCTACAAGCTGTCGGCGAGCGGCCTGGAAGGCCTCGAGATTCTGACGCGCCCCGATAGCATCGAGATCGCACCCGGTGAAGTGCGGACCCTGCCGGCTCGTATCCGCGTGGATCCATCGGACGTGCGGGGCGGGGGCCACGACATCCGTCTGACCCTGAGCGCGACCGATGCGAGCGGCCTGACGGTGACGGAAGAGACGCGATTCCATCTCCCGGTGGAGGGAGGCGTTCGATGACCGCCGAGCAGCTCGAGCGTCCCTGGTACAAGCACTTCTGGGTCTGGTTCCTGATCGCGCCGGTGGCTGCCACGGTGATCTTCTGGACGGTGATCCTGACGACCATGGCCAGTCCGCCGTCGCTCGTCGTCGATGACTACGCCAAGATCGGCCTCGCCTACGAGGATAAGCAGGCACGCGATGCGGCCGCGCAGGACCTCGGTGTCACCGGCCGTCTGGATGTCCGACGCGAGCGCGGCGCAGCGACCGTCGCCCTGGTCGGGCTGGATGACCCGCCGCAACGGCTGCAGTTGACGCTCGCGCACCCAACCGACGCCGCACGGGACAGGAGCGCTACACTCGAGCGCACCGGCGGCGGGCTGTATCGGGGGGAACTCGGTGGGGCGACACCCGGCCGCCGTTACGTAACCCTGCTCCCGGACGACGGCGGATGGCGGCTCGCGGGCGAGCTGTTGGCAAACCGTACCGACATGTCGCTGAAGCCGCCCGAAAGCCCCGCGAAGCGCTGATGACCCCACAAGGGTCCTGCTTCCACTGCGGAGAGCCCTTGCCGCCGGGCTCTGTCCGCACCGTCCGGATCGACGACGAGGATCAACCCGTCTGCTGTCCGGGTTGCGCCGCCGTCGCCACGCTCATCGCGGAGAGCGGCCTGAGCGGTTTCTACCGTTATCGAAGCGGGCCAGCGCCTACACCGACCGGTGATGCCCCGGACGAGTGGAGCGCCTACGATCGCGACGCCGTCCAGAGTGCCTTCGTGCAGGACGCGGACAACGGGCAGCGCGAAGCCGTCCTGCTCATCGAGGGGCTGTACTGTGCCGCATGCGCGTGGCTCATCGAGCATATCCTGACACCGATCGACGGCGTTCAGTCTGTAGAGGTCAACCCGGCGACCGGGCGCGCGCTGCTGCGCTGGGACCCGGAGCGCGTGGCGCTCTCGACCCTGTTCCGGCGCATGAGCGAAATCGGTTACCGGCCCCACCCCGTCGACGAGGAAGGCGCGGAACCGCTGGCAATACGCGAGCGGCGCGCCGCTTTGCGGCGCCTCGGCGTCGCCGGCCTCGGCATGATGCAGGTGATGATGTACGCCGTCGGGCTGTATGCCGGCGCCATCCATGCGGACATGGACCCCGCGATCGCCCGCCTGCTCCGGCTTGTCAGCCTGCTCGTGGCCACACCGGTCGTGCTGTATGCGGGCGCACCATTCTTCCGCGCGGCCTGGCGCGATCTGCGCGCCGGTCGGCCCGGCATGGATGTCCCGGTATCTCTGGCGATCGGGGCCGCTTTCACGGCCAGCGTCTGGAATACGTTGATCGCCCACGGCGAGGTGTATTTCGATTCGGTCACGATGTTCGTGTTCTTCCTCTCGGTGGCGCGCTTCTTCGAGATGAGCGCGCGCCACCGGGCCTCACGCTCGACCGGAGCGCTGGCGCGGATGCTGCCGGCCACCGCGCTGCGCATCACCAACGGCCAGGAGGAGCACGTCGCGTTGCGCGAACTCGCGGTGGGCGACCGGGTCCGCGTGCGCGCCGGTGAACCGGTGCCGGCCGACGGTCGCATCCACGCAGGCGAGAGTCGTTTCGATGAATCGCTGCTCACCGGCGAGTTCCAGCCCGTTACACGCGGCGTCGGCGCCGAGGTGATCGGCGGCAGCATGAACACGGACACCCCGGTCGACATCGAAGTCACCCGAATCGGCCAGGACACCCTGGTCGCCGGCATCGTCAGGCTGCTCGACCGAGCCCAGTCCCAGCGCCCGCCGATCGCCCAGACGGCGGACCGCGTCGCGCGCTGGTTCGTAGTCGGGATCCTGAGCGCTGCAACCGGGACGGCGGCGTGGTGGTGGACGGTCGCGCCGGGCGAGGCCTTCGGGATTACCCTGGCGGTGCTGGTCGTCACCTGCCCCTGCGCGCTGTCGCTCGCCACCCCCACCGCACTCGTCGCCGCGACTTCACGCCTGGCGCGCGGCGGCCTGCTGATTACACGGGCGCGCGCGCTGGAGAACCTGGCGCGCGCCGATCACATCGTCTTCGACAAGACCGGCACCCTGACCCGTGGCGTGCTGACGATCACGCGCACGGAGACGATGGACCGCATCGATGCGGGGGAGGCGCACGCGCTCGCGGCGGCGCTCGAGGCCCATTCCGAGCACCCGATCGCGCGCGCCTTCGCGCCCTGGCACGACGGGCGCGAGGCCGCGCGCATCCATGTCGAGCGCGGTCGCGGCATCGAGGGCATGGTCGGCGACCGTCGGCTGCGCCTCGGGCGGCCCGACTGGGTTACCGGTCTGGCCGGTGGCGGCGACACGAGCGACGCCGAGACGATCGTGTCGCTGGGCGATGGCGACGGCCTGCTCGCGCGCTTTCACCTTGCCGACAGTCCGCGTGCCGGCACCGCCGAAGCGCTGGGCGCGATCGCCCGGCTCGGGCTGACGTTCGAGATCGCGAGTGGCGATGCGGAGGGTCCGGTCGCGGCCCTCGCACGCGATCTCGATATCGAACAGTGGCAGGCCCGACAGACTCCGGACGACAAGCTGGCCCGGCTGGAGAGTCTGCGCGCAGCGGGCCATCGCGTCGTCATGGTCGGAGATGGCATCAACGATGCCCCGGTACTGGCGGCCGCCGACGTCTCAGTGGCCATGGGCGGCGGCTCCGGCCTTGCCGGCAACAACGCCGACATGCTGCTCTCCGCGCAACGCCCCGGCGACCTCGCGGCCGGCATCGCCCATGCGCGCCGTACGCTGTCCATCATCCGCCAGAACCTGGCCTGGGCCGCGGGCTACAATCTGATCGCGCTGCCCCTGGCGGCTGCCGGCTTCGTCGCGCCCTGGATGGCGGCACTCGGCATGTCGGCGAGTTCGCTGATCGTGGTCGGCAATGCGATGCGACTCGGGCGCGGCGGTGGCGAAGCGCCACCAGACCGCTCCGCGCCCTTCGAAGCGACGGTGGAGCCGAGCTGATGGAGATCCTGTTTGTCCTCATCCCCCTGTCACTGATCCTGCTGGGGATCGCAGTCTGGGCCTTTTTCTGGGCTGTGCGCAGCGGGCAGTTCGACGACCTCGACAGCCCCGCCTACCGCATCCTGCTCGACGACGACGAAGATCCCTGCGATGACCGGCAGCGAGCGGATCATCAAGGATCGCCCGAACAGCAGACCGACAGCGATCAGCGATCGAACGATCGATGATGGGTCCGGACCCCACGACACTGACCGCCGCGTTCATCGCCGGCCTCGCCGGCAGCGCGCACTGCATGGGCATGTGTGGCGGCATCGTCGCCTCGCTCGGACTCGGAACCGCCGGCGAGCGAGCCGGACCACTGCGGAGCCTGGGCTATGCATTGCTGTACAACGGCGGCCGGATCGCCAGCTACACGGTCGCCGGCGTCCTTGTCGGCTCCGTCGGCCTGCTGGCGGGCGGCAGTCTGCAGGCACCCGGTACGGGCATCGTGCTGCGGGCCATCACGGGACTGGTACTGGTGGCGATCGGTCTACAGGTGGCGTTCGGCCTGCGAATGCTGCAGCCGATTGAACGGGTCGGCTTTCGACTCTGGGCGCGGATCGCGCCACTCGCCCGCGGCCTGATGGTGCACCGCGGCCCCTGGGCCGCGCTTGGTCTCGGGGCACTCTGGGGCTGGCTCCCCTGCGGACTCGTCTACGCCATGCTGTTCGCCGCCCTCGCGACCGCCAATCCAGTCGAGTCCGGGGGCCTGATGGCCGCATTCGGCCTCGGCACGGCGCCCGCGATGGTCGCGACCGGTGCGTTCGCGGCCCGGTTCCGGCACTACACCCATCACCCGCATTTCCGACGCGTCGCCGGTATCGTGGTGATCGGCCTGGGTCTATGGACCGCGCTCGCGCCGGTCGTGATGTTCATGGGCGCCGGACACACTATGCCTTGATGCGCTGCGGCCCCGGCCGGCGGTCGCCTGCAGAGGACCACTCTTACCGTAGCCTGGGAACCCGGTTGGACAATTACACCCGATCCCGCGAGACTGCGAGCCATGCGATTGGATTCATCAACGGACCACCGTGGTGGCCCGATCCGTAAGTGGTCAGCCACGGGCGCCGCCCCCGACGACGGCATCACAGACACGAGATGAGAGCCATCGCGAAACTGAATGATCCCGGAGTACGCCGGGCC
The DNA here is from genome assembly GCA_913055615.1 of uncultured Ectothiorhodospiraceae bacterium. Lineage (GTDB taxonomy): Bacteria > Pseudomonadota > Gammaproteobacteria > XJ16 > Halofilaceae > Halofilum. Next base: position 60,777 of record CAJXKK010000003.1, read on the forward strand.
CTGCTGCTCGCGCAGGTGGTCGTCGCACCCGTCGGCCTCGTGACATTGCTCTACCTGCTGATCGAGGAACTGCCGCTCGTCGCCCTGCGCGAATCGGTCATCGCCGTCACCGCCTCGTTCGGGGTCGCGCTGCTCGGATACGGCCTGTTCGCGCTCCGCCTTGCGTCGATTCTGGAGGCATTCTCGATCCGACTGCGGCGGACCAGCCTGTGGCGGATCCACCTGACCTCGCTGTTCTATTACTTCTTCCTCCCCGCCGGCATCGGCTACGATCTTTTCAAGGTCGCGAAGATCACGCTACGAGCGCACGACACGGGGACCTGGCGCGTAACGGCGGCCGTTGCCGCGGAGCGCGTGGCCGGGGGCGCGGGCATCTATCTCCTGTTACTCGCCACGCTGCCGTTTACGCAACTCGCGCCAGGCAGCCGCTTCGCATGGCTGACGGCGCCGGCGTGGGTCTGGTTATTACTCCTGCTTGCCGCTGGCGCCCTGATCTGGTTCATCGGCTTCGTTGCCCGCCGCACCGGTGCCTACCAGATCGCCCCGCTCGTTCCTGCGGTGCTCATATCGGCGGTCGGGCACCTCCTCGTCGCGATGGCAATCTGGGTCGTGAGCCAGGCCCTGGGGATACCGGCCACCTTTGCCGAAATCGTCGTGGCGCTCGCCGCCACACTCCTGCTCCAGCTCGTGCCGGTCAACCTCTTCGGTGTCACGCTCGGTGAAGTCGCGGCGGTTACGGTCTATCTCGCGTACGGCCTCGATCGCCCGGAGGCCCTTCTGCTGGCGACCGTCGCCTATTCCCATCGGCTGTTGCCGGCCATGGTCGGCGGCCTCATAGAGGGCGGCAACGCCCTCCGGGAGCTGCGCTATTCGCCGGCGTCGGGCCTCGATCCGGAGGACACGACGAAAACTTTGGGGGGCGAATCGCCATGAATCAGGCAGTGACTCGAGGGTGGCTGTCCCGGCCGATACTGCACTCACTCCGGGCCGATGTCGGTAAAGGGGACCGGGATGGCGAATGAGCAATATCCAGCCTGGATCCGCGCGTTGCTGGATGCGCGGCGCTACCCGCAGCCGGTGGATCGGGTCGAGGTCGTGGAGACGCATATCTCGTGGGTACTCCTCGCGGGCGACCACGCCTACAAATTCAAGAAACCGGTCGATTTCGGTTTCGTCGATTTCACGACCCTGGACCGCCGACGCTATTACTGCCGCGAGGAACTGCGGCGCAATCAGCCACTCGCCGGGGAACTCTATGAAACCGTGATCGCCGTCTGCGGCTCCTCCGAGCGCCCGACGCTGCATGAAGACGGCGAAGAGACCGGCGAGGCATTCGAATACGGCGTGCGAATGCTGCGTTTCGACAGCACCGACCAACTCGACCACCGGCTCGCCGCCGGCCGCGTGACTGGCACGGAAATGGGCGATTTCGCGCGTCGGCTGGCGCTGTTCCACGCCGACGCCGCACGGGTCGATCCGCAATCCGAATGGGGGACCCCCGCGGCGGTGGTGGGACCGGCAAGGGAGAACATCCGCCAGCTCGAGTCATTGCTGGAGCGGCAGCCGGAACTCGCACCGCGGCTGGCGTCCACTCTGCGCAAGGTCGCCGAATGGACGGAAAGGACCGGAGCACGGCTTGAACCGATATTCGCCGGGCGCCGCGCCGACGGCTTCGTCCGCGAATGCCACGGTGATCTCCATCTCGGCAATCTCGTACGACATCACGGCCGCGTTATCGCGTTCGACTGCATCGAATTCAATCCGGACTTCTACTGGATCGATACGATCAATGAACTCGCGTTTCTGGTCATGGACACCTCCGATCGCGGGCACCCGGGACTCGGCCGGCACATCCTGAACCGGTACCTGGAGTGGAGCGGTGACTACGACGGTGTGCCGGTACTGGATTTCTACCGCGTGTACCGGGCCATGGTGCGCGCCAAGGTGACGGGGCTGCGCGCCCGGCAGATGCAGACGCACGACACCGGAGCAACCGCCACGGAGATCGGGGGCTATCTCGACCTCGCAGAGCGCATGATGGCGCCGCGGGACACCTGGCTGGCGATCACGCACGGGCTATCCGGATCAGGCAAGAGTCGGGTCAGTGGCGAACTGATCGAGGCGGGCGACGCGATCCGCCTGCGCTCGGATGTCGAGCGCAAGCGCCTGTATGGCCTGACGCCGGACGACAGCAGCGATTCCGGCGTGGCCGCCGGGATCTACACGCCCGAAGCAGGACAGCGCACCTATGACCGGCTGCTGGATCAGGCGCGCCGGCTGCTGGACGCGGGCTGGCCCGTGATCGTCGATGCCGCTTTCCTGACGCGAGAGCAGCGCGAGCCGTTTCTCACGCTGGCTCGCGAGCGCGGTATCGCGGGCGTGATCCTCGACATCACGGCCCCCGAAGCGGTCCTTCATGAACGCGTACGGGCGCGCTCACAACGCCGCGATGACGCCTCGGAGGCCGACGAAAACGTACTCGAGCGCCAGATCGGTCTGCGCGAACCGGTGACCGCGGATGAAGCGGAGCGGGTAGTGACCGTGGACACGACCCGCACACACGATCCCACCACCCTGTGGGCCCGCGTCACGGGTCACTGATCAGGCGGCGCCCACCATCGCGTCGCGCACGCCCAGCGCGCGATCCCGGGTCAGGCGCGGACCATAGGTGGTGATGATGTCGGCCGACGCGCTGATCGCGAACTGCGCGGCGCGCTCGTGGCTCCAGCCCTGCGTCAGGCCATAGAGGAACGCCCCGGCGAACATATCACCTGCACCAACGGTATCGATCGCATCGACCCGGCGGGCATCCACGGAGAACTCGCGCTCGCCGTCGAACACGATTGCGCCCCTCGGGCCGCGCGTAACGACGAATTCCCGCGCGCTCGATTTGAGCGCGGCGATGGCGTCCTCGATCGTCGCCGTCCCCGTGAGTTGTTTCGCTTCATCCTCGTTGGCGAACAGCAGGTCGACGCCGTCACCGATCATCCCGCGCAGCTGGTCACCAAAGTGGCTGACGATGTTCGGGTCCGACAGCGAGATCGCCGTGCGGACCCCGGCATCGCTCGCGACCCGGCGGGCCTCGGCGACCGCCTCGCGGGCCGTCTCCGAAGTCGCCAGATAGCCTTCGAGATACAGATACTCCGATTCGCGGATGGCCTGGGGCACGAGTTCCGGCTTGCCGAGACTCCCGGTGATCCCGAGATAGGTGCACATCGTGCGATCGGCATCGGGTGTCACCAGTACCATGCAGCGTCCGGTGTAGCCGGGCTCCACGACCTCGTGCGCGTTGGTCTCCACGCCATTTTCTTTCAGGTCGTCGGCATACAGCCGGCCCAGATCGTCATCCGCCACCTTGCAGGTGTAGAAGCCGCGGCCGCCGAACTGGGCCAGAGCGATGACCGTGTTCGCGGCCGAACCACCCGCGCTGCGGTGCACGTGGTGTTCATCGAGATAGACCATCATCTCGGACTGGTGATCGACATCGACCAGCGTCATCACGCCTTTGTCGATCCCGAGACGCTGCAGGTCTTCCGGCGTCAGGCTGTACTCCATATCCACCAGCGCGTTGCCGATGCCGTAGACGTCGTATTTGCTCATTCCGGCTCCTCGTTTCACCTCGTTTTTATACCGACACCAACGTGACGCCACGCCGGCATTTCTGATTGTCTTCCGCCGCCAGGGAACCTCTGATCTTCAGGAATCCGGTAGGTCGGGCTCATAGCCTGACACCCGTAAGTAACTGATCTTTCGGGCTATAAGCCCGACCTACAACACTCATCAACGCCCTGCCTCTATGCAATCAGAGCGTCCCTGGCCGGCGGCACGGATTCAGCCCGCCCGGCTCAGCGGCTCGGCGGGCTCCTTCTGCGGCTCGTACGCCAGACTCGGCGCCAGCCAGGTCTCGGCCTCCTCGATCGACCAACCCTTGCGTTCGGCATAGTCGACAACCTGATCCCGCTGGATGCTGCCGAGGCCGAAGTAACGCGCCTCGGGATGGGCGATATAGAAACCGCTGACCGAGGCGCCGGGATCCATCGCGAAACTCTCGGTCAGTCGCATGCCGGTATACCGCTCCACATCGAGCAGTTGCCAGACCAGCGCCTTCTCGGTGTGTTCCGGACAGGCGGGATAGCCCGGCGCCGGGCGGATGCCCCGATAGCGTTCCGCGATCAGGTCCTCGTTCGCCAGCGATTCATCGGGGTCATACCCCCACCACTCGCGCCGCACGCGCAGGTGCAGATACTCGGCGAAGGCCTCCGCGAGGCGGTCGGCGAGCGCCTCCACCAGGATCGCGTTGTAGTCATCGCCGGCCTCTTCGAAACGCTTGACGTGCACGGCGGTCTCTCGGCCCGCGGTGACCGCGAACGCCCCCATCCAGTCCGGCACGCCCGAGTCGGCTCGTGCCACGTAATCCGACAGGCAGAGGTTCGGCTTGCCCTCGGGCCGTTCGGTCTGCTGGCGCAGGAAATGCACCCGCATGCGCAGGGCCTGGCGCGGCTCGTCGGCGTAGATGGCCACGTCGTCATCCATCGCACCCGCGGGGAAAATGCCCGCAACACCACGCGGTTGCAACCAGTGCTCCGCTTCCATGCGATCCAGCATCCGCTCCGCATCAGCGAGCAGGTTGCGGGCCGCTTCGCCTTTGTCCGGATCGTCCAGCACCTTCGGGTAACTCGCCTTGATCTGCCACGTGTGCAGGAACGGCGTCCAGTCGATGTACTCGCGCAGATCGGCCACGGACACATCCGCGACCGGGATGACACCGGTGCGTGCCGGCTGCTGCGGGCGGTGCTGTCCCGGATCCCATTTGAAGCCGTTGGCGCGGGCGGTTTCGAGATCAATGTATGACTTGCGCTCGCCGCGCCCCGCATGGCGCTCGCGCTGCTTCTCCTGATCGCTGGCGATCTGCGCGATGAACTCATCGCGCACGTCCGGATTGAGCAGCTTGCTCACGACGCCGACGGCACGGGACGCATCCTTCACATACGTAACGGGCTGCTCGTATTCGGGCGAGATCCGCAGGGCGGTGTGCAGGGGCGAGGTGGTCGCGCCGCCGATCAGCAACGGCAGGTCCATCCCGCGGCGCTGCATCTCCTTCGCGACCCGCACCATCTCGTCGAGCGAGGGGGTGATCAGACCGGAGAGACCGACGATATCCGCCTCCTTCTCCACGGCCGTATCGAGGATCTTATCCGCCGGCACCATGACACCGAGATCGGTGACATCGAAGTTGTTGCACTGCAGGATGACGCCGACGATGTTCTTGCCGATGTCGTGGACATCGCCCTTCACCGTCGCCATGACCACATGGCCCTTGGCCCGATCCCCGGGGCGCTTGTCCGCCTCGATGTACGGGATCAGGTACGCGACCGCCTTTTTCATGACGCGTGCAGACTTCACCACCTGCGGCAGGAACATCTTACCGGCGCCGAACAGATCGCCGACGACGTTCATGCCGTCCATCAGCGGCCCCTCGATCACGTCCAGCGGGCGCTCGGCGCGCTGGCGCGCCTGCTCCACGTCCTCATCGACATAATCGACGACGCCATGCACCAGCGCGTGTTCAAGGCGCTTCTCGACCTCTTCCTCCCGCCACGCGGCCTGGACCTCGTGGCGCTCGCCGGACTCGCGATAATCCTCCGCGATCTCGAGCAGCCGCTCGGTCGCGTCGTCGCGCCGGTTGAGGATCACGTCCTCCACGCGCTCACGCAGGTCGTCCGGGATATCGTCATAGACCGTGAGCTGACCGGCGTTGACGATGGCCATGTCGAGACCCGCCTGGATGGCGTGGTACAGGAACACCGAATGCATCGCCTCGCGTACGGGCTCGTTGCCGCGGAACGAGAACGATACGTTCGACAGCCCGCCCGAGGTGCGCACGCCCGGCAGTTCCTCCTTGATCCGGCGCACCGCCTCGATGAAGGCGTTGGCGTAGTCGTTGTGCTGCTCGATGCCGGTCGCGACGGCGAAGATGTTCGCGTCGATAACGATATCGTCGGGCGCGAATCCGGCCTGTTCGGTCAGCAACGCAACCGCGCGTTTGGCGATCGCGACGCGCTGCTCGACGGTCTCGGCCTGCCCATCCTCGTCGAAGGCCATAACGATCACGGCGGCGCCGAACCGGCGTACCTGGCGCGCCTGCTCCAGGAACGATTCCTCACCCTCCTTCAGGCTCAGCGAATTGACGATGGCGCGCCCCTGCAGGCATTCGAGCCCCGCTTCGAGGATCTCCCAGCGTGACGAATCGATCATGACCGGCACGCGGGCGATATCGGGTTCGGTCGCGACCAGGTCCAGGAAGTGGCGCATGCAGGCGACGCCATCGAGGAGGCCGTCGTCCATGTTGACGTCGATGACCTGGGCGCCGTCCTCGACCTGCTGGCGGGCGACTTCCAGCGCCGTCTCATAGTCCTCGGCCTCGATCAGGCGCCGGAACTTCGCCGAGCCGGTGACGTTGGTGCGCTCGCCGACATTGACGAAGTTCGTCTCTGGCCCGACGTTCAGCGGTTCCAGGCCCGACAGACGCAGCCGTTGCGGCGGCTGCGGCAGTTCACGCGGGGCCACGCCGCGCACCGCCCCGGCGATGGCCGCGATGTGCTCGGGCGTCGTCCCGCAGCAGCCGCCGATGATATTGACGAGCCCGTCGCGGCCCCACTCCGCGATCAGGGGCTGCATCGCCTCCGGCGACTGGTCGTATTCACCGAGTTCGTTCGGCAGACCCGCGTTCGGATGCGCGCTGACCGGGACCTCGGCCACGCGGCCCAGTTCCTCGACGTACTCCCGAAGCTGTTCCGCGCCGAGCGCACAGTTGAGGCCGACGCTGAAGGGGCGCGCATGACGCACACTGTTCCAGAACCCCTCGACGGTCTGTCCGGATAGCGTGCGTCCGCTCGCATCGGTGATCGTGGCGGAGATCATCACCGGCAGTTTCGTACCCCGATCCTCGAACAGACGCTCGAGCGCGTACAGCGCGGCCTTGGCGTTGAGCGTATCGAAGATGGTCTCGACCATGATCAGATCGACACCGCCATCGAGCAGCGCCTCGGCGGCCTCGCGATAGACCTCGACGAGTTCCGGGAAACGCACGTTGCGCTTGCTCGGATCGTTGACGTCGGGCGACAGCGAGGCCGTCCTGTTGGTGGGGCCCAGAACGCCCACGACCCAGCGCGGCTCGCCGGTCTCCTCGGCGACGGCGTCGGCCGCGCGCCGCGCGATCCGGGCACCCTCGGCGTTGATCCGGGCGACCACGGACTCCATGGCGTAATCCGCCTGGGAGATCCGGTTGGCGTTGAACGTGTTCGTCTCAATCAGCTCGGCACCGGCCTCGAGATATCCCCGGTGCAGGCGCTCGATGACATCCGGGCGGGTCAGGTTCAGCAGATCGTTGTTGCCGAACAGTTCTCCGGACGCATCCGCGAAACGCTCGCCGCGGAAATCGGCCTCTTCGAGCGGTTCGCGCTGGATCATCGTGCCCATGCCACCGTCGAGGATGACGATGCGTTCGGCCAGGCGTTCATGCAGTGTGTCGATACTCATCGTTACTCCAGTCGTTCAGGCGACGTGAGTCTTCTTCGCCTGTTCGGAACGCGCGCGCTCGTCGGGCAGGATGCCGATCATGCGGCACACCGCCCGCGTCAGCGGCGCGCGGTTCATGGTGTAGAAGTGGAACTGATCGACGCCCTCCGCCATCAGGCGCCGGCACTGGTCCGAAGCGACGGAGGCGGCGACCATATCCTGCTCGCGCGGATCGTGTTCGAGACTCGCGAACAGCCGCTCGAGCCAGCCCGGCACGGTCGCACCGCAGCTGCGACTGAACCGCGCCACCTTGGGGAAATCCGCGACCGGGAGGATGCCCGGAACGATCGGGACATCGACGCCGGCCGCGACCGCGCGGTCGCGGAACCGTAGGATCGTGTCGTCGTCAAAACAGAACTGCGTAATCACGCGGCTGGCGCCGGCATCGACCTTGCGCTTGAGGTATTCGATATCGGCGGCGGATGACGGTGCGTCGGGATGGACCTCCGGGTAACCGGCGACGCTGATATCGAAATCCGCGACCTCCCGCAGCCCGGGTATCAGTTCGGCCGCGCAGCCGTACCCATCGCTTCGCAGCGCATGGCCTGAATCGTCGTCGGGCAGATCGCCTCTCAGGGCGACCAGACGACGGACGCCGTTCTGCCAGTAACGCCGCGCGATCCGCTGGATCTCGGCACTACAAGCGCCGACACAGGTCAGATGCGCGGCCGGCGTCAATTCCGTTTCCCGGAGGATACGACGGACTGTGGAATGGGTCCGCTCGCGGGTCGATCCGCCCGCGCCGTAGGTCACGGAAACGAATTCCGGGCGCATCGACTCCAGCGCGATAATCGCGTCCCAGAGCCGCGCCTCCGCAACCTCCGTGCGCGGTGGGAAAAATTCGAATGAGACTTTCATGTTGAACGTACCTGGTTCAGGGAAATTTCTGAACCACGAATGAACACGAATGCTGCCGCGCGAGGTGCATGGCTCGCGGGAGCTATGCTGGAAGGTGGCCGCAACGCAACGGTTGGGAAAGAACCACAGATGAACACAGATGGACACAGATAAAGTCAAAGGCGGTGAATGGGTAACCGTGATCGCGTGATCTCACCCCATCACGGATTTTGACCTTATCTGTGTTCATCTGTGTCTATCTGTGGTTCAAACGGGATCCCGTTCACCGACTACGCTTCAGCGAAGCTCCCGCGAGCCATGCACCTCGCGCGGCAGCCATTCGTGTCCATTCGTGTTCATTCGTGGTTCCATAAAGAGGCGGGACCCGCAGGCCCCGCCTCCCCGGCTGCCGCGGTCAGTAGCGGTAGTGCTCGGGCTTGAACGGGCCCTCGGCCGATACGCCGATGTAGGCGGCCTGTTCGTCGCTCAGGTGGGTGAGGTTCGCCCCGATCTTCATCAGATGCAGGCTCGCCACCTCCTCGTCCAGGCGCTTGGGCAGGACGTAGACGCGGTTGTCGTAGTCCTGCGGGCGCTGCCACAGCTCGATCTGCGCCATCACCTGGTTGGTGAACGACGCCGACATCACGAAGCTCGGGTGCCCCGTCGCACAGCCGAGGTTCACCAGCCGGCCCTCGGCCAGCAGGATGATCTTCTTGCCGTCGGGGAAGGTGATGTGGTCCACCTGCGCCTTGATGTTCTCCCACTCGTACTGCTTCAGGCCCGCCACGTCGATCTCGTTGTCGAAGTGGCCGATGTTGCACACGATCGCCTCGTCGCGCATGCGCGCCATGTGATCGTGCGTGATCACCGCGTAGTTGCCCGTCGCCGTGATGAAGATGTCCGCACGGTCCGCGACCTCGTCCATCTCGACCACGCGGTAGCCCTCCATCGAGGCCTGCAGCGCGCAGATCGGGTCGATCTCGGTCACCCACACCGTCGCCCCCATGCCTCTGAGCGCCTGCGCGCAGCCCTTGCCGACGTCGCCGTAGCCGAGCACCACGCAGATCTTGCCCGCGATCATCACGTCCGTGGCCCGCTTGATGCCGTCGATCAGCGACTCGCGGCAGCCGTAGAGGTTGTCGAACTTCGACTTGGTGACCGAGTCGTTGACGTTGATCGCCGGGAAGCCGAGCGTGCCCTCGCGCTCCATGCGGTACAGGCGTGCGACACCCGTGGTGGTCTCCTCGGTGACACCGCCGATCGCCTCGGCCAGCTGCGCGTACCAGCCCGGCTTCGTGTGCAGGCGTTTGCGGATCGCGGCGAACGCCGCGCGCTCCTCGTCGCTGCCCGGGTTGTCCAGCACCGTCGGGTCCTGCTCCGCCTTCGCCCCGAGCGTGATCAGCATGGTGGCGTCGCCGCCGTCATCGAGGATGCGGTTGGGGAAGCCGCCGTCACCCCATTCCATGATGCGGTGGGTGTACTCCCAGTAGTCGTCCAGCGACTCGCCCTTCCAGGCGAACACCGCCACGCCCGTGCGCGCGACCTCCGCCGCCGCGTGGTCCTGGGTGGAGAATACGTTGCACGAGGCCCAGCGCACCTCGGCGCCGAGCGCGGTGAGCGTCTCGATCAGCACGGCGGTCTGGATGGTCATGTGCAGCGAGCCCGCGATGCGGCAGCCCGCCAGCGGCTGCTCCGCCGCGTAGCGCTCGCGCAGCGCCATAAGCCCCGGCATCTCGGTCTCGGCGATCGCCATCTCCCGGCGGCCCCACGGGGCCTGGGTCGGGTCGGCGATGATGGAGTCATTGATAATGGTTTCTGGAACAGCAGCGTTCATCGTGAGTGTGTCTCCGTATTGCGACGAGCGCCGTTGGTACGTGGGCCGGTACCCGAGCCTGGCGGTCCGCGCGGGGCGGAGGCCGTTGCAGCGCTCCTCGGGTCCGGTTACTGCGATCCGGCCGGCGGTCGCCGGCGGGATCTGATCGTGGCGGCGGGAGCGGTCGCGACCACATCCCTTCCAGCCCTTCGGTTCAGGCCGTTGCCGGGATGTCCGCCGCCTCGCGCAGGGCCGCCGCGCGGTCCGTGCGTTCCCAGGGCAGATCCACGTCCTCACGGCCGAAATGGCCGTAGGTCGCGGTCTGCGCGTAGATCGGGTGGCGCAGGTCTAGCATCTTGATCAGGCCGTAAGGGCGCAGATCGAAGTGCTCACGCACCAGCACCTCGATGCGCCGGTCGTCGATCGTGCCGGTGCCGAAGGTATCAACGCTTACCGAGGTCGGCTCGGCCACGCCGATGGCGTAAGACACCTGGATCTCGCAACGCTCGGCGAGGCCCGCGGCGACGATGTTTTTCGCCACGTAACGCCCGGCGTAGGTGGCCGAGCGGTCCACCTTGGACGGATCCTTGCCCGACATCGCGCCGCCGCCGTGGCGCGCCATACCGCCGTAGGTGTCGACAATGATCTTGCGCCCGGTCAGGCCGCAGTCGCCCACGGGGCCGCCGACGACGAAGCTGCCGGTCGGGTTGATGTGGACGTTCTCCCGGGGACAGGTATCGAGCCACTCCGCGGGCAGCGTCGGCTGGATGATGGTCTCCATGACCGCCTCGTGCAGGTCCTTCTGACTGATGTCCGGGCTGTGCTGCGTCGACAGGACGACCGCGTCGATGCCGACCGGCACGCCGTCGCGGTAGCGGAACGTGATCTGGCTCTTGGCATCCGGGCGCAACCAGTCGAGCTCGCCGGATTTGCGCACCTCGGACTGGCGCCGTACGAGGCGGTGCGCGTAGGTGATCGGGGCGGGCATCAGGACGTCGGTCTCGTTGGAGGCGTAGCCGAACATCAGACCCTGGTCGCCCGCCCCCTGGTCCTCCGGCTTCTCGCGGTTGACGCCCTGGGCGATGTCCGGGGACTGTTTGCCGATGGCGTTGAGCACGGCACAGGTGGAGCCATCGAAGCCCATGTCCGAGTTCGTGTAGCCGACGTCGAGGACGGTCTGGCGCACGATATCTTCCAGATCCACCCAGGCGGTGGTCGTCACCTCGCCGGCGACCAGTACCATGCCGGTCTTGAGCAGGGTCTCGCAGGCCACCTTGCCCTGGGGGTCCTGGCGGATGATCTCGTCTAGCACGCGGTCCGAGATCTGGTCCGCGATCTTGTCCGGATGGCCTTCCGAGACCGATTCCGAGGTAAACAGGTAGTCGCTGCTCATGGTCTCAAACTCTTCCTGGTCGGGCCGGTGCAGGGAGAACGTGAAAGCATTCGAGCGTCTGCTGCGGGCGTGTGACGACGCGGGATACTTTCACGGTCTCCGGGACCGGTTAGGGGTTGCGGTCAGCCGCAAGGATCAGCGGCGCATTGTCAAGCGTGCGGCAGCGCCTGTCCAGCCGGGGCGTCATGCCCACCTAGCGGGCACTCATGAGCGTTTGCAGTTCACTCTTCTCGTCCGCGGTCAACGCGCGCTCGCGGGCAGCCGCGAGCAGGGCGCCGGTCCGGGCGCGGCGGGCCTGTTCGCCGAGCCGGGCGAGCGCGTCGTCGAACTCGCGTGCGAGCGCCTCGTCGCGATCGCTCTCGGCGTCGGTGGCGAACGGCCAGCTCGCGAGCCGCTCCAGGTGTTTCTGCTCCGAGGTGTCGCGGTACGCCTCGATGAGCCGGGCGGTACTGATGTCGGGGGTGCTCCGGATACGCGCACACAGGTCCGCAAGCAGGCGCGTGCCGGCCTGATCCCCCGTGAGTGCCGGGTGGTCTTCGGGCAGACGCTCGGCGAGCCGGGGGTTCTGCAGCAGCAGGCCGATGGCGCTGCGCATCGGGTTCATCCGGATGCCGCTGGCGGCGCGCTGCCGGGGTCTTTCAGCCCGTTCCGGCGGGCGGGGTGCCGCGCTGCCGCCGGTCATATCGGCCCGCAGCCGGTCCGGCGACAGGCCGACCTGTGCCGCCAGGCGGTCGAGCAGGAGGTCGTGATAGACGCCGGCTGGCATGGTCTTGAGCAGGGGGCCCGCCTCGGACGCCAGCTGGGCGCGGCCGCCGACGCTGGTGGTATCGATCCCGTCGCGCAGGCGTTCGATCAGGAAATCCGCCAGCGGTTTCGCCTGTGCGAGGCGCACCTCGAAGGCCTCGCGGCCTTCGGCGCGGACCATACTGTCCGGATCTTCGCCCTCGGGCAGGAACAGGAACCGGGCCTCGCGGCCGTCGGTCAGCACCGGCAGCGTGTGGGTCATGGCGCGCCATGCCGCCTGGCGCCCGGCTTCGTCACCGTCGAAACAGAACACGATCTCGCGGGTGACGGAGAACAGGCGTTCGGCATGCGCCTGGCCGGTCGAGGTGCCGAGGGTCGCGACCGCGTAGTCGATACCGTGCTCGGCAAGCACGATGACATCCATGTAGCCCTCGACCACCACCAGCCGTTGCGGATCGCGGCGTGCGCGCCGCGCCTCGTAGAGGCCATACAGCTCCCGCCCTTTGTGGAATACCGGGGTTTCCGGTGAATTCAGATACTTGGGCGTGCCATCGTCGAGGACCCGCCCGCCGAACGCGATCGTGCGGCCGCGGCGATCGCGGATCGGATACATAACCCGCCCACGGAACCGGTCGTAGGTCCGGTTGGCCTCATTGCGGTTGACCAGCCCCGCGCGCAGGAGGTCGTCGAGCGGGCCCGCGTCCGCCTCGTCGATCAGATGGCTCCAGCCGGGTGGGGCATAGCCGATGCCGAAGCGTTTCGCGGTGGCGCCGGAGATACCGCGCCGGCGCAGGTACTCGATGCCCTCGTTCGACTGGCGCAGCTGCCCCTGGTAAAACCGGTCGGCCGCGGCGAGCGCCGTGTACAGCCGCTCCAGCCCTTCGTCCTCGCCCGTGCCCCCGCTACCGCTTCGGGGTACCTCGATGCCGAGTTCGGCGGCGAGCGTCTCCACCGCCTCCACGAACTCGACCCGGTCGTACTCCATGACGAAGCCGAGCGCGGAGCCACCGGCCCCGCAGCCGAAACAGTAGTAGAACTGTTTGGTCGGGCTGACCGTGAACGAGGGCGTTTTCTCCTCGTGGAAGGGGCAGCAGGCGACATGATTGCTGCCCTGTTTCTTCAGGGGGACGCGGGCGTCCACCACGTCGAGGATATCGACGCGGGCGAGCAGGTCATCGATGAACGACTGCGGGATGCGACCCGCCATGGTGACCCCGGTCCAGGAAGGAGGAGAATGCCGGCTCGCAGTGTACTGTGGTGCGCACCCGCCAGGCCACCGGCACGGCCCGCTGCGATGGCGTCCGTGCTCAGTCCCCGAAACGCTGGTTAAGCAGACTCGCGGCGGCGGCCTCGAGCACGCGCGGCAGGCCCTCGCCCGCCTCGGCGATCCGGTCGAGATCTTCTCCGTCGAGCGGCGATTCGCCATCGAGGCCCGCCGCCTCGAGGCGCTGCAGCATGTACGGGCCGACGCGCGCGCGCTGCATGGGCCTCACTGCGGTGGCCACGATGCGCCCGGCGTCGATCTGGCGCGACTGGAGGTTGGCGATCCGCAGTTCGAACCGGGATGAGGCCGCCAGGAGGATCCGGAAGCGTCCACCGAGGGCCGCCTTGAGGCTGTCATGGGCGGCCAGCAGGTGGTTCAGTTCATCGTCGCCCAGTGCATCGGCGTCGTCGATGACGAGGACGGCCGGGCAATCGTCAGCGACCACCGAGCGCAGCTGCCGGGCCAGTTCACGGAAGCATTCGCTGAGGTCTTCCGGAACCGGGCGCACCAGCACGCGGAGCATGTCGATGATCGTGCGTTGCGCCGTGAGCGACGCCTCGCCGCGCACGACGAAAAAGTGGTAGTCCCGGGCATGCCGCGTCATCAGCTGGATCAGGAGCGAGGTCTTGCCGGAGCCGGCCTCGCCCTTGAGCAGCGGCACCATTTCGCCGCTTCGGAGCTGGTCGGCGAGCGTGTTGACCTGCATCTCCACCGCGTGATCGACGAACAAAGCTTCGGGCGCCGTCTGCTCCGGGAACGGCTGGCGTTCGAGTCCGAGCGCGAGCAGTGTGTTCGCGTCGAGAGTCCGGTTGCCGTCGAACGCGGCCTCCGCGAGGTCCACGGTGTCATCCTCCCCCGGAAGCAGGCGCGCGACCAGATCGCGCAGGGAGCGGGTGCTACCCAAAGTCATCCCGCCGGCACCTCCGCGTTCGGGGGTATGCCGAGTTCATCCTCCAGTGCCTTCGGGGCATAGTCTTCGACCACGCGGGCGGCGCCGATCGCGTCCATGAGCACCAGCCGAATCCGGCCGTGACGCGCTTTCTTGTCGCCGGTCATCAGCCCCAGCATGCGCTCGCCATCGATCGGTGGCGGCTCGGTCGGCAGGCCCGCGGCGCCGAAGATCGCCTCGGTGCGCCGACGGGCGTCCGTTGTGAGCATGTCGAGGCGTTCCGATACGCGGGCGGCCATGCACATCCCCGCGGCGATCGCCTCTCCGTGCAGCCAGGATTCATAGCCTGTGGCCGTCTCGATCGCGTGGCCGAACGTATGGCCGAGATTCAGCAGGGCGCGCCGGTCCTGTTCATATTCATCCGCCGCGACGATCGCCGCCTTGTTGCGGCAGGATTGCTCGATCGCATGCCGCAGGGCCGCTGGCTCGCGCGCCAGCAGTGCGCTGACCGAGGCCTCGAGCCACTCGAAAAAGGGCCGATCCGCGATCAATCCGTATTTGATGACCTCCGCGAGGCCGGCCCGCAGCTGCCGATCATCGAGCGTATCTAGCGTCGCCGTATCCGCGATCACGCAGCGCGGCTGGTGGAACGCGCCGATCATGTTCTTGCCGCGGGGGTGATTGACGCCGGTTTTGCCGCCGACCGAGGAATCCACCTGGGCAAGCAGTGTGGTCGGCACCTGCAGGAACGGGATGCCGCGCTGGTAGATCGCAGCGGCGAAACCGGCCATATCGCCGATCACGCCACCACCGAGTGCGACCACCGTGGACTGTCGATCGCAGCGATTGTCGACCGCGGTGTCGAGTATGCGCTGCAACACCTCCAGGTTCTTGAAGCGCTCGCCATCGGGCAGGACGCAGTCGTGGACACGCGACCCTTGGCCCAGGGCCGAATGGATACGGTCCAGCCACAGCGGGGCAACCGTCTCGTTGGTGACGACGATCACGCGATCGCCCTGGATTCGATCGGTGAGCGAATCCGCGGTCAGTATGCCCCGGCCGATCCGGATCGGATAGCGCCGGGACCCGAGTTCGACGTCGACGGTGGTTACGTTCATGCGCATGTCCGCTGAGAGAGGAACCGGATCCTGCGCCTACCGTACCGGATGGGGATCGCGCCCCCGGGGACACGGTCAGCGGTCACGGCGCGGGTCCGGAGCGGTTCAGTCTTCGTGCGTCTGGATCCGCTGCAGGAGCCGATCGGCCGTGGCCGCACTGCGGCGACGGTCGGTGTCGATCACGAGTGCGGCGGTCGCCCGATACAGCGGGTCCCGCTCCCGTTGCAGGCGCTCCAGTGTAGCGCGCCGATCGCCGGACTGCAGCAGGGGGCGGCGCTGGTCGTTACGGGTGCGGCGCAGTTGTTCATCGACCGTCGTCGCCAGGTAAACGGTCAGTCCGCGCCGCGACAGGTGCTCCCGGTTTTCCGGGTCGAGTACGGCGCCGCCGCCGGTGGCGAGCACGATGCCGTCGCGCTGCGTGAGCTCATCGATCATGGCGCGCTCGCGCTGGCGGAAGCCGGCTTCGCCCTCGAAATCGAAGATGGTCGGGATGTCGACGCCGGAGCGCGTCTCGACTTCCCGGTCGGAGTCCAGGAAATCGAGGCCCATACGCCGGGCGAGGAGGCGGCCGATCGTGCTCTTGCCGGCCCCCATGGGCCCCACGAGGAAAATGCGCCCGGGAGGAAAATCCGGATCCGTCACGCCGTCATCAGTAATCGAGGCCGGCCTCACCTTTCACGATTTTCGGCGTGACGAAGACCAGCAGTTCGCTCTTGTCGTTCTCGCGTATGGTCGACTCAAAGAGCGTACCGACGACTGGCAGATCGCTGAAGAACGGGACGCGGTTGACGGTGTTGTTTTTGTCCTGCTCATAAATGCCGCCGAGCACGACCGTTTCGCCGTTGTCGACCAGCACCTGCGTCTGCAGTTCGCGGGTGTCTATCGAGGGGACATTGGCGAAGATCTGGCCGACCGAATCGCGGGTGATCGCCAGATCCATGATAAGCCGGTCATCCGGCGTGATCTGCGGGGTGACCGTCAGCGACAGCACGGCCTTCTTGAACGACACGCTCGTGGCGCCGCTCGAGCTCGCCTCCTGATAGGGGATCTCGACGCCCTGTTCGATGACAGCCTCGGACTGGTTCGAGGTGATCACCCGCGGGGTCGATATGATCTCGCCGCGGCCCTCCGCCTGCATGGCCGACAGTTCAAGCTGGAGCAGGCTGCCGAACGGCAGTTCGGCGAGTGCGAGCCCGATGGAACCGGCGGGGTTGGTGACCGGCAGGTCGACGTTGTAACCGCTGGTGTTCGGTGTGGCGGTAGCGCCGGTCGCCAGATCGCCGGCCGTGGTGCCGTCCGACGTCACCGCAGCGGCTTCGGAAGTCGAGTTTCCGCTGACGCCGAAGCGCACGCCGAGTTCGCGGTTGAAATCTTCGTTCGCGACCACGATGCGGGACTCGATCAGGACCTGGCGGACCGGCACGTCGAGGCGCGACACGAGTTGTCGCGCCTGTTCCAGGTTGCTGGACGTGTCACGCACGAGCAGCGTATTGGTGCGCGCGTCCACGGTCACGCTGGCGCGATCCGACAGCAGGCTCGTGCCTTCGGACTGCATGATCGACGCCAGTTCCGATGCCTTGGCGTAATTGATCTGGATGTATTCGGTCCGCAGCGGCGCCAGTTCCTCTTTCTGCTGCCTGGCCTGGAGTTCCTGCTGTTCGCGCTGCGCGATCTCCTGCTGCGGTGCAATGAAGATCACGTTGCCATTGCGCCGCTGCCCGAGCCCTTCCGTCTGCAGGATGATATCGAGCGCCTGGTCCCAGGGGATGTTCTTCAGGCGCAGCGTCAGCGTGCCGCCGACGCTGTCGCTGACGACCACGTTGAGCCCGGTGAAGTCGGCGAGCAGCTGCAGGACCGCACGCACCTCGATGTCCTGGAAGTTGAGCGAGAGCCGTTCACCGGTGTACTGCGGCTCTTCCTGCTCGCGCTCCTCGATCTCTTCCTCGGTCAGCGGTTTGAGCTCGACCGTGAGGCTCTCGTCCGACTGGTAGGCGAGCTGCTCGTAATCCTCCGTGCGCGGAGTAATACGGATCCGGCCGTTATTGTCGCGCTGCATGATATCGACGTACTTTACCGGTGTGGCGAAGTCGAGCACGTCGAGTCGTCTGCGGAGCTCTTCCGGGATCCGGGTCCCCGGCAGTTCGATCACGATCTCGCCGCCTCTGCGGTCTATGTTGACCGGCACCTCGGCGCTGCTCAGATCGACCACGACCCGGCCCTGACCCTCTTCGCCGCGGCGGAAATTGATGTCCTCGATGCCTTGGCCGGATCCCGAGCCGCTGCCCTGCTCGTCGCTGAACGGTTCACCGGATGTATCGCCGTCGGCGCTCGCGGATGTCGTGGCGGTGCTGGCGCTGTCGCCACCACTGTTGGCGGCCTGCGCCGTACTCTCCTCGCGGCCGCCGAGCGTGATAATAATCGTGTCGTCTTCCGTGCGGGTACGGTAACGCGGCATCTCGGAGAGGTTGACCACCGCGCGCGTGCGTCCCCCGGACTCCACGATATTGATCGATTCGGTTACACCGGTATCGACGTCGATCTGGCGCTCCCCGGTCCCGTTGCGGGTGTCGGGCAAATCCAGGGCGATCCGGGCCGGGTCCTGGATATTGAATGTGCGGGGCTCCGCGACCGGTTTGTCGAGTTCGAACCGCATTTCCAGCCGGTTGCCCGGCAGAACGGAATAATCGACCGCCCGCAGGCTGTTGCCGGGGCCCGATTCTCCATCCTCGGCCTGGACGCCCATAGGGGCCAGCGCCGCCAGTGCCAGTGGCACAAGCCACAGCAGGCGTGGCCGGGGAGAGCGTGCGCGGCGTCGAAACTCGATCATGGCCTTCTCCGGGATTCTACTCTTCGCCGAGGCTCAGCGCGGCCTCGCGTTCAATCCAGTCGCCCTGACCGTCGGGTACGATCTCGAGCACTTCGATGCGTTCGGCCGCGAGCTCCGTGATACGGCCGTAATTCTGGCCCAGGTAATTCCCCTGCTGGACGCGATGGATCACGCCCTCCGGGGATTTGACGAGGCCCCATTCCTGATCGCCCTGGCCCAGCGTTCCGACCATCTCCAGACTGTCGAGCGGGAACTGCTCCAGTGGCTCCTTCGGGCGCGACGTGTCGGGCGCGAGATCAGAGTCCGACTCCTTCGCGGCCTGCTCCTCTGCAGTCATCCCGAAACCTTCCGCGGGCCGGAACGGATCGCGCAGCTCGGCCGAGTCGTAGTCGAAGCTCTCATAGGGCTCGAACTCGGGGATTTCCTCGATCTGGCCACCGGGACGCTCTTTGGTCTCTTCGACGAAGTTGCGCAGATCCGACATGCCTTCGGAGCAGCCCGCCAGCAGTAGCATCACGAGCATCCCCAGCCATGGCGTCCTTGTCTGGTGCTTTAGGGGACTCAATTTCCGCTCCCCCCGCCACTTTCGTCGATATAACGGTAGGTTTTGGCCTCGAGTTTCATCGAGAGGTCGACGTTCTGCCCGGTATCGTTGCCCTTGCCCGAGGGTTTGATTTCAATGTTGTGCAGCGTGACGATGCGTGGCAGCGAGGCGAGGCCTGATACGAAGTCCCCGAACTCGTGGTAGGTGCCGGCGACACGCAGCTCGATCGGGTATTCGGCGTAGAATTCCTGCTGACGCTCGTTCCCCGGCTCGAAGTATTTGACCTCCAGACCCGCCGCGACGGAAGTCTGCGACAGGTCGACCAGCAGGCTCTCCATGTCGGTTTCATCCGGCAGTTGTCGCAGCATGGCGCCGAATGATTCCTCCATCTGCGCCAGCTGCTTCTTGTAGGCCTCGAGATTCGCGGCGCGGCTCTGTTTCTCCTTGAAGGTGTCGCGCAACTCCTGCTCGGTGCGCTCTTCCTGTTCAAGTGTCTCGAACTGCGGCCGCACGACAAACCAGCCGATCGCGGCGAGGATGGCGGCGACGAGAACCAGGATCACCGCGATCTGTACCGGCTTCGGCGCAGTGCCGACCTTGCGCAGATCCTGAACATCCAGGTTATTGAGCTTCTGGATCGCCTCCCCGACGTCCATCAGGAACTCTCCCCGTCGTCACTGTCATCGTCCGAATCCGGAACCGTCTGCGCCAGGTTCAGCGTGAACCGGCTGACGTCATCATCTTCGGACTCGATGATCTGGAGTTCCGGGTCGGTGAGCCAGGGTGAGGCATCCAGCCGGCGCATGTAGGAAGACACGCGTGCATTCGACTCCGCCCGGCCATTGACGCTGAGTTTGTCGCCCTTCTGCGTGACCTGGGTCAGATATACGCCATCGGGCAACGTGTCCGCGATCTCGAAGAACAGATGCACGATCTGCGGCCGCCGCTGTTGCAGGCGCTGGATCACGTCCATGCGCGCGACCAGCTGACGGCGCGTGGATTCGAGTTCCTCGATCTGCTCGATCTCTTTCTGCAGGACCGCTATCTCCTCCTCCAGATAGTCATTGCGATCGCGCTGATGGTCGATCATGCCGTTCACGTGATACCAGGCGTAGCCGCCGATCGCGATCGCGAACAGGGAAGCCAGGACGGCCTGCCGGGCGAACTCCTGGGTCAGCTGGCGGCGACGTTCTTCGCGCCACGGGAGGAGGTTGATACGTGCCATGTCAGTCGAGCCCCCGCACGGCCAGCCCACATGCAATCATCAGGGATGGCGCGTCGGCCATCAGGCGCTGGCGGTTGATCCGGGAGCCGAGCGCAACCTCCTGGAACGGGTTTGCGATCACGGTGGGCGTGCCGATGTGCGATTCGATGAATTCATCGATCCCGTCGATCGTCGCGCAGCCACCGCAGAGGAGGATCTGATCCACGCTCTCGAAATCGCTCGATGAGAAAAAGAACTGCAGGAAGCGGCTGACCTGCTGGGCCATGGTGTTCTTGAAGGGTTCCAGGACCTCCGGTTCGTAATTGTCCGGAAGCCCGCCCTGTTTCTTTACTCGGCCCGCATCTTCATAGGACAGGCCGTAGCGGCGCATGATCTCTTCGGTGAGCTGTTTGCCCCCGAAAGGCTGTTCGCGGGTATATACGAGTTCGCGGTCATTGATCACGTTGAGACTGGTGACCGTGGCCCCGACATCGATGACCGCGACCGTGCGGTCGATGCCGCCGTCCGGCAGCATCTCCGGCAGGGCCTGGCAAACGTGCTCGATCGTGTACGGCTCGACATCCACCGCTTTCGCCGTCAGGCCCGCGAGCGCGACCGCGGACGAGCGCATCTCCACGTTCTCGCTCTTCGACGCGGCGAGCAGGACATCAACCGTCTCCGCATTGTCGTCGCTCGGCCCGAGCACCTCGAAGTCGAGATTGATCTCCTCGAGCGGGTAGGGGATATACTGTTCCGCCTCAATCTGGATCTGGGCCTCCATGTCCTCCTCGCCGAGCGTGGCGGGCATGGTGATCACCTTGGTGATGACCGCCGATCCGGGCACGGCGACCGCCGCGTCCTTGACCCGTGTCCCGGCCTTCTTCACGGCGCTGCGTACCGCCTCGCCGACCGCCTCGACGTCCTGGATGACCTTCTCGGCAACGGCCTCGGATGGGAGGGGCTCCACCGCGTGACTCTCGACGCGGAAGCCGCTGCCGGTCCGGCTCAGTTCGAGCAGCTTGACCGAGGTCGAACTGATGTCGATGCCGAGGACCGGCGCTTGTCTGCGTTTGAAAAGGAACAATGGTTTGTCCGGTTATTCTCGTCCATTGATTTCGCAATGATAGTAAGGCGGTTTAATTCTTGATCGCAAGTTTTTAAAATTCCTACATTATTCCCGGTTCAATGTCCAGCGACCCGGTCACGGTGCCGTCAGCCCGCCTGATGGCGCCATCCGCCCGCACTCCGGATTGGCACGGTCCATCGGCCGGACCGTGCGAGGTGACGATGGCTTCCTTTATACTCGGCTCGCCCCGTCGCCGCGACGACTCTAGCACGTTCGAGATTCCATGACCGCGCGATCCCGACTCTCCTGGCGCCTTGCCAAATGGTTCACCGCGATGGCGTTTGCCGGCTTCACCGCCGGTGCGCTGCTGCTGGGTGGCCTGTATCTCTATCTCGCACCGCGACTGCCCGCAATCGACCAGTTGCGTGACGTCCAGTTGCAGGAACCGCTGCGCGTTTATACGCGCGACGCCGAGCTGCTCGCCGTGTACGGCACGCAGCGGCGCATCCCGCTGGAGATCGACGCGATCCCCGAGCCCGTGCGCAACGCCTTCATCGCCGCCGAGGATGATCGCTTCTATGAGCATCCGGGCGTCGACTGGATGGGGATTGTCCGTGCGGCCTGGAATCTGGTCCTGACTGGCGAGAAGACGCAGGGCGGCAGCACGATCACGATGCAGGTCGCGCGCAATTTCTTCCTGTCGCGGGAGAGGACCTATCTGCGCAAGATCAACGAGATCTTCCTTGCGCTCAAGATCGAGCGCGAGATCTCGAAGGACGAAGTCCTTGAGCTGTACCTGAACAAGATCTATCTCGGGAAACGGGCCTACGGCGTCGCCGCCGCCGCGCAGGTCTATTACGGCAAGGACGTCGAAGAACTCAAGGTCGCCGAGATGGCGATGATCGCCGGCCTGCCGAAGGCGCCATCGACCTTCAATCCGATCGCCAACCCCGAGCGGGCGCAGCAGCGTCGCGATTATGTGCTCGGCCGGATGCGCGCGAACGACATGCTCGATGAGGAGGCCTACGAACGGGCGCTGCGCACCTCCGTCACCGCGACGACCCACAGCGCGCCGCTGGCCGTGGATGCACCCTGGGTGGGCGAAATGGCCCGTCTCGAGGCCGTACAGCGGTTCGGTGAGGACGTCTATACGGGCGGTTACCGCGTATACACCAGCGTCGACGCATCGCGCCAGCGGGCGGCGCAGGACGCGCTCCATACGGCGCTGGTCGATTACGAGCAGCGGCGCGGCTATGCCGGGCCGATTGGCGCCCTGGAGGCCGACCGGTTGCAGGCCCCGGAGGAGATCCAGGCCCGTCTGGACGCCGCGGCCCGCGGTGCGATCGGCGATGTCTCCGGAGTCGTGCCAAGCGAAAGCGGGCGCATGGGTCCGGTCGAGCTCGACCGTGTACTGCGCGAAAGGGGCGGAGTCGGTCCGCTCGACCCGGCCGTGGTGGTGGCTGTCTCCGGCGAGGATGCGACCGTCTACCGTCGCGAGGGCGGACTGGAACGGATCCCGTGGGAGGGTCTCGAGTGGGCCGCGCCCCGCCGAGAGAATGGCGGCACCGGCCCATCGCCGGAGAATCCGGCGGATGTGCTCGCGCTCGGCGATATCGTGTACGTGATGGACCGCAATGGCGCGTTGCGCCTGGCCGGGGAACCGGATGTGGAAGGGGCGTTCGTCTCGCTCGATCCGGAAGACGGCGGTATCCGGGCGCTGGTCGGGGGCTTCGCGTTCGAGCGGAGCAAATTCAACCGGGTGACCCAGAGCCGGCGGCAGCCCGGATCGGCGTTCAAACCGTTCATCTATTCCGCGGCGCTCAACGATGGATTCACGCCGGCCACGCTCGTGAACGACGCCCCGGTCGTCTTCGATGACCCGGCGCTGGAGGATACCTGGCGCCCCGAAAACTACAGCGGGCGGGTGTTCGGACCGACGCGTCTGCGTGAGGGGCTGGTCTATTCGCGCAACCTGGTTTCGATCCGCGTGCTCCTGTCCATAGGCATCCCGTACGCTATCGATTACGTCCAGCGGTTCGGGTTTCCGGAAGACCAATTGCCCAGGGACCTGACCCTCGCCCTTGGCAGCGCCGCTCTGTCACCGCTGCAGGTGGCGACCGGCTATTCCGTGTTCGCGAACATGGGCTTCCGGGTCGAGCCGTATCTCGTCACCCGGATGGCGGACAATCGCGGCGAGGTCGTTTATCGGGCGAATCCGGCCCGCGCGTGCCTGGAGCCCTGCAAAGAGCGCGAGGACGCGGGAGAGCTCGCCGAACGCGAAGCCGAAGAGGCCGGCGATCCCCAGGGCAAACCGCTTGAAGAGCAGGATCGTCCAGAGGAGCTGGACGCGGTGGGCGTGCCCGACCGCAAGGTCAAACCCGGGCCGCGCTTCGCCGAACGGGTCATCCCCGAGCAGAACGCCTACATGGTGCGCAGTTTCATGCGCGATGTTGCCCGTCGGGGCACAGCACGCGGCACGCGGGTGCTCGGACGCGACGATATCGCCGGCAAGACGGGGACGACCGACGACCAACTGGACGCGTGGTTCTCCGGCTTCAACAGCTCACTCGTGGCGACCGGCTGGGTCGGGTACGACGAGATGAAATCGCTGGGGCAGCGCGAAACCGGCGCCCAGGCGGCGCTGCCGATGTGGATCGACTTCATGGGCACGGCCCTGAAGGGGACGCCGGAGACGTGGCCGGATCTGCCCTCGGACATGGTCACGGTGCGCATCGATCCCGAGACGGGTGAGTATGCCGGTTCCGGCTCGGACGGGGCCGTCTTCGAGGTGTTCCGCAGCGACAACGCCCCCGAGCCGCCGCCCGAAGGCTCCGGCGGCAACGGTACCGGCGGTGGCGACAACGGCGACGATGACGGGGAACCGCTGTTCTGACGCCCGTCAGGACCGGAGGTGCGGCATGACACGAGCGCGGCGGCGTGGCCAGGGCGGCACGCAGGGTGTACCACGTGGGGCCGTGGCACAGCAGCGTGCGGAGATCGCCCGCGTGGCGGCCCGCCTGATGGCCGAGGAGGGGGTCCACGGTTTCGCCGAGGCCAAGGCGCGGGCCGCCGGCCAGCTCGGCATCCACGGGCGGCAGGCGCTGCCGCGCAATCACGAGATCGAGGCGGAGATCCGGGCCTGGCAGGCGCTGTTTCAGGCCGAGGAGCAGCCCCTGTGGCTCGAGCGGATGCGCCGCACGGCGCTCGAGGCGATGGACCTGTTGGCGGACTTTGCCCCGCAGCTCGCGGGCTCGGTCCTGCGCGGGACGGCACCGCAGGATGCCGAGGTCACGCTGCACCTGTTCACGGAGCCGCCGGAGCGGGTGGCCACTTTCCTGCTCGACCGGGGTATCCCCTGGGAGCTCGACGCCTGGGTCGGGCGCTTCGGCCGGGGCGAATTCGAACTGCCGATGTATCGCATCGCGCTGGGTGGCCAGCCCGTGCGCCTGATCGTCTTCCCGACCGAAGGCCCCCGCGAGGCCCCGCGCTCCCCCGTCGACGGCAAACCCATGGCCCGCGCCAACCGCACCCGCGTGGCCGAACTGCTCGCGGGCGACGATCCGGACTCCGCGTGATTCCGTCAGGCGCGGGGTCGAACCACAGATGGACACAGATGAACACGGATCAGGGTGGTCGCCGCCAAAGCGCCAGGGAGTTGCGCTGACACCTGCTTCGAGTGGTGAGGTGCCGTAGATGAACCACAAAATCGATACAAGATGAACACAAAATAGGGCTTATGGCCCATTCCGTGGTGGGCGCAATCTCTGCGCCATTTTGTGTCTATCCTGTGTTCATTTTGTGGTTCAACAGTCCGAGGCTGCGGTGATGCGCCAGCGGGACGGCGGACCCCACCAACGCAAACTCGCACCGACCCAATCTGTGTTCATCTGTGTCCATCAGTGGTTCCGGAGCCACCCCCCCACCCCTTGACCGTCTCCACCATCGCGGCGACGTGCTCGGGATCGATGGCGGGATGTACGCCGTGGCCCAGGTTGAAGACGTGGCCGGGGGCGTCGCCGGCGCGCTCGAGGACCTGACGCGTCTCGCGGGCGATCGTCTCGGGGGAGGCATAGAGCACGCAGGGGTCGAGGTTGCCCTGCAGGGCGACCCGGTCACCCACGCGCCGGCGCGCATCGCCGATGTCGATGGTCCAGTCGAGGCCGAGGGCGTCGGCGCCGGTCGCGGCCATGTCCTCGAGCCATTGCCCGCCGTTCTTCGTGAACAGGATAACCGGTACCGGCCGACCGTCGGCCTGGCGGGTCAGGCCGGAGACGATCCGCTGCATGTAGGCCAATGAGAACTCGCGGTACGCGTCGGGAGAGAGCGCGCCGCCCCAGGTGTCGAAGATCTGCACGGCCTGGGCGCCGGCGGCGATCTGGGCGTTCAGATACGCGGTCGTGGAATCGGCGAGTACAGCGAGTACGCGATGCAGCAGGTCGGGCCGGTCGTAGAGCATCGCCTTGATGGTGGCGAAGTCCTTCGAGCTGCCGCCCTCGACCATGTAGGTCGCCAGCGTCCAGGGGCTCCCCGCGAAGCCGATCAACGGGACCCGACCGTCCAGCGCCGCGCGTGTCTGCCGCAGTGCGGCCATCACGTAGCCGAGTTCAGTCTCCGGGTCGGGGGCGGTCAGGCGCTCGACATCGCGCTCGCTGCGCACGGGATTGCTGAGACGCGGCCCTTCGCCGGTGACGAAATGCAGGCCGAGCCCCATGGCGTGCGGGATCGTCAGGATATCGGAGAAGATAATCGCCGCGTCGAGGTCGAACCGGTCGATTGGCTGGAGGGTGACCTCGCAGGCCATATCGGGGTTCTGGCACAGGGTGAGGAAGTCGCCCGCCCGCTCGCGCACTGCGCGGTACTCGGGCAGGTAGCGCCCGGCCTGGCGCATGATCCAGACCGGTGGCCGATCGACGGGTTCGCGCGCGAGGGCGCGCAGCAGGCGGTCGTTCCGCAGCTCGGTCATGGTGTCGTCGCGATGGGGTGGCGGGTGCGCCCCGGCCGGATCAGCCGAGGCGGGCTTTTACGCGGGCACTGACGGCGCTCATGTCGGCACGCCCCTGTACGCGGGGCTTGAGCTCCGCCATGACGCGGCCCATGTCTTTCATCGAGGCGGCGCCGGTCTCCGCGACCGCCTCGCCGATCATGCGGTCGAGTTCCTCGTCGCTGATCGGCTCCGGCAGGTACTCGGCAATCACCGCCAGCTCCCACTCTTCCTGCTCGACGAGGTCGGTGCGGTTGGCTTCCGAGTATTGCGCGATCGATTCGCGATGGCGCTTGGCCATCCTGTCGAGCACCTCAAGGACCTGCTCGTTGCCGAGCTCGGTCTGATCGTCGATCTCGCGCTGGCGGATGGCCGCGTGCATCATGCGCAGCGTGCCGAGGCGGGCCTTGTCGCCGCCCTTCATCGCCGCCTTGATGTCGGCGGTCAGCCGTTCCTTGAGCGAAGTGGCGGACACGCCAGGCGGCCTCAGTAGAGGCGGACACGGCGCTGGGCTTCCTTCGCCAGCTTCTTCTGGTGCCGTTTGACGGCGGCCGCGCGCTTGCGCTTGCGCTCGGCGGTCGGCTTTTCGTAGAACTCGCGGCGGCGCGTCTCTGTCAGAATGCCCGCCTTCTCGCAGGACCGCTTGAAACGGCGCAGTGCGACCTCAAAAGGCTCGTTGTCGCGTACACGTACCGATGGCATGGATCCGGATCACCCCTTCAACCAAAATGCTGCCCATGGATCGGACGGCTGACCCGTCCGGGCGTAAGCTGTCAATCATACCATGCTGGAGCGCGGAAACAATGCAGGCGAATGGCGAAAGAGGTACGGACACCGGCGCGAGCGGGATCCCCGGGGTGGCGCCCCGGGGACGGGATTGATCCGGTGCGCGTGCTGGGCATAGAGACCTCGTGCGACGAGACCGGGATCGCGCTGTATGACACCGAGCGCGGGCTGCTCGGGCATGTGCTCCACAGTCAGGCGTCGGTCCATGCCGACTTCGGCGGCGTGGTCCCCGAGCTCGCATCGCGCGACCACGTACGGCGCCTGCTGCCGCTGACCCGCCGTGTGCTCGCGTCGGCCGGGGTGGACGAGGCGGCCATTGATGGCGTCGCCTACACGGCCGGCCCGGGCCTGGTCGGCGCACTGCTCACCGGGGCCGCCTTCGGCCAGGGGTATGCGTGGGCGCGGGGCCTGCCGGCGATCGGCGTCCACCACATGGAAGGGCATCTGCTGGCGCCGATGCTCGAGCCGGAGACGCCGGACTGGCCGTTCCTGGCCCTGCTGGTGTCAGGCGGGCATACGCAGCTGGTCGCGGTCGATGGTCCCGGCGCCTATCGCCTGCTGGGCGATACGGTCGACGATGCCGCCGGTGAGGCCTTCGACAAGACGGCGCAGCTGCTGGGCCTCGGGTATCCGGGTGGGCCCGCCGTCGCGGCGGCGGCCCGCAACGGCCGGGCGGGAGCGTTCCGCTTCCCGCGGCCGATGACGGATCGCCCCGGTCTCGACTTCTCGTTCAGCGGCCTCAAGACCGCGGCCCGGCTCGCCGTGGAGCGCGGTGATGCGGATGACGCCGTGCGCGCGGATATCGCCCTCGCATTCGAGCAGGCCGTGATCGATACGCTGGTGATCAAATGCCGGCGCGCGGTCGATGCGACCGGACTTCGGCGCCTGGTGATCGCGGGGGGTGTGGGCGCCAACCGCCGCCTGCGGGAGACCCTGGCCGAGCGCCTGGCGGACGTCGATCGATTTTTCCCGCGCCTGGAGTTCTGTACCGATAATGGCGCAATGATCGCCTGGGCGGGGGCGATGCGCCTGCTGGCGGGCGAGCGTACGTCGCAGCGGGTGGGCGCCCGCGCGCGCTGGCCCCTGATGGAGCTGCAACCGCCGGGGGCGGGGTCATGATGGCTTCAGCGCTTGCCGAGCAGGTCGCGGATGTTGGCGCGATGGCGCCAGAACAGCAGGATCGAGACGGCCGCGGCGACGATCACCAGCGCTGGCTGGTGCGTGGTCAATCCGACATAGACCGGCGCCAGCAGGAAGGCGGTCAGCGCGGCGGCGGCCGATATGCGCACTATGGCCCAGGCGATGCCCCAGGTCGTGACGGTCAGCAGGCCGGCCACGGGGGTCGCGACGAGCAGGGCGCCCAGTGCCGTGGCCACGCCCTTGCCGCCGCGGAAGCCGAAGAAGACCGGATACAGATGGCCGAGAAATGCCGCCGCCCCCGCGAGGGCCTGCACCAGCGGCTCCGCGCCCAGTGCCCACGCGATGGCGACCGCCAGCGCGCCCTTGGCGACATCGCCGGCGAGCGTAAGCGCCGCGGCGTCGCGGCCCGCGAGGCGCAGGACATTGGTCGCCCCGGGATTGCCCGAGCCGCCGGTGCGGGGGTCGGTACGGCCGAGTGCGCGGCAGCAGATGATCGCCGAGGATACCGACCCGAGGAGGTAGCCACAGATCAGCGGGAACACGAGCGACAGGGCATCGATGACCAAAGCGGGTGCTCCGGGGTGCGGCGGATGGTGCGCCATTCTAGCGTCGGCCGGCGGCGCCGTCCCGTCATGGTGGTGTCGGCGTGTCGATGAGCGCCGGCCGGCGCGCACCGCTCGTGCTCCTGCACGGCTGGGGGATGGGGCCGAGCGTGTTCGCTGATTGGCGCACCGCGCTGGAGCCCGATCATCAGGTCCATTGCCCGGTCTGGTCGGATCACGTCGCGGCGTCCAGTGGCAGTCCACGGGAAAGGGATGCCCTCGGCGCGCTGGCCGCGCGTGTCGCCGACGGTATCGAGCGGCCCGCGCACTGGGTCGGCTGGTCACTGGGGGGGCTGATCGCCCTCGCGGCCGCCCGGTGCAGGCCCGGGGCCGTCGCGCGCGTCACGCTCATCGCCGCGAGCCCGCGCATGGTGGCCGCCCCAGACTGGCCCGGGATCGATCCGCTCGAGCTGCAGCGGTTCCGGCGCGGGCTCCAGGTCGAACCCATGGCGGCGCACGATCGCTTCCTGACGCTGCAGGTCCGCGGGAGCGAGGGCGGGCGGTCCGCACTGCGCGCGCTGCGAAGTGCGGTGGCCGCCGATGGCCTGCCATCCATGGGCGTCCTGCTGTCCGGTCTCGACCATCTGCTGCAATCGGATCTGCGAACCGATCTCAACGCGTTATCATGCCCGGTGGACGCCGTGCTCGGGGATCGCGACGCGCTCGTCCCGGCCGCCGTGGCCGCGCGCCTGGAGGCGCTGGCGGTGCGCACCCGCGTCATCCCCGGGGCGGCGCATGCACCATTCATCTCGCACCCGGGTGTCGTCACCGAAGCCGTCCGGGATACTGGAGTCACGTCTTGACCGAATCGCACGCCGAATCGCTCGACTCCCGGGCCGTGCGGCGCGCCTTCGAGCGCGCCGCCGCCACCTACGATGGCGCGGCGGACCTGCAGCGCGAGACCGCGGACGAACTGCTTGATCGCCTCGCCGCGGTGAAGATTGAGCCGGCGCGCGTCATCGATCTCGGCTGCGGTACCGGTCATGCGCTGCAGGGGCTGCAAAAGCTCTACCGCGGGGCCGAGGTGATCGGGGTCGATTTCTCTCATGCAATGTCGGCGCGCGCCCGCTCCCGCCCGCGTGGCGGGGCACGTCTGCGCCGGCGCCCGATGGCGATCTGTGCGGATATGGAGCGGTTGCCGTTGGCGGACGCGAGCGTCGACGTCGTGTTCTCCAGCCTGGCGTTCCAGTGGGCCCATGACCCGGTCGCGCTGTTCGGCGAGGCCCGCCGTGTGCTCCGCCCGGACGGTGCATTCATGTTCGCCAGCTTCGGCCCGGATACGCTGATCGAGCTGCGTGATGCCTGGGCGCAGATCGATGACCGCGTGCACGTCAGCCGTTTCCCCGACATGCACGATATCGGCGATGCCATGCTGGGTGCTGGCCTGATCGATCCGGTCATGGACGTCGATCGCCAGCAAAGGACCTACGACGATCTGCCCGCGCTGATGCGCTCGATCAAGGCCATCGGCGCCCGGAACGCCGCGCGCGGGCGCCCCCGCGGCCTGACCGCTCCGGGCGTTCTGCGCCGCCTCGAGCGGGCCTATGCGGCCCGGACGGCCGATGGGCGACCGACCGCCTCCTGGGAACTGGTGTATGGTCACGCCTGGGGGGCACAGATACCGCGTCCCGGCTCGGGGACTGCACAGGAATTTCACATCCCGCTCGAATCGATCGGGCGCGCCCGTACGAATCGGGGAGATTGAGCGCGACAGGGGCATGCGCTAGCATTCTCCTCTGGACGAGCGTGGCCCACCGCGCAATCGCGACGGCAACACGGGCACCCGGATGCGCTCCGGGGTGACCGGAATCCGGAGCGCGTGCGATACGGCGGGGGCTGGGATCCCGCCGCGCCGGCCGGTGAAGTGCCGGACCTGACGAATCTGCTGGAGAACCTGGATATGCGGCCATTCACCACGAGGGCAGCCGCTTGCATCGGCATCCTGCTCGGCGCGACCGGAACGGCGCACGCCGACTGGGCCGTAAACATGCCCCGGGGCGTCACGCCCATCAGCCGCGATGTGTACGACCTGCACATGCTGATCTTCTGGATCTGCGTGATCATCGGCGTGGTCGTGTTCGGCCTGATCTTCTGGTCGATCCTGCGCCACCGCAAATCGAAGGGAGCAGTCGCCTCCCAGTTCCACGAGAGCACGACCGCCGAGATCGCCTGGACCATAGTGCCGTTCCTGATCCTGGTCGGCATGTCGGTGCCGGCCGCGAAGACGCTGGTCGAGATGGAGGACAGTTCCGACTCCGACCTGACGATCACGGTCACCGGCTACCAGTGGATGTGGCATTACGAATACGTGGGCGAGGACGTCGAGTTCTACAGCAAGCTGTCCACGCCGCGCACCGCGATCGCGAATATCGACGCGAAAGACGAGGATTATCTGCTGGCCGTGGACAACCGGCTGGTCGTGCCGGTGGGCAAGAAGATCCGGTTCCAGCACACCTCCGAAGACGTCATCCACTCCTGGTGGGTGCCGGACCTGTCGGTGAAGAAGGACGCGATCCCGGGCTACGTCAACACGAACTGGGCCCGGATTGATGAACCCGGCGTCTATCGCGGCAAGTGTGCTGAACTCTGCGGCCGCGGCCACGGCTTCATGCCGGTGGTGGTCGAGGCCCTGCCGGAAGACGAATTCCAGCAATGGCTTGAAGAGAAGAGGTCCGCACAGCAGGCGGCCGCCGGCGGGGACGCCGACCGGGTCGCCAGGTTGAGCGGGCAGTAAACATCCCGGGCCGGGTGAGCCGGTCCAGCAGGAGTCGATCATGAGCGCAGTCATTCACGACACCGATCACCACGACGACCACGGTCCGGCCTACGGCTGGAAGCGCTGGCTGTTCACCACCAACCACAAGGACATCGGTACCCTGTACCTGTTCTTCTCCCTGGCCATGTTCTTTGTGGGCGGGCTGATGGCTCTCGTGATCCGGACCGAGCTGTTCCAGCCCGGCCTGCAGATCGTCGACCCGCATTTCTTCAACCAGATGACGTCGATGCACGCGCTGGTGATGATCTTCGGCGCCGTAATGCCCGCGTTCGTGGGCCTTGCGAACTGGCTGGTGCCGATGATGGTGGGTGCGCCGGATATGGCGCTGCCGCGCATGAACAACTGGTCCTTCTGGATCCTGCCGTTCGGGTTCACCCTGCTGCTGCTGACGCTGTTCCTCCCGGGGGGGGCGCCGGCCGCCGGCTGGACGCTGTACCCGCCGCTGTCGCTGCAAACGGGGGCGGCGTTCCCGTTCGCGATCTTTGCGATTCACATGCTGGGCATCTCGTCGGTGATGGGCGCGATCAACATTATCGCCACCATCTTCAATCTGCGCGCGCCCGGCATGACGCTGATGAAGATGCCGCTGTTCGTCTGGACCTGGCTGATCACGGCCTATCTGCTGATCGCGGTGATGCCGGTACTGGCCGGCGCGGTCACCATGCTGCTGACGGACAAGTTCTTCGGCACGACCTTCTTCAGCGCGACCGGTGGCGGTGACCCGGTCATGTACCAGCACATCTTCTGGTTCTTCGGGCATCCCGAGGTCTACATCATGATCCTGCCGGCGTTCGGGATCATCTCGCAGATCATTCCGACCTTCTCGCGCAAGCCGCTGTTCGGCTACAGCTCGATGGTCTACGCGACCGCCTCGATCGCGTTCCTGTCGTTCATCGTCTGGGCGCACCACATGTTCACCGTGGGCATGCCGCTGGCCGGTCAGCTGTTCTTTATGTTCTCGACCATGCTCATCGCCGTTCCCACGGGCGTTAAGGTCTTCAACTGGATCGCGACCATGTGGCGTGGATCGCTCACCTTCGAGACGCCAATGCTGTTCGCCATCGCCTTCGTGATCCTGTTCACCATCGGTGGGTTCTCGGGGCTGATGCTCGCGATCACACCGGCCGATATCCAGTATCACGATACCTATTTCGTGGTCGCCCATTTCCACTATGTTCTCGTCCCGGGTGCCGTCTTCGCGATTATCGCGGCCGCCTACTACTGGATGCCGAAGTGGACCGGTCACATGTACGACGAGAAACTCGGCAAGTGGCATTTCTGGCTGTCGACGATCTTCGTCAACGTGCTGTTCTTCCCGCAGCATTTCGTCGGCCTCGCGGGCATGCCGCGCCGCATCCCGGACTACTCGCTGCAGTTCATCGAGTTCAACCAGATCTCGACCATCGGGGCGTTCGGTTTCGGCTTCGCACAGCTGCTGTTCCTGTACATCGTGGTCAAGTGCGTCCGTGGCGGTGAGAAGGCGACCTCGCATGTATGGGAAGGCGCCCGGGGGCTGGAGTGGACGCTGCCGTCGCCGGCGCCGTATCACTCGTTCGAGACGCAGCCCGAGGTCAAATAATCAACGCCCGCCACGTGGGCCAGGAGGCCCGCGTGGCGGGTGGGGGCCACCACGCATGACGCGAACAAGACCGACCGAAGCCAGGGCGCGCCGGCGCGGTATCATTTGGACCGCCACGCTGCTGGCGTTGCTCGCGCTTGGTTTCTATATTGCGTTCATTCTGGTCACCGCAGCCAGCAACTGACGGAGAGGCCGATCGCCCGATCGGTGTCATGAGGGGACAACGACAATGACAGAAGCGGCTTCCGGCCCCGGTCACTACTACGTTCCGCACGAGACCCACTGGCCGATAATCGGCTCGATCGGGCTGTTCGCGCTCGTCGGCGGTCTCGCCATGTACCTAAGCAACATGCCCTTCGGCGGGACCGTGTCGATCATTGGTCTGCTGCTGACGCTGTACATGATGTACGGCTGGTTCGGGACGGTGATCGGCGAGTCCGAGAAGGGCCTGTACCACGACTGGGAAGACCGCTCATTCCGGATGGGGATGGGCTGGTTCATTTTCTCCGAGGTGATGTTCTTCGCCGCCTTTTTCGGTGCATTGTTTTATGCCCGGGTGTATTCGATCCCCTGGCTCGGCGGCGAGGGCACCGGCGCGGCCACGCATACGATCCTTCACGAGGCCTTCACGGCGGCCTGGCCGACCAACGGGCCGGCCGGGGTCGGCGGCGCATTCGAGACCGTGGGTGCCTGGGGTATCCCGGCGATCAATACCGCGATCCTGCTGACCTCCGGCGTCACGATCACGTTCGCTCACTGGGCGCTGAAACAACAGAAGCGGGCCTCGCTCGTGCTGTGGATGACGGCGACCTGGGTCCTGGGCGTGATCTTCGTCGGGTTTCAGGCGTACGAGTACGGCCACGCATGGAACGATCTCAACCTGACGCTCAACAGCGGGGTTTACGGATCGACCTTCTACATGCTGACCGGTTTCCACGGCTTCCACGTGACGCTGGGCGCGATCATGCTGATCGTAATCACCCTGCGTTGCATGAAGGGGCATTTCACGCCGAAGAACCACTTCGCCTTCGAGGCGGTGGCATGGTATTGGCACTTTGTCGACGTGGTCTGGCTCGGGCTCTTCTTTTTCGTGTACTGGTTCTGAATCGGAGAACGCTTGCGGCCACCGAAAGGCGCTGGCCGCGGGTCAGCGCCTTTTTCGTCTGCGCCGGGCGTACGGGCGATCAGCCGCGGTGCACGGCGTTGGGCTCGATCAGTCCGGTCCAGCCGGCAAGCAGCAGCAGCAGAAAGGCCGTGATCGACAGGCCGATTCGCCAGGTGAGAGCCCGCGCGGTTCGATCCGAATCGGACGAATCGCGCATCAGGAATACGAGGCCGGAGGCCAGGCTGCCGACGATGAGCAGCAGCAGGATCACCAGCAGGATTTTCATCGTCATGACAGGGACTCCCCCCGTGGGTTACGCATGAACCGCTTATTGTACCTTGGCGGCCGCGGCGGTGGCGCGCCCGGATTGGGCGCGCGGTGTTAAGCGGTCGACCGCACTGGTTGCCGTGGGTCGGCGCCGCGCTCGCCATCACCCTGTTTTCGGGCCTGGGTGTCTGGCAGTTGCAGCGGGCGGCCGAGAAACGGGCGGTGATCGCCTCACTGGAGGAGGACGGGCAGCCGGTGCTGGAACGCGTGCCGGAGATGCCGGCTGAACTGCGCGGGTCGGCACGGCGCGAGTTGCGGCTCGAGGGGCGCTACGAGGGCGAGCGCCAGTTTCTGCTGGATAACCGCATCCTGAAGGGGCGGCCCGGTTTCGACGTGTTGACACCGCTGTTGCTCGAAGATGGCCGCCGCGTGCTGGTGGACCGGGGCTGGGTGGCGGCGGGGCCGGGCCGGGAGCCGGTGGAGGCCGTCGGCCTCGCGATCGATGAACGCGTCACCGTCGAGGGGCGGCTGTGGCTGCCCGAACCGGGTATCGCGCTGGGCGCTGCTGTGGCGCCGAGCCGGGACTGGCCGCGGCTGGTTACCCGTGTCGATTTTGCGGCGCTGGAAGAGGCGCTGGGGCGGGATCTTGTGCCGGCGGTCATCCGGGCGAAGGGCGATGCGCCGTGGCTCTTCCGCCCGCGCGATCTGCAGCCGCGGTTCGGCCCGATGCGGCATTATGGCTACGCCTTCCAGTGGTTCGCTCTTGCACTCACCGTGTTCGCGGTGGCCTGCATCCTGGAATGGCGTCGACGACGAATGGACAGATGATGAATGTAGATCCGGAAACCCGCCGCAAGGGCCGCAGGACCCTGATCGGCCTGTTCGCGCTGTTCTTCGCGCCGTTGCTGTTCGCCATGGCGTGGTATGCGTTCGCACCGGGCTACACACCGCCGTCCACGCCCGAGGGCACATTGCTCGATCCGGTGAAGCCGCTGGAGTCGTTCCGACTCGCGTCGGATGGGGGTGAGCCGCTGACGCTGGAAGGGCTGCGCGGGCAGTGGAGTCTGGTGCAGTTCGTGCCCGAACGCTGCAACGAGGCCTGTCGCGAGCGCCTGTACCAGACCCGTCAGGTCCGCGATGCGCTCGGAGAGGACCGTTCGCGCGTGCGGCGCATCGCCGTGGCCGAAGCGGGCAGGAGTACGCCCGGCCTGGCCGATCTCCTCGAGGAGCATCCGCGTCTGATGGTTCTGCAGGGCGACGGGCGTGGGGATTTCGGGCGCCAGTTTCCGCACGATCGCGGCGATGGCGCGGTCTTTGTCGTCGACCCGCTCGGTAACCTGATGATGCGCTTTGAGCCCGGACTGCCCCCCACGGATATGCTCAAGGATATGGAAAAACTCCTGAAGCTCTCACGGATCGGTTGAATGGCGCGCGACACCCTCATGTTCCGCCTGGGCTGTACGGCGACGCTGCTGACCCTCTGCGTGGTCGTGCTCGGCGCCTGGGTGCGTCTCTCCGATGCCGGGCTTGGCTGCCCGGACTGGCCTGGATGTTACGGTCATCTCGATGTGCCGCGCGTCGAGGCGGAAGTGGACGCCGCCAACGAGGTCTGGCCGGAGCGCCCGGTCGACACGGTCAAGGCGTGGAAGGAGATGGTGCACCGCTACGTCGCGGGTGCGCTCGGCCTGCTGATCGCGGCTATCGCCGTCGTTGCGCTCCGGCGTCGGCATCGTGGCGTCCCGATCGGCCTCCCGCTGGCACTCGTCGGTCTGGTTGCTTTCCAGGCGCTGCTCGGTATGTGGACAGTGACACTCCTGCTCAAGCCGCTGATCGTGCTGGCCCATCTGCTCGGCGGCCTGACCGTGCTCGCGCTACTGGCGTGGCTGACGCTATCGCACGCGCCACGGGTGCCGGCCATGCCCCATCCCCCCTGGCTGGCCCGATTCGCCTTGCTTGCGCTGGTGGTGCTCGGCGTACAGATCACCCTCGGCGGCTGGACCAGCACCAATTACGCCGCTCTCGCCTGTACGGATCTGCCAACATGCCAGGGGGAGTGGTGGCCCGAGACCGACTTCGACAGCGCCTTCGTCCCCTGGCACGGACTCGGCATCGACTACGAGGGCGGTATCCTCGACGGCCCGGCACGCACGGCGATTCACCTCACGCATCGCCTCGGTGCCATCGTCGCCGCGCTGGTGATCGGCGCGCTCGCGTTCGCCTGCATGCACCCGGCGCGCCCGGCCGCCCTGCGCCGCGCGGGCGGCGTACTGGCGTTGCTCCTGAGTCTGCAGATCGGCCTCGGCCTCGCCAATGTCGTGTGGCTGCTTCCACTGTCCGTGGCGACCGCCCATAATGGCGGCGCTGCCCTTCTGCTGCTGGCGCTGGTCGCGCTCCTGCACGCATTTACGAGATCGTCTTCCGATGCGCGGTGATTCCACGATGGCGAACGCGCTTCCGAAAACCGGCATGATCCCCGGCAGCTGGCGTCCGTACTACGAACTCTGCAAGCCGAAGGTCGTCGCGCTGCTGGTCTTCACGGCTATCGTCGGGATGCTGCTGGCCGTGCCGGGAATGGTGCCGATCCAGCCCTTCGTGCTCGGTACGCTTGGGATCGGGCTCGCGTCGGCCGCCGCCGCGGCGCTCAATCATGTCGTCGATCGTGAGGCCGACGCCCGCATGAAGCGTACGGACCGGCGGCCGCTGCCATCCGGTGCGCTCGATATCCGCCGCAGTGTCGCGTTCGCCGCGGTCCTCGCCGCGCTCGCGATGTTCATCCTGGCCGCCGGCGTCAACGTCCTCACCGCCGTGCTGACGTTCGGCTCTATGATCGGTTATGCCGTGGTCTACACGCTCTGGCTCAAGCGCGCGACGCCCCAGAATATCGTGATCGGCGGGGCGGCCGGCGCGATGCCGCCGGTGCTAGGCTGGACGGCGATCACGGGCGAGGTCCATGCCCACGCGCTGCTGCTGTTCCTGATCGTCTTCATCTGGACGCCGCCGCATTTCTGGGCGCTCGCGCTCCACAAGCGCGACGAATACGCCTCCGTGGAGATCCCGATGCTGCCCGTCACGCATGGGGTCGAACTCACCCGCCTGCATATCTGGCTCTACACCGTCCTGTTGTTCATCGTGACCCTGTTGCCGTATCTGGTGGGCATGGCCGGGATCGTCTATCTCCTCGGCGCGATCGGTTTCGGCGCCCGCTTCCTGCAACACGCCTGGCGACTGTGGCGCCACAACGAGTCCGGTCAGGCGATCCGCACGTTCCTTTTCTCGATCACTTACCTCATGGGGCTCTTTGGCGCTTTGATGATCGACCATTACCTGCCGCTGGTGCTGCAACTGTTCGACTGATCGGCGCCGTGCGCGAAAATCCTGTGATCGGTTTCACGGCGACGCGGGGGGCGCAGCGATATGCTCACGGCCGGTCGGTTGCGCCACCACGCCCGGCCCCTTGGGGTGTACGGCGCAGACTCTTCCGGCTGGCGACGCGGGAGGCGAGTGTCCGCGCGCAGGACGCAATCGTGTCTGACAGAAGCGGATTGGACCCGGCCCGGCACGGCCGGGTCTTCTTTTACCCGCGTTTGCGGCAGTAACCGCTGGAGGATCGGGCAGGTACAGCGCCACCCGGCAGGGGCCGGGCGGCGGGCATCAGCGCGACGGTTACGCGTCGACGGTGATCGACCGACGGATCTTCTTCATCGCGTTCGATTCGAGCTGGCGGATGCGCTCGGCGGACACGCCGTAGTGATCCGCCAGTTCCTGCAGGGTCGTGCGGTTCTCGTCCAGCCAGCGCTGGCGCAGGATGTCGCGGCTGCGCTCGTCCAGCTCTGCGAGTGCGCCCTGAAGCTGCTCGTGTTCATGCTCGACCATATCCGCGTGCTCGGCCGTGGCCGCCGGATCGGAATCGTTCTGTTCCAGCCAGGAGGAGGGCGAGAACTGTTCCTCCTCGTCAGCATCCGCGGGTGCGTCGAACGGCGTATCCTGACCGGCCAGCCGGGATTCCATCTCCATGACCGTCTTCGGCTCGACGCCGAGGTCATTGGCCACGTTCTCGACCTCTTCCTGCGTGAACCAGCCAAGGCGCTTCTTCGACGAGCGCAGTTTGAAGAACAGCTTGCGCTGCGCCTTGGTCGAGGCCACCTTCACGATCCGCCAGTTGCGGATCACGTATTCGTGGATCTCGGCCCGGATCCAGTGCACGGCGAAGGAGATCAGGCGCACGCCTACCTCGGGGTCGAAGCGCTTGACGGCCTTCATCAGGCCGATATTGCCCTCCTGGATCAGGTCCGCCATGGGCAGGCCGTACCCCTGATAGCCGCGCGCGATGTGCACCACGAAGCGGAGCTGCGACATGATCAGGCGCTGGGCCGCCTGCAGGTCGTCGTGGTCGCGCAGTTCATGCGCGAGCCGCTGTTCCTCTTCGAAGTCGAGCACGGGGAGGTTGTTGACAGCGTGGATATACGCGTTCAGGTCCCCGGTGACTGCGGGCAGATGTTGTGACGGTTTCAGCAGCGCTGTGCTCATGTGCTGTTCCACTCCTGCGTTTGCGGAATCATTTTAGCACTCACACGGTGAGACTGCTAAAGGCCCCGAAAGTTCCCGGCGCAACGCGCGCCGAGGGCGCCAACCCGTTCCTCTTGGGGCGGCGCGGACCGTTTTCAACCCCCGCATCACTGATTTGACACACTGTGCGGCTTTACCCCGGCTCGATGGCCCGAAGATGCCGGCCGACGGCGAGCCAGGAGCCGAGCAGACCCAGTGCCAACCCGGCACCGAGCAGCCCCAGACTCTCCGCCCCATCGAGCCCGCTCAGGCGGAACCCGCTGCCGTAGGCCGATGCAAGGCGCGCCGTCGGCCCGGCGAGCAGCATCCCGGTGACCGCGAGCAGCAGCCACGCCGCGAGGGCCCCGAACAGCCCGAACCAGAGTCCGCCATACAGGAACGGGCGGCGGATGAACGCATCGCTGGCACCGATCAGCTTCGTCACCTCGATCTCCTGGCGCCGGTTGAGTATGTCGAGCCGGATCGTATTGCCCACGATCAGCAGGACCCCGGCCGCCAGCAGGACCGCGAACAGCCCGACGCCCCGCTCGATCAGATCGAGCAACGCGTACAGGCGCTCCACCCACTCGAGGTCCACCTGGACGCGGTCGACGCCGGCGATATCGTCGAGGGTCTTCGCCAGGCTCTCCAGCGCCGAGGCCGAACGCGGCGTGTCGGCCGCCGGCTCGATCACGACCACGGCCGGCAGCGGGTTGCCGTCGAGCGCGGACAGGGCGTCCTCGAATCCCGCCAACGAACGGAATTCCTCCAGCGCTTCGTCGGGAGAGATCCGCTCCAGGACCCGGACCGACTCCCGCGCGGCGATCTCGTTGCTGGCGCGCTCAACGGCGGACGAGTCGAGTCCGGGTTCCAGATAGACAGAGATGCGGGCGCCGGCATCCCAGCCGGCGGTCGCGCGCTCGACATTCTGCAGGAGCATCCACAGCGATGCCGGGAGCGCCAGGGCGATCGCGATCACGGCCGCCGTCATGCCGTTGGCGACGGGATTGCGCCACATGCGCCCGAGACTGCCGAGCGCCGCGCGCGCATGTTCCTGTACCCACGCGGATGGTCGCCCGAGTTGCCGCCCGCGCGCCCGCTGGCGCGGCGCTTTGTTGCCCTTCGGCGCCTGCTTGCGGTCGGGGACGCGGCGGGCGGATCGGCGGGCATTACGCGCCATGTGCCCTCCCGTGGAAGTCGTCCCGGGAGAGGGCGCCGCCCTCGATTGACAGCACCGGGAGCCCGAAGGCCTCCGTCAGGGCGATGTCATGGGTGGCGACCAGTACCGTCACCCCGACGCGGTTGAACTGGACGAACAGATCCATGATCTCGCGCGACAACGCAGGATCGAGGTTGCCGGTCGGCTCATCCGCCAGCAGCAGGCGCGGGCGATGGACCACCGCGCGCGCGATGCCGACGCGCTGCTGCTCACCGCCCGACAGGGTGATCGGCATCTGCTTCTCCTTGTCGAGCAGACCGACCTTGTCCAGCGCGGCGTGCACGCGCCGCCCGAGCTCGCCGGAGCGGTAGCCGGCGATCACGAGCGGCAGCGCGACGTTGTCGAACACGGTGCGGTCGTAGAGCAGGTGGTGATCCTGGAACACGATGCCCATCTGCCGCCGCAGCCAGGGCACGCGTCGGCGCGGCAGCGTGGACAGATTGACGTTGCCGACCAGCAACGTGCCGCGCGTCGCGCGCTCGATGCGCGCGATCAGCTTCAGCAGCGTCGACTTGCCGGCCCCGGAATGCCCGGTCAGGAACGCCATCTCGCCGTCCGGCAGGTCCATCGACAGATCCGACAAGGCCTCCTGCCGGCCCGGGTAGCGCTTGCTGACGTGGTCGAAACGGATCATGGCGCGGGCGAAGAACCACAGATGGACACAGATGAACACAGATAATGGCCTTGTAGGCCTGTTCTGGCCTCCGGGTAGTGAGTCTCGGCAGCGCAAGACGCGACCGGGTTGTTATTCCGGGATCGAATCCGTGCGCTGGCCGATCCGCTGAAAGGCGCTTCAGCGCCCCAGGCCCACCATCTGCGTTTTTCTGTGTCCATCTGTGGTTCCTTTCGGCCCTCCAGCGCCCGCCTACTCGTTACCCAGCAGGGCGTCGACGAAGGCTTCGGGGTCGAACGGGCGCAGGTCTTCGGGTTTTTCGCCGACGCCGATGAAGCGGATCGGCAGGCCGGTCTCCTGGACGATGGCGAAGGCGATGCCGCCCTTGGCGGTACCATCGAGCTTGGTGATGGCGAGGCCCGTGACGTCGACCGCGGCGCCGAACTGGCGGGCCTGGACGAGCGCGTTCTGGCCCGAACCGCCATCCAGCACAAGCAGCGTCTCGTGCGGTGCCGTCTCGTCGAAGCGGGCGATCACTCGCCGGACCTTGCGCAGCTCATCCATCAGGTTCGCCTGCGTGTGCAGGCGCCCGGCGGTGTCCGCGAGCACGATCTCGATGCCGCGCGAGCGCGCATGCGCGAGGGCGTCGTGGATCACGGCCGCTGAATCCGATCCGGTCTTCTGCGCGATTACGGGGACGCCGACGCGCGCGCCCCATTGCTGGAGCTGTTCCACCGCCGCCGCGCGGAAGGTGTCGCCGGCGGCGAGCGCTACCGAATGACCGGCCGCCTGCAGGCGCTGCGCGAGTTTGCCGATCGTGGTCGTCTTGCCCGAGCCGTTGACGCCGACGACGAGCATGACCCACGGCTGCCCGGGCGGTGGTTGCGAGGGCTCGGACTCGCGCGGCACAAGCATGTCGACCAGGGTGCGCCGCAGGATGTCACGCACCTCGGACGTCGTCCGCGCCCGCTTGGCTTCTCGGCGCAGCGTGTCCAGGATGGTGCGGGTCGCATCGATACCGGTGTCGGCCAGCAGCAGCTCCTCCTCGATCTGCTCGATCAACTCGTCATCGAGCGCGCGCCCGCCGAACAGGGCGCGCAGGCCGCCGCCCATACGGCTGCGCGTCTTCTCGAGACCTGCGTCGAGGCGAGGCTGCTCCTCCTGCTCGGCCGCTTCCTGCGGTGCGGTCGTGTCATCGACGGCGGCTTTGTCGACGCCCGCCTCGTCGCCGGGTGGTGCGGGGTCTTTCTTTTTGCCCTTGAACAGGCCGAACAGGCGCATGATGGGGAAACTCGCAGGGTGCGGTCGGGGCGACGCGCCGGTGCGCGCCTGCATGACAACGTGTTCATGATGCGGTCACGCTGCGTTCACGCAGCTGCCGCCAACCTTGGCGAAAGCGGTATGCTACCAGCCGCCCGCCAACCGGGGAATAAACCGATGGGTCGTATCCTTACACTCTTGTCCGCGCTTCTGCTGGTGCCGGCGTTGGCCGTCGGGGCCGACGATGGCACCGCGGAGATCCACGAATACCGGCTCGACAACGGCATGAAGGTGCTTGTGCGGACCGACCGCCGGGCACCCGTGGTCGTATCGCAGGTGTGGTACCGGATCGGCAGTGTCGATGAGCACCGGGGGGTTACCGGGGTGTCGCACACGCTCGAGCATATGATGTTCAAGGGCACCGAAGAGTACGGCCCCGGTGAAATGTCGGACATCATCGCGCGTCACGGCGGCTCCGAGAACGCCTTCACCAGTCACGATTACACCGCCTATTACCAGCAGATCGCGGCCGAGCACCTCGATCTCATGCTGCAGCTGGAGGCGGATCGAATGACCAACCTGACGCTCCCGTCCGAGGAGTTCGAGCAGGAGATCCGGGTCGTCCAGGAGGAGCGCCGGCAACGCGTCGAGGACCAGCCGCGCTCGCTGACCTGGGAGCGCCTGCGGGCCGCCGCCTTCCCGTCCGGGCCGCAGCGGTCGCCGATTATCGGCTGGCGCGCGGATCTCGAGTCGATGACCCTCTCCGATCTCGAGCAGTGGTACCGCAAGTGGTATTCGCCGAACAACGCGGCCCTCGTGGTGGTGGGCGACGTCGATCCGGACGAGGTGCGCGCACTCGCGGAGAAGCATTTCGGTGACCGCGAGTCGGTCGATCTGCCGCGGCGGCCGGCGCCGTCGGAGATCGATCCGCGCGGGGAGATCCGCCTCAGGGTGCACGCCCCCGCGAAGCTGCCGTATCTCGCCATGGGCTGGCGTGTGCCGGCGCTGGGCAGTCTGGACAGCCCGGACGACATCTACGCGCTGGATGTGCTCGCGGGCGTGCTCGATGGCGGGCGCAGCGCGCGCATCGAGCGCAATATCGTGCGCGGTCAGGAGGTGGCCTCGGGGGCCGGGGCCAGCTACTCGGCGCTGAGCCGGATGGACGAAACGCTGTTCAGTGTGGGCGGGACGCCGGCATCCGACCGAGGGATCGGCGAACTGGAGTCGGCGCTGCGCGAGGAGATCGAGCGCCTCAAGGACGAGCCGATCGAGTCGGAGGAACTCGAACGGGTGAAGACCAAAGTCGTCGCCGACGACGTGTTCCAGCGCGATTCGATGTTCTACCAGGCGATGCGCATGGGCCGGCTGGAGATGGCCGGTGCGGAGCAGGATGCCTGGGAAGCCTACCAGCAGGGCGTGCAGCGCGTGACGGCGGAGGACGTCCACCGGGTCGCCCGCGAGTATCTGACGGATCGGCGGCTGACCGTCGCCGAACTGGTTCCCGAGGGCGTCGATGGCGGTTCCCGCCCGGCGGGCGATGGCGAGGGGTTGATTGGAGGTGAAGATGCAGTCGCGCAATAGATTCGCACGCACCCGGGCAGCGATCGCGCTGGCGCTGATGCTGGCGACGGCCCAGGTGCTGGCCGCGCCTCAGATCGAGCAGTGGACGACCGACAACGGCGCGCGGGTGCTGTTCGTGCAGGCGCCGGAGATCCCGATGGTCGACGCCCGGGTCACCTTCGACGCCGGCAGCGCGCGTGATGGTGATCACCCCGGTATCGCCCGCCTCACCAGCAGTCTGCTGATGTCCGGCACCGGCGGCCGCGATACGG
The DNA here is from genome assembly GCA_913055615.1 of uncultured Ectothiorhodospiraceae bacterium. Lineage (GTDB taxonomy): Bacteria > Pseudomonadota > Gammaproteobacteria > XJ16 > Halofilaceae > Halofilum. The sequence goes on from CAJXKK010000003.1 coordinate 104,759, forward strand.
ATGCTGTCGCGCGCGCACTGGAGCGCGAAGGCGCCGAGGTCTCGACTGGCTCGGCCCGCGACATGGCATGGATCAAACTGCGCTCGCTCAGCGAGACGGAGCAGCTGGAACCGGTAACGTCGCTCGTCGGTGAACTGCTGGCGCGTCCGGCATTCCCGGAAGATGAACTGGAGCGACTCGCGGAGAAACAGCGTACCGGCCTGCGCGAGCAGGAGCAGTCACCGGGCGGGATCGCCAATCGACTGTTCCGCGAGGCGCTCTATGGTGATCATCCCTACGGCCAGGATCCGCTCGGCAGCCGGGAATCGCTCAAGGCCATCGACCGCGGCGCCGTGCAGGGCTTCCATGAGGAGTACTACGTCGCGAAGAATGCGAATATCGCCATCGTCGGCGATATCGACCTCGAGCGCGCGAAAGAGCTCGCGCGGACGCTGGTCGGCGATCTGCCCTCAGGCGAGCGTGCGCCGGCGCTGCCGCCGGTGCCGGAACTCGACGAGGCCCGCACCATCGAGGAGTCGTTCCCGTCGACCCAGGCGCACGTGAAGATCGGTCGGCCCGGTGTCGCACGTGGCTACGAACAGTGGCCGGAACTCTATGTGGCCAATCATGTCCTCGGCGGCGGCGGCTTCACATCGCGCCTCTATGACGAGGTCCGCTCCAAGCGTGGACTGGTCTACGGTGTCTACAGCCATTTCAGCCCCATGGCGCGGACCGGTCCGTTCCGGATCCAGCTGCAGACACGCGGCGACCAGGTCGACGAGGCCCTCGGCGTGGTCCACGACGTCTTCAATGAGTTCCATGCAAAGGGCCCGTCCGCCGAAGAGGTCGAGGATTCGATCCTGAACATCACCGGCGGTTTCCCGCTGCGCATCGATTCGAACGACGACATCACCGGCTATCTGGCGATGATGGGGTTCTACGACCTGCCCGTTGATTACCTCGAAAGTTTCCCTGAGCGGGTGCGCGACGTCGATGCGGACAGCGCGCATGCGGCGTTCCTCGACGTGCTCGGGCAGCGTCCCCGCGTGACGGTCGTCGTCGGCGGCGATCGCGCGCGCGATGGCGGGGATGCGGGCGATGGCGCGGCAGCGCAGTAACACCGTCCGCATCATCGGTGGCGCCTGGCGCGGACGGCGGATCCATTTCCCCGGCGCGCCGGGCCTGCGGCCGACCGCGGACCGGCGCCGCGAGACCCTTTTCAACTGGCTCGCGTTCGATCTGGAAGGCGCCCGTTGCCTCGATCTGTTCGCGGGCTCCGGTGCGCTCGGCTTCGAGGCGGCCTCGCGCGGTGCCGCCGCCGTGGTGATGGTCGAGGCCTCGCGCGAGGTGGCCGCCGCGCTCGCCGCGACGCGTGATGGATTCGGTGCGGGGGGCGTACAGGTCGTGCATGCGCAGATGGCGCGCTACCTCAACCGGGCGCCGCAGGCGTTCGACGTCGTCTTCCTCGATCCACCGTTTGCCCAGCCACGGCTCGCCGAGGACGCGTGCCGGCGTCTGGCCGAGAGTGGCTGGCTTGCCACGGGGGCCCATATCTATCTCGAGGTGGCCGCCCACGCGCAACGGCCGCTGATCCCCCCGGACTGGACGCTCGTTCGCGAAAAGGCCAGCGGCGACGCCCACGCCTTGCTGTACGCCACTTCCTGATCTGTTTCTGCAGAAATTATTCGCGTATACTCGACTCCATGAAACAGGGAGTCTCTTCATGAACCGCCTCGCCACCCGTTCCGTCGAGCGGCCCGAGCGGCCCGAGCAGCGTGACGTGTTGAGCAAGGCCGTGGTCCGCAGCGCGGAGCGGCTGGGGCTCACCGGCCGCGAGCTGGCGGCCACCCTCGGCCTCAGCCCGGCCAGCGTGTCGCGCCTGATGCGCGGTGATTACACCCTCGATCCGAAGCACAAGTCGTGGGAGCTGGCGACGCTGCTGGTCCGCCTCGTGCGCGGTCTGGATACGATCACGGCCGACGATGAGCAGGCTGCACGCGCCTGGTTCGATCACTACAACGAGCACCTGCAGGCCGTTCCGCGCGAACACGTCGCGAGCGTCGAGGGGCTGGTGGATACGCTGGCTTATGTGGACGCCTTCCGCGCTCGCATCTGAGGGCAGGCCGCTGCGTGGCGACTGCTGGCGGGTGGTCGAGGACCAGCACAGCGCGACCACGCGCCGCCTGACCGATACGGCGGCCGAACAGGAACTGCTGGAAGACATCCTCGAGCAGAGCAAGCCGAGGGTCCCCGAGGCCTGCGCCGCACTGCATTATCTGCTGCAGACACCGTTCCGGTATGGTGCGCCGCCACCGCACGGGTCCCGCTTTCGGGCCCGTGGTGATCGCCGCGGCGTATTCTACGCCGCGGTCGATATCCCTGCGGCCATGGCCGAGTTGGCATTCTGGCGGTTGATGTTCTTCGAGGCCTCCTCGGGGGGAGTAACGCCGCGCAGCGCCGCGGTGCTGACCGTATTCTCGGTGGCGTATGCCACGCGCACCGGACTCGATCTGACGCGCCCGCCCCTCGATCGTGACCAGGCGTTGTGGACGGCGCCGGCGGATTATGCGGCGACCCAGGCCCTGGCGGAGAATGCCCGTGACGCGGGTGTCGAGGTCCTGCGCTACGCATCCGTGCGCGACCTGCGGGGGCGGACCAACATCGCCATTCTCGAGTGCGCCGCCTTCGCTCGCCGCGAACCCGTGCGCCAGCAGACCTGGCGGCTGTGGGTGGATCGCAATGGCGTCGAGACCCGCAGGGCCGTGGGCGATGAGCCGGCCCTCATATTCCGGCGCGGCGATTTCGCGAGCGATCCGCGCCTCGCGGAATGACGGCCCCGGATGCCGCGAACGGACTCGCGTTCGACGCATTCGCCGGGCCGGCCACGGACCGGGCGCGGCTGACCGCCGCGTTCCGGCGGCTTGCGTCCGGTCATCCCGATGCCGGCGCGACCTTGCAGTACCGGCGCGATCGTAAGCCCTTCGGTATGGCCTGGAGTGTCGACCCCGTTCGCATCGACGCCCCGGGTATCACGCATTGCGTCTGGGTTCTCCACGAGATCGATGCCAATGGCGCCGCTGGCGAAGGCGATCGCGCCGCGCCTGCGCACGCGGCGATCATCCTGACTGCCGCGCGCGCCTGCGTGGACGGTGGCGATCGCATCGTCCACGTCAACAGCGGATTTACCGCCCTCACGGGTTACGGTACCGATGAACTGAGCGTTCTTAGCCAGGTGTTGCTGCAGGGCGAGGGTGGCCCGGTCGGTGAGCAGCAACGCCTGCGGCGCGCGCTCGCGGGCGACTGGCCCTGCTGCCGTTGCGGCATGCCGGGGACGACGGGGCCGATTACTGGCTCGGTCTGGCGCACGACGTCACCGAAGACCGCGACCGCGAACAGCGCCGCTACGAGGCCGCCTATTACGACGATCTCACCGGGTTGCCGAACCGCGCGCTCGCCCAGGCGCGGATCGAGGTGGTGCTGGAGCGGCTCAAACCCGCCGCCCCGCTGGTCCGCGACGTGCACCTCGACCCGACCCGTCGCGACCTCGCGAGCCGGCTGGTCTCGCTCGCCGGCGAACACGGGCTGGCGACCGCGGCGGTCGCGGTCGAGACCGAGGGCGAGGCCGAATACCTCGAGGGGGTCGGCTGTGCCGCGGCCCAGGGGCACCGCTTCGGCCGTCCCGAAATTATCTGATCTCCGCGAACGCACGGCTCACCGGGCGGTCGCCCGGGTGCCCTCCGGCGGCCCGCGATGGCGCCATACGTGAACTGTGTCACGGCAGCTCCATGGCTTGTCCGCTATATTCGACTTACATACGGTCGATCAGTCCGCCTCTGGCGAACCGGCGCACGGGGTGTGGGGCTTCAAGGGTGCCCGACCACCCGTGTCTGCGGCATGGCGGCGCGACCAGACGTGTCATGCCAGGGGGCGAATCCATGGCTCAGGATAACGGGACCACCGGAGTACCGGTCGAACTGCTGCGGCCGGGCCTGTATGTACGCGAACTCGACCGCCCGTGGGTCGAGACGCCCTTCCTGTTCCAGGGGTTCCGGATCGTCGGGGGGGAGGAACTCGAGGCCCTGCGCGAGTATTGCCGGATCGTCATTATCGATGACGAGCGCTCCGAGGCGAAGGCGCTCGAGGCCGTTCGCCGCGAGGTGGTGAAGCAGGGGCATGCGCTGGCGGCCGGTGCATCCGCGCCGGCCGAGGCGCAGCCGGTGCAAACCAGGCGGGCGACCCCGAAGCGCCCGTCCGAGCGCGCGCGTCGACGCAGTGTCGGCGTGTTGTTCGCCGAGACCGAGAACCCCGACCGCAAGCGCTTCTCGACGCTGGTCCAGGCCGCCGCCGCAGCGCGCGGTGACGCGCGGGCTGCCGTCAGTGACGCGCTCCAGCGCGCCCGTGATGGCCGTATGGTGGACGTCGCGCGGATGGACGGCACGGTAGATGAGCTGGTCGATCTCGTGGTCGAGGATCCCACCGCCTCGCTCTGGCTTACCCGGATGCGCGAGCATGACGAGGGCATGGCCGTACATGCCGTGAATACCACGGTGCTGGCGCTGACCCTCGGTGCCCATCTCGGGGTCGACCGGCGCGGGCTGCGCCGGCTGGGCTTCGGCGCGTTGCTCCACGACATCGGCAAGACGACGATGCCGCGAGAACTGCTGGAGCGACCGGACGAATTGAGCGACGACGAACTGGCACGCCTGAGGGAGTACCCGCAGGCCGGTTATGAACTGGCGGCTGACAGCGGCCAGGTCCATACCGAGTCGCTGGAGGTGGTTCGGCTGCACCGCGAGCGCTGGGACGGCCGCGGCTACCCGCGGGGGCTGCGCGGCGAGATGATCCCGCGCAAGGCACTGATCGTCGGCCTCGCCGATGCGTACGACACGATGACCTCGCGGCGCCCCTGGGCCGAGGCCGTGGCACCCGACAAGGCACTGCATGAGTTGTATGCCGATGCGGCGCAGGAATTCAGCGTCGATCTGGTGCAGGAGTTCATCCGCTGCATGGGCATATTCCCCGTGGGCAGCGTGGTCGAGCTGGACAACCGCGCGCGGGGAATCGTCCTCGGTGCGCGGCCCGGTGGCGGCCTGTGGCCGACCATACTCATGGTCCGTACACCCGATGGCGAACCGTATCGCAAACGCCTGCTGCTCAATCTCGGTGCCGAGGTCCGTCGCTCACGCGACGGTGGCCCACGTCGCATTGCACGCTCTATCGATGCCTCGGCTTCGGGGATCGACGTGGCGCGGCTGGTTGCCAGTGAGTTCGGGCTTGCTGCTTGAGGGTTGAGGGCGAAGGGCGAAGGTGGTCAGCCGGGGATCCGTTCGCCCAGGTGATCGTAGAGGCCGCCGCTGGCGGCGGTGTCGAGGTCGTCGAGCACCTGCAGCAGGCGCCGGGTTGATTCGGCGGGGGTGAGCAGGTCGCTGCCATCGCCTGAATACCATGGCGCCGAGAGGCGGGTGTCGACCGTGCCTGGCTGTAATGCCACGCACACCGCGTGCGGCTGGCGCCAGCGCATCTCGATGGCCGCCGTGCGCACGATCTGGTTGAGGGCGGCTTTGGATGCGCGATAACTCATCCAGCCGCCGTGGCGGTTGTCCTCGATCGAGCCCACGCGCGCGGAGAGCGTGGCGAAAATGCCGCGCTGGCGTCGGGGCAGTAGCGGCCCGAAGTGCTTGAGCAGCAGCGCCGGACCGGTCGCGTTGACCGCGAACTGCCGGGCCATGATCTGTGGGTCGAGTTCGGCCAGGCGTTTCTCGGGGCGCCGGTCGTCCAGACTCAGCGCGCCGGTGGCGTCCAGGGCCAGATGGACCGTGGGTGCGGTGTCGCGCAGCCAGGCGGCGGCAGCGGCGATACTCGGCTCGTCGGTGATGTCGATCGGGGGATCGGAGCGTCGATGGAGCCCGATCACGCGGGCGCAGTGCCGGTCGGCGCGCAGGTGATCGACGAAGGCCGAACCGATGCCGCCGGATGCACCGATCACCAGGGCGGTATAGCCGTTCTCGAGAGAATTCATTGGCAGTATCCGCTCGCCCGCGCTCAGCCGTGCGCGACCTGTTCGACCAGGTGTTCGGCGGTGAACAGGTCGAGATGCGCGCCGCCGCCGTTCTTGAACAGGGTGATCTCGGCCTCTTCGCGGCGGCCCGGGTGCCGACCGCTGCAGAGTTCGAACAGGTCGGCGCGGATGTCCGATTCTTCGATCACGCCGTCGGTGATCGGATGGAACAGGTCGCCCGCGGCCTCGACGGTGGTTGGCCGGAAATCGACGAACAGGCTGGCCCGCTGCACGCAGTCGTCGTCGCTCTCGCGCATGGACGCATTGAACGAGCCGACCAGGTCCAGATGCTGCCCCGGATGCAGCAGTTCGCCGTGGATCAGCGGATCCATGGTGGCGGTGGCGCAGCAGATGATGTCCACCTCCGGGATCGCCTCGGCGATCGAGTCGACCGCCTCCGCGTCGATCTCCTCCGCGTGCAGGGCCTCGACGAGGCTGTCACGGTTCCGGGCGGTACGATTCCACACCAGCACGCGCCGCAGCGAGGGGCGCGCCGCTTGATGGGCCGCGATCAGGTGCGCCGCAAGCGCCCCGGCCCCGACCATCAGGAGCGTGCCGGAATCGGTGCGCGACAGCAGGCGACTGCCGAGTGCGGAGTCCGCGGCCGTCTTGCGCAGCGTCAGTGCGGTGCCGTCGATGTTTGCTTTCGGCTCGCCGGTGTCACCGTCGAACAGCTGGTAGTTGGCGTGTATCGCCGGGCGGCCGGCATCCGCGTTGCGCGGGATGACGGTGGCCATCTTCACGCCCATCGCGCGCCCGGCGAACCATGCCGGGAGCACCAGGAACGCCTCGCCCTGGTGAACCCCGTGATCCGGACCCTGCATGAGGGTCCGCTCGACCCAGGGCGGGCTGTCGCGGTGCGCCCGGGCCAGGGCCTCGATGAGGCCTGGATAGGCCAGTTGCTCGTGCACCGTTTCCGCGTCGATTACATGCATGGGGCCGCCCCGGCGGATCGCGATAGCGCAGACCCGCCACGGTAGCAGGCCACGCCCGGACCCGCGAGCGCGTCACCCGCCGAGGCGGATGGCGACGTTTTTGGTCTGCAGGTAGTTGTCCAGTGCCTCCAGGCCCTTCTCGCGCCCGTAGCCGGACTGGCGGGTGCCGCCGAACGGCGTCTCGACACCGCCGGCGAACCACTCGTTGACGAAAACCTGGCCGGCGACCAGTTGCTGCGAGGTCTTCATCGCGCGATCCAGGTCACGCGTGAACACACCGGCGACGAGGCCGTAGTCGGTGCCGTTGGCGATCTCGATCGCTTCCGCGTCCGTGCGGAACTTCATCAGCGACAGCGCCGGTCCGAAGATCTCCTCGCGGGCGATCGCCATATCGGGGCGCACGCCGGTGAATACCGTCGGCTGCATGAACCAGCCGGCGCGGTCGATGCGTCGGCCGCCGGTGACGGCGGTGGCGCCGGCGTCGATCCCCGACCGGCATAGCCGCTCGACGCGTTCGCGCTGATCCGATGAGATCAGCGGCGTGAGACCGGGATTCTCCAGGCCATGGCCCACGCTGAGGCCTTCAGCCAGCTGCACGGCGCGCTCGACCAGTGCGTCATGGATGGACTCGTGCACGAGCACCCGTGACATCGCCGAGCAGACCTGGCCGGCGTTGAAGAAAATGCCGCTGCGGATGCTCGCAAGTACCGTATCGAGATCGGCATCCGCGTGGACGATGCCCGCGGATTTGCCGCCGAGTTCCATGACGCAGGGCACGATGCGATCGGCGGCCGCGTGCAGGATCGAACGCCCGGTCGGCACCGAACCGGTGAACACGATCTGATTGACCAGCGGATGCTGGACCAGCGCCGCGCCGGCCTCGTTGCCCTGGCCGGTGATGATGTTGACCGCGCCCTCGGGCGCTCCGCCGCGTTCGCAGGCGACGCCAAGCAGCAGGGCGGCTAGCGGCGTCAGTTCCGGCGTCTTGATGACGACCGTGTTGCCGGTGGCCAGCGCCGCGGCCAGCGAGCGCGCCGCCAGCGCCACCGGGAAATTCCACGGCACGATCTGCGCCGAGACGCCGAGCGGCTCGCGCACGGTCCAATCGACATAGCCGTCGCCGAGCGGGATGGAGCGGCCCTCGATCTTGTCCGCCATGCCGCCGTAGTACTCGAAGTAGCGGGCGGCCTCCTCGAACTCGTGGCGGGCGTCATCCAGCGCCTTGCCCGACTCCCGGCACAGGATCTCCGCGGCCTGGTCGGTGACGCCGCGGATCTCGGCGGCGATGCGGAACATCATCTCCAGGCGCTTATCCGGTCGCGGTCCGGTCAGGGCGCGCGAGCGGTGGCAGTCGGCCGCGGCGCGCACGGCACGGTCGACGTCTTCCGGGCCGGCGAGCGCGACCTCGGCGATGGTCTCCCCGGTCCCGGGATCCTCGACCCCGAGCCGGCGGTCCGCATCCACCCACTGGCCGCCGATAAAGCTCTGCCAGACGGGTTCAATGTTGGTTGCGGCCTCGGTCATACGGATGCCGCCTCCCGGGGCGTTTCGGTCCGGCGGGCGCCATCGCCGATCAGCCGGCGGGCGACCCACTGGTGGAAATGGTGCGTGGGGATGTCCTGTACGGGGGAGAACACGCCGCCCGTGTATCCGGGCGAGGCGCGTCCACGCTGCATGCCCTCGACCATTGTTACATCCTCTTCGAACACCGTCGTCCACGCCTGCAGCTGCGACTCGCGCGCGGCGGCGTGCTCATCGTCGACGGCCGCATCGCCGACGTAGCTGATCCGCAGGTGCTCGCGCGTATGCTGCTCCGAGATCGGTTCGAGCAGGACGACGAAGAAGTGGTCCGCCTGCAGGCCGATCAGCGCGTTCGGATAGAGGGACAGGTACTCGGCTTCGCGCTCGCGCTCTTGCGGCCACTGCGACAGCTTCGGCATGGTGATGCCGGCGACCTCGGCGAGATTATAGACGCGCGTTCCCTGGCCGGCGAAGGACTCGCCGTCCTCGTCGAGCACGATGTAGTGGTCCTCGAGGCGTGAGTAGCTGTTCAGTGCCGGATGGACCCACGGCAGGTGGTACGACTCGCAGTAGTTCTCCACCGCCAGTTTCCAGTTCGACTGGACGTCGAGCGTCAGCTGGCCGTCGCTGGCCGCGGCCGGGCGCAGCTCTTCCGGGCCGCTCCGGCCCCAGAAACCCTCCCAGCGCTTCATGATCGGCTCGATGTATTCCTCGAATGGCTCCGCCTCGCCGTCGAGATTCACGAAGATGATGTCGCACCACACGGCCGAGCGGACGGTCTTCAGACCGTGCTGGCTCTTGTCGAAGCCCTCGCAGGAGTGGCAGTTCATGCCGCCGATATGCGGCGTGCCCTTGAGCGTGCCGTCGAGGCCGTAATGCCAGGAGTGGTACGGGCAGCGCAGGCCGGCCTCCACCTTCATCGGCTGGTCGACGAGCTGGCGACCCCGGTGGCTGCAGACGTTGTGAAAGACCCGGACCTCGCCCTGGCGATCGCGCAGCGTAATCAGCGGGATGCCCAGCAGATGCGTCGGGTGCACCTCGCCGTTCTCCTGGATGTCGCTGGCGAAGCCGAGCGCGGTCCACGTCCGCGCGAATACTTGGTCGCGCTCCGTGCGCAGGAATTCCGGATCGGTATAGACGCTGTTCGGCAGTCCATTGGCGTGCGCCGTATCCCGGAGTACGTTCTCCACGCCTTCGGGGATGGCGCCTTTCTGTGCAGTGGTGAATGGGTCGGACATGACGGACCTCCATGCGCTTCGGGTCCGGTTCGGAAACCGGGATAAGCAATGATTTATACTGATGCTGGGTCTCTGCAGGAGGCTGTACAATCGAAAGTTTCTCAGTAGGGGTATGCGTTTAGATCATGGATGGACGGCCCGAACCATTGCCGCCGCTACAGAACCTGCGGGCATTCGAGGCGGCCGCGCGGCTGGAGAGCTTCACCGCCGCCGCGGGCGAGCTCTGTCTGACCCAGGGGGCGGTCAGTCGCCAGATCCGGACGCTGGAGGAACGGCTCGCCGTGTCGCTGTTCGATCGCGGCGACCGCGGCGTGCGCCTGACCGCGGCCGGGCGGCGCTATTGTGACGTCGTGGCCGATGCGCTCGGGGCGATCGCGCGGGCCACGGCCGAACTCGTCGCGGATCAGAACGACACCACCGTTACGGTTGGTACCACCAGTGCCATCGCCTCGCTCTGGCTGATGCCGCGCCTCACCGGGTTCCGCCGCCGGGCGCCCGAGCTCGAGATCCGGGTACTCGCGTCCGACCGCGACTTCGAGCGCAACAGCGATGAAGTCGATCTCGTGATCGAGTATGCCCGTGATCCCCAGCACGGCGCGGGCGTCTGGCGCCTGTTCGAGGAAGAGATCTTCCCCGTGTGCAGTCCCGATTACCTCAGCGGCCGCGCTGCGCCCGATCGGGCCGACCAGCTCCCGCTCGAGACCCTGCTGGTCCTGGACGACGACCATCCCGACTGGATGGGCTGGACCGAATGGCTGCGTCGCGCCGGCGTCGAGGCTGGTCCGCTGCGCCACCCGATCCGCATCAACAGCTATCCGACCCTGCTCCAGGCGGCGGCGGCCGGGGAGGGCATCGCCCTCGGCTGGCGTCATCTGGTCGACGAGTTCCTCGCCGCCGGTACCCTGGTCCCGCTACTGCCGAGGGCCATGACGGCGCCCGGCGCGTTCTACCTGCGCACGACCCGGCCGGTGGCGGACGACAGCCCCTGCGGCCGCCTCCGGGACTGGTTCCTGGGTACGCACCTGCAGGCGCCGGTCACGACCTGATGGCGTATCCGGGATGGGGAGCCGTGCGGCCGGATTGCGGGCGCGCGCGCCATGCGGCAACCTGACCACCTTTCGGACCTGGCCTTGATTCCCACTCGCCGCGCTGGGATGCGCGGTACACCGGCAGGTTGCCTGGCGCGCCAATGACGGGAGATCCCTCGTGGACGTAATCGCCGTATACCCCGGCACGTTCGACCCGGTCACGCACGGCCACGCCGATGTGGCGGATCGCGCAAGCCGCATGTTCCATCGCGTGATCATCTCGGTGGCCGCGAATCCGTCCAAACAGCCGTTCTTCTCGCTCGAAGAGCGGGTGGCGTTTGCCGAGACCGTGTTCGCGGACAATTCGAATATCGAGGTCCGCTCGTTCGACTCCCTGCTGGTCGAGTACGCGCGTGAACAGGGCGCCGGCGCGATCCTGCGCGGCCTGCGCGCGGTGTCCGATTTCGAGTTCGAGGTCCAGCTCTCGGGCATGAACCGCCGCCTGGCGCCGGAGATCGAGACCGTGTTCATCTCCGCCGCCCAGGAATACGGCTTCGTCTCCTCCAGCCTCGTGCGCGAAATCGCCTGCCTCGGCGGCGACGTCACCGAATTCGTCTCCCCTGCGGTCAAGGAGGCTCTTGATGCGCGGTTCAGGGCGAGTAAGAACCACGAATAAAAGAGAACCACGAATGAACACGAATGGACACGAATGGTTCCCTTGGCCAGGAAAGCGCGTCGGAGCTTCGCTGGAACCGGTCGGGGCAGGTCGGTAAAGGGCAAGAACCACAGATGGACACAGATAAAAACAAAAAGGACCAAAGGGCGTCGCGCAGCTGACGTATGCGCCGCGTCCGGATGATTGGCTGAAGAGTCGGTTTTTCTATCTGTGTTCATCTGTGTCTATGTGTGGTTCAAATAGCAACGCATCGACGGCAACGTAAGACTCTCCGCGAAGCTCCAGACAATTCTCCACGCCCCAGGGAAATATTCGTGTCCATTCGTGTCCATTCGTGTTCATAGCTCGGCGCATCCCTGCGCCTCGCCCCTTCGGGGCTGGCGCGAAAATCCGCTCCCGGCGGATTTTTGGTGCTTCCAGTCTCTCGGCTCGTCAGTCATGAAAACGCTCGGTCCCGTCGTACTGCTTTTCGTTTCCCTCTTCACGCCGGTGGTTGCCGACGAGGAGGCGGGGCGTGAGTGGGGGATTGCGAGTGCGCATCCGTTGGCGACGGAGGCGGGGCGGGAGGTGCTGGAGGCGGGTGGTAATGCGTTTGACGTGGCCGTTGCGGTCAGTGCCGCGCTCGGCGTGGTGGAGCCGTACGGGTCGGGGCTCGGTGGGGGTGGTTTCTGGTTGCTGCATGAGGCCGAGGGCGATCGGGACGTGATGATCGATGGCCGTGAGCGGGCGCCGCTCGCGGCAACGCGGACGATGTATCAGGACGAGGACGGCGAGCTGATCGAGCGCGCGTCGATCGACGGGCCGCTCGCTGCGGGCATTCCCGGCCTGCCCGCGGCGCTGGTGCATATCGCACGCAACTACGGCGAGCTGCCGCTGGCGTGGAGTCTGGCGCCGGCGATCCGCCTGGCGCGTGATGGCTATGAGATCGGTGAGCCGTATCGGGCGATGGCGCGTTTTCGCCGCGACGTGCTGCAGCGCTCGCCGGCGGCCGCCGCGACGTTTCTTGTCGACGGCGATGTGCCCCCGGAAGGCTACCGGCTGCGCCAGCCCGAACTCGCGGCCACGCTGGAGCGCCTGGCCCGTCGCGGCCGCTCCGGTTTTTACGACGGGCCGGTGGCACGCAAGCTGGTGACCGGTGCGCGCGCGGCCGGTGGCATCTGGAGCCGACGCGATCTGCGTCAGTACCGCGTGCGCGAGCGCGCGCCGATTACCGGTGAGTACCGCGGTATGGGGGTCGTCTCGGCCGCGCCGCCTTCCTCCGGTGGCGTGGTCCTGGTGGAGGCGCTCAATATCCTGGCGCCGTATGACCTCGGCACGGCGCAGCCGGGAGAGCGCGTACATCTCGTAATCGAGGCGATGCGTCGCGCCTACCACGATCGTGCGCGTTATCTCGGCGACACCGATTACGTCGACGTCCCGATCGAGCGGCTCACGGATCCGGACTATGCCGCCGGCCGCCGCGCCTCGATCCGCGCTGATCGGGCGACGCCAAGTGCGCAGCTGCCTGGCGTCGGCGCGGATCCGGGCGGGCGTGACACCACGCATTTCTCGGTCATCGGCCCCGGCGGTAACCGTGTCGCCGCGACGCTGTCGATCAACTGGCCGTTCGGTTCCGGCTTCATGCCGCCGGACACCGGTGTCGTCCTGAACGACGAGATGGACGACTTCGCGGCCAAGCCCGGCGAGCCCAACGTCTATGGTCTGGTCCAGGGCGAGGCGAACGCGATCGAGCCGGGCAAGCGGATGCTGTCGAGTATGTCGCCGACCTTCCTCGAGTATGGCGACCGTGTCGCGGTGCTGGGAACGCCGGGGGGCAGCCGGATCATCTCGATGGTCCTGCTCGCGGCGCTGGAATTCCACGACGGCGGTGACCCGATGGCGATGGCGGAACGCCCGCGTTTCCATCATCAGTACCTGCCGGATGTCATCGAGTTCGAGCCGGTGGCGCTCGATGCGGCGGTCCGCTCCGCCCTGCAGGACCGGGGGCATGAACTGGACCCGCAGGACGATACCTGGGGGGACATGCAGGTCGTGACCGATGACGGCGGAGAGGTTTCTGGTGCCGCGGATCCCCGTGGGATCGGAGCGGTAGCGCGCGGGATCGTCTTGGAAGGCGCCAACGGCTCGCGTATATTGAAGTCAATACCATTCGAATAACATGGTCGGCGGCGTCATCGTGGCGCGGGCCGAACCGCCATGGATGCGGGCCATTGCCCGGACCGGCGGCACGGGGAGATCCGAAGGCATGCGGAAAAAACACCCTTATCGACTGTTTGCACTGCTGTTCGGCGCCGCGTTGCTGGCCGGCCCGGTCAGCGTCACGAGCGCGGCGGACGACGACGAACTGATCGGCCGCATCGCAGGTAAGGGCGGTATTTTCGACTTCACCAAACTCAACGATCAGGGTCAGCCGCTCTCCAAACAGGGCGGGGTCTATACCGTTACCCCGTGGTCCTGCGTGCGCGACAACGTCACCGGTCTCATGTGGGAAGTGAAGACGACGGACGGCGGACTGCGTGACCAGAATCACACGTACACCTGGCACAACCCCGATTCCGGGGAGAATGCCGGGGCGTCGGGGCCAAGCGACGGCGGCGACTGCAGCGGTTCCGACTGTGGCACGCACGCCTATGTCCAGGCCGTGAACGAACGGGGCCTGTGCGGCGCCACCGACTGGCGCATGCCCACGCGCTCCGAACTGCGTACGATCGTGGACTATCAGGCCACCTTCCCCGCCATTCAGACCGCCTACTTCCCGAATACCGTGGCGACCTCGTTCTGGACCTCCGAGCCCAACGTCAACTACCCGAACTTCGCGTGGCACACCGACTTCAAGTTCGGGCTGGCGAGCTATTACTACTTCAAATCCGGCCCCAAAGCGGTCCGCCTCGTCCGCGACGTGGACGACGACGATTAGTGTGCCTCTTCAGGCGGGGTTCTCTCCCTCGCCAAGACATCGCGTAAGCCAGCGAACAAATAAAATGCAGCTCTCGCAGAGGCGCTGAGAGCGCAGAGAAACAGGAATAAGAAGGACGTGTGGCCTGCTGCTTGCTCAAAAGTGAGCGCTATTCCTTGTCTTTCTCCACGCTCTTCGCGCCTCTGCGAGAGTTCGCCTTTGACTTTCCTTCGCCTGCCGGCGAGCACCCCTCAGTACACATTGCCCGCATGTGCGGGGTCAGATCGGGTCAGGCACGTTGATGTCCGTTCACCGGGGTTACCGCTCAAGTCTGGCAATGCGGGCAATACACGGTCGCGCGCTGGCCGAGGCGGCGGGTGCGCAGGGTGTGGCCGCAGCGGCGGCAGGGCGCGCCGGCGCGGCCGTAGACGGCGAGCGATATGCGGAAGTAACCGGGCGCGCCCGTCGCGCTGGTGAAGTCGCGGAGCGTGGTCCCGCCCCGCTCGATCGCCTCCCCGAGGATCCGTTTGATCGCCTGGGCGAGCGCACGGTAGCGCGCCCGACCGACCCGCCCGGCCGCGCGGGCCGGGTGGATGCCCGCGTCGAACAGCGCCTCGGCGGCGTAGATGTTGCCGACGCCGACGACGATCCGGCCGTCCATGATGAAATCCTTCACCGATCTCCGCCGTCCGCGTGACCGTCCGTAGAGGTGATCACCGTCGAAGGCCGGATCCAGCGGCTCTGGCCCGAGTCGTGCCAGTACCGCGGGGAGCGGCGCCTCGGCGTCGAACCAGAGCACCGAGCCGAAACGCCGTGGATCGCGCAGCCTGAGACATGCGTCGCCCTCGAACAGTATGTCCACATGGTCGTGAACGGCGGCGGGTGTGTCGGGAGACACGACCCGGAGGCTGCCGGACATCCCGAGGTGCAGCATGATGGTGCCCCGGTCCGTGCGCAGGAGCAGATATTTGGCGCGGCGATCCACCGCCGTCACGGTCGTATCCTTCAGCACGTCCAGCGCGGCGACCGGCACCGGCCAGCGCAGCCGTGGTTCACGCACCGTGACGCCACGGATCGCGCGGCCTTCGATGTGCGGCGCGATCCCGCGGCGGGTGGTCTCGACCTCCGGGAGTTCTGGCATGGGCTTGCAGGTGCTCCTGGTAGAAGGATCGCGCCTGGGCGCGGTCGGGGGGCTGCGGTCGGGGGTCAGGACGACCCAGCGTCCGGGGCGTCGGGCGGCGGTGCCAGCAGGCGCTCCGCTTCCTCGGCGGCGATCTCGAGGCCATAGTCAGCGCCCGTTGCTACGAGGACCAGTGCCGGTTCACGGACTGTGATCCGAAACTCCGTGATCGCGCTATCCGTCGCGATCCGGATTCGTCCGAGATCGGCATCCGGCGGATCGAGTACGAATCCGTCGGCGCGGGCCGCGCGCCAGCGCGCCGCCCAGGCCTTTGCGTCACCGCTCCCGCGCGTGAGATCCCATGCATCGTCACCGGTCAATCGCGCCTCGGCCTTCGGGGTGGAGATCCGGCGGGGAGCGCTCCCTGCGCCCAGCACGCCCGGTGCCGCGAATCCCTCGAGCCCCAGTTTCATCAGGGGCCAGAACTGGTCGGGCAGCAGGCAGAACCGGTTACCGGCGCGGACATAGCGGCGCCCGTCGGCGGCGCGATCGCCGAATTCGACTGTCGTGTCGTCCGCCTCCATGCGCAGGCGCGGGTCATCCAGCCCGAAATCGGCGAGCTCGTGTTCGTCGACGGCGTAACAACCCCGTGCCGGTGCCGCGAGCACGGCCAGTGCGGTCACGACGCGCCCGTCGCTGGCCGCGCGCTCGATCGGCTCGGCGATGTGCCAGCCGTCGCGCCGCCGTTCCAGCCGCAGTGATTTGCGCTCGTCGCGCGGGAACGTCAAGGCAAGTGTGCGGATGTCGCCGGGCGCGAGTGCCGTCAGCGACGGCGGTCCGCTGTCGCGCTGCCCGGCGTACCACGCGGCGCCCGCGCCGGCGACGATGGCGACGGCGAGGACCAGGTTCAGGGAGCGGCGCAGGCGCACGATCGGGGTCCCTCAGCGCCGCCGTCGGCGCCAGCCGATGAACACGCCGGTCGCGAGCAGGGCGAGGGGCAGCACGAGCAGCACGGCGAAGCCGAGCACGATCACGGCCGTGCGCGAGAGATCGACCCGCGTGTCGGGGGCCGTGTCGGGCGGGATGTCGATATGGGCTCTGTCGCCCACCAGCCAGTTCACCAGGCGCATGCCGAGGTCGAGATTGACGCCGTTGCCGACATACGCGTCGGAGAGGAAGTCGCCGTCGCCGATGACGGCGACACGCTGCCCGTCGGTGGGCTGCTCGTCGCCTTCTGCCGGCGGCCCGCGGCGAGCCGCCCAGCCGAGTGTGAGCGGGCCGCGGGTCTCGCCGGCATCGGCATCGAAATCGATCTCGCCCTCGATCGGCCCGGTCTCGGCCCAGCTCTGTTCGCGGGTGCGCAACAGGGCGGAGTGGTGCCAGCCGCCGGTATCGAGGCTTTCCAGGGCGACCGCCTGCGGGAACAGCGACAACTGATCGAGCCCGTTGACGACCGGGTGGTCGCCGTAATCGCTGATCGCGGCGAAGTCCGGCGTGTCGGTGCCGAACAGCTGCGCCCCCGCGTCGACGACCACGCCGTCGTGGCGGCGGATGCCCACGTCCTCGGCGAGCCGGGCCAGACGCTCGCCGTTATCCGGCTCGGTCAGCCACAGCAGATGGCCCCCGGTCTGGACGTACTGGCGGATGCGGGCGAGTTCGCCGGGCAGGTAGTCCGACTGCGGGCTGGCGATCACCAGCAGATCGGTGTTGTCCGGGATGTGCGGCATCTGCGCCAGCTGCAGCGTCTGGACCTGGAAACCGCGCTCCTCCAGGCGGTCGCCGAAACGCCCGAGATCGGCGTTGGCGTCGCCGTGTGGCTTGCGCTCGCCGTGCCCCTCGAGGAACACGACCCAGCGTTCGCCATCGCGCGCGAGTCGCGCCAGGGCGCTGGTGATGCTCTGCTCGCTGATACGCTGCAGCCGTTCCTCACGGCCGCCATGGCGCACGATCAGTTCGCCCCCCTGGCGGATGCCCAGTTCCCGGGCCAGGGCGGGGTTGGTCTCCGGATTGACGAATTCGAGCTGCACCTCGACGCCGGCCCGGCGATAGCGCTCGACCAGGTCGCGGATACTGCGCCGAGTAACCGGCTCCGGTCCGATATAGACGGTCATCTCGACCGGGTCCTCTATCAGTTCGATGACCTCATGGCTCTTCGCCGTCAGCGTATTGCGCGCCGTCTGGGTCCAGTCGGCGGTATAGCGCCAGGTCTGCGCGAGCCACGCGAGGATGCCGACGAGCCCCAGCACGAGCGCGACGAACAGCAGATTCTGCAGGCGCAGGCGGCGGCGGTTGCGGCGGTCCAGGCGCATCGATACCCCCGCTCAGCCCTGCAGGCGGTCGTTATCGAGCCGGCGGACCGCGAGGGTCACGAACAGCCCGGCGAAGAGGACGAAGAACACGGCGGCGGCGCTGTCGAACAGCCCCGTCAGGAACGGATCCAGGTGGGTCGCCGGCGCCGGCCAGCCAAGCAGTCCAGACCATGGAGAACCGAGTGTGCCCCCCCATTCGCCCAGCAGCAGCAGGGCGAGGAGGATCCCGAGCGTAGCCGTCGCCGCGATGGTCGGTTCGCGCGTGAGGGTCGACAGCCACAGCCCCAGGGCGCCCGCGCCGGTGACGAACAGGAAGTGCCCGGTGATCGCGAGCGCCAGCGCCCCGCCGTCGAGATCGGTGAACAGGGTCAGCGAGAGCGGCATCAGCGCCGTCAGTGCCACCATGGCCAGCAGGATGCCGAGCAGGCCCAGGAACTTGCCGAGGATGATCTCCAGCGTCGAGACCGGCGCGCCCAGCAGCAGTGGCAGGGTGCCCTGGCGGCGCTCGCCGGCGATCAGTTGCATGGTCAACAGCGGAATGGCGAACAAGTGGATCATCGCCGCCGCCCCGTACAGGCGCGGCGCCAGAAAGGCCGTCACGCCCGGCCCGCCGCCGGACCCGATCAGCTTCGGCTGCACCTGGAGGTAGCTCTCGAGGTGGAGCAGGAAGATGAATCCAGTCACCAGCTGCGCGCCCGCGAGGACCACCCAGGCGGTCGGCGAGCGGAACAGCCCCGCGAGTTCACGACCGGCGATCGTGAGGATCGTCATGCGCTTGCCTCCGCCGTGTCCGCGGTCGTGAGTTCGACGAACAGCTGCTCCAGCGAAGCCCGGTCCGGCGTCATCTCGAGCAGGCCCCAGCCGGCGTGCACGGCGGCCTCGGCGACCCGCTCCGGTACGTCGCGCGTCGGGTCGAGGGTCAGCCGCAGGCGTCCCGGGGCGAGGTGCTCGACGCCGGTTATGCCCTCGATCGCATGCAGCTCGCTGTCGACCGGTGCCCGGCGCAGTGTGACCGTGATCCTGTCGACGGCCGTGTCGTCGGTGAACGCGCTCATGGGGCCGCCGTGCAGGATGCGCCCGTGATGCATGATCGCGACCCGCGAGCACAGCGCCTGCACCTCCGGCAGGATGTGGGTTGACAGGATGATGCCGTGCTCGCGGCCGAGGTCGGCGATGAGGCCGCGGATGGCGCGGATCTGGATCGGGTCGAGTCCGACCGTGGGCTCGTCGAGGACGATAGCGGCGGGGTCATGCACGATCGCCTGGGCGATCCCGACCCGCTGGCGGTAGCCCTTGGAGAGATTCCCGATCAGGCGGTGGGCGACGTCCTTGAGGCCGCACAGCGACATCACCCGGTCGCTGGCATCGCCGCGCCCCGCTCGTGGCACGCCATGCAGGGCGGCGGCGAAGGCGAGATACCCGCGCACGCTCATGTCCGGATACAGCGGCGGGTGCTCCGCCAGATAGCCGAGCGCGCGTTTGGCCGTGCGGGGCGATTCGAGCAGATCGACACCATCGATGGCGATGGCCCCGGCGGTCGGCGCGAGCACGCCGCAGAGCATGTCCATGGTGGAGGTCTTACCGGCGCCGTTCTGCCCGAGTAGACCGACGATCTCGCCGCGCTCAAGCCGCAGATCGACGTCGTCAACCGCGCGCAGTGCGCCGTAGTCCCGGCACAGGCCGGTGGCGTCAATCAGTGGCGTGGTCTCCGGCATCGACGGTCCAGCGGCGCGGCAGGACCGCGACGATAGACGCTCCGGGGTCGTGGCGGCAAGAGTCGGCGGCCTGTCCTGCGCCGCGGGGGTGTGATGTTGCGTGCCGCGATCGCGGGATCTTCACGACCTGCCGAGCAGGTCCTTCATCGTGAGGGGTTGTGGTCTGCATGATATTATGCCAAATAGCCGTGCATGGGGAGCCGCCGCGCGGCCCACTCCCGGAATCCCGTATGTCCTGCTGCCCGGTGAAAACCCGTTTTCACCCGTGAGGTATCGATGAACGAAACACTGCGTATTCTGGAATCCGGACTGCTCGATCTGTCCATTGCGGGCTACGTGGCGGTCGTGCTGGTGTTGACCCATATCACGATCGTGGCGGTGACGATCTATCTGCATCGCTGCCAGGCCCATCGCTCGGTCGATCTGCATCCCGGCGTTGCGCACTTCTTCCGCTTCTGGCTGTGGCTGACCACAGGCATGCGGACCATCGAGTGGGTCGCGATCCACCGCAAGCATCATGCGCACACGGAGACCGAAGAGGATCCGCACAGCCCGCACCAGGCCGGGATCTGGAAGGTTCTGCTCGAGGGCGCGGAGCTGTACCGCGACGAGGCGAAGGATCAGGAGACGCTGGACAAGTACGGACACGGCACGCCGGACGACTGGATGGAGCGCAACGTCTATGCGCGCTTCGAGACCGGCGGCATCGTATTGATGGGCGTGCTCGCGCTCGCGCTGTTCGGCGTGCTCGGCATGACCGTCTGGGCGATCCAGATGATGTGGATCCCGCTGTGGGCCGCGGGCGTCATCAACGGGCTCGGTCATTACCTCGGTTACCGCAATTTCGAGTCGGCCGACGGCTCCACCAACCTCACGCCACTCGGGGTCCTGATCGGCGGCGAGGAGATGCACAACAACCACCACGCCTTCCCGAGCTCGGCGAAGTTCTCGCAGCGCTGGTACGAGTTCGACATCGGCTGGTTCTATCTGCGCATCCTGTCCGCGCTCGGGCTGGCGAAGATCAAGCGGGTCGCGCCCAGCCCCACGGTCGACCCGGCCAAAACGACGATCGACTTCGAGACGGTCAAGGCCGTCGTGATCGCCCGCATGCACGTCATGCGCACGTATGCCCGGAGCGTGACCGTGCCGGTCCTGAAGGCCGAACTCGAGCGCGTGGACGACGGCACGCGTGCGTTGCTCAAACGCGCCAAAGGCGCCCTGATCCGCGACGAGTCACGCATGGACGCGCAGTCGAAGGCACGCCGCGATCGGGCACTGAGCGCCAATGAGCGTCTGCACACGGTCTACGAATACCGCCGCCGCCTGCAGGAGCTTTTCGCCTCCAGGCGCGTGACCCAGGAACAGCTGGTGCAGTCGCTGCAGGCCTGGTGCGCGAGCGCGGAACAGACCGGCATCCAGGCACTGGAAGACTTCGCCTCGCATCTGCGCGGTTACCGGTTGAAGACCGACTGACTAAGACCGACTGACGTCGGGTGCGCGACCGGCGCTTTGAAGTCAAAGGCGGCCTCTCGCTGAGCCGCAGAGAACGCGGAGAAAGGCGATGAATGGGGTGGCAAGGCGCCACCACGAATCCTTGGACGCAGCGGCTTCGACACCTGCCCTCACCTCGAGAGGGTTTTACCTTCTTTACTCTCGGCGCTCTCCACGGCTCTGCGAGAGGCCGCCTTTGACTTTCGGTGTTCAGGCTTCAGGTTCACACAGCGAGGACCCGATCAGCTCTCGGCAGGCGCGTTGGCTGTGCGAGCCAAAATCGCGCCGTTGACGGGTACGGTGTGTTCGAGAAAGAAGCGTGCGGTGGCCCGCCAGTCGTTGGCCCGGGCCTGGGCGATGCAGTCGGCTTCATCGAGATCGAGGCAGTTGCGCGCGGCGCGGGCCAGATCCTCGTCGAGGTAACCGGTGATGCCCTGCTGCACCACATCGATCGGCCCTGTCACCGGATACGCGGCGACCGGGGTTCCGCAGGCCATCGCCTCCAGCATCACCACGCCATAGGTATCCGTCCGCGACGGGAAGACGAAGACGTCGGCGCTGGCGAACCAGGCGGCGAGTCCGGCGCCGTGGCGATAGCCGGGGAATACCGCATCCGGCCAGGCGTTTTGCAGGCGCTGGCGGTCCGGGCCGTCGCCGACCACGACCTTCGTTCCCGGGGCGTCCATGGCGAGGAACGCCTCGATGTTCTTCTCGCGCGAAACGCGCCCTACGAACAGATGAATCGGGCCCTCCAGGTCGGTGTCGAATGCCGCATCCGGCGAGAATACGCGGGTGTCGACGCCGCGATTCCAGACCACGAGGTGGTCGAAACCGCGGCCAGCGAGTTCGCGCGCCATACCGGCCGTGGGCACCAGCGTGGCAGCGGCGTCTCGGTGGAAGCGCCGCAGCAGTGCATAGCCCCAGGACAGCGGTATGAACGGCAGGCGCGCCTGGACGTATTCCGGGAAGCGGGTATGGAAGGAAGTCGTGTGCGCCCAGCGGCGGCGGCGCAGATGGCGTATGGCCGCGTGCCCCAGCGGTCCCTCGGTCACGACGTGCACGCGATCAGGGGCGAACCGGTCGAGGCGGCGCCGCAGTGCCCGGGTGGCGAGCGCGAGCCGGATCTCCGGGTAGCCGGGACAGGGTAGGGTGCGGAAGTCGCGCGGTTCGATCACGTCCACGCTGTGGCCCTCACCGCGCAGCCATTCAATGACCGCGGCCAGGGTGGTGACCACACCGTTGACCTGGGGGTACCACGCGTCGGTGACGATGCTGAGCCTCATTCCCCGATGGCACCGGCATCGCGATCGGTCGCGTGGTCGACCTGCATCCATTGCCGGAGTTCGATGCGGCCATCGAAATGCTCGACCAGCGCGGTGCACGATTCCACCCAGTCGCCGCAGTTGTGGTAGGTAATGTCCTGGACCTCGCGGATCTCGGCGTGGTGGATGTGCCCGCAGACCACGCCGCGGAAACCGCGCCGGCGGCAGTCCCAGGCGACCGCGTTCTCGAACTCGAAGATGAAGTTCACCGCGCCCTTCACCTTCTGTTTGACCTGCGCGGACAGCGACCAGTACCCGTAGCCGAAGCGCTCGCGGAAGCGGTTGAACCAGCGGTTGAGGACCAGCAGCAGGGCATAGCCCCGGTCGCCGAGGAAGGCGAGCCAGCGGTGGGCCTGGACGACGCCGTCGTACTGATCGCCGTGGATCACCAGCAGCCGTCGGCCATCGGCGGTGCGGTGTTCGGCCTCATCGCGCACCGAGATGTTGCCGAGTTCGAGATCGGTGTACCGGCGCAGGAACTCGTCATGGTTGCCCGTCACGACCACGATCCGGGTGCCGCGTTTGGCCTTGGTCAGGACGCGGCGGATCACGTTGGTGTGCGATTGCGGCCAATAGATCCGGGATTGCAGGCGCCAGCCATCGACGATATCCCCGACCAGGTACAGGGTGTCGCAGTCGTGGTGCTTGAGAAACGCGATCAGCGACTCGGCCCGGCACCCCTTCGTGCCCAGGTGGAGGTCGGAAAGCCAGATAGTGCGTACCCGCTCACGCCCGCTGCCGGTATCGGTCGAGTCGGTGGATTCCGTACCGCGCGTTGATCCACGGGTGGAGTCTGATGCCAGAAAGGATTCCCGCAGGAGCGTGTCAGGCGTGCTGTTCATGTGATGCAGGGGAACAGCCGGGCTTGAAGTGTCGGTGACACCCGCGTGAACTTTCCGTGACCAATGCGGTCACAGCGATTACGCAGGGATGTCGCAGCGGATAAACGCGGCGTCGTCCCTGAAACGCGCGAACGGGCGCCAACGGCGTAACGTTCCATGATCGACGGTGCCCGCGCCGAGGCGCGGGAAAAGGGAATCCGGAAGGCTCCATGGAGCCGTGCCGGAGCTGCCCCCGCAACTGTATGCGGTGAGTTTCCCGTTCATAGGCCACTGGGATTGCCCCGGGAAGGCGGACGGCAAACGATGACCCGAGAGCCAGGAAACCTGCCGTCGATGAGGGATATCCGATCGGGTATCCGGCAGTGCAAGTCCGAGCGGGCGGGGTGTCCCGGCGGCGGCTGCGCAGCGTGAAGCGGCGGTCGGCCTGGCGGGCCGCGAAACGGCGCTTATCCGTTTCGTCGGCGTGACCAACGGGTCGGTCCGTTTACCCTTTTCGCGTCTGCGCTGTTCGACCCTTCTCTCCCGCAGCCCGCATCCGGGTAACAGGCAACGGGCGAGGAGTCCTGCATCATGTCCAGCCAATCCAACGTCAATTACCAGCAGTCGATCGACCAGGGCGATCGCAATGTCCCGATCAATCTGCGGCAGACCGGCGACCCCGGTATCCGCATGCTGATCTCCAACCGCGTGCGCAAGTCCGCCTATTGGCACCTGTCGGTCGAAGCGGGCTGCTGGCGCGCGACGGTCTACAACCGCATGTATCACCCGCGTGGCTATGTCCGCCCGGAAGACGGCGGGGCGATGGTCGAGTACCGCGCTCTCGTCAACGATGTCACGCTCTGGAACGTCGCCGTCGAGCGGCCCATCCGGGTCAAGGGTCCTGACGCCGAGGCGTTCTGCGATTACGTCTGTACCCGGGACATGACCCGCGTTCCTTCGATGAAGGGGCGTTACGTCATCCTCTGCGACGAACAGGGCCATGTACTCAATGATCCCGTCATGCTCCGGCTCGCGCAGGATGAGTTCTGGTTCACGATCAGCGACTCCGATCTCGCCTACTGGTTCAAGGGGATCAACGTCGGCAAGCGCTTCGACGTCACGATCGAGGAGATCGACGTCTCCCCGCTGCAGATCCAGGGACCGAAATCCGAGGACCTGATGGCCGATCTGGTCGGCGAGGGGGTGCGCGAGGTGCCGTATTACGGGCTCATGGCCGCGCAGATCGACGGTGTCGACGTGATCATCTCGCAGACCGGGTTCTCCGGCGAGAAGGGGTACGAGGTCTACGCCTACGACTCCACGCTGAACGCAGAGACCGTCTGGAACGCGATCCGCGCCGCCGGCGAGAAGCACAACCTGATGGTGATCGCACCGGCGCATCATCGCCGGATCGCGGCCGGTATCCTGTCCTACGGCCAGGACCTCGACCACGAGACCAATCCCTTCCAGTGCAATCTTGGCCACATGGTGCCGAAGACCAAGGCGGCGGATTACATCGGCCGGCAGGCGCTGGAAGACACGCGCGAGAAGGTAAACAACGGCAATCCGCCGTTCACCCACCAGCTCGTGGGGCTGAAGATCGCCGGCAAGCCGATCGAGGACTACGCGCCGGATTTCTGGCTGGTCGGGCATGACGCCGACAGCGAGCCCTGCGGGTGGATCACGTCGCCCTGGTACTCGCCGGAGCTGGATACGAACATCGGCATGGCCTACGTCCCGGTCGAATCGGCGGCGCTGGGTACCGAGTTCGTCGCGTGGTTGCCCGAGGAGTACCAGCCCAAGCCGGGGCACCCGGTCCACGCGGTGGTCGCGGAGATGCCCTTCCGCGAGTCGGTCAACCCGAGCGCCCGCGAACGGGCCCGGGCCGACGGCCGCGAATACGCCTACTGATGGCGCGCAACACCGGTGGCCGCCCGCCTGCGGGCGGCCACCGGCTTTTGCGTATTTCAGCTCAACTGCCAGAAGGGTTCTCGCCAAGGCGCGGAGGGCGCCAGGTAACGCGAAGAAAAGCGGTCTCTCGCAGAGGCGCAGAGGCGCAGAGGACGCAGAGCTGAAAAAGAAGTCAGGAGTGTCCCCCGGGTAGAGGGTCCGCAACGGCGGTTTCAGGTGCGGGCAACGCTATACCTTCGCTTTTCTCTGCGTACTCCGCGACTCTGCGAGAATCGAATTTGCCTTTCCTCAGTGTCGCCTGGTGCCCTTTGCGCCTTGGCGAAAACCCCTTGCAGGCCTTCACCGATGGCGCAAGCGGTCCGGCGTTGTGACCGGTATCGGGTCAGGTGTGCCTGAAACGCACACAGAAAACCCGGCACGGGGCCGGGTTTTCTGAGCGATGTCCGCGTCGGCGGACGGGAACCGAAGACTACTTGAGCTTCGTCTCCTTGTAGGTCACGTGCTTGCGCACCACCGGGTCGAACTTCTTGATCGACATCTTGTCCGGCATGTTCCGCTTGTTTTTGGTCGTCGTGTAGAAGTGGCCGGTACCGGCGCTCGACACGAGTTTGATCTTTTCGCGCATGATGGCCTCCTCAGAACTTCTCGCCACGGCCGCGCAGATCGGCCAGAACGGTATCGATACCCTTCTTGTCGATGATGCGCATGCCCTTCGGGGACAGGCGGAGCGTGACGTAACGCTGCTCGCTCTCGACCCAGAAGCGATGCTTGTGCAGGTTCGGCAGGAACCGGCGCTTGGTCTTGATATTCGAATGGGACACATGGTGGCCGGTGATCGGCCGCTTGCCCGTAACCTGACATACGCGGGACATCGGAAACTCCGTTCGGTCCGTTTGACGCGAAGCCGTGCAATATATCCGATCGGGCCTCCCGGGACAAGGGGATCGGCCTGATCGAATCCCCCTGAATCGGTCCTTTACGCACAGGCGAAGGGGATTCCGCATGGGCGGATCACCAGGCCGCCGGAATCGGCGCCCCAGGCTGGCATGCGACCCGCCCGGGGCAGTATAGTTACGCGCGCTGCGAGGGGGGGCACATGGGCACAGTATTCCTGCGCGACCTGCGGGTCGAGACCATCATCGGCATTTTCGAGTGGGAGCGCACGACCCGTCAGGTCGTGAACATCGATCTCGAGATGGCCGCCGACATCGCGCGCGCCGCCGCCAGCGATTCGATCGAGGACGCGCTCGACTACAAGAGCATCTCCAAGCGGCTGATCGATTTCGTCAGCGCGAGTTCCTATCAGCTGGTCGAGACCCTGGCCGAGGAGATCGCGGGCATCGTGCGCGGTGAATTCGGCGTGTCGTGGGTCAAGGTCACCGTGTCAAAGCCTGGCGCGATCCGAGGCGCGCGGGATGTCGGCGTGGTCATCGAACGCGGCGAGCGGGGCTGACCCGTTGATCGAGCGTGTCTACATATCCGTCGGCACCAACGTGGATCGCGAGCGCAATCTGTCCGGCGCTCTGCGCGCCCTGCGCGAGCGCTTCGGCCCGCTGGCGGTATCCACGATCTATGAGTGCCCGGCGGTCGGTTTCGAGGGCGAAGACTTCTACAACTGCGTCGCCGCCTTCGACAGCGATGAAGCCGTGCTCGAGGTCTACGCCGCGCTGCATGGCATCGAGGACGCGTTCGGGCGCGACCGCAACCAGCCGAAATTCTCGCCGCGCACGCTCGACCTCGATCTGCTCCTGTTCGGCTCACGGATCCTGCGCGAAGGCAAACTGGTGCTGCCGCGCCCGGAGATCGATCGCGTCGCTTTCGTCCTCGCCCCGCTGGCGGAGCTCGCCGGCGATCTGGAGCACCCCGTCCACGGCGACGCGCTGACGGCCCATTGGGCCCGTTTCGACGGCATCGGTGCCCATGATCTGCAGCCGGTCGCACCGGATGGGCTGATACCGCCCGAGGTCACCCGATAGCCGCGGATAGGTTGCGGCGACGACGCCAGCGATCCGGTTACAGCCCCCGGCCACCGTCGACGGCGAGGATCTGGCCCGTTACGAAGGGCGCGTCACCCACGAGGTAGCGCAGGGCGGCCGCGATATCGTCGGGATCGCCCTGACGCGCCAGCGGGGTCGCCGCGAGCACGGCGGCGCGGGCCCCCGGATCGTCACCGCGGGGACCCTCCGGCCAGAGGATCGATCCCGGGGCGATCGCGTTCACGCGGATGGTTGGCGCCAGGTCCCGGGCCAGTGTGCGCGTCAGCATGATAAGGCCTGCCTTCGCCGCGCAGTAGACCGGATGGTCGGCGAGGGGCCGCTGGCCGTGGATATCGGCCATGTTGACGATGCAGCCGCCCGTTTCGCGCAGCGCCGATGCGGCCGCCTGTGCGACAAAGGTCGGAGCGCGCAGGTTGCTGCCGATCAGATCGTCGAACGCGGCGGCGTTGATCGTGCCCACCGGAGTCGGATAGAAGGTCGAGGCGTTGTTCACCACTATGTCCAGGCGCCCGCGCACGGCGCGGGCGGCCTCGACCACCCGACCGCAATCGTCGGGATCGAGCAGGTCACCGGTCACCACGGCCGCGGAGCCGGGGCGTTCCGCGTCCAGCGCCGCCGCGAGTTCATCCGCCGCCTCACGGGACCGCCGGCAGTGGATCACGACATCGGCGCCGGCCCCGTGCAGGGCCCGTACCAGGCGTGCGCCGATGCGCCGCGCGCCGCCGGTTACCAATGCCGTTTGGCCTGCGAGCTCGGCCCCGTTATTCTGCGCCATCCCGTAATCCTCCGTTCCTGCTGGCCCGCCACAAGGCGGTTTCGAGGCACGACCATACTGCCTGTGGGTACGGTCACACCATGGAAAACGATGATGTCTTCGCGTGATGTCGACGAGAGGATGCCGACACCCTCGGCCGCGGCGCAGCAACACAGCGCGCGCGTGGCGCAGACCATCCGCACGGAGATCGAGGCCGCCGGCGGGGTGATCCCGTTCCGGCGCTACATGGAGCTCGCGCTCTACGCGCCCGGCCTCGGGTACTACGCCGCGGCCGGCAGTGATCGACTCACCGATTCCGCCGATTTCATCACGGCACCGGCCGTGTCACCGCTGTTCGCGCGCTGCGTGGCACGCCAGTGTGCCGAGGTCCTGCGGGAACTCGGCGGCGGCGACCTGTTTGAGCCGGGCGCTGGCAGCGGCGTGCTCACCGCCGAGGTGCTCGCCGAACTGGAACGGCTCGGGTCGCTCCCCGGGCGTTACCTTATCCTGGAGCCGAGCCCCGCGCTTCAGCAGGCGCAGCACAGCACTATCCAGGCGCGGGTGCCCGCCCTCGCGGATCGCGTGGAGTGGCTGGATGCATGGCCTGGTGCCTTCGAGGGCGTGGTGGTCGCCAACGAGCTGCTCGATGCGTTGCCGGTCGAGGGCTTCCGCATCGATGAACGCGGTCCGCAGCAGCGCTGTACCGTCGTCGATGACACCGGGTTCGCCGACAGCTGGCGTCCCGCGCCGGAGGCACTGGCGCAGGCGATCGCCCGCCTCGAGGCCGATCTGGGCCGCGCGTTGCCGCAGGGCTACGCCTCCGAGATCCAGACCGCATATCCCGGCTGGTTCGACGGGCTGGCGGGCAGTCTGCAACGCGGCGCCGTACTGCTGATCGATTACGGCTATGTCCGCAGCGAGTACTACCTGCCCGAGCGGCACATGGGCACACTCGTATGCACCCGGGCGCATCGGGCGCACGACGATCCCTACGACTGGCCGGGACTCGACGACATCACTGCCTTCGTCGATTTCACGGCCGTCACCGAGGCCGCCACCGCTACAGGTTTCGAACTCGAGGGTTTCACGCCCCAGGCCCAGTTCCTGTTCGCCACCGGCCTCGAGTCCGTCGCCGAAAGCGCGCTCGCATCCGAGGATGAGCGCGAACGCATGCTGGCGTCCCAGGCCATCAAACGCCTGACGCTGCCCGGCGAGATGGGCGAGAAATTCAACGTTATCGGCTTCTCGAAGGGCCTTCAGCAAACCCTGAACGGCTTTTCGCAGCGCGACCTCTCGAGGCGTTTGTGACGGTGGGCACGGGGTCTCGCCCGGGGGCCGGGGAAGTCAAAGAAAAGGCGGTTTCTCGCAGATCCGCGGAGAGCACGGAGAAAAAGGGAAAAGGCTTTTTTGCAGGGCGATCAGCGGCATCGACTGCGCCCGAATCCGTCGAATACTGATCCCTCGCCTTCCTCTGCGGCTCTGCGAGGGATCGCCTTTTTCTTTTCGCCCCTTTGTGATCATGGCGCCTCGGCGAGAACCCCCATTGCAGGGCATGCCGATGCGGCGCAGATGCCCGTGTTCCGCGAAGGTCTGGCCAGCTATACTGCGCCCGGGATCAACAACGACAGGATGTCACCATGGCGATCACGGACTGGCCCGCGGCCGAGCGCCCGCGGGAGAAGATGCTGGCGCGCGGGCCCGCCGCGCTCTCCGATGGCGAACTCCTCGCGATCTTCCTGCGTACCGGCCGCGCCGGGCGCACGGCGATCGATCTGGCGCGTGAGCTGCTGGAAGCTTTCGGCGGTCTGCGCCCGCTGCTGGCCGCGGACCGGGCGAGCTTCTGCAAACGGCCCGGGCTGGGTGATGCCAAGTACGCCCAGCTGCAGGCGACGCTGGAGATGGGGCGACGCCACCTCGACGAGGAACTGCTGCGTGGCGAGGCGCTGACCTCTACCCTGGCGACCCGTCGCTACCTGGCGGCGCGCCTGCGTGATCGGCCCTATGAGGTCTTCGCCTGCCTGTTCCTCGACAACCGCCATCGCGTCATCGCGTTCGAGGAACTCTTCCGCGGCACGATCGACGGCGCCAGCGTGTATCCGCGCGAAGTGGTCAAGGCGGCACTCGGCCACAACGCTGCCGCGGTGATCCTGACGCACAATCATCCCTCGGGCGTGGCCGAGCCGAGCGGGGCCGATCGGCGGCTCACCGAGCGGCTTCGCGATGCCCTGGGGCTGGTCGATATCCGTATCCTGGACCACCTGATCATCGGCGATGGCGAGCCCGTCTCGTTCGCCGAACGCGGGTTGATCTGACCGCGGGCCGGGCCTGTGATGATCCTGTCGTGTGTCGTGTGTCGTGTGTCGTGTGTCGTGTGTCGTGTGTCGTGCCCGGGCCTCGCCTCTTCGGGCAGAAAGAGTGACCGAGAATGGGGTACAGTCAATCGCTGAGGTTTGTGCCGGTGCGGGTATCCGACATAATCCGAGTCGTTTGGGGCGTATCGACCGGCATCCGCGGTTGGTCGCCTCCGAGCGGTACCGGAAACTGACAGGGGGGTAGGTAATGCACGCGAAAATCGGTATACCGGGCTGGATGGCACTGGTGGTCACGCTGGCCCTCATGGCCGCGGCGCCCGCCGCGGAGGCCCGGCGCGTCGTTATGGCCACGGTCCCCTGGGCGCCGTTCTACGATCCGGGGCTGGAGGACGACGGGTTCATCAGCGAACTGTCGAGGGCGGCGTTCAGGGCGGGTGGACACGACACCGTGCTCGAGTTCATGCCGTGGGCGCGCGCCATGCTCGAGGTTCGCCAGGGCGACCGGCATGTCCTGATGGGCGCTTATTACAACGAGGAACGGGCCGAGACCTATATCTTCAGCGATCGCATTTACACGACCAGTGTCGGGCTGGTCGCGCTGAAAAGTCTCGGGGTCGATTCGTACAATGAACTGCGGGATCTGTCCGGGTACACGATCGGTTACGGCCGTGGCTGGGCGACCACGGAGGAGTTCGACAATGCCGATTACCTGGACAGGGAGGTCGCCGACAACAACGTTCTCAACACGCGCAAGCTGTACGCCGGGCGTATCGATATGATCGCGATGAACTTCGACCGCTTCAGCAAGATAGCGGAGGATGAAGGCTTCGATCCGGACAGGGCGGTTTTTCTCGATCCACCGCTGCAGTCCAGTGGCCTGTATCTCTTGGTCTCGCGCGCGATCGAAGACCCGGAGGGTCTGGTCGAGGATTTCAACGAGGGCCTGGAGACCATCCGCGCGAACGGGCGTTACGATGAGATCATCGAGCGCTTCGGCGTCGAGGGATCCTGAGACCTGACCGGCGCCGCCTGATCCGGGAGCCGTCGACCCCGGCTCACCGATCACCGGCCCACGGCGGTATACTGCGAACTTCCGCCCTGTCGTATGGAGGCGCAGTGGACCCCGTCGAGCATGCCGATACCTTCGCGGCCCTCGATCTCGGCTCGAACAGTTTCCATCTGGTGATTGCGCGACGCGAGCCGAATGGGGCGCTCGTCGTGGTCGACCGCCTGCGCGAGATGGTGCGGTTGGCAGCCGGGCTGGATGCGGACAACCACCTGTCGGCAGATGCGCGCGAACGCGCGCTCGACTGTCTCGCGAAGATCGGTGAACGCCTGCGTGAAATCCCCGCGCGCAACGTGCGCGTGGTCGGTACGAACACGCTGCGCAAGGCGCGCGACAGCGGCGATTTCATCCAGGCGGCGGAGGTGGCGCTCGACCACGGCGTAGAGATCGTCTCGGGTATGGAAGAGGCGCGGCTGATCTATCTGGGCGTCGCGCACAGTCTCGCCCAGGACGGTCGGCGGCTCGTCATCGACATCGGCGGCGGTTCCACCGAATTCATCGTCGGCGAAGGCCTTGAACCGCTGGAGAAGGCCAGTCTGCATATCGGCTGCGTCGGTCACAGCCATGCCTCGTTCCCCGACGGCAAATTGACACGCAAGGCCTTCGAGCGCGCCGAGCTGGCCGCGCGGATCGAGATCGAACCGATCGAAAGCCGCTTCCGCGATCTCGCCTGGGAGGCGGCACTGGGAGCCTCCGGCACGATCAAGGCGGTCGCGACCACGCTGAAGGAGTCCGGATGGACGGACGGGACGATTACCCGCGCGGGTCTGCGGGGCCTGCGCAAATCGATGATCAGGGCGGGCCGAACCGACCGGCTTGATCTACCCGGGGTCAAGGCGGAACGCCATCCGGTCTTCCCGGGCGGAGTCGCGATACTGCACGCGGCGATGGAGTCGCTGGGGATCGAGGAGATGCGCGTGGCGGACGGCGCGATGCGCGAAGGCATCCTCGCCGACCTGCCCGGGCGTCTCGAGCATGTGGATCCGCGCGGGGCCAGCGTCGAGCGTCTGGCCGCGCGCTTTCACGCGGATTCCGCCCAGGCAGAGCGCGTCATCGCGGTCGCCGCCGAACTGTTCAAACAGGCTCGCGAGCCGTGGGCGCTGGATGATGAGGCCGGATGGCTGCTGCGCTGGGCGGCGTGTCTGCACGAGATCGGCCTCGATATCGCCCATTCCTCCTGCCACAAACACGCCGCTTACATCACCGCCAACACGGATCTCTCCGGTTTCGCCCACGCCGAGCAACTGCAGCTCGCGACCCTGGTCCGCGCCTGGCGGCGCAAGTTCCCGGTGGGCCAGTTCGAGGCTTTCGGCGAGGGAGATGGCCGGCGCCTCAAGCGCCTGGCCGTCCTGCTGCGCATCGCCGCGGTGCTCCATCGCGGTCGCCGCGCCACACCGCTGCCGCCGATCGGTATCGAGGTCGCCGGCACGGAGGTCCATCTGCGCTTCCCGCCGGGCTGGCTCGATGAGCATCCACTGACCCGCGCCGACCTCGGCGAAGAGGCCGGACTGCTGGAGGCCGGCGGCTTTACGCTCGACTGGGATAACGGTGACTGAATGACCGTGGGAGACTTGTTCCGCTGCGAGGGCGGGCGCGCAATGGAAATCGAAGAAAAGGCGATTTCTCGCGGAGGCGCGGAGTTCGCGGAGGAAGAGAAGATAAAAGACGGGGTAAAATGGTTGTACGTCGCAGTCACTTTTACTCCGACAGAAGGGGAAGTCTTGATATATCGGACTGGAATTCCAGCTTGGATCGCGTACCGCGTGGCCCAGATAGGCTCTCTCCACCGAGCGCTATTCCTTGCTGTTTCTCCGCGAACTCCGCGGCTCTGCGAGAGGCCGACTTTCCCGTAGTTCCCCGAAGCGTTCGAATGTAACCCGCTACGGATTCTGCTGGCTCTCGGCGGCTTCGGCGAGCAGGGCCTGCTGGACACTGTAGGGTTCTTCGCCCTCGGCGGCGACGGCGCGTTCGTAGCGGCCATCCGATGACAGCAGCCAGGCCTGGGTGTTATCGGCGAGATAGGATTCGAGTTCCCTCACCAGGCGCTCGCGGATACGCCGGTTCTCGATCGGGAAGCAGGTCTCGACCCGGCGGAAGAAGTTGCGTTCCATCCAGTCGGCGCTTGAGAGCCAGACCTGTGGCTGGCCCCCGCCCGCGAAATAATACACCCGCGTGTGCTCCAGGAACCGGCCGACGAGGGAGCGCACCCGGATGTTCTCCGATATCCCCTCGACGCCGGGGCGCAGGCAGCACATCCCGCGCACGATCAGATCGATCGACACGCCCGCGGCGGCCGCCTCGTACAGCGCTGCGATGATCTTCGGCTCCACCAGCGAGTTCAGCTTGGCGATGATGCGCGCCGGCTCGCCCGCGCGCGCCCGGTCGCGTTCCGCCGCGATGCGATCGAGGAGTCCCGAATGCAGCGTGAACGGTGCATGCAGCAACCGGTTCATCGCCGGGACCCGCCCGAGGCTCGTGAGCTGCAGGAACATGTTGTGCACGTCCTGACCAAGCGAACGGTTGGCGGAAAGCAGGCCGTAATCGGTGTACGCCCGCGCGGTCTTGGTGTGGTAGTTGCCGGTACCGAGATGGATGTAGTTGCGCAGCCCGCGTTTCTCGCGGCGCACGACCAGGATCATCTTGGCGTGCGTCTTGTAGCCGACAATGCCGTAGACGACGTGGGCGCCGGCCTCCTGCAACCGGTTGGCGAGCGTGATGTTCTCCTGCTCGTCGAAGCGTGCGCGCAGTTCGACCACGACCGTGACCTCCTTGCCGGCCTTCGCCGCGGCCACGAGCTGATCGACCACGGGCGAATCCGGGCCGGTGCGGTAGAGGGTCTGTTTGACCGCGAGCACTTTCGGGTCGCCCGCCGCCTGGCGCAGGAAGTCCAGTACCGGCGTGAACGAGTCGAACGGGTGATGCAGCAGGATATCGCGGCGCGCGATCGTGTCGAAGATGTTGGCGTTCGGGTGCATGCCGGTCGGGACCGCCTGCTGGAACGCCGGGTACTTGAGATCGGCGCGGTCGACCAGGTCGTAGACCGCGAGCAGGCGATTGAGATTGACCGGTCCGTTCACCTGGTACAGGGAGTCCCGTTCCAGCCCGAACCGGCGCAGCAGGAAGTCCGCCATGTCATCCGGGCAGTTGTCGGCGATCTCCAGGCGCACGCCGTCGCCGTAACGCCGTGAGGCGAGCTCGCCCTCCAGCGCCAGCAGCAGGTCGTCCACCTCTTCCTCGTCGACGAACAGGTCCGAGTTGCGCGTCACACGGAACTGGTAGCAACCGCGTACGCGCATGCCCGGGAAGAGCTGCTCGACGAAGGTGTGGATGACGGATGTAAGGAAGACGAAGTCGTGCCGGCCGTTGCCCTTTTCCCCCGGTGGCAGCTGGATGACGCGGGGCAGGGCGCGCGGTGCCTGCACGATCGCCGTGCCGCCGTTGCGGCCGAAGGCATCCTTGCCGCGCAGGGAGACGATGAAATTCAGCGACTTGTTCAGGATGCGCGGGAAGGGGTGCGCCGGGTCGAGCCCCATCGGGCTGATCACCGGCAGGAGTTCGTTCTCGAAGTAATTGCGCAGCCAGCGCTCCTGCTCGTCGGTCCACTCGCTGCGGCGTACGAAATGGATGCCTTCGTCGGCCAGCTGCGGGATCAGGACATCATTGAGCACCCGGTACTGCTCGTCGACCAGCTCGTGGGCACGCTCGCCGATGGCCGCAAGCACCTCTGTCGGCTGCATCTGGTCGGCGCCGCCCTGGATGGCGCCGACCTCGGCCTTCTGCATCAGCCCGGCGACCCGGATTTCGAAGAACTCGTCGAGGTTGGTGCTGGAGATGCACAGGAAGCGCAGGCGCTCGAGCAGCGGGTTGGTCGTATCCTTGGCCTGTTCCAGCACCCGGTGGTTGAACTCGAGCAGACTCAGTTCCCGGTTGATGTAGAGCGCCGGGTCATGCAGATCGCGTTCGGTGGCGGGCTGCTGTTCGATGCGGGCGGGGGCCTCTCCCATCGGGGGAACTCCTGTTGCTGATGCCCCATTATAGCGCGCGGGGAATGGATGTTTCATGACACGGGTTTTGCTGGTGGGCCATGGGGGCAGTTCGGCTTCCCTCTGCGGCGCTCTATGTGTTCACGGCAAGGCGCGCGTGCAGCGCGTCCCGCATGGCCCACTAGCAACCCCGCGACCAGTGCGCACAGTGCCGCCATGTCCGCTCAGGGGGTAACCGAACTGCCCGCATGGCCCACGAGGTGGCGCCGCAGCGCCTCCAGCAGGCGATCGATATGCGTCTCGTCGTGGGTGGCCGAGAGGGTGACGCGCAGCCGCGCCGTGTTCGGCGGCACGGTGGGCGGGCGGATCGCGGTCACCAGCAGACCCTCCTCCAGCAGGGCATCGGATACGGCGAGCGCGCGCTCGGCCGAGCCGACGATCAGCGGCTGGATCGGTGTGCGCGAATCGACCGGCTCGGCGTCGAGATCGGCGATCCCGGCGCGGAAGCGCTCGATCAGCGCGCTCAGCCGCGCCCGGCGGTCGTCGGACGCCTCGACGATGCCCAGACTCGCGAGCGTCGCCGCAGCCACGGCAGGAGGGATCGCGGTGGTGTAGATATACGTCCGCGCGGACTGGATCAGGGTCTCGATCAGGTCCGCGTCACCGGCGACGAATGCCCCAGCGGTCCCGAAGGCCTTGCCGAGCGTGCCGACCAGCACCGGCACCTCGGCTGCGGACAGCCCGGCGGCGGCCACGCTGCCGCGGCCGCCCTCGCCGAGGACACCGATCCCATGCGCGTCGTCGACGGCGAGGCGGGCCTCGTGACGGCCGCAGACGGCGGCGAGATTGCGCAACGGTGCGACATCGCCGTCCATGCTGAATACGCCGTCGGTGAGGACCAGTTTTTCCTCGGCCGCCACGCGTCCAAGCCGCCGGTCGAGATCGGTGGCGTCGTTGTGGCGGTAGCGCTGGAAGCCGACGTGGGGCCGGTACCCCGCGTCGATCAGGGAGGCGTGGTTCAGGCGGTCCTCGAAGGCACAGTCGCCACGTGCCAGCAGCGCCGAGCCGACGCCCAGATTGGCCATATAGCCGGTGGAGAAAAGCAGCGCGCGCTCACGGCCGGTGAACGCCGCCAGGGCGTCCTCGAGTTCGTGGTGCGGTCGGGCGTGGCCGTTGACCAGATGGGCCGCGCCGCTGCCCGCGCCCCAGTGCCGGGCCGCGTCCGCCAGTGCAGCGGCGATCCGTTCGTCGCCGGCTAGGCCGAGGTAATCGTTGCTGCAGAAGGTGATGACGCGTTCGCCATCGAGCACCATCTCCGGGCCCTGGGCGGAGTCGGCTACCCGACGGGCCCGGTACAGGCGGTCGTTACGGCGTTGTTCGAGGGCGGGTTTGAGGTCACGCATGGTGGGTTCGGCCCGCACGGCCGGATGGGTGTCCCGAGCGCTGAGGCAGGCATGGATATCGGTATTGATACGGGCCCTGATACGGCTGTAGTCCGGGCTTCAGCCCGACGCACGGTGTCGGCATGTAAAGCCTGTCTCGCTTCCCCGTGGCGGTTCCATTTCCGGTTGTTGCCGGTTGGCGACGTGCTTCGGGTTTCACCCGATGGCCGCGGGTGACTTCTTTTCTTTTGAATGAAAAGAAAGGAAGCGAAGAAAGCACGCCCTGGCTGGCGCGCCCCACTGCGATCGGCCGGGCATCCTGACTGCTTCGGGAACACGGTGACGCCTCACCGCTCGGACATGCCGCACCAGTACTCGGGCCGATCGCAGCGGGGTGCCCCTGTACTTCTCGCGAGCGCCGGGGCGCGCAGACAGCACGTCCGTGTGCCGACTGTGCGGAGCCGGCTTCCTGCCGGCTCCCGCTTCGCGGCCTGTTCCGGCACTCGCTGCGATGCTCGGCGCGCCACATGGGGAGTGGGAACCCTGCGCTGATATCGGGAGAGACTTCGTGCGGCGTAGTGCAGGTTCTTTGTGCCGTGCGGACACTGGATTGCTTCACTTCGTTCGCAATGACGTCGCGATTCGTCATCGCGAGCGACCGAAGGGAGCGCGGCGATCCAGTGCGCGTACTGGCTGCCGATCGACGCGATCCGGTCACGGAGTCCCCGGCGCCTCTCGCCCAGTGGATCTCCGCGCGCATGCAGGCCAAAACGCTGTAGGCCGGCTTGCGACCGAAGGCACCGCTGCGAGGAGCCGAAGGCGACGCGGCAGGAGCCAGCCGGCAATCCCCGTGCGGAGATTTCAGAATGTCGGTTGTCGCCTTCGGCAAGAACCGGCCTGCGCGCGGCGCGACACTCACACCGTGTCGGTGGCTGTGGCCGCCGTTGCTTTGCCGGGGCACGACGGCCCATCCGCGCGTTCGCGCTCGACTGTCTCGGCCTCGATGCCGAGGCGGGCGAAAAGGGCGTGGTCGTGTTCGGTTTCCGGGTTCTCTGTCGTCAGCAACTGCTCGCCGTAGAAGATCGAATTGGCGCCAGCGAAGAAGCACATCGCCTGGGTCTCGTCGGACATCTCGTTGCGCCCGGCGGACAGGCGCACGTAGGACTGCGGCATCATGATCCGGGCGATGGCGATGGTGCGCACGAACTCGAGCGGATCGAGGCGCTCGACGCCGTACAGCGGCGTGCCCGGGACCTGCACCAGCATATTGATCGGCACCGAGCCGGGGTGGACTTCCTGGTTCGCCAGTTCCACCAGCAGGCCGGCGCGGTCGTTCTGGTCCTCGCCCATGCCGACGATGCCGCCGCAGCACACGTTCACGCCCGCCTCGCGCACGTTCTTCAGCGTCTGCTGGCGATCGGCGTAGCTGCGCGTGGAGATCACGCGCTCGTAGTACTCGGGAGAGCTGTCGAGGTTGTGGTTGTAGTAATCGAGGCCGGCCTCGGCGAGGCGTTTCGCCTGTTCCTCGCGCAGCATGCCGAGCGTGACGCAGGTCTCCATGCCGAGATCGCGCACCGCCTGGATCATCTCGATCACGCGCTCGAGGTTGCGGTCGGTCGGGTTGCGCCAGGCCGCACCCATGCAGAACCGGGTCGCGCCCTGGTCCTTTGCGGCCCGCGCAGCTTCGACGACCTCCTCGACCGGCAGCAGGCGCTCGCGCTCCAGCCCCGTGTTGTGATGCACGCTCTGGGGGCAGTACGCGCAGTCCTCCGGGCAGGCGCCCGTCTTCACCGACAGCAGGGTGGAGATCTGCACGCGGTTCGGGTCGAAGTGCCGGCGGTGGATGGTCTGGGCCTCAAACAACAGGTCGTTGAGCGGGCGCGCGTAGAGCGCCTCCACTTCTTCCCGGGTCCAGTCGTGACGGGTGGCGGCCGGTGCGGACATGCGTGACTCCATGGATTCTTGATGGGGATGGTTGCGCAGGAGGTGCTTGCCCCGCCGGGGTCCGGCCGCAACAATGCGTGTAATGATTGAGGGCGGCCCCGTTACTGTCAACCGCGGGGCCCCGTATGGGGTTGACCATGTCATGGATGACACGCTGGTTCCCGCCGCGCTGCCTGCTGTGCGGCGAACCGGGATGGCGCGGGCGCGCGCTCTGCGCCGGCTGCGACGCGGACCTGCCGCGGATCGAGGCCGCCTGCCGGCGCTGCGGCGAGGCACTGCCGGCGACCGGCCCGGGCTTGCCTGCGCTGACGGTCTGCGGCGCCTGCCTGTGGCGCCCGCCGCCTTTCACCGCCATCGAGGTCCCGTTCGCGTATGCGGCGCCCATCGACTGGTGCGTACGCCGGCTGAAATTCCACCGCGATCTCGCCGCCGGGCGCCTGCTCGGGGAGCTGCTCGCGGAAAAAATCCTTCAGGCCCCGCCGTCCGTGGGCGCCGTCGTGCCGGTCCCCCTGCATGGCGGGCGGCTGCTGGAGCGCGGATTCAATCAGGCCGTGGAGATCGCGCGCCCGGTCGCAAGTGGGCTCGCGGTGCCCCTCGTGACCGAGGCGCTGAACCGATCACGCGCCGCCCCGGCCCAGATGGACCTGCCGGCGGATCAACGCCGTGCGAATGTCCGTGGCGTGTTCGCACCCGGCGGACAGCCGGTGGCCGGTACCGTCCTGCTGGTCGATGACGTGGTAACCACCGCGAGCACCGTCCGCGAGGCCAGTCGGGCGCTGCTGCGCGCTGGCGCCGATGGTGTCCGGGTGCTCGCGGTCGCCCGCGCGTGAGGAATCCGGCGCGGCTTGCCAGTCGCCTCGATGCCTCGCCGAGGAAGGGACACTGGACGTAGGCCGGCTTTGCGCGGTCCGCGGCGCTGGCTACCGGCCCGGGCGGTTCACCGCGCAATGCCGGCATTCGCCTTGCGGCCCACTACACACCCCATCAGGCTGGGCTGATGGCGTAGTCCAGCACGATGCCCAGCAGGACCGCGAACCCGACCCCGGCGTTGTTCAGGAACGCGCGGAAGCAGTGCGCCGGCACCCGATCGTGCATGACGAACTGCTGGTAGCCGAACAGCGCGACCGCGACCAGTACGCCCGTAAGATAGAAACCGCCGAGTTCGAACCGCAGGCCGATCATGGCGAGACCGATCGCCGTCAGGATCTGCAGTACGCCGACCATGTGGCGGTCGTAGTCGCCGAACAGGATGGCGGTCGACTTCACGCCGATCCGCAGGTCCTCGGGCTTGTCCGCCATCGCGTAGATCGTGTCGTACATGACTGTCCACACGAGGTTGACGGTGAATACCAGCCAGGCGAGCGGCGGCACGCTGCCGGTCTGGGCGGCGAAGGCCATGGGCACGGCCCAGGAGAAGGCGGCGCCCAGGAATACCTGCGGCAGGTGGGTGAAGCGTTTGGAGAACGGGTAGATCGCGGCCAGGATCACGGCGCCGCAGGCCAGATACACGGTCAGGCGGTTCAGCGTCAGTACCAGCGCGAACGCGATCAGCAGCAGTACCACCGCCAGCAGCGGCGCCTCCCACGCGTGGATCGCGCCCGTCGCCAATGGTCGACCCGAGGTCCGCTGCACGTGCGCGTCGATGCCGCGATCGGCGAAATCGTTGATCGCGCAGCCGGCCGCGCGGGTCAGGAAGGTCCCTAGGACGAAGACGAACAGGATGTAGAGATCGGGAACGCCTTCCGCCGCCAACCACAGCGCCCAGAGTGTGGGCCAGAGCAGGAGATAGGTGCCGATCGGCCGATCGATTCTTGTCAGCAGCGCATACTGGCGCAGTCGTTCGAGCACCGGGCCGAATACAGGGTGTTGACCGAGTTCCGCGAGTGGCGCGCGCAATGCCATGGATCACCTCCGGGAGCGGGGCGCCAGTCTAGCAGGCACGCTCTCACACGACGCCTGCAACTGGCGCTGGATGCGACCGTAGGAGCGAGCTTGCTCGCGATCGTATCGGCGCCCCATGTCGATGATACCGCGGAGAGCGGCAACGCCACGGTCGCTCCGTGCAAAGGTCGCGTACGGTCATCACGCGGCGCGGCCCTGTCACCAGGCGCCGCTTGGCGGTACCCTCTCGGGCTCGCCCGGCGCGGTTCGAGCGCGGGCGCCTCTTACGTGAAAGCCGGCTCCGGAGACACGCATGACCGAACATTACGATCTGCTCGTCATTGGCGGCGGCAGTGGCGGCCTGGCGGCCGCCCGCCGAGCCTCGCAGCATGGCGCCCGAACGGCCGTGGTCGAGTTCGACCGCCTCGGCGGCACCTGCGTAAACCGCGGTTGCGTGCCCAAGAAAGTGATGTGGTACGCGGCCTCGCTCGCGCATGTGCTCGAGGATGCGCCGGAATACGGTTTCGATGTCGATATCGGCGGCCACGACTGGTCCGCGCTGGTCGACAAGCGGGCCGCGTACATCGAGCGCCTCAACGGCATCTACGCCAACAATCTCGACAAGGACGGCGTCACCCATATCCAGGGCCGTGCCCATTTTGTCGATCGTCAGACGGTCGAGGTCGATGGCGCCCGTTACGGCGCCGACCGCATCCTCATCGCCGTCGGCGGTGAGCCGGTCGTGCCGGACGTCCCCGGGGCGGACCTCGGCATCACCTCGGACGGATTCTTCGAATTGACCGAATGCCCCCGGCGCGTCGCCGTTGTCGGTGCCGGCTATATCGCCGTCGAACTGGCCGGCATGCTGCGCGCGCTGGGCGCGGAGACCCACCTGGTCCTGCGCCGGGATGCCGCACTGCGTTCCTTCGATACCGATCTGAGTGCCGCGTTGATGGAAACGCTTGCCGAGGACGGCATCGAGATCCATAAGCGGATGCCGCCGAAATCGGTCGAGCGTGATGGCGATGGGCTGCGGCTGCACGGCGATGATGCGAGCCTGTCGGGGCTGGATCAGATTGTCTGGGCGGTGGGCCGGCGCCCCCTCACCGCGGGTCTGGGCCTTGAACATACCGGCGTCGAACTCGCCGATAACGGCACCATCCCGGTCGATGACTGGCAGGACACGAACGTCGATGGCATCCACGCGCTCGGCGATGTCTGCGGGCGCTTCGAATTGACGCCCGTCGCCATCGCCGCCGGGCGCAAACTGGCCGACCGCCTGTACGGTGGCCAGCCCGAGGCCCGGCTCGAATACGAGAACATCGCAACGGTGGTGTTCACGCACCCGCCGATCGGCACGGTCGGCATGACCGAGGCCGAGGCCACCGAGGCGCACGGCCAGCAAAACCTGCGCATCTACCGCACGCGGTTCACGCCCATGTACCACGCCCTCACGGCACACAAGACGCCGGCCGTCATGAAACTGGTCTGTGTGGGCGCCGAGGAGCGCGTGGTCGGCTGTCACATCTTCGGTCACGGCGCCGACGAGATGATGCAGGGCTTCGCCGTCGCCGTGCGCATGGGCGCGACCAAGGCCGACTTCGATGCCACCGTGGCCATCCACCCGACCAGCAGCGAGGAACTCGTCACGCTCAAATGAGCGGGAGTGATCTGACTATGGCCTTACGCACATTCGAAGACATCGACCCGTTCATCGCCGAAGACGCCTGGGTCGACCCGGATGCGACCGTCATCGGCGACGTCACCATCGGCGCGCAGAGTTCGGTCTGGCCGCAGTGCGTGCTGCGTGGCGACGTGAACATTGTCCGCATCGGTGAACGCACGAACATCCAGGACGGCACGATCGTCCATGTCGCGCACGACGGCGAATTCAGCCCGGGCGGCCACGCCACCACCATCGGCGACGACGTCACCGTGGGCCACCGCGCGATCGTCCACGCCTGCACGATCGAGGACCGCGTTCTGGTGGGCATGGGCGCGATCCTCATGGACGGCGCCGTCGTGCGCAGCGACGTCATCATCGGCGCCGGGGCGCTGGT
Source organism: uncultured Ectothiorhodospiraceae bacterium (assembly GCA_913055615.1). Taxonomy (GTDB): domain Bacteria; phylum Pseudomonadota; class Gammaproteobacteria; order XJ16; family Halofilaceae; genus Halofilum. The sequence goes on from CAJXKK010000003.1 coordinate 147,158, forward strand.
GCCGCCGGGCAAAGAACTCGAATCCGGCTGGCTCTACGTCGGCAGCCCGGCCAAGGCCCACCGTGAACTCACCGAAGACGAGTACCGCCTCCTGAAATACTCCGCCAAGCATTACACAGAGGTCGCTTCACGCCATGCGGGGGACGGGAAGAACCAGGAATAAACACGAACGATTCGCCGGGAGCGAATCATCGCGTTAGCCCCGAAGGGGCGAGGCGCAGGGATGCGCCGAGCAATTCACACGAATGGCTGCCGCAGGGCCCGGTGAGGCATCAGGAGCTTCGCTGAAAGCGTGAGGGCAGTGACGCGGAATTCGAGAACCACAGATGGACACAGATAAACACAGATAAGGTCAAAAGCAGGGCGGTCGGTTGAGCTCACGGGACAGCGATTTCCAGCCGATCGCCTTTGACTTTCATCTGTGTCCATCTGTGGTTCTTTATCCAGGGATCCCGTTCCCGATCAGCTGTCAGCGAAGCTCCATAGCGCCCAATGCCCTTCAAGACCCATTCGTGTTCATTCGTGGTTCCCATCTTTCACTCGCCGGCGTAAGCGCGCCACGCCCCGGTACCAGTCGGTCAGGACTTCGAGGCTGAAGGCGGCGTTGGCCGGGCTGGGATTCGGCGTGACGAATACGTGGATGCCATCGAGGGTTTCGGGTTGTTCCCCGAGTGCGATGGTGTCGGGTTTCACGCCATGGCCATAGCGCAGGTAGCTCTGGTAGACGCCCTTGCCGTTGAACCAGGCGATGTGGGGCCGGTAGTGGCGTAGATGGCCGTCCAGGATGGGCGCCCATTCGCGGAAGTCCGCGGCGCGCAGGTCGCCGGCGCCGGGGGTGGGTTTCTTGACCACGTCGGTGAAACCGATCCGTTCGTGTGCCAGCAGCCAGCGGAAGCCGTGCGCGTCCGGCGTGAAGTGATCCGGTACGAGCCCGGCGCCGCGCATGGCCGGCCAGAAGCGGTTGCGCGGATTGCCGTAATAGCACTGGCGCGCGATCGAGGCGGGTGAGGGGTTCTGGCCGACGACGACGAGGTCGAGGCCGTGGTCGAGGTAATCCGGGAGTGTCTCCATCAGCGCGCCTTGTCACGTTCGCGGGATCGTCGCAGCATCGTACGGCAATGAGCGATCACGATGCACAACCCCCTGGTCTGACCCGCGAGGCTTGGGACGATCTGCGCGCGCGGCTGGCGCGTTCGCGCTTTCGCAGCCGCTTCCGCCTGAACGAACGCGATGCGGCGTACGCGGCCAATCAGGGCATTCCGACCCTGTGCACGCACGCGTATGAGTTCGTCGGTGCCCGTCTCGCCCCGGCGATCCCGAAAAACGATGGCCGTCAGACCCCGATGCGCGGCCACCCGGTCTTCGTCGCCCAGCACGCGACCGCGACCTGTTGCCGGGGCTGTCTGCATAAATGGCACCGCATCCCCGCCGGGCGACCACTGAGCGACGACGAGGTCGGTTACGCCGTGGCCGTAATCATGGCGTGGCTGGGAGCGCCGCCGGGCGGAGACCCTTCGGATACCGGCGATTGAGCCCTCACTCGCCGCCCAGCCGCGCGCCCTCGGTGAATTCTTCGGGTACTTCGAAACGCTCGGCCGGGACATCCGCAGTGGTGACACCGCGGACCGTCCGGTTCGTGCCGTCGTCGAGGCGCTCAATGCGTACCGGGAAGGCGTCGGCCTGTTCCAGCGTCGCCTGCAGCAGGCGGGCATCGAACGGCGCCGGACCGCTGCCCAGCAGGTTGCGCATGCGCGCGAGGAAGTCGAACAGCTGCCGCAGCGTCGCGGCGGCCGCCTCCGCCAGACCGAGATCGTCTGCGCCGCTGATGCACAGCCGATGGGTGTTTTCCTCGTCGCCGATCGCAGCGGCCTGTTCACAGTCGAAGCCGTTGATCCGCGTGTACTCGCCGTGCGTTTCGATCCGGATCGCCGCGTCGCCATCGAGATCCGGCAGGCGTGCGAGCCGTCGCTGGAGCCGTTGCCGTTCATCCGCGTCCGCGTATTCGATCATGCGCTGCAGGCGTCGACGCCGTTCCGCGACCCGCGCTTCGAGCGCGTCCAGGCGATCGACGCTGATCGCGTTGTACTGACTGGCCGGGCGATTGAGGAGCACGAGTCGCCCGCTGCCCGCATCGAACAGCATCGCGGGAGCGCCCGCGCGTGCCGGATCGATCCGCGCCCGCTCGCCGGCCACGGTCAGCGTCTGCCGACCGTTTACCGAGCTCACGCTCTCGATCACCGTGTCGGCGTGCGCGACGCCCAACGCCAGCAGGGCAAGCACGGTCAGAACGCCGAGGATAAGAGTGCGCAGCGCGGTTTCCATAGGTCTCGGCCTTGTTCGCTGAGGCGATATGCCGCGCCGGGCGGCGGAGCGGGCGCCGTTCGTGCCCCGCTTACAGCGTTCGCGGGTGCTGGCGGTAGAAGGCGCACAACTGGGTGTAGACACGCGGATACGCGTCGCGCACACGGTCCGGTGTCAACAGGAACACCTCGCTCGCGACCGCGAAGAACTCGGCCGGATCGGTGGCGGCATACTCGTCGAATGGCAGCGGCTCGTCATGCTCGAGCCGCGCGCGGAAATCGTCGTACGCGCGCGTGAACACGGTCGTCCACTCGCCGCGCTCCATGTCGGCATGCAGCGGTGGCATGCCGTTGGCGGTGCCGTTGACCATGTCCAGTTTGTGCGCGAACTCGTGGATGACGACGTTCACGTCCTCATCGGTGTCCGTCCAGGACAGGATAACCGGCCCCTCGGGCCAGGCCTCACCCGAGCGTTCTTCCTCGACTTCGTGCACGATTCCGCTATCGTCGGTGTAACTGTCATGGACGCGGAAATCGCCCGGGTAGACGATGACCGAACGCCAGCCGCGGTACCACTCCAGCCCGAGGCCAAGGATCGGGATGCAGGCCTGCAGCGCGATCAGGCGGCGCGTATCCGTGTCGATCTCGAGCCCGCCGGCGGCCTCGATCGATTTCTCGTGGAGGAACAGGACCACCAGTTCGCGCAGATGGCCGCGCGTGTGCGGGTCGTACCGCGCAACGGCCGGTACCCGCTGCATCAACGCCTCCCAGTCGCGGTCGCTGAGGCCTTCGCGGCGCAGGATACGGTTGCGCCGCCAGTTCCGGTACCATTCCATCAAGTCGAATCCCCCGTTCGCGCTGCGTCACTATACCGTCAGTGGCATAGTGCCCGCATGGCCCGCCAGACACCGCAGGGCGAACCCACCCGGCGGCCGCGTGGCGGTCGGAGGCCATCGCACATGGTCGTACGTGTTCTGTATTCGATCGTACTCCTGCTGGCATTGGCCGGTTGCGCCAGTGCTCCCCTGGAGACCGAGGGCGTCGATGGCGGGCTCACTCCGAGGGACGTGAAAGACCACCCCGAAGGCGCCGCTGGCCGCACCGTGCTCTGGGGCGGCGTGATCGCCGACGCCCGCAATCTGCCCGAGCGCACGCGCCTGGAGATCGTGGCGTATCCGCTGTCGCAACGCACGCAGATGCCTGACACCGATGCGGCGTCGTCGGGGCGTTTCCGGGTCTATGTCGACGGTTATCTCGAGACCGCGGTCTACGGCCGCGGTCGGCGTTTCACCGTGCGCGCAGACGTACAGGGTACGGAGACGGGCCGGATCGACGAGGCCGAATATACGTTCCCGGTGGTCCAGGCCGAGGCCTTCGAACTCTGGCCAGAGCGGACGCGCCGGGAGCGCGGCTCGGGGGTCAACTTCGGCTTCGGCATCATCCTGAGTAACTGACATACCCTTCGAGGCATGGCCGTCGAGGCATTGCGTCCGCGCCACGCGGGCCCCACCTCATTCCTTACCCACCCCTTTCGGAGTACATCCCATGGCGAAGACTCCATCCACGATGGTTGAACTTGGTACCCCGGCGCCGGACTTCACGCTGCTGGAACCGGCCACCTTCCGCATGGTTTCGCGCAGCGATTACGAAGGCCAGCCGCTGCTGGTCGCCTTTATCTGCAACCACTGTCCGTTCGTGCTGCATATCAAAGACGTGTTCGCGACGTTCGCGCACGAATACCAGGAGCGCGGCCTCGCGGTTGTGGCGATCAACTCGAATGACGTCACGAAATACAGCGAGGATCATCCGGAGAAGATGACGGAACTGGTCAAGAAGACCGGCTTCACCTTCCCGTATCTCTATGACGAGGTCCAGGAAGTCGCTCGGGCCTACGGTGCCGCCTGCACACCGGACTTCTTCCTCTACAACGCCGACCACGAGCTCGTGTATCGCGGGCGCTTCGATGGCGCGACGCCGGGCAACGATGAGCCGGTTACGGGAGCCGACCTGCGGGGCGCGGTCGACGCGATTCTCGAGGGTACGCCCATGCCGCGGGAACAGTTGCCCAGCATGGGCTGCAACATCAAGTGGAAGCCGGGGAACGAGCCGGATTACGCGGGCTGAGGATCTCCGCCCGTGCAGAGCGGCTTTACCGGCATTCGGATCCGTGAATGCGCCGGGCGGATCGGGTGGCCGGATCGGCCGCCATCGCACGGCGGCGGGGCCGCAGGCCCGCGGCGCCGTGCGATGGCGTGACCGTCAGTGCTGCTGGCGGTGGGTCTTCTCGAGCTGCTCGCGGCGGGTTTTCGCCTCCGCGGACAGGGTCGCGGTCGGCCGTGCCAGCAGGCGGGGGATACCGATGGGCTCACCGGTATCCTCGCAATAACCGTACTCGCCTTCGTTGATCCGCTGCAGCGATTCGTCGATCTTCTTCAGCAGCTTGCCCTCGCGCTCGCTGATGCGCAGGCTTAGCCAGCGCTCTTCCTCAGCCGACGCCCGGTCGAGTTCATCCGGTTCGTTCTCCCCGGTCGACAATTCGCCCCGGGCGCGCGCGATATCGGCCTCGATCTCATCACGCTGGGCCTGAAGCACCTGGCGGAAGTATTCCAGCTGGCGCTCGTCCATGTATTCCTCTTCCGAAGAGTTGAGGAGTTCTTCCTCGGTCGGGAGGTCGATCGTTTCGCCTTTGGATCCAGCAGTGTTGCTCATGATGCATTCCGTATGGATTACGCCGCGGGCTGGGCCTGTTGGCCGCCCCGGCTATCAGGTCGCGGGAGTATAGGGACGCCTCCCAGGCTTTGCAACGGCGAATCGGGAAATGTCCGTGCTATCGGTCACCCCCGTCCTTCCCGCACGATCGGTCGCGCAAGCTCGATTCGTAGCCCGCGTCATTCCCCCTGTTCGGCCCGCAGGGCCGCCAGAACGGCGGTGGTCTGCGGCCGCACACCCCGCCAGATCAGGAACGACTCAGCCGCCTGCTCGACCAGCATCCCGAGGCCGTCGGATACCGTGGCGGCGCCGGCATCGCGGCCCCAGTCCAGGAACGGGTCGGCCCTGGGGCCGTACATCATGTCGTATACCGCGGCGCCGCGGGCGATCACCGCCGCCGGGATCGGGGGCAGTGCGCCGCCGAGACTGGCCGCGCTGGCGTTGATGATGACGTCGAACGCGGGCTCGTGGTCGAGCGTGTCGAACCCGCAGCCCCGCACGGGGCCGTCGGCCTGGAATTCCGCCGCGAGTTCCTCGGCCCGCGCGGCCGTGCGGTTGGCGACCAGGATGTCGGCTGGCGTTTCCCCGAGCAGCGGCTCCAGTACACCACGGGCCGCGCCGCCAGCGCCGATCAGCAGGATCCGCACGCCGGCCAGACCGATATCGAGATTGACCGTCAGATCGCGCACCAGTCCGATGCCGTCCGTGTTGTCACCGGCTACCCAGCCGTTGGCCTGCAGGGTCAGGGTGTTGACCACGCCCGCCCGTTCGGCCCGGTCGCTCACGCGGTCGCACCACGCGCGAGCCTCGGCCTTGAACGGGACCGTCACGTTGAGCCCGCGCCCGTCCTCTGAAAAAAAGGCGGTCGCGGCTTCGCCAAAGCCGTTCTCCGCTGGCTCGATCCGGCTGTATTCCAGGTCTTCGCCGGTCTGCTGCGCGAAGCGGGCATGGATCGTCGGCGAGAGGCTGTGGCCGACCGGATGGCCGATCACCGCGTAACGGTCGCTGGGCATGGCAACGGCTCCGGGGCAATGGGTGGAGGCCGGATCGTTGCAGCGGGCCGAGGCGATGTCCAGTGTCTGCCCGGTTCGCCCGTCCATGGTCACCCCGATGGGCAGCCCCGGCGTCGCCCGGGTACACTCGTCCCGCACCCATTGTCCCGCAAGGAGTTGCCGTCGTGACCGAGTACCGCAGCCAGCGCGGCCCGTTTCCCCATACGCGCATGCGCCGCATGCGGCGTGATGCCTTCTCGCGGCGCCTGATGCGTGAGCATACGCTCACGCCCGCGGATTTCATCTGGCCGGTGTTCGTGCGTGAAGGCGAGGGTGAGCGCGAGCCCGTGCCCTCGATGCCCGGGGTTGAGCGCCTCTCGATCGATTGCCTGGTCAAGGAGGCGCTTGCGGCCGAGCGGCTGGGCATCCCGGCGATCATGCTGTTCCCGGTGGTTGGACCGGAACACAAGAGCGCGGGCGCGGAGGCCGCATGGGACCCTGACGGACTGGTCCAGCGCGCCGTGCGCGCGCTCAAGGAGGCCGTGCCCGGACTCGGCGTGATGACCGACGTGGCCCTCGATCCGTACACGGCGACGGGCCAGGATGGCCTGACCGATGCCGGCGGTTACGTCGTCAATGACGAGACGGTCGAGGCGCTCGTCCGCCAGGCCCGCTCGCACGCCGAGGCCGGCGCCGATGTGCTCGGCCCGTCCGACATGATGGACGGGCGTATCGGCAGTATCCGTGCCGCGCTGGAGGCGGATGGCCATCGCAATACCCGCATCCTCGCCTACTCGGCCAAATACGCCTCCGATTTCTATGGGCCGTTCCGCGACGCCGTGGGCTCCGCGGGCAATCTCGGCGGTGGCGGCAAGCACAGCTACCAGATGGACCCGGCCAACACCGACGAGGCGTTGCACGAGGTCGCGCTGGATCTGGAAGAAGGCGCCGACATGGTGATGATCAAACCGGGCATGCCCTACCTCGATGTCATCCGCCGCGTGAAAGAGGGTTTCGGCGTACCCACCTTCGCCTACCAGGTCAGTGGCGAATACGCCATGCTCAAGGCCGCCTTCGGCCACGGCTGGCTCGAGGAACGCGCCTGCACGCTGGAGGCCCTGACCGCGTTCAAACGGGCCGGAGCCGATGGGATCCTGACGTACTTCGCGCTGGATGCGGCGCGGTGGTTGAACGAATAAGGGCCAAGGGCGAAGGGCGAAGGGCGAAGGGCTACGAACGTAGGCTGATGGGATGGCCTCCTCCCTCCTTCCATTCGGCATCGATGTGCCAGGGTTGGATCAGCGAATTCAACCAGCGGAAGAGAAGGAGGAGACCATGAATACAGTGTGTCGGATCGGGCTGGATACTGCCAAGAACGTTTTCCAGGTGCACGCGCTGGATGCGTCGGGGCGCACGGTGTACACGCGGCGGCTGCGGCGCACGCAGGTACTGGATTGGTTCGCGCGTCTGGATCGGTCTTCGGACTGTGTCGTGGGGCTCGAGGCGACGGGCGGTTCGCACTACTGGGCGCGCGAGCTGCAGCGCCTGGGTTACCGGGTTCGGCTTTTGAACCCGCAGGCGGTCAAGCCCTACCGCCAGGGGCAGAAGACGGACGCGCGCGATGCGGCGGCGATCGCCGAGGCGGCGGGGCGCGAGTCGGTGGCGGAGACGCCGGTGAAGAGCGAGGCGCAGCAGGCGGTGCTGGCGCGCCAGTCCTACCGGCGGCGACTGGTGGAGCAGCGCACGGCGCTGGGCAACCAGCTGCGGGGGATCCTGGCGGAGTTCGGGATCGTGGTGCCCCAGGGCTGGAAGAAGCTGCGAGAGCGCCTGGCCGAGGCGATCGAGGACGCGGACAACCGCCTGGTGGCGGATGTGCGCGCGGTGCTCGCCGACGGTGCCGAGGAGCTGCGTGATCTGAACGCGCGGATCGATCAGCAGGACCGCGAGCAGGAGAAGCGGGCGCGGGCCGACGAGCGCTGCCGGCGGCTGATGGAGCTCGACGGGATCGGGCCGCTGACGGCGCTGCGCCTGGTGGCGATCTGCGGCGACGGTCTGGCCTGGCCCAACGGGCGCTGGTTCGCCGTGAGTCTCGGGATCACGCCGCGCCAGTACAGCTCGGGCGAGCATGTCCGCATGGGGCCAATCACCAAACGCGGTGACAAGGAGTTGCGGACCCTGCTCATCCACGGCGCGCGCAGTGCCATCCGCCGCCGCGATCCGTGCACGCCCCGCGGACGCTGGCTCGACGGCCTGTGCCGGCGGCGCCACGAGAACGTGGCCGCGGTGGCGCTGGCGCACAAGCAGGCGCGCATCGCGTGGGCGATGCTCGCGCACGGTACACGCTACCAGGCGCCGATGGCGCACTGAGCGGGCAACGCCCGCGACAACCAGGTATACGGCGGCGCAAGGCGCCGCCCTTCGAGCAACGGTGATCGAGATCCGGGACTGAAGCCAGTCCCGCGCCGGTGAGACGGACGTAGGCCGAGGTCGAAAAAGACCGATAGGCCGATACGCCACCGGTGCCGCGGATCCCAGCTTGGCCCGGGCGAATATCACGCCCAACAAGAGGCCGGATATACGGAAGCCGCTTCCCACCCCCGGAGAGCGGTCACCTTGCACGGAGGGAGGAGGCCATATACGGCCTACGAGAGGGCGTTTTTGTTGGCGCGGGGTCAGCCGTTGTTGATGACAGGTCGAGCGCAGCGGCGCCGCTCGGGAGTTATGAACCTGGAGTGGGATGGATACCTTGCGGGAGGGATAGATGCGGGCCGTCCATGGCCCGCACCCCTTCGGGGCGCCTCCCTTCGGTCGGCGTCCAAATCGGCTTTCCTGCCGATTTGTCGAACCCGGGAGGGTTCGGCCCACCGCCCTGCACCGCATAAACAAAAAACCCCGCTTGTGAGCGGGGTTTTTTGTTTATATGGCGGAGAGGGAGGGATTCGAACCCTCGGTACGCTTGTGACGTACACACACTTTCCAGGCGTGCGCCTTCGACCGCTCGGCCACCTCTCCGTATCACTGGTTGTTGCCATCCTGGGCTGTTCTCACCAGGCGCTGCCCGGCCAGTCGACGACCGGCCAGCGCCCAGCGTGCGCGTTGCGCGGCCCGTCCATGGGCCGCGTCCTTCGGACTCGCTTCGCTCGCGCCAATCCGCTCCCGTCGGATTGGTCGACCGCTCGGCCACCTCTCCGTACTTACTGATTTTCGCCGTCCGACTGTTTGTGCAGCCCGGACGATGCCAGATTTCGCGCCTCGTGCCGGGGCGAATCCGCGCATTGCGTCTACTGCCATGCAGGCGGCGGACTCTAGCCGAATGGCGGGAAACTGTAAACCGCAGGCCGGGCGTTCAGCGGACGATGACGGGCGCGCTGGCGGGGCGTTGGCGGTGCTGGATGATCTCGTGGAGGCGGCGGGTGAGGTCGTTGGCGTCGAGGTGCCAGGCGG
>CAJXKK010000004.1 GCA_913055615.1 uncultured Ectothiorhodospiraceae bacterium
GCCAAGGGCTGATGGCCAAGGGCCAAGGGCCAAGGGCGAAGGGCGAAGGGCGAAGGGCGAAGGGCGAAGGGCGAAGGCTGGAGGTGGGAGGCATATGCGCGTTTTCGACGAAGGCGAACGCGCGCGTTTTGGTGCGTGTGCGCTGTGGCTGGCCCCGGGCTATGAGAGGCCGGCCTTCCCCGGCGTCCGTCACGTCTCGGGCGTGCATCGGCATACGACGCCGGGGAATGCCGGAATTGCGCGGTGACATGCCCTGGGCCGGTATGCACCGCCCTGGACCGCGCAAGGCCGGCCTGCGGACGGTCGCTGCGCTGCCTTGCTCAGTCCTTTCCAATTCGGAGATGAGTCTGAACGCGGAGGGTTTTGAGCTTCGGTTCAGGCGACGGTAGTCAGGTTTTCGCTGATGGTACGCAACAGTTCCTGCCGGGCTTTGTTGAGTTGCCGGGCGGCCTGATTGACGCTGATGGCGTAAGCGATTGCATCCGGCTGTTCGAAGGTGACGCCGGGTTTGAGGTAGCGCTCGGCCCCGGGCGGGGATTTGAGCTTGTCATAGGGTGTCATCAGGTCCTGGTGGCGGTAGCGCCTGCGCACGCGGCCTTTGGCGTCGATGACCTCGCTCGGGAAGTAGCAGGGGCGGTGGTAGTTGAGGTAGGGCGACAGCGCCTGCTGGGTGAACACGTTGACCTCGCCGGCGAAGCGCTGGGGGATGTGGGCGTAGCCGAGGTGTTTGCGCACCACGGCGCCGTTTTTGGACTCGGCCAGGGCGTTGTCGTTGGTCTGTCGGGCGCGGGATTTGGTGAAGTCGTCGATGTGGAGCTTGTCGAGCAGGCGGGCGACGCGGTGGTTGATGTACTCGGAGCCGTTGTCGGCGTGGAAGGCCTGGATGGCGAAGGGGAAGGCCTGGAGCAGGCCCTCGAGCGCGGGGACGAGGAAGTGCTCGCTGATGCGCGCGACGCTGGCGATGAACTGGAACTGGGTGACCTCGTCGACCAGATTGATGTGATACAGGCCCTTGGCGCCGTCGAGATCGCCCTGGTGGACGGAGTCGACGCGCAGGAAGCCGGGTTCGCCGCCGGGACGGGGTCTGCGGCGTTCGCCGATGGCCACCGACACCGGGTGTGTGGCTTCGAAGGGGCCGCGCTGGCGGCTGTAGGTGGTGGTGTGGCGCAGGTTGTAGAGGTGGCCGTTGGAGATCGCCGCGAGGCGCTCGAAGCGGGCCTCGCCGAACACGAGCCAGGCGCGTTCGCAGAGCTTGCGCGTGGCCGGGCCCGACAGCGTGCCGTGATCGGCGTCGATCGCCGCCAGCGCGCGGATGTCGGCGCGCGTGTAGTGCTGTGCGAAGGGCCTGGCCGGTGCTCCGCGCCGGTCCCGGACCTCCCCGGTGGAGCGGAACTGCCCGATCAGGCGGGTGACCTGCTGGCGCGAGCGCCCGGTGATCCGGCACAGATACCGGATAATCAATCCCTTATCCGCCCTGCCCAGGCGCGTATAGCCGAAATGGCGAAGCGTGTCGGCGACAAAGGCGTAGCCCGCCTCGCGCTGGTGGACCTCGATATCCAGGGCCTCGCTGCCGTCGAGAAAGGCGCGTACCTGCTCCAGGGTCTGAAGCCGTCGGGTCTGCAGAGTCACGATCATCCTCCCATGATCCCAACTCCGCCGCCTTGAGACGCATCTGTCGCTGGAAACCCGGCCCTCGTTCAGACTCACTTGTCGTTGGAAGAGGCTGCGCGCCCGGCTTCCCGGCTCGAGGCCATTCCTTCGCCGGTCGGCGGCCTCCGGGCCTCTGCGTGATACCGCCGTTGCCCCGCACATGGCATCGCGGCGTCACTCCGTCTCCCCCGGACAGCGGACTCCGGCGATATCCGGCACGAGGGCCATCGGTTCGTGCGCCTCGCCCGGCCGTACGCGGTAGATGCGCGGCGGGGCGCCGGCGCCGGCGAGGTGGGTGAGGGTGAGGTTGTAGCCGTCGCCGGCGTCGAAATGCCACCACGCCATCGGTGCGCAGCAGCGCGCGGCGCCGTCCAGCCGGAGGTCGGCGGTGCCGTCGCGGATGCCGGTGACGCGGATGCCGGCGAGCGTGCTCCACAGGCTCACCCCGAGGCCCTTCGTGACCGCCTCCTTCAAGGTCCACAGCTGGAAGAAGCGGTACCGCTGCCGCTCCTCGTCCAGGCCCGCGAGTTCGGCGCGCTCGGCGTCGCCGAACCAGTGCCGGGCGAGGGCGTCGATGCGGGCGCGGCGATGACGGAACTCGACGTCGACGCCGACGGGCGCGCCACGCGTGATCGCGAGCACCACGCGGTCATGGCTGTGCGATAGATTGAAGTGCCAGGCGTCGTCGCCGGCGAGCGCGGGCTTGCCCTGGGGGCCGTAGCTGAACTCGACCAGTTCCGGGCGGCAGGCGAGCCGCTCGGCGAGCTCGAGGCGCAGCAGGGCGCGGGCGACCAGGGCACGATCCCGGGCCCGCTCGTGGCGCAGGCCGTCGATCCGTTCGCGCTCGGGGTGGGTGAGCAGCTCGCGGCAGGCGGCGGGCTGGACGGCCGGGTCGTCCAGCCGGCAGATCACCAGCGTCGGTGTCATCGCGTGCGGCTCGGCGCCGGGGCGTGGCGGTGCGGTCATGTGTTCGCGGTCAGGCCGTGTGCGTGCGGACCATTATCGCCGAGTCGACGGCGGTCGCGCATCGGGCGGCCCGCTCTCGCAGTGGGCCGGTGGCGATTTACTGCGCCGCCCCGGCATCCTATAATTGTACGCTTAATCGCCGTCCGACCCGAGTCGCCGCCCATGCGGATTATCGAGGAAGCCCTCACCTTCGACGACGTTCTGCTGCTGCCGGCGCATTCGAACGTCATGCCCCGCGAAGCGGATCTCCGCACCTGGCTGACCCGCGATCTCGCCCTGAACATCCCGATGCTCTCCTCGGCCATGGATACGGTCACCGAGGGGCGCCTCGCCATCGCCCTCGCGCAGGAGGGCGGGATCGGCATCGTCCACAAGAACATGACCATCGAGCGCCAGGCCGCCGAGGTCCGCCACGTGAAGAAGTTTGAGTCCGGCGTCGTGCAGGACCCGATGACCATCAGCCCGGACACGAGCATCCACGAGGCGATGGAGCTCACGCACAAGCACGGCTTCTCCGGCCTGCCGGTGGTGGACGGCAATGATCTCGTCGGCATCATCACGCGCCGGGACCTGCGCTTCGAGACCCGCCTGGACGAGCCGGTGTCCTCGATCATGACCCCCAGGGAGAAACTGGTCACGGTCGAGGAGGGGGCCGGCAAGGAGGAAGCGGTCGAGCTGCTGCATCGCTACCGCATCGAGAAGGTCCTGGTGGTCAACGATCGTTTCGAGATGCGCGGGATGATCACCCTCAAGGACATCCAGAAATCGACGGACAATCCGCACGCGGCCAAGGACAGCGCCGAGCGCCTGATCGTCGGCGCGGCCGTGAGCACCTCCGCCGGCACCGAGGAGCGCGTCGCCGCGCTCGCCGAGGCGGGCGCGGACGTGCTCGTGGTCGATACCGCGCACGGCCATTCCGCGGGCGTGCTGCGCACCGTGCGCTGGATCAAGGACAACTACCCGAACGTGCAGGTCATCGGCGGCAACATCGCCACGGGCGCCGCGGCCAAGGATCTCGTCGCCTCGGGCGCCGATGCGGTCAAGGTCGGCATCGGGCCGGGCTCGATCTGCACCACGCGCGTCGTCGCCGGCGTCGGTGTGCCGCAGATCACTGCCATCACCAGCGTGGCCGCCGGCCTCGACGGCACCGGCGTGCCGCTGATCGCCGACGGCGGCATCCGCTTCTCGGGCGACATGGCCAAGGCGCTGGCGGCCGGTGCCTGGTCGGTGATGATCGGCAGCATGTTCGCCGGCACCGAAGAGGCGCCGGGCGAGGTCGAGCTCTACCAGGGGCGCTCCTACAAGTCGTACCGCGGCATGGGCTCGATCGCCGCGATGCACCAGGGTTCCGCGGATCGGTATTTCCAGGACGACGAGGATAAAGCCGACAAGTTCGTGCCGGAGGGTATCGAGGGCCGCGTCCCGTACAAGGGCCCGCTCGGGGCGATTGTCCACCAGATGCTCGGCGGCCTGCGCTCCAGCATGGGCTACGTCGGCGCCGGCGATCTCGAGACCATGCGCGAAAAAGCCCAGTTCGTCCGCGTCACCGCCGCCGGCGTCCGCGAAAGCCACGCGCACGACGTCTCCATCACCAAGGAAGCGCCCAACTACCGCGTCGACTGAAGAACCACAGATGAACACGGATGGACACAGATAAAGGCGATCCAGTTTCGCCGATCCGGCATCGCGCGAGTGGATGCCAAATTCACCACAATGGGCTCCGTGACAGGGGTTTTATCTGTGTTCATCTGTGTCCATCTGTGGTTCAAACAGCTGGGCGATCCGTTGAAGGCCCATCAGGGAAGGTCCCGAGCCACTGAATTTCTCCGGTAGCTATTCGTGTTTATTGCTCGGCGCATCCTTGCGCCTCGCCCCTTCGGGGCTGGCGCGAAGATTTGCTCCCGACAAATCTTTCCTGTTCATTAGTGGTTTTTTTACCGCCTGAGCGCCCGTACCCGCCCCTGACCCGGAAGCCTTCGTCCCATGTCTGATATCCACGACCAGCGCATCCTGATTCTCGATTTCGGTTCGCAGTACACGCAGCTGATCGCGCGGCGGATCCGGGAACTGGGGGTGTATTCGGAGATCCATCCCTGGGACTGGGATGACGCGAAGCTGCGCGAATTCAATCCGCGCGGCGTGATTCTCTCGGGTGGCCCGGCCTCCGTGGTCGGCGATGAGCCGCCGAGGGTGCCGGATGCGGTATTCGATCTGGGCGTGCCGGTGCTGGGGATCTGTTACGGCATGCAGGCCATGGCGGCGCAGCTGGGCGGCAGCGTCGAGACCGGGCATGAGCGCGAGTTCGGTTACGCCCAGGTCCGGGTGCGCGGGCATTCGCGCCTGCTCACGGACATCGAAGACCATGCGGGTCCGCGCGGTGAGGGGTTGCTCGACGTCTGGATGAGCCACGGCGATCGGGTGGGGGGGGTGCCGGAGGGTTTCCGCACCATCGCCGAGACGGACAACGCACCGCTGGCCGGCATGGCCGACGACGAGCGCGCGTTCTATGGCCTGCAGTTCCACCCGGAGGTCACACATACGCCCCAGGGCGGGCGGATCCTCGAGCGCTTTGTGCGCACGATCTGCGGCTGCGACGGGCTCTGGACCGCCGGTAATATCATCGATGACGCCATCGCGCGCATCCGGGAGCAGGTCGGCGAGGGCGAGGTCATCCTCGGCCTGTCGGGCGGGGTCGATTCCTCGGTGGTCGCCGCGCTGCTTCACCGCGCCATCGGGGATCAGCTCGCCTGCGTCTTCGTCGACAACGGGCTCCTGCGCCTGGGCGAGGGCGACAAGGTCATGGCGACCTTCGCGGAGCACTTCGGGATTCGGGTATTCCGCATCGACGCCGAGGACCGTTTCCTCGATCGGCTCAAGGGCGTCGACGATCCCGAGGCGAAACGCCGCATCATCGGCAACGAGTTCATCGCCATCTTCGACGAGGAGGCGAAGAAGTTCCGTAACGCGGCGTATCTCGCGCAGGGCACGATCTACCCGGACGTGGTGGAGTCCGCGGGCACGAACACCGGCAAGGCGCACGTGATCAAGTCGCATCACAATGTCGGCGGTCTGCCCGAACACATGAACCTGAAACTGGTCGAGCCGCTGCGGGAACTGTTCAAGGACGAGGTCCGGCGCATCGGGGTCGAGCTGGGGCTGCCGGCCGATATGGTGTACCGCCATCCGTTCCCGGGGCCCGGCCTCGGCGTGCGGATCATGGGCGAGGTCCGCAAGGAGTACGCGGATCTGCTGCGCGGCGCCGACGCGATCTTCATCGAGGAGCTCGAGCGCCACGGTTTCTATGATCGGGTTTCGCAGGCGTTCGCGGTGTTCCTGCCCGTGAAATCCGTCGGTGTGGTCGGCGACGGTCGCGCCTATGAGTATGTCGTGGCGCTGCGCGCGGTGGAGACGGTCGATTTCATGACCGCGCACTGGGCGAACCTGCCGTACGAATTCCTTGACCACGTATCGCGCCGGATTATCAACGAGATCGGCGGCATCTCCCGGGTCGTCTACGATATTTCGGGCAAGCCGCCCGCGACGATCGAATGGGAGTGATAGCGCTCCCCGCCCGCCCGCCAGCCCCACCCGGCACTCTTGAAAGGTCCACGGATTCCTCCCATATATAGTAATGGGCCGCGGCGGAACGCCCTTGTGGCGTCGCGTACGGGGCCTGCTCAATACCGTGGACGATTCAAGACGGGAGGTGATCACCATGGTGCGCAGCAACGAAAACGTGAGCCGGATGCCCGAACGGCAGTCGGATCGTGAAATCCCGGTTCGCGGGGGCGGCCTGTCCTCGCTCCGCAGCGAGATGAATCGGCTGTTCGACCGCGTCGGCGGGCGTGGTATCGCGCCGTCCGGCGGTCGGCGCGGGGACCTTGCCGCTTTCGACCCGTTCGGTCGCGATCCGTTCGAGCTGCTTGAGAGTGCACTAGCGGAAGGCGGACTCGAGTCCTTCGGTCGCGCGGACCTCAGTGAGACGGAGGACGCATACGAACTGCAGGTCGATCTGCCCGGCATGAACAAAGACGATGTCGCGGTGGATTACTCCGACGGCGTCCTTACGATCTCCGGTGAGCGCCGGGATGAGCGTGAGGACGAGCGCAAGGGGTACTATCTCAGCGAGCGCAGTTACGGTGCGTATCGCCGCAGCTTCCGGGTGCCGGAGAGTGTCGATCACGACTCGATCGCGGCCCGGTTCAACGACGGCGTACTGACGGTCAAACTGCCCAAGACCGAGGAGTCCCGCGAAACGTCGCGGCGGATCGATATCAAGGACGAGAACTGATCGGGTCCGCAGCTGACGCGTTTTCGGCCCGCCCGGTATTCCGGGCGGGTTTTTTCGTCTCGGGAATCCCGACGGAGCGGTGCGCGCCGGGAGTTCCTGTGGCAACATGCGCTCGCCGTGGCTGCCCGTAAACGTCCCCGTCGTCGCCGTTCCCTGCCCCGCCGTCGTGGCTGGCTGGCGCGCCTGCGCCCATGGCTGCTGCTTCTTGTCGGCGTAGGGGTTGCGTTCGGCGCGACCTCGTTCCTTCTCCTCGATATGCGCGTCCGGGCCCAGTTCGGGCAGACCCAGTGGCGGGTACCGGCGCATGTGTATACCCGGCCGCTGGAGATCCACGACGGCCGCGATATCGGGCGAATGGCCGTCCTGGGGCATCTGCAGGCGGCCGGCTATCGGCGTAGCGCGGATACCTCGCGCCCGGGCCGCTACCATGTGGATGGCGACACCGTTGAACTCCACACCCGCCCGTTCGCCTGGCCGGACGGCGAGGAATCCGCGCGGCGCCTTACCGTGCGCTTTGACGGGGACCGGATCACGCGTGTCGATACGGCCCACGGGCGCCCGGCGCTCGCGCGGATCGAACCCGAGCGTATGGGCAGCGTGTATCCCGGCCGGCGTGAAGACCGGGTGCTGGTCCGGCTTGAGGATACGCCGCCGCTGCTGACCGAGACCCTCATCGCGGTCGAGGATCAGGATTTCCACTCCCATGCGGGTGTGCAGCCAACGGCCATCCTGCGGGCGGCGCTGGCGAACCTGCGCGCCGGGCGCACCGTGCAGGGCGGCAGCACGCTGACGCAGCAGCTGGTCAAGAACTTCTTCCTGTCGAACGAGCAGACCCTGGGGCGCAAATTCACCGAGGCGCTGATGGCGCTGTCGCTGGAATGGCATTACAGCAAGGACCAGATCCTCGGTGCCTATCTCAATGAGATCTACCTCGGCCAGGACGGCGAGCGCTCAATCCACGGCTTCGGTCTCGGCGCGCGCTTCTGGTTCAACCGTCCGCTCGGTGAGCTGGACCTGCCCGGGATCGCGCTGCTGGTCGGCATGGTCAAGGGCCCCTCGTATTACGATCCGCGCGCGCATCCCGAGCGTGCGCGTCAGCGCCGGAATACGGTGCTGCGCCTGCTGGCCCGGACCGACACCGTTGAGCGCGAGCGCGTCGAGGCGGCCATGGACGCCCCACTCGGGGTAGTCGATCGCGACACGGTGCGCCTGCAGACCTATCCCGCGTATCTCGATCTCGTCCGGCGTGAACTCGCGCGCAATTATGATGAGGCCGATCTGCGCGAAGCCGGGCTGCGGATCTTCACGCATCTCGACCCGGTCGTGCAGCGGGCGGCCGAGCAGGCACTCGAGCAGCGCCTGGACCAGCTCGACGAAGGCGGGGATCGGCTCCAGGGCGCGGCCGTGGTGGCCGAACACGACAATGGCGCGGTGCGCGCGGTCGTCGGCGATCGCCAGGGCAGCCGTTCGGGCTACAACCGGGCCCTGTCCACAAACCGCTCGGTGGGATCGCTCATCAAACCGGCCGTCTACTACACGGCGCTGGAGCAACCGGAGCGCTACACTCTGGTCACACCCCTGCGCGATGAGCCCGTGCGCGTAGAACGCACCGGCAGCCCGGTGTGGGAACCGAAAAACTACGGCGGCGAGTTCCATGGGAAGGTGCCCCTGATCGACGGGCTCGTACATTCCTATAACGCCGCGACCGCGCGGCTGGGCATGGAGCTCGGCCTGCCGGCGGTCGGGCGGACCCTGCAGCGCCTGCGTATCCGCGAGGCGGACTCGCTGGTGCCGGCGGATCTGCTCGGCTCGACCTCGCTGTCGCCGCTGGAGGTGACGCGCATGTATCAGACCTTCGCGGCCGGCGGTTTCGACACACCGCTGTCCACGATCGCGGCGGTCCAGGCGGGCAACGGTGAGACGCTCAGCGAGGATTCGATCGATGTGCGTCGGGCGCTGGATCCGGCGCCGACGTATCTGCTGAATACGGCCATGGAGCGGGTCACGCGTGAGGGCACGGGCCGTGCACTGCGTCACCTGCTGCCGGGGCGGCGCGTCGCCGGCAAGACCGGCACCACCGACGACCTGCGCGATTCGTGGTTCGCCGGTTTCGATGGCCGGCGTGTCGGTGTGGTCTGGGTCGGTCGTGATGACAACCGGCCGGCCGGCCTCACCGGCAGTGCTGGCGCGTTGCGCGTCTGGGCCGATATGATGGGCGAGTTGTCCGTGGTGCAACGCCGCTCGACGCCACCGCCGGGTATTGTCGAAGTGCCGGTCGATCCCGCTTCCGGATACAGCCTCCCGGATGACTGCGACGAAGCGCTCCGTCTGCCGTTTATCGAGGGCTCGGTACCCGAGCGGGCGCGCCGCTGTGAACCCGGCTCCCTGTGGGATGCCGGGCGTTCAAGGAATGCCCGATGAAATCACGCGTATGTACGCTCTGGATTATTCTCCTGCTGGCCGGTTGCGCCGGCACGGGCCCATCGCGCGACGCCGATGATACGGCGCCGGCCGATCAGGGGCCGCTCGACCCGGAAGCGTCGGTCCGCCATGAGGTCGATAACCGGGCCGTGGCGATGCTCTGGGACCAGGCGGAGGAGGCGCGCCGCGAGAACCGGACCGGCGATGCCATCGAGGCGCTGGAACGCGCCTTGCGGGTCGCACCCGAGGATCCCGTACTCTGGAGCCGGCTGGCCGAAATGCGTCTGCGCGAGGAAGATTTCGCTGTCGCCGAGAACCTGGCCGCCAAATCGAATGCCCTGGCCGGTGACCAGCGCCTGCTCCGCTACCGCAACTGGCTCCTGATCGCCGAGGCCCGCAAGCGGCGCGGTGATGAGGAGGGTGCCCGCAAAGCGCGGGATAAGGCCGAGGGACTGCGAGGCGGGCAGGCCGAAGGCGGATCGGGTCGTACCGAGGGCGAGCTCCCGGCGGTGGTCAGGCAGGGCGATGCCCTGGAGCGATCGGCGACGGTCGCCACGGCCATGTCCCCGCAAGTGATCGCCGAGCGCGTGGAGGCCCGGGGACTGGCCGCGCAGATCCGCGAGCGCCTTGACCGCGAGGCGTTTGTCGTCCGCGCTCGCCCGACGTTGACATCCAACCGGGCCAGCGACGACCGATGACGACGGCGGGTGAGGCGCTGGGCGCAGACGGCCCCATCGCGCGTTCGATCGACGGTTTTGCCCCGCGATCGGGCCAGCAGGCGCTGGCGGACGCCTTCGAACGCACGCTCATCGAGGGCGGGGCACTGATCGGCGAGGCGGGCACCGGCGTGGGCAAGACCTTCGCGTACCTGGTGCCGGCATTGACCCGTGGTGAGAAGATCATCGTCTCCACCGGCACCCGTCACCTGCAGGACCAACTCTTCCACAGTGATCTCCCGAGGGTGCGCAACGCGCTCGGTACTCCGGTGCGCGCCGCCCTGCTCAAGGGCCGCTCGAACTACCTGTGCCTGCACCGTATGGAATTGGCGGATGGCGTGCCGCTGACCCGCCGCCCGGAGATGGCGGCGCAGCTGGAGCGCGTCCGCGCGGCCGCTCGCCGCACGCAGACGGGCGACATCGCGGAGATCACCGATGTCCCCGAGGACTCGCCGATCTGGCCGTACGTCACCTCCACCGCCGAGAACTGCCTGGGCCAGGAATGCCCGTTGTACCGCGACTGTCACGTCCTGCAGGCCCGCAAGGCGGCGCAGGAGGCGGAGGTGGTGGTCGTCAATCACCATCTGCTGTTTGCGGATATGTCCCTCAAGGAGAGTGGTTTCGGTGAAGTGCTGCCGAGCGCCGACGCATTCATCCTGGACGAGGCGCACCAGCTCCCTGATACGGCGACGAATTTCTTCGGCCAGCGGATCAGCGCGCGCCATATCCAGGAGCTCGCGCGCGACTCGATCGCCGAGCATCTGCGCGAGGCGGCCGACGCCGGCTGGATCCGCGACGCGGCGGAGGCGCTCGAACAGGCGGCCCGCGATTTCCGCCTCGCGCTGGGCAGCGAGGCGCGCCGGGCGAGCTGGTCCGAGGTGGCCGACGAGCCCGGGGTGACCGACGCACTGGCTGGTCTGCGTGATGCCGTCGAGGCCCTCGAAGGGGAGTTGGCAGGTCAGGCCGAGCGCGGTCGTGGTCTCGAGCAATGCGCGCGCCGCGCGCGGGAACTGTCGAAACTGCTGAACGAATGGCTGGAGCCCGATGCCGATGCGGGCCTCGTCCAGTGGTTCGAGACCTGGCGGACGGGGTTCGCGCTGGCACTGACCCCGCTGGATATCGCCGGCCGGTTCTCTCGCCTGATGAACCAATGGCCTGCGGCGTGGCTGTTCACCTCCGCGACCCTCTCGGTGGACGGGCGCTTCGATCATTTCCGGCGCCGGCTGGGCCTGGACGAGGCCGGGGAGATCCAGGTGGACAGCCCGTTCGACTATGCGCGGAACGCGCTGCTGTATTTGCCGCGCGGGCTGCCGGAACCGTCGCATCCGGGGTATACGGAGGCGGTGCTGGAGGCTGCACGGCCGGTGCTGAAGGCATCCGGCGGGCGTGCGTTCTTCCTGTTCACGAGTTACCGCGCGCTGCATCAGGCGGGGGAACGGCTGCGGGGAGAGGGGACGCACACGATCCTGGTGCAGGGTGAACAGCCCAAACATGAACTGATCGAACGGTTCCGGCGCGAGTCGGGCGCCGTGCTGCTCGGCACGGCGAGCTTCTGGGAAGGCGTGGACGTCCCGGGCGAGGCCCTGTCCTGCGTTATTATCGACAAGCTGCCGTTCGCCGCGCCCGGAGATCCGGTCGTGCAGGCGCGCCTGGATGCGCTGCGCGCCGCCGGTGGTAACCCGTTCGCGGAATATCAGTTACCGCAGGCGGCGATCGCGCTGAAACAGGGCGCCGGACGCTTGATCCGCGGGGTCGACGACCGTGGCGTCCTGATGCTCTGCGACCCGCGCCTGCACTCGCGCGGCTACGGCCGGGTATTCCTGAACAGCCTGCCGCCAATGGGCCGCACACGTGATCTCGATGAGGTTGAACGGTTCTTCGATCCAGTGCCGGAGGCCGGCGGGGCATGAGGCTGCTCGCCATCGATACCGCGACCGAGGCCTGTTCCGTCGCCGTGCAGACCCCGAAGGGGGTATTCGAGCACTGGGTCGAGGCGCCGCGCGAGCACGGCGATCGTGCTCTCGGCATGGTCGACGCGGTCCTCGGCGAAGCGGGCATCACCGCCGCCGATCTGGACACCATTGCGTTCGGGCGTGGCCCCGGCGCCTTTACCGGTGTGCGGATTGCGACCGCGCTAGTGCAGGGCATGGCCGCGGGCCTGGATCGGCCGGTCGTCCCGGTGTCCACGCTGGCGGCCATCGCCCAGGGGGTTCATCGTCGTACGGGGCACCGACGGGTCCTGGCGGCTCTGGATGCGCGCATGGGCGAGGTGTACTGGGGCGCCTGGACGCTCGACGAGGGCGGCGTCATGCGTGCGACCGACGAGGAGTGCGTTGTCCCACCGTCGGCGGTACCGCTGCCGTCGGGTTCGGGGTGGGCCGGAGCGGGGACCGGCTGGTCACGCTACGAGAACCTACTGACGGAGCGCATCGGCGCGCAGCTGGCAATCTGTCTGGGCCACGCCCTGCCGGCGGCCCGCGACCTGTTGCCCACTGCCGCGGCGGCGTACGCCGCCGGCGAGGCGGTCCCGGCGGAGCAGGCGCTGCCGGTGTACCTGCGCGACCGGGTGGCCGAACGACCGCAGCGCGGATGATCCGGCGCGAGCGGTTTGCAGCCTCTGTGCGGTGGTGGTTCCCCGGGGATGTAATCCGGCTTTCCCCGGCGCCGGTTGCATGTGAGGAGTCCACCATCATCGGCCGCTGGTGAATGCCGGCGTTGCGCGGTGATATGCGCGGCCGGTTATTGAACACCGCGGCTCGCGCAAAGCCGACAGACTGCTAGAAGCTGTTCTTCCAGTCGCGGAGCACGGCGAAGACCTCGGCGGCGGTCTCCAGGCTGCGGCCGGCGTGGGTCTCGGCGGCCTCGTGCACGGCCGGTTCATCACAGCGCATGAAAGGATTCGTGCGCAGCTCCCCGCCGAGCTCGAATGGTACCGTCGGTTCGCCGGCATCGCGCAGCGCGCGGGCCTGACGCTGGCGTTCGGCCAGGTCTTCATTATCCGGTTCCACGGCCCGTGCGAACTCGAGATTGGCCAGCGTGTATTCGTGACCGCAGCAGCAGATGGTTTGGCGGGGCAGCGCGGCGAGCGCCTTGAGCGCTCGGTGCATCTGGTCGTTGGTGCCCTCGAACACGCGGCCGCAGCCCCCGGCAAACAGCGTATCCCCGCAGAGCAGGATGCCGCGGCCATGGAAAACGATGTGGCCGAGTGTGTGGCCCGGAGTCGCAATCACATCGAAATCCGCGTCGAGCGCATCGAGCTCGACGCGACTGCCGTCCTTCACCTCGTCGGTGACGCCATCGACCGGCTCCTCGGCGGGGCCGTACACCGGGATGTCGGGCCAGGTAGAACGGATCTCTTTCAGGCCGCCGACATGGTCATGGTGACGGTGTGTGATCAGGACCGCCACGGGCTCGAGGCCCTGTTGGCGGATCGCCTCGATCACTGGGGCGGCCTCGCCCGGATCGACGATCGCGCAGGCGTTGTCGTGGTCGGAGCGGATCAGCCAGACGTAATTGTCCGACAGGGCGGGGATGGCGATCGGTTGCGGCATGGGTGTGGCTCCAGTGCTTGAACCCGTGATTGTAGTGGGGGATGGCGGTTGTACCAATCATTGATGGCGGCAGGTGGCAGGGCCAAGGGCCAAGGGCCAAGGGAAGGGCTAATCGGCGTTGGGCGAGGGGCGAGGGGCGAGGGCGGCACGTAGGCCGGCATTGCGCGGTGACACGCTCCAGGCCGATAGCTGTTGCTGCGGAACGCGCAAGGTGGGCCTGTTTCCGGGCGCGAAGGCGGTGATTCCGGTGCCTGCACGTTTTGAACGATTTTGGGGTCATTCCCACGATCAAGTCCGGATGGATCGTTATGAGCATATTGGAATCAATAAGTTAAGGGCGGAAGTTGAGAAAAAGTCAACGCGTGGAACGATTGGTGTTATCCGAGGGGTCTCGTTGCTATTCGGCTTGGGAAAGCTTATTAAAATCGTTCATGAACAGCAAGATAAGAGCGATATAAAGAAAGTATATCAAGTGTGGTCGCTGTCGGCTCTGGCGGCGTAGCGAACACCTGTTTCATCGATCCATGCGTCGATCAGGCGGGCGGGGGTGATGTCGAAATACACGTTGAGGGGGGTGATATGACGGCCGCGTGGGGCATCGAGTTCGCGCGGGTCGAGACTCTCGAGTTCGAATGAGGCGGCAGCGTACGGCACCTGCTTGAAGCTCTCGCAGCAGACGTAGAAAGGGATGCCGCAATCGCGGGCGGCCAGTGCCAGCAGATAGCTGCCGGCCTTGTTCACCAGCGCGCCGTCGCCCAGCAGGGTATCCGCGCCCACGAGCGCGACGTCGGCGATGCGGCTGAAATGACCGAGCTGGGCATCGGTGATGAAACTGACGGGGATGTGGGCCTTGTCGAGGTAACGGGCCTGGTTGCGGCCCTCGAGACCGGGTCGGGATTCGGTCACGATGGCGCTCACGTCGGCCGCGGCGAGCTCGTGAAAGGCCTCCAGCACGGTCGAGCTGAGCGAATGGGTGATGATGGTCGCGCCGGGGCCGATCAGGCGCGCGGCTTCATGGGCGGCGGCGGCGACCGCATGGATGGAATCGTCGGACAATTGCTGCGCCAGCGCCGCGCCATCTCGACGCAATTCCGCTGCCGTCGCCGGCTCCAGACCGGCTACCCGATCGGCCCAGCGCTCGACCAGGTTGTGGATCGGGGCCATGTTCGGACGGGCGAACTGCAGTTCCTCGGCGAATGCGAGCAGCGAGTCCCGCAGTTCATCGGGCTCCTCGGCCGAGCAGCTGCCCGCGAATTCCGCGAGGCTGTCCAGGGCCTGGCGCGCCAGTTGGCTGGCACCGCTGGTCCGGTCCTCCGCCAGTTCCCGGCGGTGCAGCTCGCGGAATGCCGCGTCGTCCATGAGGATGCCCCCCGAGCGTTGCTATTCGAGGCGGATCTCGTCGTCGATCCTTACTTCCAGATCGAGTTCCGGGACCCGGATAACCACCGAGGCCGGCAGGGCTTCGTTACCCTGCAGGCGACCGTCGCCGACGCGCTCGTAGACCGCCTTTTCGAGTTCGCGCTGGGACGTGATGCCAACCTTCTTCAGGAAGCCGCGCATCTGCTTGTTGAATAGTTCCTCGTCCATTCCGTATCTCCGCCGTGGGCTGTGGTTCCCATCATAGTCCTGCGTACCGGCGACGGTCACGAACCGGGCGCGTTGCCGATACCGTGAGGGGCGATCAGGCGCGGGCCGCGGCGAGCGCCTGATCGATATCCGCGAGGATGTCGTCGATGTGCTCGATCCCGACCGAGAACCGTACCATGTCCTGGCTGACACCGGCCTTCTCCAGCTCGTCGGGTTCGAGCTGGCGGTGCGTGGTGGTCGCCGGGTGACAGGCGATCGTCTTGGCATCGCCGATGTTCACCAGCCGGGTGATCAGCTCCAGCGCATCGATGAACCGGGCACCGGCCTCGCGGCCGCCTTCGATACCGAAGGACAGGATCGAGGCCGCGCGGCCGTCCATGTAGTGCTTCGCGAGCGGATGGTCGGGGCTGTCCTCGAGGCCGGCGAATTTCACCCAGGTGACGTGGCCGTGGGCCCGCAGGTGTTCCGCGACCGCCTGGGCGTTGTCGCAATGCCGCTCCATGCGCAGCGCCAGTGTCTCGATCCCCTGCAGGATCTGGAAGGCGTTGAACGGTGACAGGGCGGCACCGGTATTGCGCAGCGGTCCGACTCGGCAGCGGGTGATGTAGGCGGCCGGCCCGGCGGCATCGGTGAAAACGACGCCGTGGTACGACGGATCGGGCTCGGTCAGCATCGGGTAGCGCCCGGAATGTTCCGTCCACGGGAAATTGCCCGAATCGACCACGCAGCCCCCGACCGTGGTGCCGTGCCCGCCCATGTATTTGGTCAGCGAATGCACGACAATATCGGCGCCGTGCTCAATCGGCCGCCACAGATACGGGGTTGGAACCGTGTTGTCGACGATCAGCGGGATGCCTGCACCGTGGGCGATCTCCGCGAGGCGGGCGATATCGACCACGTTGCCGGAGGGGTTGCCCACGGTCTCGCAGAACAGCGCTTTGGTGCGTTCGTCGATCAGGCCGGCAAGGCCATCGAAATCGTCATGCCCGGCGAAGCGGACATCTATGCCGATGGCCGGCATGCTGTGGGAAAACAGGTTGTAGGTGCCGCCGTAGAGCTGGCTGGTGGTGACGATATTGTCGCCGGCCCGCGCGATCGTCTGGATCGCGTACGTGATCGCCGCCATCCCCGACGCCGTCGCCAGTCCGCCGATGCCGCCCTCGAGTTCCGCCACCCGCTGTTCGAGCACCGCGTTGGTCGGGTTCATGATGCGGGTGTAAATGTTGCCCTGCACCTTGAGGTCGAACAGATCCGCCCCATGCTGGGTGTCGTCGAACGCGTACGATGTCGTCTGGTAAATCGGCACCGCTACGGCATGGGTGGTCGGATCGGGCGTGTAGCCCGCATGGATGGCACGGGTCTCGAATTTCACGACGGGTTCCTCTCCTGATCGATGGAAACGAATCGGCCCTCGGGCCGACCCCGCCGAGCGTAGCACGCGTTCAGCCTGTGGGGGTGCGCCACGCGTCGCGGGGCCTGGCCTCGGGCCGGGAGGCCTCAGGGGGGCGCACGATGCGCTTCGCCGAGGGCTTCCAGCAGGCGGTCGCTGGGAATGTTGCCCTCGCGGCCGCGCAGGAGGCCGTGGATGCGGGCGCTGGCGCAGACGCGCTCATCGGTCTCGAACCGCTGCTCCAGATACAGCCATTTCTCGTCCCAGCCGGCGAGTCGGGTGTGCAGGCGGAACCGCTGGAACGGCATCAGGGGCCTGAAGTAGTCGATCTCGATGCCGCGGACCAGCGGCATCCATCGGTACTGCGCGGCGACCTCCAGAAGGCCGGACCGTGCCATGAGCGCGTAACGGCCCAGATCCATGACCGACAGGTAGCGGCCATTGTTCATATGGCGCTGGACATCGAGGTCCGTGGGCCAGACCCTGAGGTCCAGCACGACCTCGTCCAGCAGATCGATCCGCGACCGGCGCTTCAGGCTCAGGTGGAGCAGCAGCAGTCGTAGCCAGAGATTCATGCGCGCACCGGTCATGCGGTCGATGAGCGGCGCATGCTGCCATGCCGGTCGCCGCGCCGCCAGCGGCGCCCGGATCAGAGCTCGAAGCCGTCCTCATCCGGCTCATCGGGCAGCGGTTCGCGCAGGCGCGCCCGCTCATTGAGCAACTCGTCGATGTATTCGTCCATCACCTTCTCCCGTATGGCCCACGAGGCATGAATGTGCCGCCGCCGCGTGACATGACGATGACGCCACCGGTCACGTGTCCGTGACGCCCAAACGGCCAATCAGTGCCTGGAAGTGCGAGCGCGGGATATCTTCGGCGCCCATGCGTGCGAGATGCGGATTGCTGAGCTGGCAATCGATCAGCTCGATATCCGTAGTGGCCGCGGTGGCGGTGAGCGCGACCTTGGAGGCGTCCGTCGCCCGGCTGAACATGGACTCCCCGAAGAAGACCCGGCCCAGGTGTACACCATAGATGCCACCGGCGAGCCGCCCGTCTTCCGCCCAGCACTCGAATGAGGTCGCATAACCCAGCCGATGCAGTTCGATATAGGCGTCGACCATCGCGGGCACGATCCATGTCCCGGGGCTTTCGGCGCGCGGCTCGGCGCAGGCGTGAATGACAGCCTCGAAATCCCGGTTTCGGGTGACGCTGAATACGCCCCGGTTGAGCGTGCGCCGCAGGCGGCGCGAGACATGCAGGCGGTCCGGGAAGATCACGCAGCGCGGATCGGGCGACCACCAGAGGATCGGTTCGCCCTGACCGAACCACGGGAAGATGCCATGACGATAGGCCTCCAGCAGCCGTAGCGGCCGCAGACTGCCGCCCACCGCGAGCAGACCGTTGGGCTCACGAGCGGCGTTATCGAGCGCCGGAAACGGGACACGGTCATCGTCGGGCGGGAGCAGGGCTACGGCCATCGCTTGCGGGTCATTTGCATGGGGGGACAGGATGCCACCGTTGCGGCTCCCAGGGGGATCGCCTGTTTATGCAGCGTGGTCGGGATCCCGGAAAGGAGAGTCGGCTTCCAGCTCGCGGAAACGGCCCGCTAGCAGGCGCCGCTCGCGGTCCAGGTACTCCGCGATCGCTTTGCGGAACGCGGGTTCGGCGATCCAGTGCGCGGAGTGGGTCCAGGTCGGCAGAAAGCCGCGCGCGATCTTGTGCTCGCCCTGGGCGCCCGGCTCGAATCGCTGCAGGCCCTGCGCGATCGCATACTCGATGCCCTGGTAGTAGCACAGCTCGAAGTGGAGGCTGTGGAAATCCGCTTCGCAGCCCCAATAGCGTCCGTAGAGCGTATCACCGCCACGGAACAGGATGGCCGCGGCCACGGTGCGCCCCGCGAGTCGCGCAAATACGACCACTACCCGATCGCCCATCGTCGTGCCCAGCTCCACGAAGAAATCGCGCGTCAGGACCGGGATGTTCCACTTCTTCTCGAAGGTCGAGGCGTAGAAGTGGTGGGCGAGGGACCACTCCTGCGCGTCCATGTCCGCGCCGTGCCGGCGGACGATCTCGATGCCCTGTTCCAATACGCGTCGGCGCTCGCGGCGCGCCTTTTTCCGCTTGCGGCTGGTGAACGCCTCCAAAAACGCGTCGAAGTCGGCATAGCCGTCGTTGGTCCAGTGGTACTGGATATCGTCGCGGACCAGCAGGCCGTCGGTGCGCAGGGTGTCCAGGTCGCGCTCGACCGGGAACAGCCAGTGCAGGCTGGAGACCCCGAGTTCATCCGCGTGTTCGCGGACCGCGGCGGCGAGGTCGGCCGCGACCCGCCCGCGATCCTGGCCCGGTGCGACCAGAAGGCGCGGGCCGGTCGCGGGCGTGTAGGGCGCGGCGGCGACGAGCTTGGGGTAATAGCGCAGACCGTGGCGCTCGTAGGCCTCGGCCCAGGCGAAGTCGAAGACGAATTCGCCGAACGAGTTGAGCTTGAGGAAGGTCGGCGCCGCGGCCACGAGCGCACCGCCCGGGCCGTCGCGCAACAGCAGGAAATACGGAATCCAGCCGTAGTCGCGCCCGACACAGCCGTGGCGCTGGAGCGCGCTCAGGAATTCATGGCGCAGGAACGGGAACTCGCCGGCGAGGGCGTTCCATTCGTCCGGCTCGACGTCATCGAAGCGTTTGAGCACTTCGAGCTGCATGATCTGCATCCTCGGCTGGGGCAGCCCGATAGCATGGGGCTCGGGAAAGCGCGTCAGTGGTTCTCGCCAAGGCGCGAAGGGCGCCAAGTGAGGCGAAGACTGACTGTAGGAGCGGCCTTGGCCGCGAACCGCCGGCCACTGGCGTTGCGGGCAGGGTCTACCTGAGCGGTTAACCGTTACGGGCCAGCGCAGACGCAGTATCGCCCGCAGCGGTCATTGCGGAACCCGTGGGGCGCGGATATCGGTTTTCGCGAGCAAGCTCGCTCCTACAGGTGCTTTCCTTTCTTTGCGCCTCTTGGCGCTCTTTGCGACTGGGTGAGAACCCGAAACCGAAGCTGACCGAACCCCGGGGCATGGAATCTCCGGACCGCCCCCCGGGCGAGCCCCGGGTCACGCCGCCTGGTCGCTCGCCTGTTCCTGCAGGTAGCGCTCGGCGTCGAGGGCGGCCATGCAGCCCGTGCCGGCCGAGGTGACCGCCTGGCGGTAGACATGGTCGGCGACGTCGCCGGCGGCGAACACGCCCGGCACGCTGGTCGCCGTCGCGTTGCCGCGCAGGCCACTCCGGACGATGATGTAGCCGCCTTCCATGTCGAGCTGCCCCTCGAACAGGCCGGTGTTCGGGATATGGCCGATGCCGAGGAACATGCCGGTCACGCTCAGCTCCTTGTGTTCGCCCGTCTGGCGGTTGATCAGGCGCAGGCCCGTGACGCCCATCTGGTCGCCCAGCACCTCCTCGACCTCGCTGTCCCATTCGAAGCTCAGCCGGCCCTGGTTTTCCAGTTCGAACAGCTGATCCTGCAGCACCGCCTCCGCGCGCAACTTGTCGCGGCGATGCACCACGGTCACGTGGCGCGCCAGGTTGGCCAGATACAGGGCCTCCTCGGCCGCCGTGTTGCCGCCGCCGATCACCGCGACATCCTGGTTGCGGTAGAAGAAACCGTCACAGGTCGCACACGCCGAGACCCCGCGGCCGGCAAAGCGGCTTTCCGATTCGAGACCGAGGTACTGTGCGGTGGCACCGGTCGAGATCACCAGCGCATCGCAGGTGTAGGCGCCGGCATCGCCCTCGAGGCGGAATGGGCGCACCGACAGATCGGCGCTGTGGATGTGGTCGTTCACGATCCCGGTGCCGAGGCGCTTGGCGTGCTCGCCCATGCGCTCCATGAGTTCGGGGCCCTGGAGGTCGTTGTTGTCGCCCGGCCAGTTATCGACCTCGGTCGTGGTCGTCAGCTGGCCGCCCGGCTCCATGCCGGTGACGAGGACCGGGTCGAGATTGGCCCGCGCGGCGTAGACGGCCGCGGTATAGCCCGCCGGCCCCGATCCGAGGATCAGAAGGCGGCAATGCCTGGTTTCGCTCATGTATAATCGTCCATTCGAGAGGCTGGCCGGGCGTTCGCCCGCGAGCC
Source organism: uncultured Ectothiorhodospiraceae bacterium (assembly GCA_913055615.1). Classification (GTDB taxonomy): domain Bacteria; phylum Pseudomonadota; class Gammaproteobacteria; order XJ16; family Halofilaceae; genus Halofilum. The sequence continues at coordinate 20,672 of CAJXKK010000004.1, forward strand.
GGCAATGTTACGAGACGGTCCCAACCCGGTAAAGCGCACCAGCGCCGCCGCCAGGGGCCGATCGGCCACGGGGGCTCCGGATTGGCGCAGGCCAAAAAGCAACGCGGCAGCAACGGCCCGCCGGCGATCGTGCGCCATGTCCAGCGAGGGCTCCGCGAGGGGGCGTTCTTCCTCCTGCTGGCCATCTCCGCGTATCTGCTGCTTTCGCTGCTGAGTTTCAATACCGCGGATCCCGGCTGGTCGCATACGGGCAACGGCGGCCCCGTCCAGAACGCGGGCGGCCATGCGGGCGCCTGGTTCGCCGATATCTTCCTTTATTTATTCGGCTATATCGCGTACCTGATCCCGCTCATGGTGGCCTGGGGCGGCTGGATCGTGTATTGCGGCCGTGCACCGGCGGACGAGGCCGGTGCGATCCGTTTCCATCTCCTGCGCTGGGCCGGTTTCCTGTTTACGCTGCTGGCGGCGTGTGGACTGGCCTCGCTGCATTTCTCCGCGGTGCCGGGGACGCTGCCGATCGGGGCCGAGGCCGGCGGTGTGCTGGGCGGTGTCATCTCAATCCAGGGGATCCGTGTACTCGGCCTGCTGGGCAGTACGCTGTTGCTGCTGGCGTTGCTGCTCGCGGCCATAACCCTGTTCACGGGCATCTCCTGGTTCGGCGTCATGGACGCTCTCGGGCGGGGCGTGCTGTGGGTGGCTGCATGGCTGCGCCGTGTCGCCGCATTGGTCCGCGAACGCCTCCAGGCCCGGCGTGCGCGCCAGCAGCGGGAGCAGAAGGTCGCCCGCGAGACACGCAAGAAGGAATCACGGCGCAAGAAGACCCCGCGTATCGAACCCGTCATCGAGGCGCCGAAGGAGAGCAAGCGCGCCCAGAAGGAAAAGCAGATCCAGTTGTTCGAGGCGCCCGCGGATTCGCAGCTGCCGGCCCTGTCGCTGCTGGATTCGGCGAAGGACGAGAAGGGCGGCTACTCGAACGAGTCGCTGGAGGCGATGTCGCGGCTGCTCGAGCATAAGCTCGAGGACTTCAATATTACCGCCGAGGTGGTGGCGGTTCACCCCGGGCCGGTCATCACGCGTTTCGAGCTGCAACCGGCCGCGGGCGTCAAGGTCAGCGCGATCACGAACCTCTCGAAGGACCTGGCGCGCTCGATGTCGGTGGTCAGCGTACGCGTGGTCGAGGTGATTCCGGGCAAGCCGACGGTCGGCCTCGAGATCCCGAACGAGCAGCGCCAGATGGTGCGGCTGTCCGAGGTCCTGCGGTCGCGGGAATACGATCAGTCGAAGTCGCCGCTGACGCTGGCGCTCGGACAGGACATCAGCGGTCAGCCGGTGGTCGCCGATCTGCAGAAGATGCCGCATCTGCTGGTCGCCGGTACCACCGGCTCCGGCAAGTCGGTCGCCGTGAACGCCATGCTGTTGAGCCTGTTGTACAAGGCCCAGCCAAAGGACGTGCGCCTGATTCTGATCGACCCGAAGATGCTGGAGTTGAATGCCTACGAGGGCATCCCGCATCTGCTCGCGCCGGTGGTCACGGACATGAAGGAGGCCGCCAATGCGCTGCGCTGGTGCGTGGCCGAGATGGAGCGGCGCTATAAGCTGATGGCGTCGCAGAACGTGCGCAACATCGCCGGCTTCAACCGCAAGGTGCAGGAGGCGATCGACGCTGGCGAGCCCATCCGGGATCCGTTCTACAAGCCCGAAGAGGCGGCCGATCCCGAGGCGCCGGCGCCGGCGCTCGAGCCCTTGCCCTATATCGTCGTCGTGATCGACGAATTCGCCGACATGATGATGGTGGTCGGCAAGAAGGTGGAGGAACTCATCGCGCGCATCGCCCAGAAGGCCCGTGCCGCCGGGATCCATCTGCTGCTGGCGACGCAGCGTCCGTCCGTGGACGTCATCACCGGGCTGATCAAGGCGAATATCCCGACGCGGATGGCCTTCCAGGTCTCCTCGCGGGTGGACTCGCGCACGATCCTGGACCAGCAGGGCGCGGAGCAGCTGCTCGGCAACGGTGACATGCTGTATGTACCGGCCGGGACCAGCTATCCACAGCGCGTGCACGGTGCGTTCGTAGACGATCACGAAGTCCATGCCGTGGTCGAAAGCCTCAAGAAGGCCGGGCCGCCCAAGTATGACGAGTCCATCATCGAGGAGCAGTCCGGCGCCGGCAGTACGCTGCCCGGTGAATCCGGCGGCGACGACGGCAGCGAGTCGGATGCGCTGTACGACGAGGCGGTGGCGATCGTGACCGAAAGCCGCAAGGCATCGATCTCCTACGTCCAGCGCCGCCTCAAGATCGGCTACAACCGCGCGGCTCGCATCGTCGAGGACATGGAGAGCGCCGGCGTCGTGTCCCCGGTCCAGTCCAACGGTGCCCGCGAGGTGGTCGCACCGCCACCGCCGAAGGAGTGAGGTCGATCGGAAAGGCAGTGAAAATCGTTTTCTCGCCAAGACGCCAAGCGCGCCAAGAAAGGCGATAACGAGTGTAAAACCCGGGCTGCAGAAAAGTTCACGTTGAGTGTTGAACGAAGAATCAGGGCATCAAGCTGGGCCGATGAGTGACATACATCTGAATGCCCGGTCACGAACGCATTCTGCCTTTGACTTTCCTTGGCGCGCTTGGCGTCTTGGCGAGATACCGAATTTCGCCGGATCAACCGACCACATTCGATCAATTGCAAGGAGCCCTGATAACCGATGGGCATCAAGACGATACGTAAGAGCCTTCTGGGCATCGTGCTCGGGCTGGTGGCGTTGCCGGCCTCGGCCGGGGAGGCGCTGGAGCGGCTGAAGGACTTTACCCGGGGGCTGGAGTCGTTCACGGCGGCGTTCGAACAGACGCGTTATGACGAAGACCAGGAGCCGATCCGCGAGAGCAGGGGGCTGGCCTGGCTGAAACGCCCCGGGCTGTTCCGGTGGGCGTATCGTGAGCCATATCAGCAGATGATCGTCGCCGATGGCGAGCGCCTGTGGATCTACGATGTCGATCTGGAACAGGTGACGGTCAAGAAGACCGAGCGCGCCCTGGGCACGGCGCCGATCATGCTGCTCTCCGACACGGAGCCGCTCTCAGAGCAGTTCGATCTCAAGGATCTCGGCAAGCGTGAGAGCCTCTACTGGGTGCGTCTGCGACCGAAGGTCGACGACACGGATTTCGAAGAGATCTATCTCGGTTTCGACGAGCGCTCGCTCAAGGTCATGGAGTTGCGCGACCGCTTCGATCAGGCGACACAGATCGTGTTCAGCGATGTCGAGCTCAACCCGGACGTATCGCCGGAGCGGTTTCGTTTCGAGCCCCCCGAGGGCGTCGACGTGATCGGCCCCGGCGCCGACGGGATCGACGGGGACGGCTGATATGGCCGGCGACCGCCAGGGCTCATTGCTGGACTCCGGTGCCGGGGGCGGGGATCGTACGGGCACGGCGGAAGGCCCGGACTACCGGCCGCTGGCCGATCGCATGCGCCCGCGCGACCTCGATGAGTTCGCGGGCCAGCAGCACATCCTCGGTGCCGGCAGCCCGCTGCGCGAGGCGATCGAGCATGACCGCCTGCACTCGATGGTCTTCTGGGGGCCGCCCGGTACGGGCAAGACCACGCTGGCGCGGATGATCGCCGCGCGCTGCGGCGCCGAGTTCATCGCCGTGTCCGCGGTCCTTTCCGGCGTCAAGGACATCCGGGCGGCGATCGACCGCGCCCGCGAGGTGCGACAGTACGATGGCCGTCCCACCGTGCTCTTCGTCGACGAGGTCCACCGTTTCAACAAGGCGCAGCAGGACGCGTTCCTGCCGCACGTCGAGGACGGCACCGTTTTCTTTATCGGCGCGACCACCGAGAACCCCTCGTTCGAACTCAACAACGCGCTGCTCTCGCGCGTGCGCACGTACATCCTCAAGGCCCTGACGGCGGATGACATCCGCGGGGTGATCGACCGCGCGCTCGAAGACGGGCAACGCGGTCTCGCCGGCCGCGGCATCGCGATGGACCAGGAGGAACGGGATCGCCTTGCCGGCGCCGCCGATGGCGATGCCCGCAGGGCGCTGCTGTTACTCGAGATCGCGGCCGATCTCGCCGAGGGCGAGGGCGATGCGCGGATCACCGGCGATATCCTCGAGCAGGTCTCGCGTGAGACGCTGCGCCGGTTCGACAAGGGCGGGGATTACTTCTACGACCAGATCTCCGCCCTGCACAAGGCCATGCGCGGCTCCAATCCGGACGCCTCGCTGTACTGGTTCTGCCGCATGGTCGACGGCGGCTGCGACCCGCTCTATATCTGCCGCCGCGTCGTCCGCTTCGCCTCCGAGGATATCGGCAACGCCGATCCGCGCGCGCTGCAGCTCGGTCTGCAGGCCTGGGATACCTACGAGCGCCTCGGCAGCCCCGAGGGTGACCTGACCATCGCCCAGGCCATCATCTATATGGCCTGCGCCGCCAAGAGCAATGCCGTCTACACGGCCTTCAAGGCGGCCACGCGCGACGCGAAATCGACCGGTTCGGCCGAGGTCCCCATGCACCTGCGCAACGCCCCGACCGCGCTGATGAAGGAACACGGCTGGAGCGAGGGCTACCGTTATGCCCACGATGAACCGGATGGCTTCGCCGCAGGCGCCACCTACTTCCCGGACGCGATGGGCGAGACGGTCTATTACGAGCCGGTTGACCGTGGTCTTGAGGCGCGCATCGCGGAGCGCCTGCGCGACCTGCGGGCGCGCAATCGCGAGGCCTGAGGCGGCTTCGGTTCAGTAACCCGCTGGGGCGTCAGTGCCCGGTCAGCAGGTACAGCCACATGGGCAGTGTGGTCAGCGAGAACGCCGTCGAGATCGTGACGATCAGCGAGTAGTAGCGCGAGTCCAGCCCGTAGCGGTCACAGAGGACGATGCCCAGCACCATGCTTGGCATGGCCGCCTCGAGGATGGCCCCGGTGCGATAATCGCCCTTCAGGCCGATCGCGTCGGCCAGCAGCAGGGCGATCAGGGGCTGGATCGCCAGCTGGATGGCGAGTACGGGCACGATCGCCCAGGCCGTACCCCGGTCCAGCGCCTGCCATGACAGGCTCATCCCCAGTGCCAGCAGCATCAATGGCACGACCGCGCCGCCGAGCGTGTCGAGCAACCCGCCGAGGGCGTCAGGCAGCCCTACGCCTTGGGCATTCAGTGCGACCCCGGTGAGCGCCGCCCAGAAAGGCGGAACGCGCGCCAGCCGCAGCCAGGCCGGGACCGTGTCGCCGCCAGAGCCGTAACGCTGGGCCATGACAACGCCGAACGTCAGCAGGATGGGCGTGCAGGCGAAGTAATCGAACTGGATCGCGATGCCGGCGCCGACCGGCCCAAGGGCCGCATCGAGCGCCGGCAGGCCCATATAGGTAGCGTTGGGAAAGGCCGCCGCGAGCAACAGGGCGCCGGTGCGTGCCCGGGTCAGGTGCAGGCGGCGGGCGGCGAACAGTCCCAGCGCCCAGCCGGCGATCACCACCACCACAGCGGTTAGCGCGATCCGGATCGAGTCCAGCCCCAGCGGCGTCGACCACAGGATCTGCAGCACCAGTGCCGGCAGGAGCAGGTAATACACGAGTGTGGCGATGGCCCCGCGCAGGGTATCGCCGTCGAGCCCGCCCGGGCGAACGATCCGCCAGGCGGCGCCGAGGGCGATCAGCGCGGCCATGCGCAGCAGGACGTCGAACATGGGCGTCACGGGCGACGCCGATCAGGCCGGGTGGTGGCGTTGCAGCGCCCACTCGACGTGCTCGCGCACGATCGGGTCCGGGTGATCCTGCCGACTCCGCAGGGCGTCGACGACGCGCTTTGATGTCGGCGCGTTGCCCAGGGCCACGGCGACGTTGCGCAGCCATAGTGCGTGACCGAGCCGTCGCACGGGTGAACCCTCGAAACGCTGAAGGAACTCCTCCTCCGACCAGGAAAACAGCCATACCGGGTCCGGTGCATCAAGGCCGTTGCGGACGCGGAAATCCTGCTCGGCGGCGTCGGTCGCGTAGCGGTTCCAGGGGCAGACGAGCTGGCAGTCGTCGCAGCCGTAGACCCGGTTGCCCATCAGCGGCCGCAGTGACTCCGGGATCGACCCCGGGTTTTCGATCGTCTGGTAGGAGATACAAAGGCGCGCATCGAGCTGATACGGCGCGGTGATGGCGCCGGTCGGGCAGGCGTTGATGCAGGCGCGACAGCCACCGCAGACGTCATCCCGCGCCGGTTCGTCGACCGGCAGCGGCAGGTCCGTGTAGAGCTCGCCGAGGAAGAAATACGACCCGCGGTCGGGATCGATCGCGCAGGTGTGTTTCCCCTGGGTGGCCAGCCCGGCCTTTTGGGCCAGCGGCTTCTCCATGACCGGTGCACTGTCGACGAAGGCGCGATAGCCGAACGCACCGACTTCGTCCTCGATCCGCCGCGCCAGCCTCTGCAGGCGGCTGCGCATGAGCTTGTGGTAATCGCGTCCGAGGGCGTAACGCGATATGTAGGCGGTTTCGGGATCCTTCAGCACGGGCTTCGCGGGGGCGCTGTCCGCCGGCCAATAGTCCATCGACACGCTCAGTACCCGGATGGTTCCCGGGACCAGTTCCGCGGGCCGGGTCCGTTTCGTGCCATGGCGCGCCATCCACTCCATGGTCCCGTGCCGGCCCTCGTCGAGCCACGCCTGCAGGCGGGGCTCGATCGCAGACAGATCGACGTCGGTGACGCCGAAGCCGCCAAAGCCGAGTTCGTGCGCCCAGCCGGCGATGCGCGCACGCAGGTCCGACCAGTCAGCGGACGGGGACGGCGTTGCGGTCGTCATCGCGGCATGTCTCCAGCAGACTCGGGCATTGGTTGGATTCCGCCAGCGTATCAATATCGGGGCGGCTGCGGGGAAGCCGGGAAGATACGCGCAATCGGTCCTGACGGCAGTCCGGTAGCGCCCGGTTGCCGGCGGGCATGCCATAGCCGCGGGCTGGCCGATCGGTGATTGGCCTGAACGCCCGGGTTGCGTAGGCTGCCGAGCAACGCGACGGAGATCCCCCGATGTTCACCACCCTGGTCGTCCTGCTCCACGTCACCCTGGCGGTCGCCGCCGCGGGGCATGCTCTGGTGTATAAGCGCGATTCGCGTTCGGCCCTGGGCTGGATCGGCATGTGCGTGGTCTTTCCGGTGGCCGGGCCCGTCCTGTATTTCCTGTTCGGCGTGAATCGCGTGCACACACGTGCCCGACGGATGATCCGCGATGCACCGTTTCGCCTTGGTGTCGGCTACGAACGCGGCGAATATGGTTCCCGTGACTCGGTCCTCGATACCGACAGCGTGGAACCGAAGTGGCGTGTTCTGGCGCGGGTCTCCGGAGCACTCACGCGGCGTCCCCTGGTGAACGGCAACCAGGTCGATCCTCTGCACAATGGCGAGGCTGCCTATCCGGCCATGCTGGAAGCCATCGATCAGGCGCATGAGCGCGTAGTGCTCTCGACGTATATCTTCGAGACCAACGCGAGCGGACGCCGGTTTATCGATGCCCTGGCCAATGCCCAGCGGCGCGGGGTCGATGTACGGGTGCTCATCGACGGCGTGGGCGAACTGTACGCGCTGCCGTGGGCGGGGCAGCTGCTGCGTGAACGGGGCGTGCGCACGGAGCGCTTCATGCGGCCGAGCCTCTGGCCACCCCGGGTCGATATCAATCTGCGCAATCACCGCAAGATCCTGTCCGTGGATGGCGAGACCGCCTTCATAGGCGGCATGAATATCGGCGATCGGCACCTGCTCGGCGCCGGTGCGACGCGCAATCCCGTGGTCGATCTCCACTTCCGGCTGCGTGGACCCGTGGTCAGCCAGATCGAGACGGTGTTCGCGGAGGACTGGCGTTTCGTGACCGGGGAAGTCCTGGAGCCCACGCCCATGGATGGCAGCGGGCCGGCGGGGCCTTCGGTATGCCGGGCATTTACCGATGGACCCAACGAGGATCTCGATACCATGGCGCTGGTCCTCAATGGTGCCGTCAGCGCCGCGACGGAGCGCGTGGACATCATGACGCCGTATTTCATCCCGCCGCCGGCGCTGGTGGTCGCCATGCAGACGGCGGCCCTGCGCGGGGTGCACGTGCGCGTGCTCCTGCCGGGCCGCAGCAACCTGCGCTTTGTCGACTGGGCCACGCGCAACATGCTCGGCGAACTGTTGGCGTTCGGGGTGGATATCCGTTTCCAGCCGCCGCCGTTCGCGCACTCGAAGCTGTTCGTGGTCGATCGGCATTACGCGATCATCGGTTCCGCGAATATCGATCCGCGCAGCCTGCGACTCAACTTCGAGCTGGCCGCGGAGATATTCTGTGATGCCACCGCGGGCCTGCTCGCCGATCATTGTGACCGGATGGCCGCGCGTTCGCGTGCGGTTATGCAGTCGGAGGTGGACGAGCGGCCGCTGGCCGTCCGGGTACGTGATTCTGCCTGCTGGCTGTTTTCGCCGTATCTGTAACGTGCGCGACCGGCCGTGCATGGATGGCCGCCGCGATCAGAACAGTTCCGTTTGGTCCCCGCTGCGCGGTGGGCGCCGGAAGGCGTCGGCGGATAGGGTACTACGCCGTGACGGGTCGATACCGGCGCGGCGGCTGGCGACCCGGAAGCGCTTTCGGAGCAGATCCGCATATGCACCGCTGCCGCGCATGCGCTGCCCGAACGAGGCGTCGTAACAGGCGCCGCCGTGCGCATCGCGCAGGTGATTCAGGACACGTTCCGCGCGATCGGGGTAGTGGGCGCGCAGCCATTCCGTGAACAGCGGCTCCACTTCATGCGGAAGACGCAGCAGGACGTAGCCGGCCGAGCGGGCACCCGCGTCGGCCGCCGCCTGCAGCAGATACTCCAGCTCATGATCCGTTAGCGCCGGGATGACCGGCGCGATCAGGGTCCCGACCGGAATGCCCGCTTCGTTCAACCGCTCGATCGTACGCAGCCGGCGCCCTGGCGCCGCGGCCCGGGGCTCCAGCAGGCGCTTCAGGCCGGCATCCATGCTGGTCAGACTGATCATGACCGAGACCGCGTCGTAGCGGGCGAGTTCCTGCAGGACATCGAGGTCGCGCTCGACCAGGGCCCCCTTGGTGATGATGCTGACCGGATGGCGATAGTCGGCGAGCACCTCCAGCAATCCACGCGTAACCCGGTATGAACGCTCGATCGGCTGGTACGGATCCGTATTCGCGCCCAGCGTGATCGGCGCGGGCTCATATTTCGGGGAACGGATCTCCGCTTCGAGCAGCCGCGCGGCCTCGGGTTTGTAGAAGAGCTGCGTCTCGAACTCCTGACCGGGGGACAGGCCGTACCAGGAGTGGCTCGGACGCGCGAAGCAGTAAATGCAGCCGTGTTCGCAGCCACGATACGGATTGATTGAGCGGTCGAAAGGTACGTCGGGTGACTGGTTCCAGGCGATCACGCTGCGCGCGCGGTCGACACCGACCGTGGTCTCCGGAGCAGGGACCGGCTCGTCGAGTCCGCCCCAGCCGTCGTCCAGCGCCTCGGTCAGGACGGACTCGAATCGCCCGGGCGGGGCGGAGAGGGCGCCGCGGCCTTTATGCCAGGTGCGTTTCGGCATCGTCATGATGAGACTGTACAAAAATACAGCTCGCCATGCCAGCGATGGCGCGTTCCGGCGATTGCCAGCGCGCCGCGCAGCGGTCAGCGCGTGACGCCGGCGAATCGTTCCGGGGCGGGCCCGAGGAGTTCCGGTAGGGCGACCAGCGTCGCGGTCCCGCCCAGCGCGCCCAGTGCCAGCGCCAGCAGGATCGGTGCGATCGGCGTACGTGGGGCGCGCCAGCAGGCGAGCCCGGCGACCACCGCGAGCATAACGCTCACGATCACAGGCGGCTGTAGGGCGAGCAGGCGCTCCAGGGCCGGGCGCCCGGCCAGACCGATGGCATCGGCCTCGTAAGGGATGATGGTCGCGGCCAGCGTTATCAGGGTGAGGCCCGACGCAAGCAGGGGGAGAGCGGCGCGACGACTCATTGTCGGGGAGTCCCGTTTGTCGGTTGGATGCGGTGATCGGATACCGGGCGAGGACCGCCGGGAGGCGCAATTATGCTGCTTCAGCAGTGCTTTACAAGGGGGAATGCCGCCTTATTTCAGGGGCTTCGCGGATTCCGCGTTTTCACGCATACTCGCACGCCAGCCGGCTCGCGCGGATCGCCGATGATCCCCCTCAAAGATGACAATCCGACCCGCATCAGGCCGATCGTCAGCATTACGATCCTCGTGGCCTGCGTGGCCGTGTTCCTGTGGCAGTTCAGCCTCGGCCCCGAGGCCGGGCAACGCGCGATCTATACCTTCGGCATGATCCCGGCGGTGCTCAGCGGTCAGGCTTCGCTGCCGCCGGAGATGGCGGTGGTGCCGCCGGCGGGCACCGTGTTGACCTCCATGTTCATGCATGGCGGCTGGATGCATCTGATCGGGAACATGCTCTATCTGTGGATCTTCGCGGATAACGTCGAGGACGCGATGGGCCATAGCCGCTTCATCGTGTTCTATATCGTCTGCGGCGTGGCCGCCGCCATGGCCCAGCTCGCGCTGGACCCGTCTTCGGAAATCCCCATGGTGGGCGCATCCGGCGCGATTTCCGGTGTGCTCGGCGCCTATCTCCTGCTCCACCCGAAGGCGAAGGTGTTGGTCGTCATCCCGCTGGGTTTCTTCACGCAGATCGTGCATCTGCCGGCGCTGATCGTACTCGTGCTCTGGTTCGGGCTGCAGTTGTTCCAGCAACTGATGGCCGGCACGGGCGGGGGCGGTGGGGTCGCGTTCATGGCGCACATCGGCGGATTCGTCGCCGGGATGGCGCTGATCCCTCTCTTCCGGTGGCGGCAGGTTCCGCTGTTCCGCTGATCCCCGTGGCCCGGCGATCAATGGCCGGGAGAGTAGTAGGGCGGATAACGCCAATACGGGTCATACCACCAGCGCGGTGGCGGTAGCGGACTCGGATCGACGGTCCGTCGTTCCGGCCAGACGTGCACGGCTTCTGGCCGGATCACCGGGTAGCGGTAATCGTAATCCCCGATCGGGCGGGTCTCGAAGCCGTTAATCTCGCCGACGACCGTAATATCCGAATCGGCCGGGTACGAGGCGGGGTCGTCGAATCCGTCACGGCAGGCGAGGAACCGGCGACCCGGGGGGGAGCTGCTCTCGAGCGGCCGCGCGATGTCGTCGAGTTCACGCGCGAGGATCTCGAAGCAGGTGCGCTCGCGTCGGGGCTGGACCTCCAGCAGCCGTCCGCCCCAGCGCACGTTGATGCCGATATCTTCGTCGGTGGCTTCGGCCGGCTTCGGGCCGGTGTAGTCACCGCGGAGTTCGTCCGGCGTGCTCGCGCAGCCCGAGAGGGCCGCGCCCAGAACAAGCACGGTAATCGCGCGGAGTCGTCGCATCGTCGTTCCGATTGCAGTCGCCTGGATGGCAGTATAGCGCTTGGATGCTTGTGTCGAGCATATGACTCGGTCGGTTCCGCAGGGGCCAATCGGCCGCGATTTCCCGGAGCGTCACCCGGGTCGGTTATAATCCGCGATTCGTTCACCAGCCCACTCTTGGATCGGGGATCCCCATGACGCATCTCGTCGCGCTGTCCGGCAGCCTTCGCCGCCATTCGTTCAACACGGCACTGGCCAACGCGTTTGCGGAACTCGCGCCGCCCGGTGTCAGTGTCGAGGTATTCACGCCCGCCGGCGTTCCGCTGTATGACGCTGATCTGGAGGCCGCGGAGGGCATCCCCGAGGCGGTCGCGATCCTGAAGGAGCGGATCAGTGTCGCCGACGGCATGATCCTGGTGACGCCCGAATACAACCAGGGTGTGCCCGGTGTACTGAAAAACACCCTCGATTGGCTCTCGCGGCCGCCTGCGGACATCAAACAGGTCTTCCGGGATCGCCCGCTGGCGCTGTGTGGCGCCTCGGCCGGGGGCGGCGGTTCACGTTCCGCCCAGTATGCCTGGCTGCCGACCCTGCGTGCGCTGGGTGTGCGGCTGTGGAATGGTGGTCAGCTCTATCTGCCCGCTGCCGGCGAGCTTGTGGATGCGGATGGCCGCCTTGTGGACAACGCAATGCGCGAACGCGTCCAGGGGTTCGTGAAGGGGTTCGTTGAATTCTCCGGGCACGGCTGAGGGGCGAACGTGCAGACGTGGATCGCGATCGCGTTGGGTGGTGCGGCCGGGGCGGTCGCGCGTTGGCTGATGTCTACCGGGGTCCAGCGCTGGCTGGGCCGCGATTTCCATTTCCCCTGGGGGACGCTCAGCGTCAACGTTCTGGGCTCGCTCGCGATGGGACTGCTGGTGCTGCTGTTCATCGAGCGCTTCGAGCCGGGACCGGCGCTGCGGCTTGGTGTTCTGGTCGGCTTCCTCGGGGCATTTACGACCTTCTCGACCTTCGCCCTTGAGACCGTGAATCTGGTCCAGGATCAGGCACCGCTGCGCGCATTCGCATACGTACTCGTGAGTGTGGGTGCCTGTGTAACCGCAGCACTCGCGGGTATGCTGATCGGGCGACAGATCGTCGCCTGAAGGTCATCGTCATTAACGCGCTTCGGCCAGGGTGGCCGACATCAATCATCGCTGGAGGATGGAGTCCGATATGCTCGACCCGAAACGCCTGCGCAACGACCTGGAGAATATCGCCGCGCAGTTGGCCCGACGGGGCTTTGAACTGGATGCCGCGCGTTTCTCGCGTCTGGAGGAGCGGCGCAAGGTCCTGCAGACGCGCACGCAGGAGCTGCAGTCGCAGCGCAATGAACGGTCCAAAGCGATCGGGCAGGCCAAGGCGCGTGGCGAGGACATCGATCCCCTCAAGGCCGAGGTCGCGGACCTCGGCGAGCAGCTCAAGGCGGCCGAGACCGAATTCCACAGCGTCCAGGCGGAACTCGACGAATTGCTGATGGGGGTGCCCAACGTCCCGGAGCCGGGCGTACCCCAGGGCGAGGACGATGAGGACAACGAGGAGATCCGCCGCTGGGGTCAGCAGCCCGAATTCGATTTCACTCCGCGCGACCACGTTGATCTGGGGGCACCGAACGGCTGGATGGATTTCGAGGCCGCGACGCGCGTAGCCGGCTCGCGATTCGTCGTCATGCGGGGCGCGATGGCGCGCCTGCACCGGGCACTGATCCAGTTCATGCTCGATATCCAGACGCGCGAGCACGGCTATCGCGAGGTGTACGTGCCCTACATGGTCAACGCCGACAGCGCGCGCGGGACCGGCCAGCTGCCCAAGTTCGAGGAGGATCTGTTCGCGACCGCCACGGATCCGCGGTTCTATCTCGTCCCCACCGCCGAAGTGCCGGTGACCAACCTCGCTCGCGAGCAGATCATCGAGGCGGGCGACATGCCGCTGAAGTACACCGCGCATACCCCGTGTTTCCGCTCGGAGGCGGGCAGTTACGGCAAGGACACCCGCGGCCTGATCCGCCAGCATCAGTTCGAGAAGGTGGAACTGGTACAGCTCGTCGCACCCGACGAGTCCTGGGATGCACTGGAAGCGCTCACGGGCCACGCCGAGACGATCCTGCAGCGCCTGGAACTGCCCTACCGCGTGGTGACGCTGTGCACCGGGGATCTCGGCTTCTCGGCCGCCAAGACCTACGACCTCGAGGTCTGGTTGCCGGGGCAGTCGAAATACCGGGAGATCTCGTCCTGCTCGAATTTCCTCGATTTCCAGGCGCGCCGCATGGGTGCGCGCTGGCGCAATCCGGAGACGAGAAAGCCGGAGTATCTCCACACGCTCAACGGTTCCGGACTCGCCGTGGGCCGGGCATTGGTCGCGGTGGTGGAAAACGGGCAGCAGGCCGATGGCGCGATCCGGATACCCGCCGCGCTGCAGGCCTACATGGGCGGTATGGAAGTGCTTACCGAGTAAGCGGGGCGTGCCGTCATGCGCGTGGGCCCGGGATGCAACCCCGGCCCACGATATCCGCCCAGGCGAAGTGCCTTACGCCCGAGCACCCGCGCGCTGAACGACTAAGACTGCGCCATCCAGATCAGCAGCAGCACGAACAGCACCACGCCGCCGATCGGCAACAGGGCACCGAGCCAGTCTTTGGCCGAGCCTTTCGGACTGTTCTTGACTGCTTCCCCCGCTCTGGGGCCGAAGTAGAACAGCGCGACCAGCGCCATGGCACCCAGAGCGATCTGCATCCAAAGTGTCATATCGGGCTCCCCGAAAAAGCGAGCCCCGCACGGGGCGGGGCTCGGTAATGCGTTTGCTGCCTCTGAACCGGCTTGCTGATCAGCGCTCGCCGGCAAAAGCCGCCAGCAGCTGCAGCAGGCTGAGGAAGAGGTTGTAGATGGCGATATAGAGCGTGACGGTCGCCATGATGTAGTTCGTCTCGCCGCCATGGATGATCGCGCTGGTCTGGTACAGGATCATCCCGGACATCAGCAGGATAAACATGGCCGAGACCACCAGCGACAGCGTCGACAGCCCGAAGATCGCAGCGCCGATGCCGGCGAGGAATGCGACCAGAATGCCGACGAACAGGAACCCGCCGAGGAAGCTGAAATCACGCTTCGACACGAGCGCGTAGGCGGACAGGCCGAGGAAGATGATCCCCGTGCCGCCGAGCGCGGTCATCACGAGCTGGCCACCGTTCGACAGAGCGGCAAGGTAATAGCTGAGCACGGGCCCCAGCCCGAAGCCGAGCAGGCCGGTCACGCCGAACACGACGCCGATGCCCGCCGCCGAATTCGCGAACCGGGGGAGCACGAACCACAGCAGCCCAAGACTGGCCAGCGTGCAGATGAGCCCGGCACCCTGACCCACGTTCAGGGCCATCGCCAGGCCGGCCGTCATGGCGCTGAACAGCAGCGTCATCGACAGCAGCATGTACGTGTTGCGCAGTACCCGGTTGGTGGAAAGTACACCCGCTTCGGTACGGCCGTGCAGGACACGATCCTGATTCATTTCATTCCTCCAGTGGATACGGAGATCGCTTTCGCGGGGCGCAATCACCCCCACGATCCCTTCTGACCCCGCTATTTCGACAGGTAGTGACGCGGACGTCAACTTACAAGTGGTTTAGCCGCGAAATACCTGAATGCGGGCGCTTGCGGGGCCTCAGCCCCCCATTTTCGCATACGCCTCCCGATGCGCTACTATTCGCGCCCGGCCGCCGAAAGGTTGCGCGCGGTGCGGGTGCGCGTTCGTGCCGAGACCGCTGGAGGGGTGGCAGAGTGGTCGATTGCAGCGGTCTTGAAAACCGCCGAGGGTTCACGCCCTCCGTGGGTTCGAATCCCACCCCCTCCGCCATATAAACAGAAAACCCCGCTGCAAGGCGGGGTTTTCTGTTTATGCGGTGCCGGGTGTGTGGACGAACCCGCCCGGTTCGACAAATCGGCAGGACAGCCGATTTGGACGCCGACCGAAGGGAGGCGCCCCGAAGGGGTGGCGGCCATGGATGGCCGCCATCAATCCCACCCCCTCCACCATACAAACCAATTGGGCCAACAACCTACCCATTCCGATACAGATAGCTGTACCCGTTGATCGCGGGCACCCCACCCAGATGCGCGTACAGCACTCGCGAGCCCTCGGGGAAGTAACCCTTGCGCACCAGATCGATCAGCCCCTGCATCGATTTCCCCTCGTACACGGGGTCGGTCATCATCCCTTCCAGGCGCGCACAGAGCCGGATGGCGTCGTTGGTCTCGTCGGACGGCACACCGTACACCGGGTACGCATAGTCTCTGTTCAGGACCACTTCGTCGGCCTCGATGGTGCGCCCGAGTCCGACCAGATCCGCAGTCCGACCAGCGATCTCGCGGACCTGGTCGCCCGTCTTCTCCGGGGTTGCGGAGGCATCGATACCGATCACATTCCGGGCGCGGCCGTCGGCCGCGAAACCGACCACCATGCCGGCATGCGTCGAGCCGGTGACCGTGCACACGACGATGTAGTCGAAGTGCAGATCCATCTCCCGTTCCTGCTGGCGGACTTCCTCGGCGAAGCCCACGTAGCCGAGCCCCCCGAGTTCGTGCACCGATGCACCGGCGGGGATCGGGTAGGGTGTCCCGCCGCGGGCGCGCACATCTTCCAGCGCCTGCTCCCAACTGTCGCGGATACCGATATCGAAACCGCGATCGACCAGTTCGATTTCGGCGCCCATGACGCGCGACATGAGGATATTGCCGACCCGGTCGTAGACGGCATCGGGGAAGGGCACCCAGCTCTCCTGGACCAGGCGGCACCGAAGACCCAGTTTGGCCGCGACCGCGGCGACCTGGCGGGTATGATTCGACTGGATCCCGCCGATGGTGACGAGCGTGTCGGCGCCCTGTTTCAGGATATCGGGAACGAGGTACTCGAGTTTGCGGATCTTGTTGCCGCCGAATGCGAGACCCGAGTTGCAGTCCTCGCGCTTGGCGTGGATCTCCACGGTAGCGCCGAGGTGTTCGCTGAGGCGATCGAGGCGTTCGATCGGGCTGGGCCCGAAAGTGAGCGGGTAGCGTTCGAATTGTTCAAGCATGCCGTGCGTCCTGTTTCTCGGTGTCGTTGGGGGATGATAACCGCCCGCGCCACTCCGTGGTGCTGATCGGGTGTTTCTGGACGCGCACCACTCCCCGGCGAGCGCTCCATTCTGCTAGGCTCAATTTTGTCTCACGGGACATTGTTCGACTTCCGGGATGCGAGCGTGACGATGAATGATCAACGTGAAATCGCCGTACTGATGGTCTGTATGGGCAACATCTGCCGTTCGCCCACCGCCCACGGCGTGTTGCGGCACCGATTGGCGGAGGCCGCTCTTCTCGATCGCATCCGCGTGGAGTCCGCCGGCACCCACGGTTATCACGTCGGCGCCGAACCGGATCGACGCGCCCGCAATGCCGCGCGTGATCGCGGCTATGAATTCGATGACCTGCGGGCACGTCAGGTCGAGGCCGCGGATTTCGAGCGTTTCGACTATTT
Source organism: uncultured Ectothiorhodospiraceae bacterium (assembly GCA_913055615.1). Taxonomy (GTDB): domain Bacteria; phylum Pseudomonadota; class Gammaproteobacteria; order XJ16; family Halofilaceae; genus Halofilum. The sequence goes on from CAJXKK010000004.1 coordinate 37,549, forward strand.
GCTCGCGATGGATCGCGATAACCTGGCCATGCTCGAACGGCTCGGATCGGGAGGCGGCGGGCGTGCGGAGATTGCGCTGTTCCTCGATTATTCCCCGGATCTGGCCGGCTGCGAGGTGCCCGATCCTTATTACGGCGCCATGAACGGTTTCGAAGAGGTCCTGGATCTGGTGGAGGCCGGCGCCGACAGCCTTCTGGCGCACCTGCGCCGCCAGCACGGTTTCTGATCGTCGTATACAAAGCGTTCGAATCGCGGCGTACACTGGGAGTCTGGTTGGTGGTCCGAGGTGGTCATGATGTCGAATCCCTCTGTGGCAAATACCGTGCCCCGTTTCCGGCGGGTCGCAATCGACTGGCAACCGGAACCGGTCAGCGCGCGGCTGCGTTTCGGTCTGGTCGCGCTGGCGACGGACCACGTCTCGGAGAGCGAGCTCCACCGGATGATGCCGCCCGAGGAGGTCGATCTCTTCGCGACCCGTACCCGCCACGACGGCCAGTGCGACATCGGCTCCCTGCGCGCTATGGCGGATGGGCTGGCTGCTTCCTGCGATCTCCTGCTGCCGGGGACACCGCTGGACGCGATCGCGTACGGCTGCACCTCGGGGACGGTGGCGATCGGTTTCGATCGGGTCGCGGCCACGATCCGGTCGCAACGGCCGGGGGTTGCCGTCACGACTCCGATCAGCGGCGCCGAGGCGGCCTTACGCGCCCTTGGCGTTCAGCGCATCGCCATGCTCACACCGTATGTCGATGAGGTGAATGCACTGGTCGCGGATTACCTCGAAGGGAGGGGGCTCGAGGTGACGACGCTGGCCAGTTTCGGCCTCGACACCGATATCCAGATGTCGACGGTCCCCACTGAGGCGATCGAACGGGCGGTGCTCGATATGGACAGCACGGGGGCGGAGGGCGTGTTCATCTGCTGCACGGCCCTGCGGTCGGTGAGCACGATCGCGCCGCTCGAGCAGCGGCTCGGCCTGCCGGTGATCAGCAGTAATCAGGCCATGCTGTGGGAGATGCTGCGGGCCAGCGGCTATTCGCGGCCGATCCAGGGCTATGGGCGCCTGATGGCCGATCTGATGGTGGACGGTACCGGCTGAACGACTCGGCATGGGGCCCGGTACGGAGACGTACCGGGGTCCCGCGGCGGGTCAGGCGCCGTCGCTGCACAACTCTTCGGCGGTCATGTCCGGCTCCATGTCGGGTGCGAAGCCGAATTCCTCGACCATGGCCCAGTGCTCGTCGGTGCCGATGAAGTCGTCGATTTCCCGGTTGAAGGCCGCGACGATGGCTTCATCGCCCTTGCGGAACGCGAACGCGCCGTAACCTTTCTGCTCTTCGCCGTTGATGACCGGATAGAACTGATCGGTGGCCTCGAAGCGCCCGTCGCCCACACGCCGGGCCAGCGAGCGCGCGGTGAGTGACGTCAGACCGACGGCGTCGACTTCGCCGGCCTCAAGCGCATCCACGGCGCGGGTGAAATCGCGGTAGAGGATCGCGCGCTCGGCCGGAATGCCGGCGTGCATGGCAAAGTTGTACTCGACGGTTCCGGCCACGAGCGCGACTTTCGCATCGGGATTTTCCGAAACCGAATGGTAGTCCCCGATGTCCTCGGGGTTGCCCGATTCGACCAGGAACGATTCCCCGACTACGTATGTGGGATCCGTGAACGTGACCTCCCTGCAGCGTTCTGGTGTGATGAACATGCCGGCGGCGACTACGTCCACGTCGCCATCCTGCAGCGACGGGATGAGTCTGCTCCAATCGAACGCTTCACCCTCCATGCGGATGTCCGGATCGATCCGGCGCAGGATCTCGCGAGCGATGGTCGGTGACTCACCGGTCAGGTTGCCATCGCTGTCGATGTACCCGTAGGGCTGCTCGTTCGCGACCGCGATCCGGATCATGTCCTCTTCGGTGACCCGCTCGAGTGTCGTATCTTCCGCGTTTGCCGTGGCGGGGATCAGGATCGATATGGCGAGGCCGAACGCCTTGCGCCGCCAGGCAGGGGCCGGCTGTGTGCGGTATCCCATCTGCGTTCACCTCCGTACCCGTGTCCCCGGCAGGGGACACCGGGACTGCGTCAGCGCACCGTAATGCAGGTGCAGTCCGCCAGCGCGTTGACCTTGTGCGATACGCTGCCGAGGAAGAAACCCTCGACGTCGCCAAGCCCGCGCGTGCCGAGGACAATGGCGTCGGCGTCGTTTTTCTTGGCCGTCTGTACGATGGTACGGGCGGGCGGACCACGCCGGATCATGGTCTCTACGCCCTCCACACCGGCCTCCGTGAAACGCTCCGCGGCCCAGTCGACCGCCTCCTGGGCCAGATCATGCATGACCTCGTCCGGCGGTGCGGGGACCTGACGCGTGCGCACGAGCGACAGGGAACTCTCCATGTGGCTCGTGTGCTTGTAGACACTCAGCACGGTCACTTCAGAACCGAAATGCCGCGCCAACTCGATCGCGAACTGCACGGCCCGACCCGCGTTCTCGGACCCGTCGACCGCGACGAGGATGCGGTGCAGCGCTGTGGAATCGAATTCAGTCACGCTCGTACTCCTCGTTCGATCCTAGCGGAACGCCATATCGCGCAGGAACAGGGCAATCTGCGGGAATGCGATCAGCAGGACCGTTGTCAGCAGCAGCAATAAGAAAAATGGCGGTGTTCCGCGGATCACATCGAAATACGGCCGCCGGAAGATCGCGATCGCCGTGAAAATATCGCAGCCGAACGGTGGCGTGGCGGAACCGATCGCCACCTGCAGGGTGATCAGCGTGCCGACGAGGACCGGGTCGATCCCGGCATCGGCGACGATCGGCGCGAAGATCGGCGTCAGCACGAGGATCACGACGATCGGATCGACGAACATGCAACCGATGAAGAAGGCGATCGATATCGCGATCAGGATCCAGACCGGTTCGGCACCGGCGAGGCCGATACCGCCCAGGACTTCCTGCGGGACCTGGGCGAAAGACAGGACCCAGGAAAACGCGTTGCCGGCCCCAACCAGGATGAAGACGACGGCCGTGATCAGGCCGGTCGACAAGGCGATCCCCGGTATCTCGGCGATGCGCACGGAACGGAAGATCAGCAGTTCAAGGATCAGCGCATACATGACGGAAACGGACGCCGCCTCCGTCGGGCTGAAGATACCGCCGTAGATGCCGCCGATGATGATCACCGGGAAACCCAGTGGCCAGAGCGCGCCGCGCACAGCGCGAAGGCGATCCATCCAGCTCGATTTCTCCAGTGTCTCGATCCCCTTGCGCCGGGCGTAGATGTAGCAATACGCCGAGAAAAGGACGAGGATCAGAAGCCCGGGGCCGAGGCCGGCGATAAACAGCTCGGCGATCGATGTGCCCGAGATCACGCCATAGATGATCATGCCGATGCTGGGCGGGATCAGGAACGCGATATCGCTGGCATTGATCGCCAGCGCCATCGTGAAGGAATCGCCGTAACCGGCCTTGAGCATTTTCGGCCGCAGGGGGCCGCCGATCGCGACCACGGTCGCCTGGGTGGAACCCGACACGGCGCCGAACAGGGTACAGGTCACGGCGGTGGTGATCGCGAGACCGCCACGGACATGGCCGACGAAACGCATGACCATGTCGATCAGTCGATCGGCGGAGTAGCCCTTGGTGACGATGTCCGCCGCGAAGATGAACATCGGTACGGCCACCAGTGCGGCCGGCGTGACGCCACCGATCATCTGCTGGATGATGATGTTCGGCTGCATGCCCGCGAAATAGACGAAGAAGCCAAGCATGGTCGCGCCCAGCAGCGGGATCATCATCGGGAATCCCAGCAGCAGGAGCACGATCATGAGCGTGAGCATGCCGGCACCGATACTCATCGGCCGACCCCTTCATGCGGCTCCGACAGGGCGATGGGCCTGATCTGCGGGGGCGTCTCAGACCTTGGTTTCATCGCTCTCTCCATAGCTGTCGATGAACTCATACGATATGTAGACCTCGGACGAGCGGAGGTTCTGCCAGGCCGTCAGGAGGTACTGGATACCGGCGATGACGAATCCAAGCGGTACCCACAGGTACATGATCCACATCGGGAATCGCAGCGACGAGGTCACCTTCTCGAGCTCCCACAGCCGATGGACGTAACTGCCCGCGTAGTAAGCCAGCACGAACATCACTGCAGCGGTAACCAGTGAGATCACGATCATCAGGATCTTGCGGCCGGTGTCCGGAAGCTGATCGTAGATCGCCGACATCCGGATATGTCGGCCTCGCCGGGCCGCGTAGCCAAGGCCCATGAAGGTGATCAACACCATCAGGAAGGCATTGAGTTCGTTACTGAAGTAGATGCTGCGGCCGAAACCGAAGCGTCCGATCACGTTCGCCATCGAATTGATGGCCATGATCAGCACGCCATAGGAAAGAACGATCCGCTCGAAATGGGCGATGCCGTAGTCGAGACCCCGGATCGAGGAACCGATCACCTGGCCGATGGTCTTGAGGGGGCCTTTGCTGTTCCCGGAATCCTGGGTATCCGTCATTGTTCTGGTGCCCTCGAAACGCACTGGACCCGTTCGCGGGCCGTACGCAATGACTGTAACACCATCCGGTACGCGATCCGAAAACGCTGAACCGGGCGTCGGCACCGACCGGCCCGGCGTTGCCGCGGGCGGTCAACGTATGGTTTTCGGTTATAGGCGAATGCCCGGCCAGCGTCAACGCATGTGCCGGCCCGGCAGTGGTCCGCGGCAATTATTTTTATCCGAGCGCGGATTGTAGGCGATTTTTTTGCAGATCCTTACCCGGATCGCAGGAATTTCGGTACGGCTTCCATGGCGTGCCGTGAAGGTTTGCAGCAGAGGGCAAAAGGGCTAGAGTCGGATACAGGTTCCCGTTGGAGCCAGGGCCGCCACCGGGGTAGGGATGGCATGATGCACTGCATCGCCGTCCGCCTTACGGTGGTGGCGCATTCCCCGGCTGATTGCCAGGACGATGGAGAATGATGATGCAGATCAACAATAGTCGAAAGCCTGTAGCGGCAGCGGTCACGCTGCTCGCGGCCGCGTTTTTTGCCCAGGGGGCGCATGCTGGATCGTGGAAATTCGCGCTCGAAGAGGTTGATGGCAGTGTTCAGGACGCCTATGCGGAGGAGTTCAAGAAGCGCGTCGAAGAGCGGACCAATGGTGAGGTAACGGTCCAGATCTACCCGTATGGCACCCTTGGTACGTCGCAGGATATAGCCGAGATGACCGGCCAGGGCGTGCTCAAGCTCGCCAATGCGTCACCCGGTCATCTGGGTGGGCTCATCAAGGAGATGAACGTCTTCAACATTCCCTACCTGCTGTCCCAGGACAATCAGGTGAACAAGGATGTGCTGACCGACAGCGAGTGCATTTACGGCAAGCTTGAGGAAGATTTCCGCTCCAAGGGCCTGGAACTGCTGACCATGTACCCCGAGGGTGACATGGTCTGGACGACCCAGAAGCCGGTGCGCAGCCCGGAGGATATGGACGGCATCAAGATGCGCACCATGACCTCACCGCTGCTGGTGGCGGCCTACGAGGCGTTCGGCGCGGATCCGACACCGATGCCGTACGGTGAGGTCTATGGCGGGCTGCAGCTCGGGCAGATCGATGCCCAGGTAAACCCGATCTTCGCCATCGAGGAGATGAAGTTCTACGAGGTGACGGAGTACATGATCTGGGCCGGCCAGCAGCAGTTCACCACCACGGTGGTGGGCAACCGAGACTGGTACGCCGGTCTGTCGGATGACCGCCAGCAGATGCTGGACGAGGTCGTCGACAGCATGGCCGACTACATCTTCGAGAAGCAGGCCGAGTACAACGAAGAGCGCCTCGAGAAGATCAAGCAGGCCAAGCCCGACATGGAAATGATCGAGCTGAGCGAGGAAGAGCGTGAGGTCTTCCGCGAAGCCAGCATGGGCGTGCGTGAGAAGTTCGTCGAAATGGCGGGCGACAGCGGCAAGGAAGTGATGCAGTGCCTGGCCGCCGAATTCGGCACTGAAAGCTGATACGGGCCGACCGATCGGCGCCGCGCGCGCCGTGAGGTCAAAAACCCCGGCAGGGCGTCGCCCTGCCGGGGTTTTTTATGCACGGTTCACTGGATCAGACCAAATCGCGCGGGATTCTCCGGTCCCAGGTATGGGCGAATACCCGGGTGTCGCCCTCGTATGCGTCGAGGGTCGCCCGGATCCGGAAGGCCTCGGCGTCCGCGGTCAGCAGCGTACGTGTCACCGTGCTCACCTCCCATTCGCCACGGCGGAACGACCGCACCCACTCGCACCAGCCACGCAGGGAGTCATGATTGGCGTATGAGTGCGTGTACTGTTCGGTGACCTTCGCGGTCACGTCCAGGTCGATATCGTTGTATCGCTTCGTACCCTCGTCGTTGACTACCTGCAGCGTCGTCCGGTCGTGGGCCAGGTCCCGGATTACGGTCCATTCCTCCTGCGTGGGCTGGACCAGCGAGATGTTCGCCGGCCGTCCCGATTCCGGTTCTTCGAAGGGCCGCAGCGCGGCCTCTTCCGCGGGGCGGGGCTCGCGGATCGGCAGCACGAGCTCGCTGTCGCGCGGGCTGATGGTGAGCTTGACCGGCTCCGGCGACGGCCATGCGAGCGGCCAGTACACGGTGGAGATCGACAGCCGGATCGAGTGGCCGGCGGGGAACCGCTGCGCAATGTGCTTGAGATTGACCGTCACCCGATAGCGCCTGCCGGGCTCCAGTGGCTCCGGGGACTCGTCGCTGTCGCGGTGGGTGAGGTTCAGCACGCCATAGGAGATGCGCGTCGCCGCGTCATCGGGGGCGACATCGATCAGGCGCGCGGCGACCATCGCCACCGGCCGGTCGGATTCGACATCCAGGGTGACCGTGGGTTGCCCGAAGATCTCGACCGCCTCTTCCAGCCGTTCGGTCTCGAACACCAGTGCACCGCCGTCTTCGTCGCGCTGATCGTGGGGGAGATCCGGCGGCGCGTTGTAGGAGCACCACTTCCCGGCATAGAGGCCGACGAACAGCGGCGACTGGATACCCAGGCGGCGATCGTCGTCCGGCTGCTGGCCATCGGGATGCAGGCCCAGGGCATAGCTCATGCGGTACGGGCGGGGCTTGATCTCGGGGGACGGCCAGCTCTCCTCGGCGATCCAGCGGCCCGGACGGGTGGTGTAGCGCGCGCTGGGCGCTACCGTGTCCTGCATCCAGACCCGGATCATCGGCTCGTCCATGATGCCCGTGTCGAGGTCCTTGAGGCAGTCATCATAGAAGCGGATACATTCCTGCAGAAAGCCGATAGCCGGTCCGGGTTCGCCCAGGTGCGGGTATTTGTGTGACCACGGTCCGACCAGTCCCTTACGCGGTCCCTCAAGACCCTTGAGCAGCCGGAATACGGCATTGCAGTAGCCATCCGCCCAGCCGCTCACGGCGTAGACCGGGCAGCGGATCGCCGAGTAGTCCTCGCAGACGGAGCCGTGTTTCCAGTAATCGTCGCGGCGCTGGTGCTCAAGCCATTTCTCCAGCCACAGCCCGCTGTGCTCGAGGCGCTCCATCCACATATCGCGCCAGCGCTCACCCACGAGTGCCGGATCCGGCGGGCAGGCGTTCTGGTCGAACATCGTTGAGGCCCACGACAGGTTATCGCCCAGCATACAGCCGCCCATATGATGGATGTCGTCGGCATAGCGATCGTCGGTGGAACACAGCGTGATCACGGCACCCAGTTCAGGGGGCTGCATGGCGGCGATCTGCAGCCCGTTGAAGCCACCCCAGGAGATCCCGATCATGCCGATGCGCCCGGTACACCACGCCTGCCTGCCCATCCAGGCCAGGATCTCGACGCCGTCATCGAGTTCCTGTTGAAGGTACTCGTCCGTGAGGATTCCGTCCGATTCGCCACTGCCGCGGATATCGGCGCGCACGCAGGCATACCCGTGGCCCGCGAAATAGGTGTGCATCGGCACATCGCGGTCCGATGTCAGCTCGCGTTTGCGGTAGGGGAGATATTCGAAGATGCCCGGTACGGGATTGTCTTCGGTGTCGGCCGGGCGCCAGATACGCAGCGCGATCCGGCAGCCATCCGAAAGGGTCATCCAGGTCTCTTCCTCGATGACCTCGCGTGGCAGGTTGTATACGTGTTTCATATCCGTTCTTTTCGCTCCGTCGGGGGTCGATTGATCAATAACATACAGGCCCGCGCCACGTTGCCGCCCCGCGCATCTCCCGGTGCGCGGGGCGGCAAGGTGGCGACCGGACCGGTCACCCCGTGTGGGGCATGATTCAGGCGGGGGGCTGACTCTCTTCAGCGGGCCGATGGAACGTGTCGTCGACCTTCTCGAGTTCGAACGGCAGCCGCTCCAGTACCCGCTCGTAATTGCCGAGCAGCGTTTCCTCGTCCGGTGCACCCATATAGATATAGGCAAGGGCATAGCTGTAGCTGTCCTGTTCCGGCAGTTGCGACAGCCACATCCCCGGCTCCACCTGCGGCAGTATGTACGTTTCCGGGAAATCCTTCACGATGGCCTTGATCTCATCGGCCGTCGGTGCACGCTTGACGCGCGCGTCGCCACTGAATACGCGGTGGAAGAACTTGCCCGCGATCGGGAATTTACCTTCCCGCGAAGGCATGTTCGGATGCCGTCCGAGCGCCAGGTCGATCGTGAGCTGCTGATTACTGACCCCGTCGACCTTCTCGAAGATATCGCTGTGCGACTGCGATATCCGGGTATTGACCTCCAGCAGCCACACCTTGTCGAGTTGCTCGTCCCAGAAGTATTCGATGTTGAAGGACGAGTTGTTGTAGCCGACGTGCGTCATGATGCGGTCGGTGAGCCGCTCCATTTCCTTCTGGATCCGCTCGGGCAGCCGGGACGGGTACTGGTAGCGGAAGAAACTCAACACCTGTGGGTAGCGGATGGAGTCGACCAGACCGGTACAGGTTACTTTGCCGTCGTAGACGTAGCCTTCCATCGTGCATTGGCGCCCACCGATGATCTCCTCGGCGATGCAGTAATGGCCGCTGATCTCGGCGACTTCCGCGGGCAGCTGCAGCTGGTCGAGGATGTAGTCGAACGGTTCGGAGATCGTGCCGATCCCGGCCCGCAGCCGTTCGATCGCGAGGTCGAAATCCTCCGGCTTGTCGATGCGGAACCCGAGCCGCGAGCCCGAGCCCTTGATCGGTTTGACGAAGAACGGGAAGCCGAGGCCGATGTTCCCCAGCGCGTTGTCGTTGAACGGGTCGAAAGCGATGAAGCCCGGGATGTGCTCGGGGATTGCCTCGCGCTGGCAGAGCCGGCTCCAGTACTTGTGCTCACACTTTAAAAGCGCTTGCAGCGAGACACTCGCGGTGCCGAAGCGATGACAGATGATCGGCAACATCGTCGAGACGGGGAAATCCATGTAGCCGGCGATGCCATCGATCGAGCCCTCAAATGCATTGAGCTGCTCTTCGGCCGCCTGCAACAGGGCAGGGATATCGAACTCTTCGGTCTCATAAAAGAGCGCCGGGTCCAGCAGTCCGTGGAACTCGATCTCGTCGGCGCCCCGCAGATGGCGGAGCATGTTGAGATTGAATTCATTCAGTCCGATAACGAAAACATTCTTCTTCATTGCACGCCCGGTTGGCCGACCGTCTCGGCGGTTAGAGGTGTTTTTACTCTAGCATGCGAATGCCGATAGTGCCGCGGTCCTCGGCAGTTATAGAGGGTAGCCGAGGGGGCGTGGGAACCCAATGGACGGGCTTGGCAGGTCGGGTGCCGGTGCCGGCCGATGCGCGGTGCGGCGACGCCCGGGGCGGGCGCCGCCGATGGCATTATTCCTTGTCCGTTCCGGTTCCGGGAACGGGTTTGTCCGGCGAGCGATCCTCCCCGGAATCATCCTTGTCGGATCGATCGCTTCCTGATTCACGCCGGGTATTGGCGTCGTCCGCCCGAGCGGCGGTCGGGTCGGCGAGCGAACGTACACGTGTGCCGAGCTGGCTCGGCTGGCGGGCCGATACGCCCGCGTCATCGGGACTGACGTTGCCCGCGGAAGCCGTTGCGTCCTCGGTCGCCGGAGCGCCGCCGGAGATGGGGGTCGCGGAACCGGCTTGCGTGCCCGGAGTCGCGTCGCTTGATCCGGGGGCGGCCGGTCCTTTTACCGGCTCCGTTGCACCCGTATTTTTCGGGTCGACCGGATCGGGCGGCCGTTCACTCGGGGTCGCCCGCGGTGCGCCCGAGTCCGACGGGGTGTCGCTCCCGCTCGCACCGGTGCCGGTTGCACCGGAACGCGCTGACCGCTGTTCGCCGGACGCGGCGCTGCCCCGGGGGTTGCGCCGGGTTCCCCGGCTACGGCCATCCGGATCCGGATCGGGTTCCGATGGATTGGCATCGGCGACCTGCTGTGGTCCCTCGGATGCGCCCGTAGGCTTCGCGTTCGAGGCGCTGGATTCGCCGCCGGTGTCCTTTTTCGCGGATGCCGGTGCCGCGGCCGCGGCCTGTCCGGACCAGTCGTTGTCCCCGCGCGCGGCGTGCGAGCGGCCTGCCGACGCCGGGGCATTGTCCGGCTTGGCATTGCGCGAGCCGGAATCCCCCGTGGCCGCGGGCGTTACTTCGCCGGAGGAGGCTTCCGCGGATGCTGTCGAGCCTGACTGGTCTTCGCCCGCCGTCGCGTTGTCGGTGCCCGCTGCCCCGGAAGCGTTGTTGCGCCGCCCACCGCGGCGGCGACGGCCGCCACGGCGCGAGCGGCCACGCGAACGCGATTTGCCGCTGCCCTGACCCTCCGTCTGGGCGCTTTCGGAAACCGAGTCGGCGGATACAGTGTTTGCCTCGGTCGCGTCCTTCGCCGCAGCCGATTCCTTGTCGACATTCGTCTCGCTGCTCTTCTCGCGACGCTGAGGCGTGTCCCCGCCCGCGCCCGTGTTCTTCGTCTCTTCGGTGGCTTCGCGCTTGTCGCTTCGACCGCCGCTCTTGCTGCCACCCGCGTCCTTCCTGCGGCGGTCGCCACTACCGCCGCGGTTCTCTTTGCGACCGCCTTCCGGTTGTTTCGGACCGTCCCCGTCGGTGCTGTCGCCACCAGCACTCCGGCGACGGTCCGCGTCGCCGCCGCGGCGCTCGGATTTCGAATCGCCGTTGCCGCCGCTACTGCGGTTGCGGCCGCCACGACGCTGACTGTTGGTGGAGCCTCCACGGGACTGATCGCGGTTGTTTTTCGATCGGGACTGATCGCCCTGGCCGCTCGTCTCCGCCTCTTTCGATTGCTGGCCCGGATTACGCTGCGTGGCGGTTTCTTCGACCGCTGCCGCCGGCTGCTCCGCCGATGGCATGATCGCCCGCGTCAGGCGCGCGAGCAGACCGGGGCGCCGCGGCGCGGGGGCCGTCTGCTGCTGCGCGGGGGCCGTCTGCTGCTGCGCGGGTTCCGGTTCCGCCTCGGCCGCCGGGGCCTTGCGGCGCGGTTCCGGCGCCGGACCGCTCGGGGACACGGCCCGCACCGCCGGCTCCTCCGGGCGCTTACGATCTTCTTCGGCCGCCGGCAGGACGTTGGCGTCCGCCGCCTCACCGGCGAGTTCGTAGCTCCTCCGGCTGAGTGATTCGTGTTCATTATCCGAGGAGCGTACGCGTTCGATATTGTAGTGCGGCGTTTCCAGGCTCGGATCCGGGATGATAAGTAGATGCACCCGGTTGCGTTCCTCGATCTGCGTGAGTTGTTCGCGTTTCTCGTTGAGCAGATAAGTGGCGACCTGGACCGGGACCTTGGCGACGATGCGCCCGGTCCCGTCCTTCATGGCCTCTTCGCCGAGCACGCGCAGGATCGTCAGCGAGAGCGAACCGAGGCTGCGGATCGTGCCGTGGCCCAGGCAGCGCGGGCAGGAGCTCGAGGCCGATTCACCCAGGGAGGGCTGCAGCCGCTGGCGCGACATCTCGAGCAGGCCGAAGCGGGAGATACGCCCGATCTGCACGCGGGCGCGATCCATCTTTACGGCCTCGCGCAGCCGGTTCTCGACCTCGCGCTGGTGCTTGTTGCTCATCATGTCGATGAAATCCACGACGATGAGCCCACCGATGTCGCGCAGCCGCATCTGGCGCGCGATCTCGTCCGCCGCTTCCAGGTTGGTGTGGAATGCGGTGTCCTCGATGTCGGAGCCCTTGGTCGAGCGGGCCGAGTTGATGTCGATCGAGATCAGGGCCTCGGTGTGATCAATCACCAGCGCACCGCCGGCCGGCAGCGTCACCTCGCGCTCGAAGGCGGTCTCGATCTGATGCTCGATCTGGAAGCGCGAGAACAGGGGGACATCGTCCTCGTAGAGCTTCAGCTTGCCGATGTTGTGCGGCATGGTCTGTTCGATGAACTGCCGTGCCTGCTCGTGGATCCCGGGTTCGTCGACCTGGATGATGCCGATGTCGTTGCGGAAATAGTCACGCAGCGCCCGGATGATGACGTTGCTCTCCTGATAAATCAGGAAGGGGGCCTTTTGCGTGTCCGCCGCCTTGCGGATCGACTTCCAGATCTCGACCTGGTAATCGAGATCCCACTGCAGCTCCTCCGCGGTACGGCCGACCCCGGCCGTGCGGACAATGGTGCCCATACCCTCGGGCACCTCGAGCTGGCTGATGGCCTCACGGACCTCGCTGCGATCCTCGCCCTCGATGCGGCGGGAGACGCCGCCGGCGCGGGGGTTATTCGGCATCAGTACGAGGTAGCGTCCGGCGAGGCTGATGTACGTCGTCAAGGCGGCGCCCTTGGTGCCGCGCTCTTCCTTCTCGACCTGTACGACGATCTCCTGGCCGTCCTTCAGCGCTTCGCGGACGGCCGCCTTGCCTTCCGACTTCGCGTCGGCGAGATACTCGCGGGCGATCTCCTTGAACGGCAGGAAGCCGTGGCGGTCCGCGCCGAAGTCGACGAATGCCGCTTCGAGGCTGGGTTCGATACGGGTGATGACACCCTTGTAGACGTTGGATTTCTTCTGTTCGCGGGCGCCGTGCTCGATATCGAGGTTCTCGAGGCGCTGGCCGTCGACGATCGCGACACGCAGCTCCTCCGGCTGAGTCGCGTTGATCAGCATCCGTTTCATGTTGTACCCGTTCGGTTGAACGCGGCGCGGGGCAGGGAACAGCCCGGCGCGGACACGGCGAAGTGTCGCGCTGGCGCTCGACGTCGATCGACTCGATCACGGCGAGGCGGTGGTCCGCAGGAGAGTTCCGCCGGCTTGCGCGCGCGTTGCGATTCATTATCCGCATGTCGCCATCAGGCGGCATGCCCGTTTTCGTTCATGGCCGGGAGCGGTCTGTCACCCCTGGCCAGGCGCTGTCGCGGCAACTGGCCGGATGCGCCTTGTGCGTATCGGCGCCGGCGTGCGGCCGATTTCGCCGCACCCGTCGCACTGGAACCGCTGATCCGCCTCGCCGGCCGTTCCTCGAACCCGGCGTGGTCGGTACAATCCCGTTCCGGTCGGGAGCGCGCCCGTGCGCGCCCAGCCGGTTGATCGCGTCTCTGCGCCGACCCACGACTACCCTTATACGACAGGAAACCGGGGATGTGCATCCGTTTGAATTGCGGGCAAAAAACGCCATCGCAATATAGCAGTAACCCCGCGCACCCGCAATCCACGCGCGGGCGCCCGTGAGCGCGCCGCAGACGGGGCGGGGTGCCCGCACTGAAGTGGCGGGTGCCGACGATGCCGGGCAGCGGATCGACAATTATCTGCTGCGCGTGCTGCGCGGTGTCCCGCGGACCCGTGTCTACCGGCTGCTGCGCAAGGGCGAGGTCCGCGTCAACGCCGGGCGCGTGAAACCCTCGTACCGGCTCAGCGAGGGCGACCGCGTGCGTCTGCCCCCCGTGCGGACCGAGCGCCATCCCGACGGCCGGTTGCCGCCCGCGGCGCTCGACCGGCTGCGGGATTCGGTCCTGTACGAGGACGATCGCTGCCTCGTCATCGATAAACCGCCGGGCATCGCGGTGCACGCGGGCAGCGGTCTGGCCGCCGGCGTGATCGATGGTATGCGCGAACTGCGCCCGGATCTCGGCGGTCTTGAACTGGTGCATCGCCTGGATCGGGATACCTCCGGTTGTCTATTGCTGGCCCGCGGCCGACCGGCCCTGCGGGCGCTGCAGGAGGAGTTGCGCGCGGGCGGTTTCGACAAGACCTACGCGGCGCTGCTGGTCGGTGCCTGGCCAGGGCCCGAGACCACCGTCGATCTGGCATTGCGGCGCGATGTCCTGTCATCGGGGGAGCGCATGGTCCGCCCGGATGCCACCGGCAAATCCGCTCGCAGCCACTTTCGCCGGCTCGGCGGGTCCGATCGCCTGACACTCGCCGAGATCGTGATCGACACCGGGCGCACGCACCAGATTCGGGTGCACGCCGCGACACTCGGTTATCCGGTGCTCGGGGACTCGAAGTACGGTGATGCGCCGCCCGCCCGCGCGGCGCTGGGGCGCAAGCCGCCGCGGCTGTATCTCCATGCCTGGCGGCTGGCCTTCACCGGCGCTGATGGACGCGTCACGGTGGAGAGCCCGCTGCCTGAAGAGTTCGCTACCCTGGTCGGAGAATCAACTATATGAAGCGTATCGAACTGGTGGTCTTTGACTGGGACGGCACCCTGATGGATTCCGCCGCCCGCATCGTCGAGGCGGTCCGGGCCGCGACCGACGCCGCCGGGTTGCCGCCGCGCTCGGGAGCGGATATCCGGGAGATCATCGGGCTCGGCATGGGCGAGGCGATCGCCGCGCTCTATCCGGATGAACCGCAGGCGAGCCATGCCCGGCTGGCGGCGACCTACCGGAATGGGTTCGTGCGCGCCGTCGCCGATCGACCGTCGGCGCTGTTCCCGGGGGTCGAGGCGGTGCTGGCCACGCTCGAGGCCGAACGCCGCATGCTCGCGGTGGCCACCGGCAAGAGCCGCGCGGGCCTGCAGCGGGATCTTGAGAATTCAGGCATCGGCGCACGCTTTGTCGCCAGCCGTACGGTCGACGAATCGCCGTCGAAACCGGACCCGCACATGCTCCATGAGATCATGGCGCTTTGCGGTGTCGGCCCGGATGCGACGCTGGTGGTGGGTGATAGCCTCTTCGACCTGGAGATGGCGGCGCGCGCGGGTGTGCCCGCTCTCGGCGTCGCCTGGGGCGCACACGCGTGCGAACGCCTGTGGCAGGCGGAACCGCTGGCCGTGCTGGAACGAATTGAACATCTGCCGGAACGATTGCGCCAGCACGAAGGCGGCGCGGTCGGATCGGAGCAACCCTGAATCCCGTTCAACGGAGACTTTTCAATATGGCGGAAACGGAAGAGGACCTCGCTCGCGGTGGTGACGGTCGCTGGGAACGCGACACCCTGGCGCGGCTGGCGGCGGCCGGCCTGGTCGAGCAGCGGCGCGCGCGGCGCTGGGGGATTCTGATCAAGCTGCTGGTCGTGCTGTATCTGTTCGCGCTGCTGTTCGCGGTGCTCAACGTGTCGACGCTGACGGGCGCCGCCACCCCCTCCACGGGGGCCCACACCGCCGTAGTCCGCGTCGAGGGCGTGATCGCCGCGGACAGCGATGCCAGTGCGGAGCGCGTGAACCAGGGGCTGCGCGAGGCCTTCGGCGCCAGCGGTACCCAGGCCGTGCTGGTCCATATCAACAGCCCTGGCGGGAGCCCGGTTCAGGCGGGCCTGATCTACGACGAGATGCTGCGCCTGCGCGAGCAGTATCCGGATACGCCCCTGTACGCGGTCACGACTGATCTGGCGGCGTCCGGCGGCTACTACGTCGCGGCCGCCGCGGATCGGATCTTCGCCAACCGCGCCAGCCTGGTCGGCTCGATCGGCGTGCGCTTTGGCGGGTTCGGCTTTGTCGAGGCCATGGACAAGGTGGGCGTCGACCGGCGCCTGATCACCGCTGGAGAGAACAAGGCACTGATGGATCCATTCCTGCCGGAAGATCCGGAGCAGGTGGCACATATCCAGGCGACGGTGGATGGAATCCATGGCCAGTTCATTGCGGCCGTGAAGGAAGGGCGCGGTGATCGCCTGGGCGAGGATCCGCCGCAGGAGCTGTTCTCCGGACTGATCTGGACCGGCCAGGAGGCGCTCGACAACGGCCTCGTGGATGACCTCGCCAGTCCCTCTCAGGTGGCGCGCGAGATCGTGGGTGTTGAGCGCACGATCGACTATACCCCGCGCAAGGACCTGTTCCAGCGCTTCTCCGACCGGGTCGGCGCGACGATCGCGAAGACCCTGAAGAGTGAGGCCCTGGTACCCGATCTGCGTTGAGGATGGCGTTATGAGGATCCAGTCCGATCGCCTGTACACGGCCGAGCGAGTGCGCGAACTCGATCGACGCGCGATCGAGGATCACGGTATCCGTGGCTACGATCTGATGAGGCGCGCCGGGCGGGCGGCCTTCCGCCTGTTACGCCTGCGCTGGCCAAGCGCCCGGCGAATCGCCGTGTACTGCGGTGGCGGTAATAACGGCGGCGATGGTCTCGTGGTCGCCCGCCTCGCGCGCGAGGCCGGGTTCACGGTCGAGGCGGGCCTCGCGGGTGACCCGGAACGGCTCCAGGGCGCGGCCGGCGAGGCGTGGCGCGCCTGGGTCGATGCGGGCGGCACCGCCGCGCCGCTCGATGTGGTCGACCCGGCGCGGGCCGACGTGATCGTCGATGCGCTGCTCGGTACCGGCCTCGATCGGCCCGTGCGCGGCGCGATCGCCGATGCCATAGAGGCGATCAACGGGGTCGCCACGCCGGCGCTGGCGCTTGACATCCCCAGCGGACTACAGGCCGATACCGGGGCCGTGATGGGGCTCGCGGTGAAAGCGGACGCGACCATTACGCTCATTGGCCACAAGCGCGGCCTGTTCACGGCGGCCGGACCCGACTGCACCGGTGCGGTGTTCAGCGATGGCCTGGAGGTGCCGGCGGCGGTATACGCCGATGACGACCCCGCGGTCGAGGTCATCAACCGCTCAGCGGTGGCGCGCGCGCTGCCGCGCCACCGACCCGGCGCGCACAAGGGCGATCGCGGCCGCGTACTCGTGGTCGGTGGCGATCACGGCTATGCCGGAGCGCCACGGTTGGCCGCCGAGGCGGCCCTGCGCGCCGGTGCCGGACTGATCACGGTCGCCACCCGGGCCGCGCACGCGCCGGCGCTCGCGGCGGCCCGGCCCGAACTGATGGCACGGGGCATCGAGGAACCGGCCAGCGAACTGCCAGCGCTGCTTGCGGTGAGCGACATGGTCGTTGCCGGCCCCGGTCTGGGTTCGGGCGAGTGGGGTCGAGCGGTGCTCGACACGATCCGCCAGGCCGGACCGGGGCGGGTACTACTGGATGCGGATGCACTCAATCTCATGGCTGCCGAGCCCGCACTGGCGCCGACACCGACCGTTGTCACGCCGCACCCGGGTGAGGCCGGGCGTCTGCTCGGTATCGAGACTGGCGCGGTCCAGGCGGATCGGTTCGCCGCGCTCGACGGGCTGATCGACCGCTGCGGCTGTACGGTCGTGCTCAAAGGGGTGGGGACGCTGGTCGGCACGGCCGGGCAGTGCACGGCCCTGCTCCCCGGGGCGCGGCCGGAACTCGGTGTCGGCGGGACCGGCGACGTGTTGAGCGGTCTGATCGCCGGGCTGCTGTCCCAGGGCCTGACGGGCCACGACGCGGCGTGTGCGGGCGTATGGCTGCATGCCACCGCGGCGAATGCCGCGAGTGGCGGAGGGCACGGGCGCCCCTCGCTGCCGTCTGAACTCGGGGCCGCCGCCGCAACCGTGGTGCAGGGCCTCACCGGGCGCGCCGGGCAGGGCGCGCCATGGGATCGTGAATGGCCGATCGAACGGTAGCGGACGAATCGGGGATGGCCGCGCTCGGGACCGAACTCGCCGGGGTCCTGGCGGCGCCCGCCGTGGTTTTCCTCGAGGGCGCGCTCGGCGCCGGCAAGACGACGCTCGCGCGGGCGTTCCTGCGGGGACTTGGCTATACGGGGGCGGTACGCAGCCCGACCTATACCCTCGTGGAGAGCTACTCCTTCGAGGCCTTCGAGGTACATCACCTCGACCTTTATCGGGTGGCGGATCCGGACGAGCTGGAGTTCCTCGGAATCCGCGATCTCGCGGCCTCGCGAGCCATCTGGCTGGTCGAATGGGCCGAGCGCGGGGCCGACCGGCTGCCGCCGCCGGATCACGTGATCCGGATCGACTTCGAAGGGACGGGGCGCCGCGTGGCCGGCCTGCCGGCCGCCCTTGCATGCACTGGATAAGTTCAGTGGTACTTGAGGATCTACGTGTATCTGACTGGACAGACTCGAAAATTGCTTGACCTGCACGCGATTTTGGTCAAACTTGTGCCTGTCGCGTAAGCCGTGAAGCGCCCGCAGATGGCCACACACCCTTATACAACCCGTGATCGTGGACCGTGCCGGAGGGCGCTGCCACTGCTGTTGCTGGGTCTGTTCTGCGTCGTTGTGTCCGGCATCGCGAGCGCGTCCACGACCCGGATCACCGGCCTGCGGACCGCGGCCGACACGGATCGCTCCCGCCTGGTGTTCGACCTCGGTGGCCCCGTGGAGCATCAGATCTTTACCCTGCAGGATCCAAGTCGGATCGTCATCGATATCGAGGATGTCAGCATCGACACGGATCTGCGCGAGATCATCCCCGATTCCGATCTGATCCGGCGTATCCGCAGCGCACCGCGTAACGGCAACGATCTTCGGGTTGTGCTTGATCTGACCGAGTCCGCGCGCCCGAAGAGCTTCGTGCTGGAACCCGCCGCCGATTACGGGCACCGGCTGGTCGTCGATGTCGTCGGCGGCGACGCGAGCGGCGGCGGATCCGGGGGCGATCGCAACCAGCCGAATGCCGACGAACCGCGCGATATCGTGGTGGCAATCGATCCCGGTCACGGTGGACACGACCCGGGCGCGATCGGTCATGGTGGCGTCAACGAGAAACTGGTCGTGCTGCAGATCGCCCGGCGTCTGAACAGGCTTCTCGAGGAGACACCGGGGCTTAAACCGGTCATGACGCGCAACAGTGATATCTATCTGCCGCTGCGTGAACGTATGCGGCGGGCGCGCAAGGCCGACGCGGACCTGTTCATCTCGCTGCACGCCGATGCCTTTCGGGATGCCCGCGCGCGCGGCTCCTCGGTCTACGCGCTGTCGACCAACGGGGCCAGTTCCGAGGCCGCAAAATGGATCGCGAACCGGGAGAACTCCGCCGACATGCTCGGCGGGGTATCACTCGACGACAAGGATGAAATGGTCGCTTCGGTGCTGCTGGATCTCTCACAGAGCGCGACGATCGAATCCAGCCTGAGCGCAGGGGAACGGATCCTCAATAAACTGGGCAGCGTCAATCGGTTGCACAAGCATTCGGTGCAGCAGGCCGGGTTCGTCGTGCTCAAGGCGCCCGATGTCCCGTCGCTGCTGGTCGAGACCGCCTTCATCTCGAATCCGCAGGAGGCGCGCAATCTGCGCTCCAGTGCGCACCAGGAGAAATTGGCGCGGGCCATGCGCGACGGGATCGAGGAGTACTTCAAGACCGCGGCACCGCGCGGCACCCGGATCTACGCCCAGAACAACTGAGCGCGCGTGGTCTGCCGGGCGCCGTGTGCAGCGGTTCCAGTGGCCGGTCACCATGGCCTCCGCACCATCCGGCGCAGTACCATGCGCGCATGCCCATTCAGGCCCTCCCCGAATCACTGGTCAACCAGATCGCTGCCGGCGAGGTCGTCGAGCGCCCGGCGTCCGTCGTCAAGGAACTGGTGGAGAACGCGCTCGACGCCGGCGCCCGGCGTATCGCGGTAGAAGTGGATCAGGGCGGGACGCGCCTGATCCGCGTGCGCGATGACGGCGGTGGTATACCGGCCGCCGAATTGCCGCTTGCCCTCGCCAGCCACGCGACCAGCAAGATCGCATCGCTCGATGATCTGGAGCACGTCGCCAGCCTCGGCTTCCGCGGCGAGGCGCTGCCGAGCATCGCCTCGGTGGCGCGCGTGCGTATCACCTCGGCGCCGGCCGGCGCCGACCACGCCACGGCGATCGAGGAGGATGGGCAGGTCGCGCCCGCGGCGCACCCGACCGGGACCACCGTCGAAGTGCGCGACCTGTTCCACAACGTCCCCGCCCGGCGCCGTTTCCTGCGCACGGAGCGCACCGAATACGGCCATATCGAACGGACCATGCGGCGGCTCGCCCTTGGGCGCTTCGATGTCGACTTCCGCCTGACGCACAATGGGAAACCGACCGGCCACTGGCCCGCGGCGGTGGCGGCGGCCGAACTCGATCGGCGTATCGGCGCCGCTTTCGGGACCGGGTTCGTCGAACATGCACTGCGGATCGACCATGCCGGTGCCGGCCTGCAGCTGTCGGGCTGGATCGCGCAGCCGACGTTCTCCCGCAGCCAGGCCGATCTGCAGGAGTTCTTCGTCAATGGCCGCGCGATCCGCGATCGGCTGGTGACCCATGCCGTGCGCCAGGGCTATGCGGATGTGCTGTATCACGGGCGCCAGCCGGCGTTTGCGCTCTACCTGGCCATCGACCCGGCCCAGGTGGACGTCAATGTCCACCCCGCCAAGCAGGAGGTGCGGTTCCGCGAGAGCCGCATGGTGCATGAATTCCTCCGCCGTACTGTCGAGGAGGCGCTGCAGACCCCCCGTGAAGAGCGCGCGGACGCACCGTCGCCGAAAGCGGCGGCCAGCCTGACGCCTGGGGCCGGGGCCGCCCAGGGTGCGGGTAACAACCTGGCCATGCCGCCGCGCCAGAACCGTATGTCGTTGCCGGTTTCCGAGCAGATGGCGGGTTACGCGTCACTGCACCCCGAGGCGGGCGCGGTCGATGCCGCAGTCGCGCGGGGCTCAATGGGGGACCGCCTCGATATGGCTGAAGCGCGGACTGATACCTCGCCGCCGCTCGGCTTCGCCCGCGCCCAGATCCGCGATGTCTATATCGTGGCGGAGAACGAACAGGGCCTTGTGCTGGTCGACATGCACGCCGCTCATGAGCGCGTCACGTACGAGCGCCTCAAGAACGGCCATGCCAGCGGGAGGATCCGCAGCCAGCCGCTGCTGGTGCCGCACGACATGGCGGTCAGCCGCGGCGAGGCCGATGCGGCGGAGGCGCACGGCGAGGCATTCGCGGCGCTTGGGTTCGAGGTGGACCGCGCCGGTCCGGAGCGCCTGACCGTGCGCTGCGTGCCGACGCTGCTCGCCGACGGCGACACCGAGGCGCTCGTTCGCGACGTGCTTGCGGATCTGCGCACGCTCGGCAGCAGCGAGCGCCTGCACGAGGCGATCAACAGCGTGCTCTCCACCATGGCCTGCCATGGCTCGGTGCGGGCCGGGCGCACGCTCACCCGCGAGGAGATGGATGGGCTGTTGCGCGCTATGGAGCGGACCGAGCGGGCGGATCAGTGCAACCACGGCCGCCCGACCTGGATCCAGATCGGTATGCAGGATCTCGACCGGCTTTTCCTGCGCGGGCGATGATGGGCACCGGGACCGCCGGGCGGCAACCGCCGGCCATTTTCCTGATGGGCCCGACGGCCTCGGGCAAGACCGATGTCGCCCTGCGCCTCGCCGAGGCCTTCCCGCTGGAGATCATCTGCGTCGACTCGGCGGTCGTCTACCGCGGCCTCGACATCGGTACGGCCAAGCCCGATCCGGATGAGCGGGCGCGCGTCCCGCACCACCTGATTGATATCGTGGATCCCGGCGAGTCATACTCCGCCGGTCGCTTCCGGGCAGAGGCCATGGCCGCGATGGCGGCGATCCGCGCCCGCGGGCGCGTCCCGTTGCTGGCCGGCGGCACCATGCTCTATTTCCGTGCCCTGGCCGAGGGGATCGGTCCGATGCCCCCGGCCGATGGGGGGGTCCGCGCGGAACTCGATCGCGAGGCGAGGGAGCGCGGCCTCGCCGCACTCCATGGCGATTTGCGAGCGCTCGACCCGGACGCCGCGGACCGCATCCATCCGAATGACCCGCAGCGTATCCAGCGTGCGCTGGAGGTCCACCGCATCACGGGCCGCCCGATCAGCGCCTTCCAGGGCGAGCGGAGCGCGCAACCGCTCGCCGACCGGATACTCCGGCTGGCCGTCGCACCGGGTGACCGTGAGCGGCTGCATGAGCGGATCGCGGAGCGCTTCGATGCCATGCTTGCAGCTGGTCTGGTCGATGAGGTGGCCGCGCTGCGTGCGCGACCTGATGTCCATCCGGAACTGCCGGCGATGCGCGCGGTCGGGTATCGCCAGGCCTGGCAATACCTGGACGGCGAGCTCGATACACGGGCTCTGCGCGAACGCGGCATCATCGCGACCCGCCAGCTGGCCAAACGCCAGCTCACATGGCTGCGGGGCATGCAGGGCGTTCATTGGTTCGACAGCGAGCCGGATCCGTTACCGGCGATCCGCGCCGAGGTCGCGTGCTTCCTCGGCGGCGATACGGCCGCATGATCCACTGGGCGGATACGGTGATAATCTGCACATCGGATACCCGTTGGCGCAGTGGCCGGCCGCGATGATGCGCCGCGGGATGACAAGGGGATGGGGATGGGGATGACGGTCGCGAAAACGCCTGCACGGTGCGCTCTCGCCCTGGGATTCGTGATCGCCGCGCCACTGCAGGCCGCGGCGATCTACAAATGGGTGGACGAGGACGGGGTCACGCACTACTCGCAGCAGCCGCCGCCGTCCGGCGATGCCGTACGCGTCGGTGTCGACCGCCCGCCGGAGGAAGAGATCAAGCGCGAACGCCGGCAGATGGAAGAGACGGGGGAGCGGCTCGAGGAGCGGCGCGAGCAACGCCGCGAGGCTGAGCAACAGGCGCGCACGGACGCCGAGGAGCGCAGGAAACGTGAACAGCGTTGCGCGGATCTGCGTTCATCGCTCGAGGAGTTGACCGACAACCGGCGTCTTCTCGTGCGGGACGGCGACGGCGATGTGCGCCGGCTGCCCGAGGAGGAGCGCCAGCAACGCGTGGCCGAGCGGCGCCGCCAGATTGAAGAGGAATGTGGGTGAGGCCAAGGGCGAAGGGCTAAGGGCGAAGGGCCAAGGGCCAAGGCGACAGCTCGTAGGCCGGCCTACGTGTGACGGTGGCAGGGCGGTCCCCGGTTACGTCTCGCGGTCCGCGGCGCAGGCCCAGCAGATCTCGAAGGCGGGTTCGTTGGTCTCGCCGCAATGACGACATGTCCATTGCTTGCCGTCCGCGCGGGCGTTTTCGAATCGGCCGATCAAATCGCGCGCCCGCTCATAGAGGTCCGGGTCCTCGATCCATACGCTCGGGCGGGTGTCCATTGGCAGTTCACCGATCGCCCCGGTCAGCATGTTGCCGTGCACGGCCGCCGCGATGCCGTGGTGTTCCAGGTGGTCGCGGATGATCTGGGCGTCGAACGCGTTTTCCGCGCTGTAGACCCGTTTCAACTCAGGCGGCCTCGTCTTCGATGCTGTACGGCAGCGGGCGCCGTTCCGCCGGCTGGTTGTCGATCACCAGCGGGTCGCCCGCCTCGATATGGATAACAGCCAGCACAAGCGCCCCATCCGCGGACAAGCTCGCCCCATCGACGACTTCACCTGCCTTTTTCCCATCCTGCTCGACCGGCGTGCCCGGTGCGGGGGCCTCCGTAGCGGCGGACAGATGGAGCAGCTGCATGCGGCGCTTGACGCGACCGAGATAGTGCGCGCGTGCGATCACCTCCTGACCGGGGTAACAGCCCTTGCGGAAGTCGATCGCACCGAGGCGGTCGAGATTGAGCATCTGGGCGACGAAATGACCGGCTGTGGCCTCGCGGACGGTCGGGATGCCGGCCTCGATATCCAGCAGGCGCCACTGGGCGCTGTCCACCTCAACGGTATGACCGGCGAGCCGGTCCCAGAGGGCCTCCACCGCTTTGGGGCCGCCGTGGATCTGCCAGCGCGGCCGCGGGCCGGCGAGGCGAACGATGCGGGCGCCGGCATCCGCGAGCACCGATTGACCCGGCTCGGCCGGCAGGGCGTCGACCGCGGCGCCCAGGGCGACAGCCGCGCTGTGCCCGGCGGCGGCGCAGCGTGTGAGCCTACCCGAAAAGTCCTCGATGCGGACATCGGCGCGCAGCACGTATTTGGCGAGTTGTTGGCGTACCGGCTCGAGCCGATCACGCGGCATCTCCAGCAGGAAGCGATCGGTTTCCGCGTACAGGCGGCCGACCAGCAGCAGCCGGCCCCGCGCGTCGGAATACGATGTCAAGCGCGATTCACCGGCGGCGAGTTCAAGCACATCCGTGCTCAGTTGACTGTGCAGGAATTTCGCGGCATCACTGCCCTCGAACGACAGCATGCCCCGGTCGTCGAGCCGGCAGCGGATACTGCCATCCGTGGTCGCCATGGTCGGGTCGGCCGGATCACGTTCGGCCCGGGGGTCGTTGCCGGGGAGGGTGGTGGAGACCGTCGCGGACATCACTGCACTCCTGAATCTGTTCGGGTGCCGCGTCGATACGGCTGGGTCACGAATGGATGGGGGTGAACGGTAGCGAATCCAAGGTAGACTACACATCCTGTCCTGCCGTGCTCATGGTACGCCGAAACGCCTGCAGTGGACGAATCGCCGGTCCTGATAGCTTCAACAAAACAGGATATTCGGCCATTGCCGAATTATCCAGGGTATCGTGCTGCTAGTGGGCGCATGTAAGGCGTAGTGTTTTGACAAAGACGGTGTGAACGTAAACAATATCCACTCTACTCACCTGGGGGCGTGCGCAGTGACCGAATCCGATAACCGCAAACCCGCCGAAAGTGTTGTGCGCGAGTCGGGCGACGATTCGGATCGTCGAACGGCTGTGGAAGAGGAGTCCAATACCGGACCGAAGACCGGGGAGAGCGGTGGTCCGAAGGGGCCGGAACCGACCCGGTACGGTGACTGGGAGCGCAACGGACGCTGTACGGATTTCTGAAAAGTCGCCCATGTGACCGCGTATCATGCCGACGGTGACCGGGGCTTTGTATTCGAGGGGGAGTTGAAATGGCCGGACGCGCAAAACCGCTGTCGCCACATCTGCAGATCTACCGCCTGCCGCTCAATGCCATCCTCTCCATCACGCACCGGATTACGGGCGTGATCCTCGCGCTCGGCGCTGTGGTCGTCGTGGCGATGCTGGTCGCGGCCGCTTCCGGTTCCCAGGCCTTCGGCGCGATGTACGCGTTGGGGGCGAACTGGCTCGGGCAGATCGTCCTGTTCGGCTTCACCCTTGCACTGTACTACCACATGTCCGCCGGTGTGCGGCACCTGTTCTGGGATGCCGGCTACGGTTATGAACTCGAGACGGCACGCCGGTCCTCGCAGGCGATTATCGCGGTGGCGGTTGTCCTTACGCTCGCGACCTGGGCAGTCGCGTATTCGGTTTCCGGAGGTTGATGACATGGGTCTGCGCACACCGCTCTCCGCCGCGCGCGGGCTGGGTTCAGCGAAGGAAGGCGTCGATCACTGGTGGAAGCAGCGCCTGACCGCGATCGCCCTGGTCCCGCTGCTGCTGTGGTTCGGTTTCTCCGTGGCCCTGCTGGGCACGGCCGACTACTACACGGTAGTGGGCTGGCTGGCGCATCCGGTCAACGCGGGCCTGATGATCCTCGTGCTGGCGGTCGGTATCTGGCACGGCGTACTCGGCCTGCAGGTCGTCATCGAGGATTACATCGCCACGGAATGGAAGAAGATCATGGTGCTCCTGCTGGTGCAGTTCGCCGCCGTGATCCTGGCCCTTGCCGGCATCCTCGCCGTGCTCCGAATCGCCCTGGGAGTCTGACTGCATGACCGCCGACTACACCATCGTCGATCACACCTACGATGTCGTCGTCGTGGGCGCCGGCGGCGCCGGCCTGCGCGCGACGCTCGGCATGGCCGAGAAAGGGCTCAGCACAGCCTGCGTCACCAAGGTTTTCCCGACCCGCAGCCATACCGTTGCGGCACAGGGCGGCATGTCCGCCGCGCTCGGCAACATGGGCGAGGACAGTTGGCAGTGGCACATGTACGACACCGTCAAGGGATCCGACTGGCTGGGTGACCAGGACGCGATCGAGTACATGTGCCGGGAGGCGGTGCCGGCCGTGATCGAGCTGGAGCATTCCGGCGTACCGTTCTCACGGACCGACGAAGGTACGATCTATCAGCGGCCGTTCGGTGGCATGACCACCCATTTCGGCAAGGGCACCGCCCAGCGCACCTGCGCGGCCGCCGACCGCACCGGGCACGCGATCCTGCATACGCTCTATCAGGTCTCGCTGGCGGAGAAGGCGGAGTTCTTCATCGAGTACTTCGCGCTCGATCTGATCATGGAGGACGGCGAGTGCCGCGGCGTCGTCGCGTGGGAACTGGCGACCGGCACGCTGCACCGGTTCCGGGCCCAGCAGGTCGTGCTGGCGACCGGTGGCTACGGTCGCTCGTACTTCTCCTGCACGTCGGCCCATACCTGCACCGGTGACGGCAACGGCATGGTGCTGCGGGCCGGCCTGCCGCTGCAGGACATGGAATTCGTCCAGTTCCACCCGACCGGCATTTACGGCGCGGGCTGCCTGATCACCGAGGGTGTGCGCGGCGAGGGCGGCTATCTGACCAATTCCGAGGGTGAGCGTTTCATGGAGCGCTATGCGCCCAACGCGAAGGATCTCGCATCACGTGACGTCGTTAGTCGTGCGATGACGATCGAGATCCGCGAAGGCCGGGGTGTGGGCGCGAACAGCGACCATATCCACCTGAATCTCCAGCACCTCGGTCCGGAGGTGATCAACGAGCGCCTGCCGGGCATCGCCGAATCGGCGCGCATCTTCGCCGGGGTCGATGTCACGAAGGAGCCGATCCCCGTGATCCCGACCGTGCACTACAACATGGGCGGGATCCAGACGAACTATCGGGGCGAGGTCGTGACGCTTACCGATGATGATCCCGACGCGGTTGTGCCCGGCCTGATGGCGATCGGCGAGGCGGCCTGCGTCTCGGTGCACGGCGCTAACCGGCTCGGGTCCAACTCGCTGTTGGATATCGTCGTCTTCGGACGCGCCGCGGCGATCCGCGCCGCCGAACTGATCGAGCCGGGCGCCACACAGCGCCCGCTGCGGGAGGGTTCCAGCGACTGGATCATCGAGCGTTTCGATCGCCTGCGCCACGCCGATGGCGGCACCTCCACCGCGGAGCTGCGCGACCGCATGCAGGCGACGATGCAGGCGAATGCCGCGGTGTTCCGCACCGAGGAACTGCTCGCCGAGGGCAGTGAGAAGATGAATGAGATCTATCGCGGATTCGCGGATGTGCGGGTGGCCGACCGCTCGCTGATCTGGAATACCGACCTGGTCGAGACGCTGGAACTGGAGAACCTGCTCGGCTGTGCCGTGACGACCGTGGATTCCGCGCTCAACCGCAAAGAGACTCGGGGTGGCCACGCCCGTGAAGACTATGCCGAGCGCGATGACGACACCTGGATGAAGCACACGCTGTGCTGGATGGATCCTGAAAACGGCGGCACACGAATCGATTATCGACCGGTCCACATGTACACGCTGACCGACGAGGTGGAGACCATCCCGCCGAAGCAGCGCGTTTACTGAACGATCGGCAACCGGTCGGCTGGCGTATGGCCAGCGGCCGATCGACCACTCAAGGGGCATGCACGATGGCGCAGTTCACGCTTCCCGCGAACAGCAAAATCGAGATGGGCAGGACGTTCCCGGCACCGGAAGGTGCGTCGCGCACGCGGAAATTCCGGATCTACCGATGGGACCCGGATACGGACGACAACCCGCGCATCGACACATTCGAGATCGATCTCGATCGCACGGGGCCGATGGTGCTCGACGCCATCATCCACATCAAGAACGAGGTCGATCCGACACTCACCTTCCGGCGCTCCTGTCGCGAGGGGATCTGCGGCTCCTGCTCGATGAACGTGAACGGGCGTAATACGCTCGCCTGCATCAGCGCGATCGAGGACTACAAGGGCGACGTCAACATCTATCCGCTGCCGCACATGGAGGTCCACAAGGATCTCGTGCCGGATATGACGCATTTCTATGCGCAGCACGCATCCGTCGAGCCGTGGATCAAGACGCAGTCACCGACGCCGCCGGATCGTGAACGGCTGCAGTCAAAGGAGGAGCGCGAGAAGCTCGACGGGCTGTACGAGTGCATCCTCTGCGCCTGCTGCTCTACGGCCTGCCCAAGCTACTGGTGGAATCCGGAGAAATACCTGGGGCCGGCCACGCTGCTGAACGCCTATCGCTGGATCGCGGATTCCCGTGACGAGGCGACCGGTGAGCGCCTCGATGCCCTCAACGATCCGTTCAAGCTCTACCGCTGCCACACCATCATGAACTGCGCGGACTCGTGTCCGAAGGGGCTCAATCCGGCGAAGGCGATTGGTGAGGTGAAGAAGCTGCTGGTCGAGCGCCGCGGCTGAGGGCAGAGGGCCGGCGCGCATTCGGCGAGCATGGAGATGCCGCACGATGAACGGGACGTCTCGTCTGCGCTGGCTTTGCCGGCGGGGTATGAAGGAGCTCGACGTGCTGCTTTCCCGCTTCCTCGATCGCGGCTATCCGGCGCTGGATGAGGCGGGGCAGCGCGGGTTTGCGCGCCTGCTCGAACGCCAGGATCCCGAGATCTACGCCCTGCTGACCGGCCGTGCTGACACGGACGATCCGGAGATCGATTGTGCCGTCCAGCGTATTCGAAGCGACGCTGGCCTTTGAACGCGGGCCCTCACGCGGGCTCGCGTTCGCGGTGGTGGGCGCCTGGCTCGCGGGCGGACTGGGCGTGATGCTCGCCCTGAATCATCCGATAGCCGTCGCGGCGGTGCCGCTCGCGGTCGTCGGGTGCCGGTGGGATCGCAAGCGTCTGGAGCCCGGACTGCAGCTGTGGTGGCAGGGGCGGGGCGATTGGCGGCTTGGTGATCCCGAGGGCCCGGCATGGGTGCTTGACCGCTCCACCTGGTCCAGCCCCTGGTTGATCCTGCTCGTACTGCGTGGCCCCGACCGCACCCTCCGGATCCCACTCGCGCGCGACTCGGTCGATCGGACCGTCTGGCGACGCCTTCGCGCGCGACTGCGGATCAGCGGAGCGGCCGAGGATGGGGGCGAGCCATGAATGCGCGACTCGAGTGGGTCGGTGCACGGCGCTTGCGGTTTGGTCCCGGCTTGTTCCTCCTTGCGGCCTTGATCGGATTGGCCCCGTCCAGCGGGTGGGCCGACCAGGATGAGCCGGCGCTCGACGCGCTTTTCGATCGCCTGAATACGCTCGACCACCGGGCCGAAGGCGAGCGCGTTACCAATCGGATATGGCGGCTGTGGCGGGAGATCGACGATCCGAAACTCGCTGCCGCCATGGAGCAGGGCATCGTCGCCCTGCGATCCGACCGGCATGGCGCCGCGGAGCGTCATTTCAGCGCGGTGATCGAGGCCGAACCGGGGTATGCCGAGGCCTGGAACAAGCGGGCGACGGTGCGTTATCTGCGCGAGCGCTACACGGCTGCCGCCGCCGACATCGGCCGCGCGCTCGCGCTGGAGCCGCGCCATTTCGGCGCCCTTGCCGGCCTCGGTCTGGTGTACATGGAGCTCGAGCAATACCGCGCGGCGATCGAGTCGTTCGAGCGGGCGCTGGAGCTCAACCCCTGGCTCGATGGCACGCGGCGTAATATAGCCATCGCGCGCGAGCGGCTGCGCGCGGACAATACCTGACGGCGAAACGCAGACGCCGCTGGCCCCGACAGCGGATTTTTGGGTATACGCGTATCCGCGACTTGAATCCGCGCCCGATCTCCCCCACATCCATCAGAGGTCGGGAGATTCGGTTGCGCGCGTAGTTTATCCGTGCCCGGCCAGCTAGAATGAACACGGGGAGCCACCTTCGTCGCTGTGCCAGTGGCGGCGGCATTGTGTCCCCGATCGATTTATCGCAATCGCGCCCGGTCCGCTCGGCGGACCTGCACGATACCTGGCCGATTGCCGGTAAACGCGTCACGCTTCCAGCGGAGAGTCGCTTCATGGCAAAAGGGCAGTCATTACAAGAACCCTTCCTCAATCAACTCCGGAAGGAACGGATCCCGGTTTCGATTTTTCTGGTGAACGGGATCAAATTGCAGGGCCAGGTCGAGTCATTCGACCAGTTCGTGGTGCTGCTCAAGAACTCGGTCAGCCAGCTCGTCTACAAGCACGCGATCTCGACGATCGTGCCCTCGCGTGCGGTGCGTCTGGACGCTGCCAGCGACGAAGGCGAGGCGGAGGGCTGATCGGCCTTCGGGGAGGCTCCCGGCCGAAGGCTGACATCGCACGTTGTTTGAGCGACCCCGCAGCGAAACCGAACGGGCCATAGTGGTCCATATCGGTATTGGCCGGACGTGGTCCGAGGAGGCGGTACAGGAGTTCCGGGAACTGGCACTCGCCAGCGGTGCCAATGTCGTTGGCGAGATCGTCGGCAGCCGGATGAAGCCGGATCCAAAATTCTTCGTCGGTACCGGCAAGGCCGAGGAAATCCGGGAGTATCTAGAGGCCCGTGAGGCGGACCTCGTGCTCGTGGATCATGCCCTGTCGCCGGGACAGGAGCGCAACCTGGAGGGTGCGCTCGGCTGTCGCGTGCTCGATCGTACGGGTCTGATCCTCGACATCTTTGCCCAGCGCGCGCGGTCGTTCGCCGGCAAGCTGCAGGTGGAGCTCGCTCAGCTGACCCACCTGTCGACGCGCCTCGTGCGCGGCTGGACCCATCTCGAGCGCCAGAAAGGCGGTATCGGTCTGCGCGGTCCGGGCGAGACACAGCTGGAGATGGACCGCCGGCTGATCAACGGGCGGATCAAGCAGATCCGCAAGCGTCTGGAGCGGGTGCATCGTCAGCGCGAACAGGGTCGGCAGGCCCGCCAGGCAGCGGAATCGCCACAGATCGCGCTGGTCGGCTACACCAACGCCGGCAAGTCGACACTGTTCCGGCGCCTGGCCGAGCCCGATGCCCATGTCGCCGACAGCCTCTTCGCCACGCTCGATCCGACGTTGCGCAAACTGGCGCTGCCGTTCGGTCACCCCGCCGTGCTCGCCGACACGGTGGGATTCATCCGTGAACTGCCGCACGAACTCGTGGAGGCGTTTCGCTCGACACTCGAAGAGACCCGGGACGCGAGTCTGCTGCTGCATGTCGTCGATGCGGCCGATGAGACCCGTGAGCGCCGGGTTGCCGATGTGGAGCAGGTACTCGCGGAGATCGGCGCGGCGGACGTCCCGATTCTCGAGGTGTACAACAAAATCGATCTGGCGCAGGGCAACGGTCCGGCGATCGAACGCGATGCCGCTGGCCAGCCCATCCGGGTGCGCGTGTCGGCGCATACTGGGGAGGGCGTCGAGCGGCTGCTCGAAGCGGTCGCGGAACGGCTCAGCGGCGAGCAGCTGCATGGATGGCTGCAGATTCAGCCCGACCAGGGGCGACTCCGCGCCCGCCTGTACGCCGAAGGGGCTATCGTGACGGAACGCCCGGAGCAGGACGGCTCCATCTGGCTGGAGGTCGCGATCGACCGTACGGACTGGGAGCGGATCGCCGCGGCCGAGTCGATCGCGACCGATCGACTGTTGTTTTCAACCGATCGAGTTGCGGGGGGCGGATGAGGTCAATAGAATACCGGCGGTTGGGCTGGTCGTTATGTTCGGCCGTGCCGATTCCCGCACCTCGCGGATTCCCGCACTGGCGTGTTTCCCTTGCAATGATCGATCCACTCTCGCTTTACGGGAGCAGTAAATAATGGCCTGGAATGAGCCCGGCGGTGGCGGTAACCGCGACCCATGGGGAAATCGCGGTAGTGGCGGTGACGGCGGTCCGCCGGATCTCGACGAAGCACTGCGCAAAGTCAAGAATCGCCTGAGCGGACTGTTTGGCGCCGGCAACAGCGGCGGCGGGTCCGGCAGCAGCGGTGGCGGCAGCGGTGTCCCGAATATCAATCCGAGAATCGCGTGGGCGGTCCTCGGCCTCGTGATCGTCGGCTGGCTTGCGTCCGGCTTCTACATCATTCAGGCGGCGGAGCGCGGTATCGTAACCCGCTTCGGTGCCTTCGTGACCGAGGTCGGTCCTGGGCCGCACTGGCATTTGCCGTACCCCATCGAGTCCGTCGATACCGTCAATGTCGCCCAGAACCGCTCGCTGACGCTCCAGCAGCAGGGCATGCTGACGCGTGACGAGAACGTGGTCGTGGTCGATATGTCGGTGCAGTACGATGTCAAGAACGCGACCGGCTTCATTTTCGAGGTCCGTTCCCCGGAGGAGACGCTGCACCAGGTGATCGAGAGCGTAGTGCGAGAGGTCGTCGGCAAGAACCGCATGGACTTCATCATCACCGAGGGCCGCGGCGAGGTAGCCAACCGTGTGCACGAGCTGGCGCAGGGGATCGCCGACGAGTACGTGACCGGCCTCAATATTCAGGCGGTCAACCTGCGTAATGCGCAGCCGCCGGAACCCGTCCAGCCCGCCTTCGAGGATGCCATCACGGCGCGTGAGGATCAGCAGCGGTTTATCAACGAGGCGGATGCGGTGCGCAACCGAATCATTCCGGAGGCTCGCGGTCAGGCGGCGCAGACGGTCGAGGAGGCGCGCGCCTACCGGACCCGCGTGGTCGAGTCCGCGGAGGGCGATGTCTCGCGGTTCAGTGCGCTCCTGACCGAATACCAGCAGGCCCCCGAGGTTACGCGCAAACGCCTCTACATGGACACAATGGAGCGCGTTCTCGGCAGCACCGGCAAGGTGTTGGTTGATCGTGAAGGAGAGGGCCGCAACATGATTTACCTGCCACTCGACCGCATGGCGAATCAGCCAGCGGGGCAGTCCAGCGGTGGTAACAGGGTCGGTCTGCCGTCGACGCCGATGAGTGGTGCCGCCGGGTCCGACGGTGATTCGTCACGGGGCAACCGGCCCGACCGGTCGCGGGAGTCGAACTGATGAATCGCTTCTACGCATTTGTCACCGCGCTCGCGATCCTGATCGTGGTGGTCGTCGCGTCGACCTTTACGGTTCGCGTGACCGAGCGGGCGATCAAGCTGGAACTGGGTGAGGTGGTCAACGCCGATTACGAGCCGGGCATCCACTTCAAGATCCCGTTCTATCAGCGGGTCTACAAATTCGACGATCGGATCCTGACCATGGATTCCTCGCCAGACCGTTACCTGACCGCCGAGCAGAAGAACCTGATCGTCGATGCATTCGTGAAATGGGAGATCGTCGATACGGTGCAGTTCTTCAAGTCCACGGGTGGCGATGAACAGCGGGCGCGCGGACGTCTGCAGCAGTTCGTCGAGAATCAGCTCAAGGACGAGTTCGGCAAGAGGGAAATCGTCGAAGTGGTCTCGGGCGAACGCAATGAGATCATGAATGCCGTGCGGAAGATCGTCGACGAGAAGTCGAAGGATCTCGGTATCAATGTCGTCGATGTGCGCATCAAGAAAGTGGAGCTGCCCCAGAGCGTCCTGGCTTCGGTCTATGACCGGATGACGAAGGAACGCGAGGCGGTGGCCCAGCGGTTCCGCGCCGAGGGGCGCGAGGAGGCGCAGCGGATCCGCGCCGAAGCGAACCGCGAGGTCGAGGAGATCGCCGCCGAGGCATATCGCGAGGCCCAGGGTATCCGTGGTGAAGGCGACGCGACCGCGGCCAATACCTACGCCAAGGCCTATCGTGAAGACGCCGAGTTCTACTCGTTTTACCGCAGCCTCCTGGCGTACGAGGAATCGTTCAAGGGCGGGCGTGACTCGCTGGTGCTCGAACCCGATTCCGAGTTCTTCGACTACTTCGGCAACTCCAGTGGCCGCAGTGAAGAAGAGGACGGGGACGAGGACGAGTGACGCCGGTCGCTTCCATGCCGATCGGGGCCGACCACACGGTCGACCCCGATGGGGTCTGACGCATGGAACTGGCGTGGGGTGATCTTGGCGTCGCGATCGCCCTTGTGCTCGTGATCGAGGGGGTGATGCCCTTCCTGGCGCCCTCGTCGCTGCGGCGCACGCTGGCGACGATGGCCGCTATGCCCGATCGTTCCCTGCGGATGGTGGGGGCGGTCAGCATGATGATCGGTCTGGTTCTGCTGTATTTTATCCGATGAATACGAATGCACCCGGTACACGGCACGGCCCCGGCATGCGCTGGCTGCTGCCCGAAGGCATCGAGGAGGCATTGCCGGAATCGGCGGCGCGCCTTGAGCGCCTGCGCCGGCGGGTGCTTGATATCTATTCGCGCTGGGGATACGAACTGGTCATCCCGCCGCTGATCGAATATCTCGATTCGCTGCTGACCGGGACCGGCCACGATCTCGAACTCGATACCTTCAAGCTCGTCGATCAGCGCTCCGGGCGGATGATGGGGGTGCGCGCGGATATGACGCCGCAGGTCGCGCGTGTGGACGCCCACCGGCTGACGCGGCCGGTTCCCACGCGGCTGTGCTACGTGGGGTCGGTTGTCCACACCCGGCCGGGTCCGTTCGGCGGCAGTCGCAGTCCCCTGCAGGTGGGGGCGGAGCTCTATGGCCATGGCGGCGTTGAAGCCGATGTCGAGGTGGTCGAACTCCTGTTGACGACGCTCGATGAGGCCCGTGTGTCGGGTCCGCTGTGTCTCGATCTCGGGCATGTCGGGATCGTCCGCGGACTGGCCGTGAAAACGGGGATCGGTGAGGCGGATGAGGCGGCGCTGTTCGAGATGCTGCAGCGCAAGAGCACGCCGGAACTCGATGCGTATATCGACGGTCTGGGTCTCGACACAAGCTCAGACGCGATGTGGCGCAGCCTGATCGATCTGCACGGCGATCGCTCCGTGCTCGGGCGGGCCCGCGAGGCGCTGGCGGCGGCGGGTCCGGATGTCCTCGCGGCGATCGATTACCTGGATGGCATCGGTGAGCGCCTGGCGGAACGCCATCCGGAACTGCACCTGCATTTCGATCTCGCCGAACTGCGCGGCTATCACTATCACACCGGCGTCGTCTTTGCGGTCTTCGTGCCCGGCGAGGGCGAAGAGCTCGCCCGCGGGGGCCGCTATGACGGCATCGGCGAGGCGTTCGGTCGGGCGCGTCCGGCCACCGGGTTCAGCACGGACCTGCGGCGCCTGGTCGCGCTGGGATCGCAGGCGCTGCCGGCGGCCCCGGGGCCGATCGCGGCGCCCGCCCAGGAAGACCCGGCGCTGACCGCCCGCGTCCGGGAACTGCGCTCGGCGGGTGAACGGGTGATCGCGATGCTGCCGGGCCAGGAAGGCGGCCCGGGCGAACTGGGCTGCGACCGGCAACTGGTGCGGCGTGAGGGCAACTGGACCGTGGAAGAACTCTGAACATGGGGCGCAGCGTAGTCGTTCTGGGGGCCCAGTGGGGCGATGAGGGCAAGGGCAAGGTCGTCGATCTGCTGACGCCGGAGGCCGATGCCGTGGTCCGCTTCCAGGGGGGGCACAATGCCGGCCACACGCTGGTCATCGATGGCGTCAAGACCGTTCTGCACCTGATCCCGTCCGGGATCCTGCACGAGGGCGTGGAGTGCCTGATCGGCAACGGTGTCGTGCTCTCCCCGGAGGCCCTGTTCGAGGAGATCGCGATGCTCGAGGAAGCCGGGGCGAATCCCTGCGAGCGTCTGCGGATCAGCGAGGCCTGTCCGCTCATCCTGCCCGTGCACGTCGCCCTTGATCGCGCGCGCGAGACCCGCCGCGGCGCCGGCGCCATCGGCACGACCGGACGGGGGATCGGCCCCGCGTATGAGGACAAGGTGTCGCGCCAGGGCCTGCGCGTGAACGATCTGTTCCAGCCAGAGCGATTCGCCGCCAAGCTGGAGGCGCTGCTCGACTTCCACAATTTCTCGCTGCAGCACTACTTCGGCCTCGAGCCGGTGGATTTCCGCGAGACGCTCGACCAGGCGATGTCCTATGCCGACCGACTGCGGCCCCTGATCACCGACGTGCCGACGCGCCTGCGGGATATCCGCCGCGCCGGGGGCAGCATCATGTTCGAGGGCGCGCAGGGCGCGCTGCTCGATATTGACCACGGCACCTACCCGTTCGTGACCTCGTCGAACACGACGGCCGGCGGCGTATCGAGCGGCAGCGGGGTAGGCCCCCTGCATCTCGACTACGTACTGGGGATCACCAAGGCGTACACCACGCGCGTGGGCGGCGGGCCATTCCCGACGGAACTGCAGGACGAGACCGGCGCCTACCTGGCCCGGCAGGGCAACGAGTTCGGCGCGACCACCGGGCGCCCGCGGCGGTGCGGGTGGTTCGATGCGGTCGCCATGCGGCGCGCGGCAGAGGTCAACAG
This sequence comes from uncultured Ectothiorhodospiraceae bacterium, assembly GCA_913055615.1. GTDB lineage: Bacteria > Pseudomonadota > Gammaproteobacteria > XJ16 > Halofilaceae > Halofilum. Next base: position 73,722 of record CAJXKK010000004.1, read on the forward strand.
TCTGTCCGGGCTTTGCCTGACGAAGCTCGACGTGCTGGATGGCCTGCCGACCCTGAAGATCTGCACGGGGTATCGCGTCGACGGCGAACTGCTGCGCGATATCCCCGTGGGCGCGGATTCGCTGTCATGCTGCGAGCCGGATTACGTCGAAATGCCTGGCTGGCAGGCCTCTACGGTGGGCTGTCGCGATCTCGACGATCTGCCGGATAACGCCCGCGCCTATCTCCGCCGGATCGAGGAACTGGTCGAGGTCCCCATCGACATGATCTCGACGGGAGCCGACCGCGACGAGAACATCATTATGCGACACCCGTTCTCGCACTGAGGACTGCGACGATTGCTGATTATCGCCGGAATACCGTCGACCGCACGTCTATAACGGATAGGGATGCGACAGGAAAAATGGTGCCGAGGAGAGGACTTGAACCTCCACGGGGTTTCCCCCACTAGCACCTGAAGCTAGCGCGTCTACCAATTCCGCCACCTCGGCATGGTGGTGGGCCCGCCGGGCCAACCCGGCGAGCGCGAAAATCTACAAGGCGTAACGCCGCCTGTCAACGACAACGATCAAACAACGGAGCGAGTCCATCCATGGCGTCCCGCCAAAAGCGCAAAACCCCGAAGGACCCGAACGCGGAGCGTGAAGCCGCCCGCTACGCCCGCCCGATCGCGAGCCGCGACGCCCTCCTGCGCCTGCTGCACGACGCGGCCGAGCCGATGTCTTATGACGAGGTCGCTGCAGCCCTCGAACTGACCCACGAGGACGACCTCGAGGCACTGCGGCGTCGCCTGAAGGCGATGGTGCGCGACGGCCAGCTGCTGCTGAACCGCCGCGAGGGCTACCTGCCGGTCGATTCGGAGAATCTCGTCCGCGGGCGGATTATCGCGCACCCGGACGGCTTCGGGTTCCTGGTGCCGGACGAGGGCGGTGGCGATCTGTATATGAACCAGCGCGAAATGCGCGCGCTGATGCATGGGGACCGGATCGTCGCCCGGCTCACCGGAGTCGACCGGCGCGGGCGGCGCGAGGGCGCGATCGCCGAGATTCTGGAGCGTGCCAACTCCACGGTTGTCGGGCGGCTGGTGGTCGAGAGTGGCGTCACCGTACTCGTGCCCGACAACAAGCGGATTGTCCAGGACGTCCTGATCCCGAATGACAAACTGGAAGGCGCGCGCGACGGCCAGATCGCCGTCGCCGAGATCACCGACCAGCCGACCTACCGCCGGCAGCCGGTCGGGCGCATCACCAGCATCCTCGGCGATCGGATGGCGGCGGGCATGGAGGTTGATGTCGCGATCAACTCGCACGGGATCCCGTGCGACTGGCCGGAGGCCGTCGAGCGCGAGACCGCGGCCATCGAAGACGAGGTCGCGGATGCCGACAAGAATAAGCGCAAAGACCTGCGGAAGCTGCCGCTGGTGACCATCGACGGGGCCGACTCGAAGGATTTCGACGACGCGGTCTACTGCGAATCGAAGTGGAATGGCTGGCGCCTGGTCGTCGCCATCGCGGATGTCGGTGCGTACGTCCGCGAGGGCACCGAGCTCGATGCCGAGGCGCAGCGCCGCGGCACCTCGGTGTACTTCCCGAACCGGGTCGTCCCGATGCTTCCGGAGAAGCTGTCCAATGGCCTGTGCTCGATCAATCCGGAAGTGGATCGGCTGTGCCTTGCGGCCGATCTGCGCATCGGCAGGGACGGTACGGTCGAGCGCATCCGTTTCGTCGAGGGCGTCATGCGCAGCCACGCGAGGCTGACGTACGATGACGTCGCGAACATCCTGCTGCGCGGCGACGAGGACACGCGCAGGCGCTTCTCGAAAGTGGTTCCCCATCTAGAAAACCTGAAGGGGCTCTTCAACGTCCTGCTTCAGGCGCGCCGGCGGCGTGGTGCGATCGAGTTCGACTCGACCGAGACCGAGATCCAGTTCGATGACGATGGCCGCATCGACTCGATCGAGCCGGTGGAACGCAACGATGCCCATCGGATCATCGAGGAGTGCATGGTGACCGCGAACGTCGCCGCCGCCCGTTATCTGCGCAAGCACAAGATGCCCGCGCTCTATCGCGTGCATAACGGTCCCGAGGGCGACCAGGTCGATGAACTGCGGACCTTCCTCGCCGAGCGCGGTCTGCGCCTGGGCGGCGGCAGTGAGCCCAGTGCGAAGGATTTCTCGCGCGTACTGGAGGAGGCGGCCAACCGCCCGGATGCCTATCTGATCCAGACCGTCATGCTGCGCTCGATGCAGCGGGCGGTGTATCAGCCCGACTGCACCGGCCATTTCGGTCTCGGCCTTGATGAATACGCGCATTTCACGTCCCCCATCCGCCGCTACCCGGACCTGCTCGTGCACCGCGCGATCAAGCATCGGCTCAACGGCGGCAAGCCGCGCAATTACAGCTACGAGCATGAGGACATGGTGCGCTTCGGTGACCACTGCTCGCTCACCGAGCGCCGCGCCGACGAAGCCACGCGTGATGTCGAGGCGGTGCTCAAGTGCCAGTACATGCAGGAGCATGTCGGTACCGAGTTCGACGGCCTGATCACCGGCGTTACCTCGTTCGGCGTCTTCGTGGTTCTGAACTCGATGTACGCCGAGGGGCTGGTGCACGTCACCTCGCTGCCGAAGGACTATTATCACTTCGATCCGGCCGGCCACAGCCTCACCGGCGAGCGCTCGGGCCGGGTGTATCGCCCCGGCGATCCGATGCGCGTGCGCGTCACGCGGGTCGACATCGACGAGCGCAAGATCGATTTCGATCCGGCCGGCGACGCGGACGGTGCCGGCACCGGCACGCGCAAACCGGCTCGGGAAGGCGGCCGGGGACGGTCGGACCGGAACAGTTCGTCGAAGAAAAAGGCGGCCAGCAAGAAGAAGGCGAGCAGCAAGAAGAAGAGCAGCGGCCGGCGCCGCTCCCGCAGAAAGTCGGCCGCCGCCGGCGGGGCCGAGGGCAAGGGCGGTGATTGATGCCGCTGCGCCGCGCGTGGGGCTGGCATGAGCGGCCGCGGGCGCTGGATCGGGGGTATCAATCCGGTCCACGCCGCGGTCAGCCAGGGCGCCGGCCGCGTGCGGCGCGTATGGGTCGACCGCAAGCGCGATGACCGCCGCCTGCGCACGCTGGTCGAACAGGCCGAGGCGGCCGGTATCGCGGTCGAGCGGGTCACGGCAAAGGCGCTGGGCCGGCATCTCCCCGAGGTCCGCCACCAGGGCGTGGCCGCCGAGGTGGTGGATGGCGACACGCTGGACGAGTCGGCGCTGATCGCCCACCTCCAGGGGGTGAGTCACCACGCGTTGATCGTCGCCCTGGACGGTGTGCAGGACCCGCACAATCTCGGTGCCTGTATCCGTTCGGCGGAGGCGGCTGGGGCCGATGCGCTGATTGTGCCGCGTGACGGTGCGGCGCGCCTGACACCGACCGTCGAACGCACGGCGGCCGGCGCGGCCCAGTGGCTGCCCGTGGCCGCGGTCAATAACCTCGCCCGCACCCTCGGCGATCTGCGCGAGCTGGGTCTGTGGGTCGTCGGGACCGCCGGCGACGCGCCGCAGACGCTTTGGAGCGCCGATCTGCGTGTACCGGTGGTCCTCGTACTCGGCAGCGAGGAGAAGGGCATGCGGCCCGGCGTGCGCCAGCGCTGCGATATGACGGTCCGTATCCCGCTGGTGGGCCGCACCGACAGCCTCAACGTATCCGTGGCCACGGGCGTGTGCCTGTTCGAGGCGTTGCGCCAGCGCGGAGCGGCGCAGGTGGATCAGTCGTCCGGCGGCGGGTGATCCGGGCCGGGGGGCTCGACGGTGCAATCGAGGTCGTGCAGGAGCCCATCCTTGAGCCGGTAGATCAGGCCATGGATCAGGGTCTGACGACCGGCCGCCCAGGCGCGCCGCATGATCGGCGTATCCGCGATCCGCAGCACACCGCTGCGTACGTTGAGTTCCGATAGCCGGTCGCGCCGAGTCTCTTCGTCCGGGATGGCATCGAGTTGCGGCGCGTGGCTGCGGGTGAGCCGGCGGATCGGTTCCAGCCAGTGGTCGGCCAGGCCGTGCAGTTCGTCCTCGGTGGCCGCCTTCACGCCGCCGCAGCCGTAATGCCCGCAGACAATGATCTTGTCGATGCCGAGCACGTCGACGGCGTACTCGAGCGCGCTCAGCATGCTCATGTCTGAGGAATGGACGACGTTGGCGACGTTGCGATGGACGAAGACCTCACCCGGGTCCAGCCCCACGATGACGTTGGCCGGCACGCGGCTGTCGGCGCAGCCGATCCAGAAATATTCGGGGCGCTGCAGCGCCGCCAGTCGCGGGAAGTAGTCCGGTTCGTTGTGGCGGATCCCCTCCGACCACTCCCTGTTGAGGCTGAGCAGCTTGTCGACCATGAGTGGCGTGACTCCCTCGTGAGCGGGCCCGGTCCCGGTCTTGGAGCGGGCGGTTAACGTCAGGAATCAGCATACAGCTGGTGTGTTGCCCCTGGCCATATCGCGGTGACCGTTATGGTCCGCGTGCGTTACCGGCGGCATCCTGCAGCGGATCCGGATCGCCCGCCCCGAGAAGCTCCCGGACCAGCGGATTCGGGAAGCGCCGCGCCACGGTTACGGCATAGAAGGTCTCCGTGAGGTCCGGCACGCGGGCGGCTTCCACGAGCATGCCCGATGCCAGTTCGTCCTTGATCACGATCGCCGGGACGAGCGCGAGACCGAGCCCCTCACGCGCCATCAGGCGGATCATCGCCATATCATCGATCTCCGCGGCGATCCGGGGGCGTATGCCGAGCCGATCGACCAGCGCATCGAACGCGACCCGGAGGTTGTTCTCGGGCGTCGGCAGGATCACGGCATGCCCGCGCAGCAGGTCTGCGATCTCCATCCCCGTGTCCACGGTATCGGCGGTGCCGACCAGACTGAGGGGTTGTTCCGCGACCCGGTGGGTGACGAAGGGGGTGACAGCATCGGCCGGCGGCGCCTGGTTGACCAGCACGATGTCCAGCTGCAGCGATTCGAGTGCCTGCATCAGTTCGCCCGCGCCGCCCGAGCGGAGTATGACCTCCACGTCGGGTCGCCCGAGTACGGGGCGCAGGAAGCCGATCTGGAAGTTGCGCGACAGGGTGGCCAGGGCGCCGACGCGCAGCGCACGCCGGACGCCCTCGGACTGGGCGAGCGTAGCCACCAGTTCATCGCCGGCGGCGAAAATGGCATCGGCATGATCAAGCGCGATCCGGCCCGCCTCTGTAAGGTGGAGGCGACGGCCACGGCGCTCGAACAGCGCGTGCCCGAGACGCTCCTCCAGCTTGCGTATCTGCACCGATAGGACCGACTGTGACAGGTGCAGGCGCTCGGCCGCGCGGCTCAGGCCGCCTGCATGGGCAACGGCCTGGAAATGGTGCAGGTGCCTGTAATTGATCTCGCGCATCGTTTCATTATGCGTAACGATTTGTTGCAAACAATAAACTTTTTTATATGAACCGGTAACACTAGGATTGCGCACCTGATTCTGCCGCGGGAGTCACTATGGAGTCGGCTTTGCTCATGCTCGTCGCGCCGGCGGTTTTACTGTTGGCGGCGCGCGATGCGTTGCGCACACCGGGCCGTCGCCCGGGCGGTTGCCTGCGTCGCGCCGAGATCGCGGCCCTGGTCGCGCTCGCGGCCGCAGTCGGTGCCGTAGCGCTGCGGATCGCTCTTGGTCCCGTTACGGCCGCTCTGCCCACGCCGCTGGGGCCGATCGCGCTGGTCCGCCTCGACTGGGTCAGCGTATCCATGCTGGCGCTGGTGGCCTTCGTCGGTTGGGTCGTGTTGCGCTACGCGCGTGTCTACCTGGATGGTGAGGACGGGCAGGGCGCTTTCACGGGCTGGCTCTGCTCAACGCTGGCGATGGTGCTGCTGCTGGTGCAGGCGGGCCACCTCGTCATTTTCGCCGCCGCCTGGATCGGCACGAGCCTGTGCCTGCATCACCTGCTCCTGTTCTATCCGAAACGCGCGGCGGCGGTACGCGGTGCGCGCAAGAAGTTCGTTGTCGCGCGCGCCGGCGACGCCGCCGTGCTGGTCGCATTCGGTCTGCTGTTCTGGTGGTTCGGCACGGGCGACATCGCGGCGCTGAACGCCGCGGCGGCCGCGGGTGCCGGCAGCGGGGTCATCGTCGTTGCCGCCGGCGGACTCGCCGTCGCGGCGCTGCTGAAGTCCGCGCAGTTCCCGACTCATGGCTGGCTGACCGAGGTCATGGAAACGCCGACCCCGGTATCGGCGCTGTTGCACGCCGGCGTGGTGAACGCGGGGGGCTTCCTGCTGATCCGCTTCGCCGATGTCATGCTGCTCGCGCCGGGTATCCTGGCCGTGCTCGTGATGATCGGTGGATTCACCGCGTTGTTCGCCTGTCTGGTCATGCTGGCGCAGCCGGCGGTGAAGACCTCGCTGGCCTGGTCCACGATCGGCCAGATGGGCTTCATGATCCTGCAGTGCGGCCTGGCCCTGTTCCCGCTGGCGCTGCTGCACATCCTCGCCCACTCGCTGTACAAGGCGCACGCCTTCCTCGCCTCGGGCGGTGCCGTCGAGCGTGTCGCCGCTATCCATCGGCCGGGCCCGGTGGCGGTGCCGAGAGGCGCCGCGGTCGGCCGGGCCTTTCTCGCCGCGCTGGCGATCTACGCGGCGGTTGGCGTGGTCTTCGGGTTCGATGACAAGTCCCCGCAGGCCATCGTCCTCGGCGGCATCCTCGTGCTCGGCGTCGCCTATCTGCTCGCGCAGGGCCTGGCCGATGCCGCGCCGCGCGCTCTGACCCGGCGGACCGCGCTGTACTCGGTCGCAGCCGCGGTCGCCTATTTCGCGCTGCAGACCGGCGTGACCCATCTGACCGCTCCCACGCTGCCGCCGACACCGGCGCCGGGTCCGCTGGAGTGGTTCCTGCTGGTGTTGATCGTGGTCAGCTTCGGTGCCGTCGCCGTGGCACAGGCGATGTTCCCTCTCTGGTCACACCACCCGGCCGCGGCGGGCGTGCGGGTGCATCTGGCCAATGGGCTCTATGCCAACGCGGTCTTCGACCGCCTCCTCGGCGGCTGGTCCAGCCGCACGGCTTCCGGAACAGGGGAGGTCCACAGTGATCGATAACGCGCAGCATCCCGCAACCGCCCCCCGGTCGGTCGTCGATGCGGTGGACTCCGCCGTGCGCAGGATCCCGCCGGCCTGGCCGTTGTCGGCTGCCGTGGCGGTCAATCCCTTCCTCGGCCAGACCGGCGAGCCGCTGTGGCAGGCGCAGGCGCGGCTGCGTCGCGTCGGCGGGAGCCGGGCGACGCCATCACGGGCGTGGTATCAGCAGCGCATCGCGAACGGCCGGATCACCGATGAGGATCTCGCAGCGGCGCTCGAGGCGGCACCGGTGTCGTCGCGCCCGGCCAATATCGACACACTGAAGGCGGCGGCGTCCACGCCCGCCCCGCGGCCGGTCGCGGTCGCGACCGTCGCGGAACTCGCCCAGTCCGTATCAGGGATCGATTGGCCCGGCCTGATCGCCGAGCGCATCGGTGCCTGGGCGGCATCCTGGTTCGATGAGGGTCAGGCGCTGTGGGTGGCGCCCGCGCACCGGGGCGTTTACGACGCATGGCGCTGGGAGGCCACCCATGACCTTACGCCCGAGATCCAGGGGTTGCGCGGATTCGCGCGCCACGTGGCCGATGCGCCGGATACCCCGGATCGCGCGATCGCCCGGGCCGTTGATCGGCTCGGGCTGTCCGCGGCCGCGCTCGAAACGGCCTTTCACCGGCTGCTGATGACCCTGGGCGGCTGGTCGCAGTACGCGCGCTATCGCCTCTGGCAGGCCGAGCTGCGCGGTGAGACCGACTCGACCGCGGCGGAACTGCTGGCGGTCCGGCTGGTGTGGGAGGAGGCGCTGTTCGAGCAGTACGGCGATGCGCTGCGCGCCGGCTGGGTCGAGAGTGTCGAGCGTCATGCGCGGCCAGTCGTCGCCGAGACCGACGATGTGATCGATGCCGTACTGCAGGACGCCGCGGAGCGCGCCGAACAGCGCTCGCTGGCGGCGGCGCTCGGTGGCGCGGTGGCTGCGGCGACCGATGAACGCCCGGCGCTGCAGGCGGCGTTCTGCATCGATGTCCGCTCCGAGGTGTTCCGCCGGGCACTGGAGTCGATCGACGGGCGGATCCGTACCCTCGGGTTCGCCGGTTTCTTCGGCGTGGCGACCGCGCACAGGCGCTTCGCCTCCGATGTCGAGGAGCCGCGACTGCCGGTTCTGCTCAACGCGACCGTGCACAGCTGTGCGACCCCTGACCATCAGCTCGATTCTGACCGGCGAGCGCGCATCCTGGCGCGGGCGAAAAGGGCCTGGGGGCGGTTCAAGTTGGCCGCTGTATCATCATTCGCGTTCGTTGAGGCGATGGGCCCGGTCTACGCCGGCAAGCTGGTCCGCGACACGGTCGGCTTGCCGGGGCACCGCCACCGCCACGATCCACCACCGCGATTCGTGCCCGAACTCGGGGAACAGGCCCGGATCGACGCGGCGGAGCGGGTGCTGCGGGCGATGTCGCTGACGCGCGGTTTCGCGCGGGTGGTCGTCATCGCGGGCCACGGCGCCGAGGTCGTCAACAATCCCCATGCGAGCGCATTGCAGTGCGGCGCCTGTGGCGGTTACTCCGGCGAGGTCAACGCGCGCCTGCTGGCGGGGCTGCTGAATGACCGGAGCGTGCGCGAAGGGGTCGCCGGGCGCGGCATCGAGATCCCGGAAGATACCGTCTTCCTGGCCGCCCTGCACGACACGACCACGGATACCGTCGAGCTCTTCGATGGCGATCTCGACACACAGGGACACGGGGATGACCTGGCTCGTGTGCGCCGCTGGCTCGCCGCCGCGGGTGCCGTCGCACGCAGCGAACGGATGCTGCGGCTGCCGCGCGGCGGCGCGGGCGGCGAGCCGCGGCGCCGGGCGCGGGACTGGTCCGAGATCCGGCCCGAATGGGGCCTGGCGGGGTGTAACGCCTTTATCGCGGCACCGCGCGCCCGCACGGCCGGCCGGCAGCTCGAGGGCAGGGCGTTCCTGCACGACTACGACTGGCGCCTGGATGAGGGCTACGGTGTACTTGAACTGATCCTGACCGCGCCCGTGGTCGTAGCCAGCTGGATCAGCCTGCAGTACTACGGCTCGGCCGTGATCCCGGAGCACTTCGGCGGCGGCAACAAGCTGCTGCACAACGTCACCGGCGGCATCGGCGTCGTCGAGGGCAACGGCGGCCTGCTGCGCACCGGCCTGCCGTGGCAGTCGGTACACGACGGCGAGCGCCTGGTGCACGAACCGTTGCGCCTGACCGTCTGTGTCGAGGCACCGACCGAAGCGATCACCGACATCCTCGATCGTTACCCCGACGTGCGCGCGCTGTTCGACAACGGCTGGCTCCACCTGTTCGCCCTCGACGACGCCGGCCACATGGCCAGCCGCTACGTCGGCAACCTGCAATGGCAGCCCCTGGAGGGCGAGCCGAGCGTCGCCAGCGCTTCGGGGTGATTCCGGGAAGGCGGGGACCACGAATGAACACGGATGGACACGAATGCTGGTGCAGCGCATATCGGGTCTTGCGGGAGCTTCGCTGAGAGGCTGTGTCAGCCCGAACCGTGGAAAAGAACCACAGATGGACACAGATGCAAGCAGATTAAGGTCAAAGGCGGCCGGTCACAGACCGTGAACCCGCGATCCAGTCTGATCGCCATTTCTTTTGACCTTATCTGTGTTTATCTGCGTCCATCTGTGGTTCTCATACCCCGTTTCAGGACTGACGCGCTTTCAGCGAAGCTGCTGCAAGCTGTAGGCGCCCGGCGCCAGCATTCGTGTCCATTGCTCGGCGCGTCCATGCGCCTCGCCCCCTTCGGGGCTGGCGCGAAGATTTGCTTCCGGCGAATCTTTCGTGTTCATTCGTGGTTCTCGGGCTCTTCCCCATTCGAGCCGATTGCGCGCACCCCGACGCGCGGTTACACTGCGCGGCTTGCCGCCGGGTCCAGCCCGGGGGTGTATCTCCTTGCTCCACCGGGCGTTTCCGGGGGGCTCGCAAACCGAAAGGAGGTTTCCTTGCGTCATTACGAAGTCGTGTTCCTGGTCCACCCTGACCAGAGCGAGCAGGTTCCGGCGATGGTCGAGCGATACCGCCAGATCATCGAGAATGACGGTGGCACGGTCCATCGTCAGGAAGACTGGGGCCGCCGCCAGCTCGCGTACTCCATCAGCCGCGTCCACAAGGCGCACTACGTGCTCATGAACGTCGAATGCGGGGCCGAAGCGCGCGACGAACTCGAGAGCGCGTTCCGTTTCAACGACGCCGTCCTGCGCCACATGGTCCTTGCCCGCGAAGAGGCGGTCACCGAGCCGTCGCCGCTCGCCCGCAAGGAAGAGAAGCGGGACGACAAGCGCGCCGCCCGCCAGGGCAAAGAGGAAGGCGAGGGCGAATCGTCCGCGAATGCCGACGCCTCCGAGGCGCCCGAGTCGACCGCGTCCGACGCCTGACGTTCAACGGATTCCAGAGGAGTACGAGCAATGGCACAGTTTTTCCGCCGCCGCAAATTCTGCCGATTCACCGCCGAAGGCGTTGTCGAGATCGATTACAAGGATGTCGAGACGCTGAAGAATTACATCACCGAGACCGGCAAGATCGTGCCCAGCCGGATCACCGGGACGAAAGCCCGCTATCAGCGGCAGTTGTCCACGGCCGTCAAGCGCGCGCGCTACCTGGCCCTGCTGCCGTATACCGACGGCCACGTCTGAGTCGGCCGGCGCGGCCGCAGGTGGTTTGGGGCCGTAACGGGAACGCTGCGTGAAAGCCCTCGCCGAATTCGTCATGCGCGGGCCCGTGAATGCGGGCGCCGTAGCCGCCGCGACACTGCTGCTCGGCCTCGTCGTGGCGCCGTTCGCCTGGCTGAGCGCGGCGGTCATCGCACTGGTGGCGCTGCGCCTGGGTGGTTTCGCCACTCTGCGGGTCGCCGTTCCAGCGTTGCTCGGGGTGGCCCTCGCGGGGGCGCTGGTAACCGGGCAGGGCGTGGCGATCGGGGTCAGTGGCCTGATCGCCTGGCTGCCGGCGGCGATCCTCGCGCTGGTACTGCGTCAGCGGGTTCGGCTGGATGACACTCTGCTGGTCGCCTGTGCGATCGGCTGGGTGCTCGTGCTGGGGACGTACCTGTTCGTCGAAGATCCGACGGGGCTGTGGCGGGATCTGCTGCACCGGATGATGCCGCCGGAGACAATGGCGGCGCGGTTCGAGCTGTCAGCCGAGGCGGTGCGGCAGATGATCGACACGATGGCCCCGCTCATGACCGGTCTGGTCGCGATGTCGGCGGTCTTCAGCGCGATCACGAGCCTGTTGCTGGCGCGCTGGTGGCAGTCGCTGCTGTACAACCCCGGGGGGTTCGGCAGCGAGTTCCGCGCTCTGCGGCTGGGACGCACGGCTGCCGCGATCGTGCTGGCTGTTTCGGCGCTGGCGCTGTTCACCACGCCGGGATGGATCGACAGCCTGGCGCTGGTGGTTGCCTCGGTATACGTCTTTCAGGGGCTGGCCGTGGCACACGGTGTGGTCAAGGGCCTCGAGCTTGGGCCGGGATGGCTCGCGGCGCTGTATATCGCGATGGTGGCGTTGATGCCGTATGTCGTGGTCGGGCTGATGATCGTGGGCGCGGCGGATGCATGGGCCGATTACCGTCGCCGGGTGCAGCCCGACGGCAATGGATAAGGAAACTGGGCGGGTGAGCGAAGGCGCCCGCGGGAGAAAGTAACGATGCAGGTCATTCTGGTTGAGAACGTCGACAATCTGGGTCGCCTGGGCGATGTCGTCCAGGTCAAGTCCGGTTATGCGCGCAATTATCTACTGCCGCAGGGCATCGCGAAGATGGCCACCGCGGAGAACGTCAAGCAGATCGAAGCGCGCCGGGCCGAGTTCGAGCGTGCGGAGAAAGAGAAGCACGAGGCCGCCACGCGCCGTCAGCAGGAACTGGACGGTCGCACGGTCACGATCCGCGCGAAGGTCGGCACCGAAGGCAAGCTGTTCGGTTCCGTCAGCGCCGGCGATATCGCCGATGCCGTGACGGCTGATGGTGTCGAGCTGGAGAAACGCGAGGTCCGGATGCCCATCGGTCCGCTGCGCGAGACCGGCGAGTTCGAGATCGGCGTCCATCTCTACACCGATGTCGACGCCACCGTGAACGTCGTGGTCGAAGCCGAGGCCTGAGGGCGGCGGTAACGCGCTCCCCGGGCTCGGCCCCGGGGACGCGGCACCCGAAGCGGGGTGACGGAGGCCGCTCGGCGCGCGCCTTGCAGTCCGGCAGCGGGATGGCGCGTGGGGGCGCGGCCGGGCGGTCCGCCGGTTCTTGGCGGTCCGCCCGAGCGGGCTATAATCGGTCGACGTTGGCACCGGCCGCAACGGCGGGTGCACGGTTGCGGTGGTGTTGCATGTCCGAAAGCTTCCCTTCACTCAGTGAGGAAGCGCGCGCCGTCACGGCGCGCGTGCCGCCGCATTCCATCGAAGCGGAACAGGCCGTGCTCGGCGGGCTCATGCTCGCCAACGATGCCTGGGATCGTGTCGCCGACCGTGTCTCCGAAGAGGATTTTTACCGGCGCGAGCACCGGCTGCTGTTCCGTGCGCTCGGCGAGCTCGCGGACAACGACCAGCCGCGCGATGTGGTGACCGTCTCGGAATGGCTGTCCCAGCACGGCGAACTCGACAACGTCGGCAATCTCGCCTATCTCGGCCAGCTCGCCGAAGAAACGCCCAGCGCCGCCAACATTACCGCGTATGCCGACATCGTCCGCGAGCGCTCGGTCGTGCGCCAGCTCATCGCCGTCGGCGAAGACATCGCCCGTGCGGCCTACGAGCCGCAAGGCCGTGACAGCAAGGCCCTGCTGGACCACGCCGAACAGCAGGTCTTTGCCATCGCCGATCAGGGCAGCCGCCGTCAGCGCGGCTTCCAGCCCATCAATCGCATCCTGACGGCGACCCTGGACCACCTCGATACCCTGCTGCAGTCGGACTCCCACATCACGGGGGTGGAGACGGGCTTCAGCGAATTCGACGATCTGACCTCGGGTATGCAGCGCTCGGATCTGGTGATTGTTGCCGGCCGTCCGTCGATGGGCAAGTGCCTCTCCCACGACAGCGAGATCGTCCTGGCCGACGGGCGGGTCGCTACCATCGAGGAGATTTACAGGCGCGGCGAGGCGCGGCTCGCGACTCTGGGCGCGAATATGCGGCTCGACTGGACAGAGCCGAGCCACTTCGTCGATGACGGCCACAAACCGGTCTTCGAGGTGACGACCCGACTTGGCCGTCGTGTCGAGACCACCTGGACGCACCCGTTCCTGACGATGGATGGCTGGAAGCCCCTGTCGGATATCCGGCCGGGCGATTCCATCGCCGTTCCCCGCCAGCTGCCCGTATTCGGCTCGAATGCGCTGCGCGAATGCGAGGTCAAGGTGCTCGCCTACCTGATCGGGGATGGCGGGCTGACCGGCGCGACCCCGGTCTTCACCGCGACGAATCCGCGGATCCGCGCGGATTTCGCCGCTGCCGTCGAGGCGTTCGGTGGCGTTCGCATCCGCCCGGTCCAGCCCTCCTGGCGGGCGCGTTCCTGGACGGTCGTGCGTGATGTCCGTGGCGTCGGCATGGCGCGGAGCGCGTTCGCGGAGAACCTGAACCAGGCGATCGCGGCGACGGGACGGTCCGCGCGTGTGCTCGCGGGCGGGATCGGTGTCGCGCCCGCTACGATGACGTATTGGCGCCAGGGCCGGAACGTGCCGGATGGTGAGACGCTGGCGCGTGCGGCCGAGGTGCTCGAGGTCGAACCGGAGGCGCTTTGTGCCAATGGCGGTGAAGAGGCCCGCCGATGTGGCGTCAATCCGCTTCGTAAATGGCTGGCGGAACTGGGGCTCTACGGGTGCGATGCCCACGGCAAGCACATCCCGACACCGGTGTTCTCGCTGCCGCGCGAACAGCTCGCGCTGTTTCTGAATCGCCTGTTCGCGACCGACGGCTGGGCTGGGCTCTGGCACAGCGGCCAGGCACAGATCGGCTACGCCTCGACCAGCGAGCGGCTCGCGCGACAGGTGCAGCATCTGCTGCTGCGCTTCGGCGTGCTCGGCAAGCTCCGCCGCCGGTGGGTGCGTTACGGTGAGGCGCGTCGTCCCACTTGGCAGCTCGATATCTCGCATGCGGACTCCATGGTCGTCTTTGCGCGCGAGATCGGGATCCACGGCAAGGAAGAGGCGGTAGATGCGGTGCTCGAGGCGGTGTCCGCGAAGCGCCGACAGAGCAATACGGATCACGTGCCCGTGGAGGTGTGGTCGCTTATCGAACGCGAAAAAGGGGATCTGGGCTGGAGCGAACTCGCTCGACGCGCCGGGGTCGCCTCATCCAATCCCCATCCCCACCGCCGCGGCCTGAGTCGGCAGCAGCTGGCCCGTTATGCGATGGCCCTGCAGTCGCGGAAGCTGATGCAACTTGCCGACAGCGACCTGTATTGGGATCGGGTCGAGGACATCACGAATCTCGGCGAGAAGCAGGTCTATGACCTGACGATCCCGGACACCCACAATTTCGTCGGCAATGATATCTGCGTTCACAATACGTCGTTCGCCATGAATATCGCCGAACACGTCGCGCTCACCAATGGCGAGCCGGTCGCGGTCTTCAGTATGGAGATGCCGGCCGAGCAGATCGCAACGCGCATGATCTCCTCGCTCGGTCGGGTCGAACTGCAGAAACTGCGTTCGGGCCGTCTGGAAGAGGCCGATTGGCCGCGTATCAACTCGGCCGTGGCCCTGCTGTCGCAGCAGTCGAAGCTGTTCATCGACGACACGCCCGGACTGACCCCGTCCGAACTCCGGGCCCGCGCGCGTCGCCTGAAGCGGGAACACGGGCTGTCGATGATCCTCGTCGACTATATCCAGCTCATGCAGCTCGCCTCGACGGGGGAGAACCGCGCCACGGAGATCTCCGAGATCTCGCGTTCGCTCAAGGGGCTGGCGAAGGAACTCAACGTCCCGGTGATCGTGCTGTCGCAGCTCAACCGGTCGCTGGAGCAGCGCACCGACAAGCGCCCGGTGATGTCGGATCTGCGTGAATCCGGGGCGATCGAGCAGGACGCGGACGTGATCGTCTTCATCTACCGCGATGAGGTCTACGACGAGGACAGCCCGCACAAGGGCACGGCGGAGATCCTGATCCGCAAACAGCGTAACGGTCCGACCGGGACCGTGCGCGTCACCTTCCTCGGTCACTACACGCGCTTTGAGAATTTCTCACCCGAAGTCTACGGCTGACCGCCCTGGCCGGCCATCACCGGCCACCCATCCGACCGGGAGTGCCGACCATCATGCTCCGCACCACCATCGCCGATCTCGACCGCAGTGCCCTGCGCCATAATCTGGCGCGCGCACGCGCCGCCGCCCCGGGGACGTCGGTCTTCGCCACGCTCAAGGCGGGCGGGTACGGCCATGGCCTGACCTTCGCGGCCGAGGCCTTCGCGGATCACAGCGAGGGGTTCGGCGTGGCCTGCACCGGGGAGGGGGTTGCGCTGCGCGAGGCCGGTTATCACGAGCATCGGATCTGCGTGCTCAACGGCCCGGCTGATGCCGATGAACTCGCCGCCTGCGCCGCGCACGGGCTCGAACCGCTGATCCACCAGGCATGGCATCTGGATGCGCTCCGCCACCTCGAAGGGCAGGCCCGTTTGCGCGTATGGCTCAAGATCGATTCCGGCATGGGACGGGTCGGTGTACCGCCGGACACGGCCGCCGTCTGGCATGACTGGCTCCGCCGCTGCCGCGCGGTCGCTGGCCCCGTCGGCTTGATGACCCACATGTCGAGCGCGGACGACCGCGGCGACGATTATACGAACGCGCAGTGGGAAACCTTTACGGCCGCTTGCCGCGGGCTGGAGGGCGAGCGCAGCGCGGCGAACTCGGCCTGCGTGCTCGGCTGGCCGGGCACGCATGCGGACTGGGTCCGGCCCGGGATCATGCTCTATGGCTGTTCCCCGTTTGTGGAGGGTGCGGAACCGGCGCTCGATCTGCGCCCGGCGATGACCCTGCGCACGCGGCTCATCGCCATCAATCGGCTGCAGGCCGGTGCGGCGATCGGCTACGGGCGCTCGTATCACTGCCCCGAGGACATGCCGGTCGGGGTCGCGGCGATCGGTTACGGTGACGGCTACCCGCGGCACGCGCCGAACGGTACGCCCGTGCTGGTCGGGGGGCAGCGGGTGCCGATGGTGGGGCGCGTGTCGATGGACAAGATCACGCTCGACCTGCGCTCGGCGCCGCATGCCACGGTGGGCGATGAGGTCGTCCTGTGGGGCGACGGGCTGCCGATCGAGGAGATCGCCGATGCCGCCGGCACCATCGGCTACGAGTTGATGTGCGGCGTGCATGGCCGGGTTGTCACGCGCTGCGTGTGATCCGTCGTCGCCTTCCCCGTCTGCGGGGTGCGGTGTATATTCGGCCGACGATGCGCGACGCTGCCCCTGGAGGGGTTCGATGACGGCGAACCGGGTGGCTTTGACCGCAATGCTCGCCCTGGCCGGGCTCCTCACGGGCTGTGCCGCGGGCGAGCAGGCGATGTATCGGGGCGGCGCCGGGCATGACGGCGTCTACGCCGAGACGCCCGGTCGGATCGAACCCGTGGAGCCGGCCTGGGAGCGGGCGACCGGTGCGCGTTCGTATTCCTCGCCCACCGTGACCGCCGAACGGGTCTACTTCGGCAACAGCGCCGGCACGCTCACGGCCATCGACCGCGCCAGCGGCGAGGTTACGTGGACACGGGAACTCGGCAGCCCGATCGAGGCCGCGCCCGCGCTCGCCGGGGATCGCGTCATCGTCGCGACCTGGGATGGTGCCGTACGGGCGTTGGAGGCGACCAGCGGGGAGACGGTCTGGCGTTTCGGGACCGACGGCATGGCGTACTCGGCACCGACCGTGACCGCAGACCGCATCTACTTCGGCAGCGCCGACGGCCACGTCTACGCGCTGGAACGCGCCAGCGGCGAGCAGGTATGGCGCTTCGCCGCCGGCGATGGCGTGTATTCGTCGCCGGCCGTCGCCAACGGGCGGGTGTATTTCGCCAGCCTCGACGGCAACGTCTACGCGGTGTCGCAGTCCGCAGGCGAGGAGATCTGGCGATTCGCCACCGACAAACCGGTGTTCGCGAGCCCGGCGGTCGATGACCGGGTCGTCGCGATCGGCGGCTACGATCGGGCCATGCACCTGCTCGACGCCGGCAGCGGGACGGAGCTCTGGCGCTTCCGCACCGGCAACCGGATCTACGCATCGGCGGCACTGACGGCGGAGTCGGTAATCTTCGCGAGCACCGACGGCTACATCTATTCGGTCTCGCGTGACAACGGAATCAAGAACTGGGATTACCGCGCGGACGACAAGGTCTATTCCTCACCGGCGGTGGCGAATGACGCGGTGTATGCCGGGAGTCGGGCGGGGATCATGCACGCGGTGGACACCACCAGCGGCAGGCAGCGCTGGACCTTTGACGCGGGGGACCGGATTTACGCGACGCCGACGCCCGCAGGCGCCCAGGTATTTTTTGCGACCCTGGACGGGCGTGTCATCGCCCTGGAGTGACGGCCTCCCCGGTGCCGCGACGCACGTAGGCCGGCCTACATGGTATTCGTGGTTTTGGTCGCGCGGTGATACCGGGCGTCCGCCCGCTATTCTTCAAGATACTGCATCTTCCCCTCGACGCCTTCCCATTCCTTCGCGTCGTCCGGCGGCTCCTTCATGGCCGTGATCACCGGCCACTTCTGGGCGAGACGCTCGTTGATCTCCAGGAAATGCTCCTGATCGCCCGGGAGCTCATCCTCGGAGAAAATGGCGTCCACCGGGCACTCGGGCTCGCAGAGCGTACAGTCGATGCACTCCTCGGGGTCGATCGCCAGGAAGTTGGGTCCCTCGTGGAAACAGTCGACCGGGCAAACCTCGACGCAATCGGTGTATTTGCAACGAATGCAGTTCTCGGTCACCACGTACGTCATGGGAGGGTCTCCGTGTATAAGGGGGTTGGCTGCGCCATTTCGGCCAGCGCGGGATGCCGTTATTATGCGGGCTCGCGCGCGCAGGTTCCAGACACCCGACACCATCTCGCAGGATGCCGCCATGCAAGCCATGAAGAAAGTCGTATTCCCGGTCGCCGGTATGGGGACCCGCTTCCTCCCGGCGACCAAGGCCAACCCCAAGGAGATGCTCCCGGTCGTCGATAAGCCGCTGATCCAGTACGCGGCCGAGGAGGCGGTGGCGGCCGGGGCCGAGGTCCTTGTGTTCGTGACCGGGCGCCAAAAGCGCTCGATTCCGGATCATTTCGATACGGCCTATGAACTGGAGATGGAGCTCGAGGCGAAGGGCAAGCATGAAATGCTGCGCATCGTGCGTGAGGTGTTGCCACCGGGGGTTGATTGCGTCTACCTGCGCCAGCCCCAGGCGCTGGGGCTGGGCCACGCCGTACAATGTGCGCGACCGGTGATCGGGGATGAACCCTTCGGCGTGATCCTCGCGGACGACCTGGTGCAGACACGCGGCGCGCCCGTGCTGTCCCAGATGCTGGAGGTCCACCGCGAGCACGAAACGCCCGTGCTCGGCGTTGAGCGCGTCCCCGAAGACGAGACCCATCGTTATGGGGTGGTCTCCAGCGAAACGGTCGGCGAGGGTCTGTCCCGCGTCAACGGCATTGTCGAGAAACCGAAGCCGGCCGAGGCGCCGTCCAACCTGGCGGTCATCGGCCGCTACATCCTGACGCCCGGCATCTTCGAGCACCTGTCGGCGATCGGCAAGGGCGCCGGCGGCGAAATCCAGCTCACCGACGCGATCGCGCGCCAGCTGGCAGAGGAGACCTTCCTCGCCTGGGAATTCGAGGGGCGACGGTTCGACTGCGGCGACAAGCTCGGCTATCTCGAAGCGACGGTGGAGTACGCCCTGCATCATCCGGAACTGCGTGACGCGTTCTCGGCCTATCTGAGCGATCTCGACGCGCGGCCGCGCGGATAGACACGCCGGCCCTGAATCGCTCGTACGTCCGTGCACGAAAAAGCGAAAACGGCCGCAACGACTGCTGGACGCGCAACGGAGTCCGTAACGATGACCGCCCAGACCCTGCGTCGAAGCGCCGCCCTGCTGGTCAGTCTGCTTGTGTGTTTCGCGGCGGCGGGCCTCGGTGGCCTGGCGACTTCGACGTCGATTTCCGACTGGTACCCGACCCTGAACAAGCCGCCGTTCAATCCGCCGGCATGGCTGTTCGCGCCGGTATGGAATCTGCTGTTCGCGTTGATGGCGGTCGCCGCATGGCGCGTCTACGACCGGGTGCCTGCCGGGGTAATTCGGCGGGCGGCGCTGACTCTGTTCGGCGTACAGCTGCTCGCGAACATCCTCTGGTCGGTCCTGTTCTTCGGGCTGCGCCAGCCGGGCGGGGCACTGGTCGAGATCCTCGCGCTGGAGGCGCTGATCGTCGCGACCACGATCGTATTCTGGCGGCTCGACCGGATCGCCGGCGCGCTGCTGGTCCCGTATACGCTCTGGGTGGCATTCGCGATCGCGCTCAACGGCGCGATCTGGTGGCTGAACTGAGAGGCTGACGCCTCCCCAAAGTAATTGAAGGAGACGCGCATGGAATATCTGCACACCATGGTGCGCATCAGCGACATCGACGCATCGCTCGATTTCTACTGCAATCAACTCGGCATGGTCGAGATGAGCCGAACTGACGTCGAGAAGGGGCGGTTCACGCTGATCTTCCTCGCCGCACCGGATGACGTCGAGCGTGCCCGCGAACATAAGGCGCCGATGATCGAGTTGACCTGGAACTGGGACCCGGAGCCGCTCGAGGGCGGCCGCAACTTCGGCCATCTCGCGTACCGGGTCGACGACATCTACGCCCTGTGCCAGCAGCTGAGGGACGCGGGCGTGACGATCAATCGTCCGCCGCGGGATGGCCATATGGCCTTCGTCCGCTCGCCGGACGGGATCTCCATCGAACTGCTCCAGAAGGGCGCGGCCCTGGAACCGCGGGAGCCGTGGGCGTCGATGGAGAACACCGGCACCTGGTAATCGCACGCCAGCCCCCGGTTCCGGGATCACGGCGGGACCGGGAGGTGCCCATGGGCAAGCGCGATAACCCCGTCCGGCGCTCGCCGTCCGCGTGCGGCGTGTTTCTGGTCGGCATACTCGCGCTGGTCCACTCAGCGACGGTCGCCCCCGCCCGGGACAGAGATATCGCGCTGCAATGCCGCTTCGCCTCTGGCCTGGAGGCGATTTACCTCGTCAATCGGGCGGGGGCCAGGGTACGCCGTGCCGACCTGCTGCAGCCCAGGCATGGGCGGCTGCGCGGCACGAAGACGGAGTACCGGTTCGACTTCCGTGATTTCAGCGAGGCCTACCGGATCGAGGTCATCATCGACCGCAGCACGGGCAATACTCGGCGCGTGTTCGGCACGCGCGACCGCATGGGCCGCATGCCGGATATGGATAGAGGCGTTACCGGGCTGGTCCATGATGTCGGCCAGTGCCGTGAACAGGCCGGATCGCGAGGGGCTTTGCTCGGGGGGGAAACGCCATGACCGGGAGGTATTGCGATTGTGACCCGCAGCACGGGGCGGCCACCCTCGCACCGCCGAGTACATCAGCGGCCTTCGATGGCTGTATTAGCCGCCCGCTGTTACTGCTCCGGTACCCCGGGTCGGACCCGCGCTCGGCAGGCGCCGCCCCGGGCAAACCGGATGCCTCCTGGCATCCCGCTTTCAGGCGTCTTCCGCCGGTCGGCTGGTGGCCTCGGCGGCGACCTGACGGATCGCATCCGCGAGGCTGTCGGCCGGCTGGGCGCCGGAGATCAGGTAGCGTCCGTCGAGGACGAAACCCGGTACCGCGGTGACCCCGGATTCCATGAATCGGCGCTCCGCGGCCCGTACCTCGTCGGCATAGCGACCGGAGTGGGCGACGGCCTCGGCGGCGTCACCGTCGAGCCCGACCTGTTCCGCCTTCTCCCGCAGAACCGCCGCATCGCAGGGGCGCTTCGCCTCACCGAAGTACGCGTCGAACAGCGCCAGTTGCAGCGCGGTTTCGCGGCCCTGTTCGGCGGCCCACGCGAGTACGCGGTGGGCGTCGAAGGTATTGTGCGCACGCCGCTCACGGGCGCCTTCAAAGTTCAGGCCCAGGTCGGTAGCCAGCGCCATCATCTCGCCCTGGGTGCGCTCGATACTGGCGGCGTCCTGCCCGTATTTGCGGCACAGGTGCTCCAGGATCGGCTCGCCCTCGGGCGGCATGTCCGGGTTCAGTTCGAACGGCTGCCATACGAGTTCGACATCGATCTCGCCATCGAGCTGCTCCAGCGCCTGTTCCAGGCGCCGGTAACCGATCGCGCACCAGGGGCAGGCGACATCGGAAACCAGGTCGATCCGTACATTCTGCATAACACACCTCCTCATCGCCCGGGGCCGCGCGACGGCCGCCCCGGGCGGGGTGCCGGTGGGCCCTGTTCAGGCCGCTTCGCGCCGACGCCACTCGAATTGCTGGAACGGCTTGTCGATCGGCGTATCCGCGATGTGGTTGGTGTAATTGCTCATCACCTTCTGTGATACGCCGAGCACGACCTCGAGGAGGTTGCGCTTCGTGTAACCGGCATCAAGGAAACGCTGCACGGCGTCTTCGTCCACGTTGCCACGGTCGCGTACCACGGAAAGGGTAAAGTCGCGCAGGGCTTCCAGCTTCGCGGTCGGCAACGGGGTCTCATTACGCAGCGCCTCGGTGACCTCGTCCGGGACATCGGTCATCTTCGCGATCGCCGTATGCGCCGGTACGCAGTAGTGGCAGGCGTGCTCGACATTGATCGTCTGCCATACGACCGTTTGCTCGGTCGCGTCGAAACTGGTCTCGGTGAAAAGCCGGTGCAGCTGCTGGTAGCCTTCAAGCAGCCCGGGCGCCTCCGCCATTACGGCGTGCAGACCCGGGATCATCCCGAGTGCCTGTTCCGAGTTTTCCAGCAGTGGGCGGCTTCCTTGCGGGGCGGTGTTTTTTTCATGCAGCGTGAATTCGGTCATCCCGATTCCTCCGTCTGATCGTGGCGGTCGCCCGCGCGCTGATTCGCCAATCGCACGAGGCGGTGTATATCGGCGGTGGTTTGCACCGCGAGGACACACCCTACCTTTTTTTGAGTGATCACTCAAGTTATATTTGAGCGGACATTCAATATTGACCGGGCCACGGACGTGGTCCCGCATGGGCCAGCAGGAGTCGAGTATGCCGCGCACCGCCGTCCACAGCCGCGAGGAATCACTCGAGAAGGCGTTGCACCTGTTCTGGCGCCAGGGTTTCGGCGCGACCTCGCTGAAAGACATCGAGCGCGTCCTTGATATGCGTCCGGGGAGTATCTATGCGACCTTCGGCAGCAAGGAAGACCTGTTCCGCGAGGCCCTGGATCGCTACGCGGCACGTGCCATCAGCGAACTCGAGCGCGTAATCGCCGCGAACGCATCGCCGCTCGGAGGTCTCGTGGATTACGTGCGCATGCTGGGGGGGCTGCGCGATCGCGACGAGACCTGTCAGGCCTGCATGCTGGTGAAAAGCCTGCTCGAGCTCGGCGATGGCGAGCAGGCGGCCAGCGGGCGCGTGGAGGAACTGCTGAGCGGGATGGAGCGTCGATTCACCGAACGCCTGGCCGAGGCCCAGTCGGAGGGCGAGATCGCGGCGGATCTCGATCCCGAGCGGCTCGGCCGGCGCCTGCAGGCCGATGTCGTCGGTTTACGCACCTGCGCGCAGCGCAAGGTCGACGACGATGCCGTGCGCCTGCTCGCCGAGGATATAGCGTGCGATTGGGAGCGGCTGAGGAAGTAGGCTTACAGGCCGCAGATGGCAGGCGCCAGATGGGGCGTCGACCGGGCCGGGAGGCGCCGCCTCATGGCCGGGTACCCGGGCTACTGCTGCAATGCGGTCGGGATGGTCTGGCGGGCGTAGGGCACGACCTCGCTGACCTCGCCGCGTTGGCGCCGGCGCTTCACGTCGCGCCAGTAGTCGGCGTCAAGGAGGTCGCCGTGGGTCTCCAGAAAGGCCTGACGCAGATGCGGTTCCAGTGACAGGAAACGGATGAATTCCTCGGGGAAGATATCGTTCGGCCCGACGAATTGCATCGTACCCGGATCCATCATGTAATCATCGCTCGGTTCCGGGATTTCGCGGAAGTTGCAGTCGGTGATCAGGGCGACCTCGTCGTAGTCGTAGAATACGACGCGGCCAGTATCCGTCACGCCGAAATTCTTGAGCAGCAGATCGCCGGCGAAGATGTTCGTCTCGGCGAGATCCTTGATGCACTGACCGTAGTCGCGCACGGCACGGCGCGCCTCGCCCGGTTCGACCTCGCGGATGTAGAGGTTCAGTGGCCGCACCCGCCGTTCCACGTACACGGATGAGAACACCAGCTGGTCGTCGGCCACGCGGACATTCTGGCCGCACTCCGCGAGCAGGTCATCGAACAGCGCGGCGGACATGCGCTCGCGCGGTAGCTCCAGGTTGCGGAAGTGCTGGGTATCGATCAGGCGCCCGGCGTGGTCGTGGCGCGACACGAGCCGATATTTGTCGGCGACCGCGCGGTGATCGGTGACTTTCGGGGCACCGAAGACATCGCGCACGACCTTGAAGACCAGGTTGTACGACGGCAGCGTAAACACGATCATCACCAACCCTACATCACCGGCGGCATGTACGAATTCATCGCTCGTCTCGCGCAGATGCTGGCCGAAGACCCGGTAGCGTTCGGTTTTGCCCTGGCGCAGGCGGCCAAGGACCGTGTACAGCTCATCGATGGGTTTGCCCGGCAGGATCGAGTGCAGGAACTGCACGGCAGCGACGACGGAGGTGGGATCGGCGAAGTAGTATGATCGCGTGTAGCTGAACACGACGGAGATCTGTTCGGTCTGCATCAGTACGGCGTCGACGCGGACGCCGTCGTCCGCGTTGCGCAATGCCACCACGATCGGCAGCACGCCCTGGTCGTGGCGCACGCGGCCCACGAGATAGGCCCGTGTGCCCTGGAAGAAGTGCGAATCGATGAATTCGAAGCGGCGTACCTGATCCGGGGTCAGTCCGTGCAGGGCGAGGTACGCGGTGATCTCGGCCGCCATGAGCCGGGCATCGCCGTCGCGGGCGGCGAAGGGCACGTCGACCTGGAAGTCATCGAGTATCCGCCGGCAACTCGCCTCGAGATCGTCCCAGCAGGGGTAGCGCTGCATGGCGAGCGACTGCACGCCTTCCTCGGGCGGCGGCTGCGCGAACTCGACGGCGCGATCGACACCGACGGTCCCGAGCAGGCGGCGTGTGATCGAGTTGAAAAAGGTCTTCATGAAGCCGGCGTCCGGGACGCCCTCGACCCGATCGCCGAAATAGCTGCGCAGCCCCTGCCAGACGTCGCGATCACCGACGTCCTCACCGAGGTGCTCCCGCAGTGCCTCCAGCGTGCGGCTGACCCACGCCTCGTAGAGCTCGACCCGCTCACTGACGTCACGCAGCTGCCCGGCCCAGTCGCGCTGTTCGAAGCGGCGGCGGGCCCGGTCGGTGATCTGCTGGAATTCGCGGTTGTAGGCCGTGAAGCCGTCGTGGATCAGGCGGGCCGAATCCGCTGCGGTGTGCTTGTCGATGGTCATGCCGGGCGAGCCCAAAGGTCGTTTAAGGGGTGCGGGAAAAGGGAACGCGGAAAAAGGATCGCGGCAAAACGGATAACCCCTCAGGGGACGTCTGATTATCGGGAGTCCTGTAGGTCGGGCTTATGCAAGCGCCTGATCTGTCGGGCTGTAAAAGCCGCTGTAAGCCCGACCTGCATCATTCTTCAATCGGCCGGCCGGTTGTAATCAGAGTTTCCCTGCCGGGCGCTGGCGTGGTGCCGGCGCCTGCAGGCGGTACGTCCATGTACCGCCATCCGCGGCAGCGGTCAGCCCTGCATGCGCTTGACCATGGCCTCGCCGAACTGGCTGCAGCTTACCTTGGTGGCACCGTCCATCAGGCGGGCGAAGTCGTAGGTTACATGCTTGCTGGCGATCGCCGAGTCCATTCCGGTCAGCACCAGATCGGCGGCCTCATGCCAGCCGATGTGGCGCAGCATCATCTCCGCCGACAGGACCAGCGACCCCGGGTTCACCATGTCCTTGCCGGCGTATTTCGGCGCTGTGCCGTGGGTCGCCTCGAACACGGCGTGTCCGCTCTGGTCGTTGATGTTGCCGCCCGGCGCGATACCGATGCCGCCAACCTGGGCCGCCAGCGCGTCCGAGATGTAATCGCCGTTGAGGTTCATCGTCGCGATGACCTCGAAGTCCTCGGGTCGCGTCAGCACCTGCTGCAGGGTGATGTCGGCGATCGAGTCCTTGACGAGGATCCGCCCGGCCGCGAGGGCCTCGTCCTGTTCTTTGTTGGCCGCCTCCTGTCCCTTGTCGGCTATGGTGCGCTCCCACTGGCTCCAGGTGTACGTCGCTTCGGGGAATTCGCGCTCGGCGAGTTCGTACGCCCAGGTGCGGAATGCACCCTCGGTGTACTTCATGATGTTGCCCTTGTGGACAATCGTCACGGACTTGCGGCCATTATGGATGGCGTACTGGATGGCGGCCCGGATCAGTCGCTCGGTGCCCTCGCGCGAGATCGGCTTGATGCCGAAACCGCATTCCTCGGGGAAGCGGATGTTGCGGTAGGCCGCCGGGAAGTGCTCCTTCAGCAGTTCACTGAACCGCTTGTTGTCCTGGGAGCCGGCCTCGAACTCGATACCGGCGTAGATGTCCTCGGTGTTCTCGCGGAAGATGGCCATGTCGACCTTCTCCGGATGTTTGACCGGTGACGGCACGCCATTGAACCAGCGCACCGGTCGCAGGCAGACGTAGAGGTCGAGGACCTGGCGCAGGGCGACGTTGAGGGAGCGTATGCCGCCACCCACCGGCGTCGTCATCGGGCCCTTGATGGAGATCAGATACTGGCGGATGGCATCCACCGTCTCGTCGGGTAGCCATGCGCCGGTCGCATTGTGCGCCTTCTCGCCGGCGAGCACCTCCATCCAGTGGATCTTTTTACTGCCGCCATAGGCCTTTTCCACGGCCGCGTCGACCACCCGCTGCATCACCGGCGTGATATCGATACCGATGCCGTCACCCTCGATGTACGTGATGATCGGGTTGTCGGGCACGTTCAGCGCGCCGTCCTTGAGGGTAATGGGCTGGCCGTCGGCGGGTACCTCGATATTGCTCATGGTCTCTCCAAACTGCGTACTGGCGCGATAATCCGGCGCATAGTGTTCCACAAACACCGCGCGCGCGATAGGCGACCGGGTACCGCGGGAGGTGGCGGGACGTTGGGCGATGCTGGCGTCAGGCTTCCGCTTTGGCGTTCTTGCGATCCCACTCGGCACCCCCGAGCGCGTCGAGCGGGATGCGGAGAATGCGCCGCCCCCTCGCATCGGGCTCGGGCAGGCGGCCACCGCGTATGTTGACCTGCAGCGCATGCAGGATCAGTTTGGGCATCGGCAGCGTCCGGTCGCGGCCGTCCCGAAGATTCACGTAGGAGGCCTCGTCCATCTCTCCGGCGAGATGGGGATTGGATGCCTTTTGCTCGCGAACCGAGGATTCCCAACGCGGAGCGCGCCCGTTCGGCATATAGTCGTGACCGACGAACAGGCGCGTGTCGTCGGGCAGTGCAAGGATCGCCTGCATAGAGCGCCAGAGCTGCGTCGCGCTGCCGCCCGGGAAGTCGGCCCGAGCGGTCCCGAAATCCGGCATGAAGATCGTGTCGTGGACGAAGGCGGCATCGCCGATGACGTAGGTGATGGACGCGAGCGTGTGTCCAGGCGAGAACATCACGCTGGCTTCCAGGTCTCCGATCCGGAAGCGGTCGCCGTCGGCGAAGAGTCGGTCCCATTGCGAGCCATCGCCGGCTATCTCGTCGCCGAATCCGTAGAGATCCTTCCACAGTGCCTGGACGTCGACCACATGCTCGCCGATCGCCGTGGGTGCACCGGTCTGCTCGCGCAGGTAGGCGGCGGCCGAGAAGTGGTCGGCATGCGGATGGGTATCCAGGATCCAGTCGACCTGCAGGCCCTGGTCGCGGATATGCGCCAGGATCGCGTCCGCCGAGTGCGTCGCCGTGGCCCCCGATTTCTCATCGTAATCGAGCACCGGATCGATGATGGCGCAGCGACCCGTGGCCGGATCGCTCACCACGTACTGGACGCTGAACGTGCTCGCATCGAAGAAGCCATCGACGTTCGGGGCCGCCGCGGGCGCGCGGGGCCGTTCAAGCCACTCGTCGAGGGCGGCGGTGCCGAAGCCGTGCTCGCGCGCGAGCGCCGTGGCCTCCCCGGAGGTCATCGCACCCGAGCGGATCTGCGTGACCAGCCAGAGCATCAGCGAGCGCTGGCCGGTCCGACAGTGCGCCAGGACCGGACCAGTCGCGTCGTCGATGGCGCTGGGGAAGGCATCGATCGCGCCCGGGTCGAGTCGATTTCCCGGGGTCGGGATGTGATGGTAGGTCGCGCCCAGGGCGGCGGCCCGCCGCGCGCAGGCGGCGGCGGTGGGCTGGTCCGGTTTCTCTCCATCCGGGCGGTTGTTGACGATGGTCGTGTAGCCTGCCGCCACGGCCGCTTCGATGGCCTCCGGTGTCAGCTGCTCCTCGACGCTGAATGTGGGCGTGATTTGTTTCATGGCGGAAATCTCCCGGTTTGGCGGACGCATGGTCGGCGTCGATTGATTCCAGTGGCGATTGTTTATCCGGCCTCGAGGTGCCGGACCGCGCGCTCCAGCGACAGGTGCACCCGCTCGGCGAACAATGGTTCCAGCGCCGTCACGCGCGACAGGCGATCGGCGACCGGCCCCTTGACCTCCGTGAGGTGGAGTTCGATGCCGCGCAGTCGCAGCTCCGTGTCCAGGTTCTCCAGCAGTGACAGGCCGGAACTGTCGACGTAGCTGACCGAGGTCATCGCGAGTACGAGGTATCGCGGGTCGTCCGATTGCTCCAGGGCATCCAGCAGGAACCGACGTATGGCGTCCGTGTTGGCGAAGTAGATGTTCTCGTCGACACGCACGATGACGGTGCCGGGATGGCGTTCAACGTCGTGGCGCAGGATATTGCGATAGTGCTCGGTACCGGGCACGCGCCCGACGACGGCCATGTGCGGGCGGCTCGTGCGCCAGACGTAGATCAGCAGTGAGAGGGTGATTCCGGCGACCAGCCCGGGTTCGATGCCGAACAGGAGTACGGTCACGAACGTCACCGCCAGGGTGATCCCGTCGCCCCGGTCGAAGCGCATGATCGACACGGCCTCGCGGAGATTGATCAACTGCGCGACCGCCACGACGATGATCGCGGCGAGCACCGCGCGCGGCAGCGTTTCGAACCAGTCCGTGAACCACACCGCGACGATGGCGACGAGTGCCGCCGTGATGATCGCCGCGACCTGAGTCCGGGCGCCGGCCTCGAAATTGACCACCGAACGGGAGAAACCGCCCGCGACGGGCATCGTCCCGGCCAGCGCGGAGCCCGCGTTGGCCAGACCCAGCGCGACCAGTTCACGCGTCGGGTCGACCCGCTCGCGCCGACGCGCGGCCAGCACCCGCGCCACGGTCATGCTCTCGACATAGCCGATCAGCGCAATCAGGGCCGCGGACGGTAGCAGCGTGATCCAGCCGGTGGCCTCGAACAGCCCGGCGCCGGGCGTGGGCATGCCGCCTGGTATCGTCCCGACCACCGCGACCGGTGGTTCGCCGCTGCCCGCGATCAGCGCCATGACGACGGTGGCGGCGACCACGATCAGCAGTGGTGCGGTGCGGGTGAGCAGCTGCGCGGTGTCGTGGGTCATGCCCATGGCCTCGAGCCCGCGCCGTGTCGGCGTGCGGGCGAGGAGCAGGGCGAGGATCGCGGCGGCGGCGGTCGCGGCCGTGGCCGGATCAATGGCACTCGCCCGTGCGATCAGCGCCTCGAGCATGACGGGCGCCGTGCCGCGCGTGATCTCGATCCCCAGCAGTGCACCGCCCTGACTGATCAGGATGAGGAGCGCCGCCGCGCTGGTGAAACCGGAAAGCACCGGGTGGCTGACGAACGCGATCAGGCGGCCCAGACCGAGCAGGCCGGCGATGAGCAGCAGCAGACCCACCTCGGCCGAGAGTACGATCGCGCCCTCGATCCACTCCCCCTCGGTTGCGGCATAGCCCGCCAGCGCGTCGGCCACCATCAGTGCCGCGACGGCGACCGGGCCGACCGCGAGGGTTCGGCTCGTGCCGAACAGGGCATAGACCACGGGTGGAACGATCGCGGCATAAAGCCCGTACTGGGCCGGAAGCCCGGCGAGCAGTGCGTATGCCATCGCCTGGGGGACGAGGAGAATCGCGGTGATGACGCCCGCAGTGCCGTCCGCGAGCGCCTGCCGCCGGTCGTAGCCCGATAGCATGTCGAGCAGTCCCGGGCGTAGCGGGTGCGCGCTTTTCGGCGATCTCTTCATCGACCTGTGTATCCCATTCACGTGTGGCGGACGGTGCGGCGCAGGGGCCGTCACGTCGGATTTTTGTATATTACAAAATGATCTAGTCATATAGCAATAAGTTATTTATACTCTGGGCATCGCCAACGTCGCGGGAAGAAAGTCATGGGATCTGGACCGAGTGGCCGGACAGGTGAGGTCCTCGTGGTCGGCGCAGGCGCCGGCGCCGGCGGTACGGCAGTGGCTGGCCGGTTGCTGCGAAAGCGCTCCGAAACCGGGGTCGTGATCGTCGAACCCAACACCGAGCAGCACTACCAGCCCGGCTGGACCCTGGTGGGACATCCGCGGCGGTCCGCCAGCAGTTTCCGGCAGTGATCGATGGCCTGCTGGCGACGATGGGTGTCGCGTCTGCTGGGCGGGAGTACGACGGCTGCGGCTCCTGTCCCCTGACCGTCGCCCGCGGTCGCGTGATATTGGCCGAGTTCCGCTATGACGGAGAGGTCGTATCGACGCTGCCGCTCAATCCAACCGTGAGCCGGGCGATCTACTGGCAGGTCAAGCGGCGGTTCCTGCCGTGGCTCTACTGGCACGAACCGCTCACGGGGCGGGACTTGCGATTGCCGAGTCCCGAACCGCGCGCGCGACTGGCGTCGGCCGACGCCTGATTGCGTTTGCCGCACGACATCAGCGGCTTTCTTACTTTCGAGGTGCAAAACCCACTGGAGGCAAGAAGTATGAGTCTGAAAATCGGCGATATCGCGCCCGACTTCACGCAGGAATCAACGGCCGGGGAGATCCGCTTTCATGAATGGGCGGGTGATGACTGGGTCGTACTGTTCTCGCACCCGGCGGATTTCACCCCGGTGTGCACGACGGAGCTCGGTTCTACCGCCAAGCTCCAGGCGGATTTCGACCAGCGCGGGGTCAAACTCGTGGTCGTATCCGTGGATCCCGTAGAGGATCATCGTACATGGATCAATGACATCAACGAGACCCAGCAAACCAGCGTCACCTTCCCGATCCTCGCCGATGCGGATAACAAGGTCTCTTCGCTGTATGACATGATTCACCCGAACGAGGATGAGACTTCGACGGTGCGCTCGGTATTCATCATCGACCCGGAGAAGAAGATCCGCGCGATGATCACCTACCCGAAGAGTGTGGGACGCAACTTCGATGAAGTGCTGCGCGTGATCGACGCGATGCAGCTCACCGACCGGCGTAGCGTGGTATGCCCGGCCAACTGGCAGCCGGGGGACGACGTCATCGTCGCCCCGTCCGTCAGTGATCCGGACGTGCTCCAGGAGAAGTTCCCGCGCGGCTATACCGAACTGCGGCCTTACCTGCGCATGACGCCGGACCCTGAGCACTGAATCGAGAGATCTGCGCTCTCGCGTCGCTGTAAGCGGGATATCCCCCCCGCGGCTTGGGCCGGCACGTTCGTGTCGGCCCCGTTTTGAATTACCCGCATGAGTCGCCAGACCGCTGCGTCGGCGAGATTCATGTGGCGGCCGCAGAGCGGCGCCACGTGGAAACCGAAAACCCGTAAGGAGGTACTGCAGTCATGGCCTATGGGCACCCTCAAGTCACCGGCTTCTTCGACCATCGCACGTTCAGCGTCCAGTACGTCGTCGCCGATCCGGCGACCCGCCGCTGCGCGATCATCGATCCGGTACTGGATTTCGACCCCAAGGCGGGCGTGACGGCGACCGAAAATGCCGATCGCCTGCTCGCGCACGTGCGCGACCAGGGGCTGGAGGTTGAGTGGATCCTCGACACGCATCCACACGCCGATCACTTCTCGGCCGCCCACTATCTGCAACAGCAGACGGGCGCACAGACCGCGATCGGTGAACGCGTGATGGAGGTCCAGAAACTCTGGAAGCGCCTGTATGACTTCGATGACACCCAACTGCGTGTCGGTGGCGATTACTGGGACCGTCTCTTCGCTGATGGCGATACATTCCGTGTGGGTGAGATCGATGCCCAGGTGATGCTATCCACCGGACACACGCTTGCGTCCGTGACCTATGTAATCGGGGACGCCGCCTTCGTCCACGACACACTGTTCATGCCCGACTTCGGCACGGCCCGTGCCGACTTCCCCGGTGGGGATGCCGGCGAGCTCTGGCGCTCGATGCAGGCGATCCTTGCACTGCCGGACGAGACGCGCGTGTTCGTCGGTCACGATTACATGCCGGGCGGCCGCGATCCCGCGTGGGAGAGTACGGTCGGTGAGCAGAAGCAGCGTAATCCACACATCTGCGGTGTGACCAACGAGGCGGATTTTGTCCGCATGCGTGAAGAGCGCGACGCGCAGCTGCCAATGCCTGCGTTGATCCTGTTCAGTCTGCAGATCAACACGCGCGGTGGTCGCCTGCCGGAGCCGCATGAAAACGGTCTCAGCTACCTGCGAGTGCCGGTGAATGCACTCGATCCGAAACCCTGGGGCTGATTGGCGGAAGCCTTGGTGCGTGCTTCGTGGCAGGGCCGATGCAATCGGCTGCCGTGCATCAAGCTCTCGGCGTTCTTCCGGGTAAGCCCGCGTAACCGGGACCAGCGACAGGCGGTCCGCTCATGCGGTCGCTGGCAGAGTGTTCAGTTCGACGATCCGATCCACGGTCGGCAGGGCAGTAGTATCGTGGGCCAGCAGCAGCGTGGTCCGTCCGCGTAGCCAAGGTTTCAGACGAGCTGCGACCGTTGCGGCGGTCGCAGCGTCCAGCCCTGCCAGCGGTTCATCGAGCACGATCACCGGCGCCCCGCGCAACACGATACGGGCGAGCGCCAGGCGTCGGGCCTGGCCGCCGGAGAGACGGACACCGCTCTCGCCGACCCAGGTGTCGAGCCCCTGGTCAAGGTCCTCGACGAAGTCGGCGAGCGCGACGACCTCGAGCGCGTACCAAAGGGCACGGTCATCCGCGTCAGGACGCGCCAGCATGAGGTTGCCGGTGATCGTATCGGAGAAGATCTCACTGCGCTGGGTCAAGTAACTGATCCGCTCATGGATATCCGTCAGCGCCAACCCGGGCAGGGGCACCCCGCCGAGCCGGACCTCACCGCGTAGCGGATCCAGCAGGCGAACGGCCAGATCGGCGAGCGTCGATTTGCCGCAGCCCGAAGGGCCGATCACCGCGACATGCTCCTCGTCGGCGAGGTGCAGGGAAAAATCTCGCAGTATCGGCTCGGGCGCTTCGCTGCGGCCGGCGTCGACGTGATCGAACGCAAGCTCGCCGGTGTCCGGCGGCACAGCCGGCGCGCGCGGCTCGCAGATCGTCGGCTCGACCGCGCTCTGGCTGTTCAGGCGCCGGGCGGCGGCGCGCGCACGGCCGAGCTGGAGCAGGCCGCCGGGGACCGGGGCGAGGCCTTCGAGCAGCGCCAGCACGGCAAGCGGCATCAGGACCGCCAGCGGGCCGCTGACCGCGTCGGCCGTATACAGCCAGACACCGACGAACAGCGCGAGCACCATCGCGAGATGGATCACCAGCCCCATGCCGGCCTCGCCCAGGGCCGCGAGACGAGCAGCGCGCTGCTGCAGCGCGACCAGCGCGCGATCGCTGCGATCGATTGCCGCCTGCTGGCGATCCACGACGCCGAATGTCCGCAGTTCGGCCAGACCGCGTACCAGGTCTACAATCTCGGTCCGTGCCGACTCGGTGCGTTGCGCCACGCTCTCACCGATGGCACTGCCCGGCCAGGCCACCGCCGCAGTCAGCAGACCAGTGCCGAGAAGCAATACCGTTCCAACCACGATCCCGGCCAGCGGATCGATCAGCCCGAGCATGACCGCAACACCCAACACCGCGAGCACGGCCGCCACCGGCGGCGCCAGGCAACGCAGGTAGAGACTGTCGAGCGCGTCGATGTCTGCGGTCAGGCGGTTCAGCACCAAAGCGTTGCGGAAGCGCGCCAGCGCCGCCGGGTCGAGGGCCGTCAACCGGGCAAAGACGCGCTGGCGCAGGTCGGCCAGCAGGCGCAGGACGGTATCGTGATTCTGCACCCGCTCGACGTACCGGGCCGCGGTACGGGTGAGCGCAAAGAAACGGATGCCGGCGCCGGGCACATAGATCTCCAGTTGTGCCTGCATTCCCGCGGCCAGCGCCAGCGCCGTGACGCCGGTCGCGGTGATGAACCAGCCCGAGAGCGCGAGCAGGCCGACACCGGCGGCGATGGTCGCGAATACGAGTATGCTCCCGAGCAGCATGCGGCCGCGGTACGTCGCGAGCATGCGCAGATACGGGCGCAGTTCGTTCACGGCGTCACCTCGCGCAACAGGCCGTCCTCGACGGCGGCCACCCGATCGACGAGCCCGCGGACCGCAGCGTGATGGCTGGCGACGACCAGGGTGCGGCCCTCGGCGGCAAGGCGTTCCAGCGCCGCCAGAACCCGCTGCTCGCTCACGGCGTCGAGACTGGCGGTCGGCTCATCCAGCAGCAGCAGTGGCGTTGCGGCCAGGAAAGCGCGGGCGATGGCGATGCGTTGCCCCTGTCCGCCCGACAGTCCGAGCCCGCCCTCACCGATCGGCGTGTCCAGCCCGGCGGCCAGGTCGTCGGCAAACGCCGTGACGCCCGCCTGCTCGGCCGCCGCACGGATCTCGGCCCGAGTTGCTGCAGGTCGCGCCAGCGCGATGTTCGCGGCGATCGAGCCGGTCATCAGAAAGGGCCGCTGACCAACCCAGGCGACCGGACCGATGCGCCCGGCGGGCACGCCGCCGATACGGATCGTGCCCCGATCCGGTTCCGCAAAACCGGCGAGCAGTTGCAGCAGGGTCGATTTGCCCGAGCCGGACGCACCGATCAGCGCAACCCGTTCCCCCGCGGCGATGTCCAGGCACGCGCCGCGGAATACCGGGGCGCGGTCCGGATACCCGAAGTGAAGATCGGCGATCGAGATCGCCACGGCCCGGCCGTCGCACGCGACCGTGGTGGTAACGCCGTCCGGACCGGAACGTTCCAGCAGGCCGCGCAGACCGTCCGCCGCTCCGAGGGCCGCGGCGCGATCGTGATAGCTCTGGGCGAGGGTGCGCAGGGGCTGAAAGAAATCGGGCGCCAGCAGCAGCAGAAAGAGCCCCGAGAAGAGGGTCAGTTCGGGTGCGTTGCCGAACTCGATGTAGCCGAGCAGCCCGAACCCGATGTAGATCGCGATACTGGCGATCGCCACGGAGGCGAAGAACTCCAGCACGGCCGACGACAGGAAGGCCACGCGCAGGGTGCGCATGTTGCGCCGGCGGTACTCGTCCGCCATCGCCCCCACTTCCGCGACGGCGTGCGGGGCACGGCCGAACAGTCGCAGCGTGGAAAGGCCGCGCACACGATCGAGGAAATGACCGGCCAGGCGGTTCACCGTCTCGAACTGCTCGCGATTGAGGTATTCCGCGCCCATGCCGACGAGTGCCATGAAAAGCGGAATCAGGGGGGCGGCCAGGATCAGCAGCAGGGCCACGATCCAGTCCTGGGTGAGCGCGACCACGGCGATCGCTAGCGGCACGCCAACGGCCACTACCCGCTGGGGGCGATACCGCGCGAAATACCCGTCGATCGCGTCGACCTGTTCCATCGTCTTTTGCGCGAGGTCGCCGCTATGCTCGCCGGCGAGGCGGACGGGGCCCAGCGCCGCGATACGTTCCAGTACCGCCGTGCGCAGATGGCGCCGGATGCGTGCGGCCGCGGCGATCCCGGCGACCTGCTGGCCCCAGTGGCTGGCGGCCCGGAGTACGACGACACCGGACAGGGCGAAGAACAGCGGCACGACATCGCCGAGTGTCTGGTCGGCGACGATCACCCGGTGGACGATCAGTGCGATGAGGCCGGCCTGGACCACGACTAGACCACCGGTGACCAGACCGGCCGTGGCGGCCAAAGTGAGCAGCCCGCTGTGCGGCCGGGCCAGCCCGTCCAGCCAGCGCGCGTGACCGCGCATACCGTGGTCGCTCATACCGCTCCCGGTCAGCCGAGGATCATGCGTTACGCGTAGAGTCCGACGTAACGGTTGGGATGCCGGTTACTCGGGGCGGCGCCGGGGCCGCGCGATTTTCTGGCGACTGCCCGCGCTGGTCTTTTCGCCTGCGCGGCCTGGTCCGGAAAAGCCCCGATCAACGGCAGACCTGCAGATGCTCCGATGATGCGTGCCTGGACTCCAAGCTGCGGTTCACCCCGCGGATATCCCGCGGATATCCCGACCGATCAGGGCTCCCCTGGTGGCACCCGGACTTCTAGTGATACCCCGAATCATGTGTCACCTTGCCCCGGAAGACCCAGTAGGTCCACGCGGTGTAGGCCAGGATGACCGGCGTCACGAACAGTACTCCGACCAGCAGGAACAGCTGCGAGCCCGGATCGGAGGCCGCGTCCCACAGGGTGTGATCGGGCGGCACGATGTAGGGCAGTTTGCTCGCCAGCAGGCCGAGGTAGGCGCAGACGAAGATCCCCATCGTGCTCACGAACGGGATGATCTCCTCGCGCTTGTGGAGCGCACGGTACTGGATCCATGCCAGCAGCACCGCCGCTGCGGGCAGGACCCAAAGCACATGCAGCTGACCGAACCAGCGCTCGGCGACGAACTCGTCCACCAGCGGCGTCCAGATGCTGATGATCAGGAATACCGCCATGACCGTGGCCAGCAGCTTCGGTGTGAGCCGATACGCCCACTCCTGGGTCTCGCCCTCGGTCTTCATGATCGTCCAGGTCGCACCCAGCAGCGCATAACCGGCTACGAGGCCGATCCCGGTGACGACGGTGAACGGCGTGAGCCAGTCCAGCGCGCCGCCGACGTAGACGAAGCCCTCGGTCTCGAAACCCTGGATGTAAGTGCCGACGACGGCACCCTGGGCGAACGACGCGACCAGCGAGCCGCCGAAGAACGACCAGTTCCAGAGGTAGCGTGACTTGTTCGCCTTGAAGCGGAACTCGAAGGCGATGCCGCGGAAGATGAGCCCGGCCAGCATGAGAAACACCCCGATATACAAGGCCGGCAGGAAGACCGAGTAAACCAGCGGGAAGGCGGCGAGGAGGCCGGCGCCCCCCAGGATCAGCCAGGTCTCGTTGCCGTCCCACACCGGCGCCACCGAGTTCATCATCATGTCCCGGGAGGTCTCGGTCGGCGCGAACGGGAACAGGATGCCGACGCCGAGATCGAACCCGTCCATCAGGATGTACATGATGACGCCGAAGCCGATAATGCCCGCCCAGATCAGGGTCAGATCGATCAGTTCCATCGTCTCTTACCTCGCCGTTGCCGGAGCGCCGTCGCCGCCTTCGAGTGGCACGTCGGCGGCGGAGAACGGCCGCTTGGCGCGATGCTGTTCCGGATGCTCGTCCTGGGCCTCCACCTCTTCAATACCGGTGCGCACGATCCGCAGCAGGTAGTAGAGACCGGCGGCGAACACGACACTGTAGACCACGATGAAGCCGATCAGTGTGAACAGCGCCATACCGCCGGTCAGTGATGGCGTCAGCCCCTCGGCATGGGTCATCTGCCCGTAGACCAGCCATGGTGCGCGGCCGATCTCGGTCACGAACCAGCCCGCCAACACGGCGATGAACGGCGCCGGGATCATCGCGACCAGCACGCGCTTGAACAGCGGCTGGTCATAGAGCCGCCCGCGAAAGCGCAGCCATGCGCCCCAGAAACCGACGGCGATCATCAGCACGCCGATACCGACCATCACGCGGAACGACCAGAACGTGGGTCCGACCGGGGGCCGCTCGTCCGCCGGGACGTCCTTGAGCCCGGGCACGACACCATCGACATCATGCTTAAGGATCAGGCTGCCGAGCTTCGGGATCCCGATCTCCAGGTGATTGGTCTCGCTGGCCGAGTCGGGGATCGCGAACAGGATCAGCGGCGCCCCGGCCTTCGACTCCCAGTGCCCCTCCATCGCCGCCAGCTTGGTCGGCTGTTCCTTCAGCGTATTCAGACCGTGCAGGTCACCGATGAACATCTGCAGCGGCGCGACGAACAGGATCAGCCACAGGCACATCGACAGCGCGCGTCTGTTGAGCGCGGTCTCGCGGCCCTTCAGCAGGTACCACGCGCTGACCCCGGCGACCACGAAGCTGCCGGTGAGGAACGACGCCACGACCATGTGGGAGAAGCGGTACGGGAACGAACTGTTGAAGATCGCTTCGCTCCAGGAGGTCATCTGGAACAGCCCGTTCTGCAGTTCGACGCCGGCCGGGGTCTGCATCCACGAATTCGCGGCCAGGATCCAGAACGAGGAGATGAAGGTCCCGACCGCGACCATGATGGCGGCGAACAGGTGCACGCCCTGCGGGACCTTGTCCCGGCCGAAAAGCAGGACGCCGAGGAAGGTTGCCTCGAGGAAGAACGCCGTCACCACCTCGTAGCTCAGCACCGGCCCGAGGAAGTTCGCCGTAGCATACGAGAAATTGCTCCAGTTCGTGCCGAACTGGAACGCCATGACGATCCCGGAGACCACGCCCATGCCGAAGACCACGGCAAAGACCTTGGTCCAGAATTTCGACAGCCGCTCCCAGGCCGGGTCGCGCGTGCGGAAAAGCAGCCCCTCCAGCACCGCGATGTAGGCTGCGAGCCCGATCGTGAATACCGGGAAGATGGCGTGGAATGAGACTACAAACGCAAACTGGATTCGCGAAAGCAGCAGTGGATCGAGTTCCATCGGGTTACCTCAACAAAATGCGGCGGTCAGCGGTAAAGATGCGCTCGGCCCCGGTCGGATGGAGATGCCTCAAGGCCCGGAAGCGCCTGACGGGGCCTATTATCGAGCATCACACTGTCCATGTATTGATCGTGATCAGGTCGGACCGGACTCGAGTGTGCACTGTCGCCCGACAATTCGTGCGTCGGGGCCGAATGGATCCGCCTCCTCACGGACTGGCCCGGATGTCCGACGCCTACGCAGGGGAACCGTGCCTCGACCGCCGCGTTGACCTTGCGGACGCGGGAGAATCGGATCCTACTACCGCCCCCGCAATACCCGATAACTGGCCCGGTGATTCCGGGTGCATCTACTCAGGAGGCGCTGCAGGTACGGATGCCGAGTACACGGTACAGCGGGCACCACCCGATCAACGCGGTTGCCAGTGGCACAAGGCCAATCCAGCCCCACGGAGACTCTGGGCCCGTAATGGCAAGTGCGATCAGGCCGATACCGATCACCACCCGAACGCCGCGGTCCAGTCCACCCATATTTCGAGACATCGCTTCCTCCTCAATCGTGTTGAACTGATGGAAGGATGTGTCAAATCCGCGCGTGTGTCCGTGACAAAGTCACGGAAGTCACCGACCACCGCAGACGGTGAGCGCGGCGCTATCAAGCAGGCGGATCTGTCCTCGCGCAGCGTGGATCCAGCCACGCGCGACGAATCGTGTGAGCCCGCGCGAGATCACCTCGCGGGCGCTTCCGAGTTCGGCGGCCAGCTCCTGGTGGGTCAATCGAATCTCACCGGCCTCGTCGGCAAGGTCGAGGAGCGTCAGGGCGAGGCGCTGTTCGAGTGGAGTCAGCGCCACGGACTCGATGCGCTGCACCAGCTGGGCCAGGCGCCCCCCGAGTCCGGAGAAAACGAATCTGCGGAAATCACTGGAAGTTGCCAGCGCCTCCTCGAACAGCCGCTGCGACAGCATCAAGGCGGAGGCATCCGCCTCGACGATGCCGGTGGCGGGGTAGTGATCATGGGACAGCAGGCAACTGGTGGTCAGGAAACAGCCCTGGCCAGGGCGGACGCGGTAGAGCACGATCTCGCGCCCTTGCTCGTTGATGATCTCGACCCGGATCTGGCCGGCCACCAGCATGAGGTAGTCCGAGCAGGGGCTGCCTGGCTCGAACAGGACCGTGTCACGCTCCAGTCGGGCGAAACTCGCCTGTTGCAGGGTTTGCCCGACGACCGGATCACCGCTCGAGGCGAGCTCGGGGAACTGCGACTGCCATAGTGAAGTAATATCGGACATGGTAAAGACACCGCGTCTGGCCGTTCCGTAACGGGAGAGTCGAAGGGCAAATTAGCAGGATCCGGGCAGTGGGACTATCACACCAGGGTCGGGCATTGCCCTTCGAGTACACGCGGCCTGCGTGTAGCAGGTGTCATGATTGGCCGTAACCTTATGCGGCCCCGGCAACCCGCGATTGCACCGGCTCGGCGTAAGGCAGATGATAGTCATTGATCAGCCCCGCTTTGCGTGAGGTATTCCATGGCGAAGACGAACACCGCCGGACCCGGTCCGGATAACGTGCTGGAGCAGGCCTCCGCCTGGCGTGAGGCGGGCCAGGATGTCGCGCTGGCGACGGTCGTCTCCACCTGGGGGTCTGCGCCGCGCCGGCCCGGCGCGCAGCTGGCGGTTACGGCCGCGGGCGACATGGCCGGCTCGGTCAGCGGTGGCTGTATCGAGGGCGCGGTGATCGCCGAGGCGCGCGAGGTCATGGAGGAGGGTGAGCCGAAACTGCTCGAGTTCGGCGTGACCAACGACCAGGCCTGGGAGGTCGGCCTCGCCTGTGGCGGCCGGATCGAGGTGTTCGTGGAGCGCTTCGACTGATGGAGCGCGCGACCCGTGAACAGCTCCTCGCCGACCGCGCGGCCGGTCGGCCCGTCGTGCTCGCCACGGCGCTCGACAATGGCGAGCAACGGCTGCTCCATCGCGACGAAGGGGCGGCGCCTTTCGCCGAGGCCGCGGCGGCGACGCTGCGTTTCGATCGCGCGGAGACGCGCGAGATCGACGGCCGGCGCTGGCTGTTCAACCCGTGGAATCCGCCGCTGCGGCTCTACATCGTTGGCGCCGTGCACATTGCGCAGTCGCTGGCGCCGCTCGCGGCGCACACCGAGTTCAACGTGACCGTCATCGATCCCCGGCGGACCTTCGCCACCGCTGCGCGCTTCCCCGGTGTCGCTCTGGATACGGCCTGGCCGGACGAGGCGCTGGCCACGTACACGCTGGACAGCCGCAGCGCGGTAGTGACCCTGACCCACGATCCCAAATTGGACGACCCGGCGCTGGCGGCCGCGCTCGAAAGCGAGGCGTTCTATATCGGTGCACTCGGCAGTCGCCGTACGCATGCCGGGCGCCGCGAACGCCTGGCCGGGCAGGGCTTTGGCGAGGACCGGATCAACCGGATACATGCCCCGGTCGGGTTCTCGATCGGCGCGCGCGGACCGGCGGAGATCGCCATCTCCATCCTTGCCGAGGCGATCTCCGTGCTGCGTACCGGGCAGTAAACGCCACCGCGGGGAGCGCCATCATGAGCTTCGATCCGCATGCCGCGCGTGCCGACTTCCCGCTGCTTCGGCGCGACCACGAACCGGCGCTGCACTACCTGGACAACGCGGCCACCGCACAGGTCGCGGCCCCCGTGCTCGAAGCGATCCACGCCCACGAGACCACGAGCCGGGCCAATGTCCTGCGCGGCGTCCACCGCCTGGCGGAGGCGGCGACCGAGGCCTATGGCACCGCCCGGGAGACGGTCGCCTGCCACCTCAACGCCGTTGATCCCGACGAGATCGTATTCACCAGCGGCTGTACGGCCGCGCTCAACCTGGTCGCGCACGCCTTCGGCGCGACGCTGGCGCCGGGTGATGAGGTGGTCATCTCGGAACTGGAGCATCACTCCAACATCGTGCCGTGGCAGATGCTGCGCGATCGCACGGGAATCGGGCTCCGGGTGATCCCGGTAACAGAGGAGGGTCGGCTGGATCTGACCCTCCTCCCCGATATCGTCGGACCCCGTACAAGGCTGATCGCGGTAACCCACGCATCCAACGTCACCGGGGCGTTGACCGAGGTCGGCCCCATCGTCGACGCGGCCCGCGCCGTCGGCGCCCGCGTGCTGCTCGACGGTGCCCAACAGGTTCCCCACGCACGAGTGGACGTGCAGGCGCTCGGCGTCGATTTCTACTGTTTCTCCGGCCACAAGGTCTTTGGCCCCAACGGCATCGGCGTCCTCTGGGCCAGGCGCGAGCTGCTCGCCGACCTGCCGCCGTTCCTCGGCGGTGGCGAGATGATCCGCCGCGTCAGGCTGTCGGAGACGACCTGGGCACCGCCGCCGCAGCGGTTCGAAGCGGGCACGCCGCCCATCGCCCAGGCCGTCGGCCTGGGCGCGGCGCTGCGCTGGCTCGGGCGACACGATATCGATGCCGTCGGCCGTCACCTCGAGGCACTGACGCAACGACTGGTCGAGGGCCTGCACACGCTCGGCACGGAGCGGGTCCGCGTTCTCGGTCCCGGGTCCGGGCACCCGCGGGGACCGCTGGTCGCCTTCGATGTTCCGGGGGCGCATCCGCACGATATCGCGCAACTGCTCGACGGCCATGGCGTTGCCGTGCGTGGCGGGCACCATTGCGCCCAGCCGCTGATGGACGCCTACGATCTGGCCGGTACGACGCGCGCCAGTCTCGCGCTTTATAATGACGCGGCCGATGTCGACGCCTGCCTGGAAGCGCTGGAGACCGCCTTGCGGAAACTGCTATGAGCACGGACCTGTATCAGGAGGGCTTACTCGCTCTCGCCGGCGCGGCCGAGGGCGAGGGGCGGCTCGACGACCCGGATGTCACTCTGACACTGGATAACCCGCTGTGCGGCGACCGGGTAACGCTCGATCTGCATTGCGATCAGGCGGGGCGGATCGCGGCCCTGGGCCACCATGTCCGTGGCTGCGTACTCTGCCGGGCGGCCGCGAACCTGCTGGGTCAACAGGCGATCGGCCAGGATGCCGCTTCGCTGGACACGCTGCAGCGCGCCATCAAGGGCGCTCTGCGCGGGCGGCATGCCTGGCCGACGGACGAGCGCTGGCAGGACCTGACGCTGTTCGAACCGGCGGCGGCGCACAAGAGCCGCCACGAGTGTGTCCTTTTGCCGTTCGAGGCCGTGGTGGAGGCGTTGCGTCAGCACGGCGAGGGCGGCGCCACGGGTACGTAAACCGCGGCGTCTGATAATTTGTCGGTCACGATTTGTCCGGGGTGGCCACGATCGCCCCGGTCTGGACAACGAACAGGCGGACTCGCTATGGAACTGCAACAGGAACGCCAGCTACCCCTGCCGCGGGACACCGTATGGGATGCGCTCAACGATCCAGAGGTCCTCAAGGCCTGTATCCCGGGCTGCGAGTCGTTCGACCGGGTCGACGACAACGCCTATGAGGCCGCGGTCAAGGCAAAAGTCGGCCCGGTCAATGCGCGCTTCAAGGGCAAGGTGACGCTCACCGACCTGAATCCGCCGGCATCCTACTCGATGAGTTTCCAGGGGCAGGGCGGCCAGGCCGGCTTCGTCAAGGGATCCGCCGACGTTACGCTGACGGATACCGAAGGCGGTTGTACGGTCGGCTCCACCGCCAAGGCGCAGCTCGGCGGCAAGCTGGCCCAGCTCGGCAGCCGCTTGATCGACGGCGCCGCGCGCAAGACGGCCAACGAATTCTTCGACAACTTCGTCGAGTACATGGGCGGCAGCGGCGAGCCCGGGGAAACGGCGGGCGAGACGGCTGCGGCAACGGTCGACAGTGCCGCCACCGCGCCCGCGCGCAGCCAGGCCTGGGTCTGGGCGGCGGTGGGCGCCGGGGTCGTGGGGGTCATCCTTGCCTTCGCCCTGTTGTGAATTCAGCCAACGGAGCACGGCGCGCCCGGCGGAACCATCTCGGCCGCACCGACCCCGGGGGTACCCCGGTGGCCAGGACTCGATTGCAAACTGCTTGATCGTCGGCGGGTTTCGCTTACACTCGGTGGCGGCAGGCCCATTCCTGAGGCAGGCGCACAACGCGGCCGGAAGGGGTATCAGGGACACAACAAGAGGGTGCTGGTTATGAACGTGTCGATGACCGTCAATGGCCGCTCGGTAACCGCCGATGTCGATCCTCCCACCCTGCTCACCGAATTTCTCCGCGACCATCTCGGCCTGACCGGCACCCATGTTGGCTGCGACACGGGGCAGTGCGGCTCGTGCACCATCCACCTCGATGGCCGCGCCGTGAAGGCCTGTTCCGTACTCGCTGCACAGGCCGAGGGCGCCCGGGTGGTCACCATCGAGGGCCTGGCTGACGGCAACGGTGATCTCCACCCGATGCAGGCGGCCTTCCGCGAGGAACACGGTCTGCAGTGCGGCTTCTGCACGCCGGGCATGGTGATGGCGGCGGTCGACCTGGTGAATACGTATCCGAACGCCTCCGACACGACCATTCGGGAGAATCTCGAAGGCAATATCTGTCGCTGCACCGGTTACGAAAATATCGTCCGCGCGCTCAAGTCCGGCGCGGCGGGCATGGGGGACCAGGGCAATGGGTGAACCGACAACAAAGATCGGCGGATCGACCAGGCGCTCCGAGGATAAACGCTTCCTCACCGGCCAGGGCCGCTATACCGACGACATCAACATGGCCGGCCAGACGTACGCCTGCTTTGTCCGCTCCCCGCACGCCCACGCCCGTATCAACTCGATCGATACCAGCATGGCGCGCGACGCCGACGGCGTGCTCGCCGTGTTCACGGGCGAGGACCTGGCCAACGATGGCATCGGTGGGCTGCCCTGCGGCTGGCAGATCCACGATGTCAGCGGCGAGCCGATGGCGGAGCCGCCGCATCCGCTGCTGGCGCAGGGCAAAGCGCGCTATGTCGGCGACCACGTCGCCGTCGTAATCGCCGAGACGAAGCAGCAGGCGCGGGACGCAGCCGAACTGGTGGACGTCGACTACGACATGCTCGATGCGGTGATCTCGCCAGCCAAAGCACTGGAGTCCGGTCAGCCGCTGGTCCACGACGAGGTCCCCGACAACCGCTGTTACACCTGGGAGCTCGGCGACAGCGGTGCGGCCGATGAGGCATTCGAGCGGGCCCATCACGTCACCAGCCTCGATCTGGTCAACAACCGG
The DNA here is from genome assembly GCA_913055615.1 of uncultured Ectothiorhodospiraceae bacterium. Taxonomy (GTDB): domain Bacteria; phylum Pseudomonadota; class Gammaproteobacteria; order XJ16; family Halofilaceae; genus Halofilum. The sequence continues at coordinate 117,980 of CAJXKK010000004.1, forward strand.
CTGATCCCGAACGCGCTGGAGCCGCGCGCGGCGGTGGCTTCCTACTCGCCGGGCGAGGATCACTACACGCTGTACACGACGTCGCAGAACCCGCACCTCGCACGGCTGCTGCTGTCCGCGTTCGTGCTCAACCTCCCCGAGCACAAGGTCCGTGTCGTATCGCCGGACGTCGGCGGCGGGTTCGGTTCGAAAATCTACCCGTACGCGGAAGAGGCGACGCTGACCTGGGCGTCGAAGAAGATCGGGCGGCCGATCAAGTGGACCGCCGAACGCGTCGAGTCCTTCCTCAGCGACGCCCACGGCCGCGACCACGTGACCCGCGCCGAGATGGCGCTCGATACCGACGGCCGGTTCATCGGCATGCGCGTCGACACCAAGGCCAATCTGGGCGCCTATCTGTCCACCTTTGCCTCGGCCGTGCCGACCATCCTCTACGCCACGCTGCTCGCCGGGCAGTACACCACGCCGGCGATCCACGCGCGGGTGACCGCCGTATTTACCCATACCGCCCCGGTCGATGCCTACCGCGGTGCGGGCCGACCCGAGGCGACGTATGTCGTTGAGCGCCTGGTGAGCCAGGCCGCCCGTGATATGGGGCTGTCGCAGGCAGAGATCCGCCGGCGCAACTTCATCCCGACCGATGCCTTCCCGTACCAGACGCCGGTGGCGCTGAATTACGACGTGGGCGACTACGACGCCACCCTGACGCGGGCCGAGGAGCTGGCCGACGTCGCCGGCTTCGAGGGCCGCCGTGAAGAGGCGCAGAAGCGCGGCAAATATCGCGGCATCGGCTACTCGACCTACATCGAGGCCTGCGGCCTGGCGCCGTCGAATATCGCGGGGGCGCTGGGCGCGCGCGCCGGGCTCTACGAGGCCGGCGAGGTCCGGCTGCACCCGACCGGCAAGGTAACCGTGTTCACCGGCTCCCACAGCCATGGCCAGGGTCACGAGACCACGTTCGCCCAGATCGTCTCGGATCGCCTGGGCATCCCGTTCGATGACGTCGATGTGGTCCACGGTGATACCGACCGCAGCGCCTTCGGCATGGGCACCTACGGCTCGCGATCGCTGGCCGTCGGCGGCTCCGCCATTGTCAAGGCGATGGACAAGATCATCGACAAGAGCCGCAGGATCGCCGCCCACATGCTGGAGGCGGCCGAGGCCGACATCGAGTACGACGACGGCACCTTCCGCGTCGCCGGCACCGACAAGAGCCTGTCGATGGCGGAGGTCGCGTTCTCCGCCTACGTGCCGCACAACTATCCGCTGGAGCAGCTCGAGCCGGGCCTCGACGAGAGCGCCTTCTACGACCCGACCAACTTCACCTATCCGGCCGGCAGCCACATCTGTGAGGTCGAGGTGGACCCCGATACTGGCCGGGTCGAGATCGTCAACTTCACTGCGGTCGACGACTTCGGCAACGTCATTAATCCGATGATCGTCGAGGGACAGGTCCATGGCGGGCTGGCCCAGGGCATCGGCCAGGCCCTGCTCGAGGGTGCGGTCTACGATGCGGAGAGCGGCCAGCTCATCACCGGCACCTATATGGACTACACCATGCCGCGCGCCGATGACCTGCCGAGCTTCCGGGTCGATACCTGCAACACCCCCTGCACGCACAACCCGCTCGGGGTGAAGGGCTGTGGCGAGGCCGGTGCCATCGGTTCGCCGCCGGCGGTCATCGACGCCATTATCGATGCGCTGCGCCCGCTCGGCGTAACCGATCTGGAGATGCCGGCGACCCCGCTCCGGGTGTGGCAGGCGATCCAGGACGCCCAGGGCCGGCAGGTGGCCTGAGGAGGGAACGACCCATGTATGCATTCGGTTACCACCGCCCGACGACCATCGACGAGGCCGTCACGCTGCTGGGCCAGTCCGAGGATGCCAGCGCCATCGCCGGCGGCCAGACGCTGCTGCAGAGCCTCAAGCAGCGCCTCGCCCAGCCCGGCGAACTGGTCGATCTGGGCGCCATCAAGGAGCTTTCGGGCATCGCCGTCGATGGCAGGACGGTCGTGATCGGCGCGCTCACGAAGCACAACGAGGTGGCCCTGTCATCCGAGGTGCGGAAAGCTGTCCCGGCGCTGGCCGACCTGGCCGGCGCCATCGGCGATCACCAGGTGCGCAATGTCGGCACCATTGGTGGATCGGTCGCCAACAGCGATCCGGCCGCCGACTATCCTGCGGCCGTGCTCGGCCTCGGCGCGACGGTCGAGACCAACCAGCGCCGGATCGCCGCGGACGACTTCTTCATCGATCTGTTCGAGACGGCGCTGGAGCCGGGGGAGCTGATCAAGGCGATCCACTTCCCGGTGCCGAAGCGGGCGGCCTACGTGAAGTTCGCGCAGCCGGCATCGCGCTACGCGCTGGCCGGCGTGATGGTGGCCGAGACCGGCGACGGTGTACGTCTCGCCGTCACCGGCGCCGGGGCCTGCGCCTTCCGGGTGCCGGCGATGGAGCAGGCGCTGGCCGGTGACTTCTCCGCCGACGCGATCAAGGGCGTGCAGGTGGACGCGGACGAACTCAACGACGACATCCACGGCACGCCCGCATACCGCGCGCACCTGGTGAACGTCCTGGCCCGGCGCGCCGTCGAAGCGGCGAGGTAGCCGCGCGATAAAGACCGGGGAGCGAGTTGAAGAGCGGCGTATGTCGAGCTTTGCGTGGCGCGTCCGTGCGCCACGCCCTCCGGGCTGGCGCGCCAATCCGCTCCCGGCGGATCGGTCAGCCCGACAGATCAGGCGCTTACGAGTGTCGGGCCGCAAGCCCGACCTACAGGACTCCCGCTAATCAGAGGTTCTCTTGCGTGCTCTGCGCCTCTGCGAGAAATGCTTTCTTTCTTTCGTGTCTGGCATACGCTTACGCAGGATCGCCGTTCGCCACGCGTTCATCCAATCCGCCACCCTGCTGAAACGGCCATGCCATGAATCATGAAACGGCGCGCACGCAATTGCCAGAGTCCATCGACACCACCGTCGAACTGCTGAACTCGGGGGAGTACGTCGCCGACCGGCGGCTGGCCACGGCGCTTTTCCTCAGCCTGCGCATGGGACGACCGCTGTTCCTGGAGGGCGAGGCCGGTGTCGGCAAGACGGAGATCGCCAAGGTCGCCGCGCGCACCCTCGGCCGGCCGCTCGTGCGGCTGCAGTGCTACGAGGGCCTCGATATCACCGCGGCGGTCTACGAGTGGAACTACCAGCAGCAGATGGTCGAGATCCGTCTGGCCGAGGCCAGCGGCGCGGTCGACCGCAAGCGCCTCGGCCGCGACATCTTCGACCGCCGCTTCCTGACCAAGCGTCCGCTACTGCAGGCACTGGAGCCGGATGGAGGCGTCGCGCCGGTCCTGTTGATCGACGAACTCGACCGCACCGACGAGCCCTTCGAGGCCTACCTGCTCGAAGTCCTGTCGGACTTCCAGGTGACCATCCCCGAGATCGGCACCATCGCCGCCCAAGAGCCGCCCATCGTGGTGATCACCTCCAACCGCACCCGCGAGATCCACGACGCGGTCAAACGCCGCTGCCTCTACCACTGGGTGGACTACCCGGACGCCGAGCGAGAGTTGGAGATCCTGCGCCTCAAAGCGCCGGCCGCACCGGCCGAACTGAGCCGCCAGGTCGTCGCCTTCGTCCAGGAGCTGCGCGAGATGGACCTCTACAAGCTGCCTGGCATCGCCGAGACGATCGACTGGACCAACGCCCTGATCGCCGTCGACAGCCTGTCGCTGGATCCCGCCGTCATCAACGACACGCTGGGCGCGTTGCTCAAGTACCAGGATGACATCGCCCGCTTTGACTCACAGCAGGTCAACGACCTGCTGCAGCGCATCAACGCGGGCGTCGCCGCGAGCAGCGATGCCTGAGGACTATACCGGCGAGGGCGGTGGCCGGCTGGCGGAGAACGTCATGCACTTCGCCCGGGTGCTGCGCACCGCCGGGCTGCCGATCGGCCCGGACAAGGTGGTCGATGCCCTGCGCGCCCTCGAGGTCGCTGGCGTGCGTCGGCGCGACGACTTCTACTGGACGCTGCACGCCGTCTTCGTTGACCGGCGCGACCAGCGACACCTGTTCGATCAGGCCTTCCAGGTCTTCTGGCGCGATCCCCAGCTGCTCGATCGCATGCTGCAACTCCTCCTGCCCCAGGCGCCCGGCAGTAACGCACCCGAGCCGAACCCGCCGCCCGCGCGCCTGTCCGAGGCGCTCGCCGCCGGTCAGGAGCCGCCGCCCGCGGAAGAGGGCGAGGAGGACGAGACGGAGGTCGAGGCGAGCCTGACCTGGTCGGCCGAGGAGCGGCTGCAGACCGTGGACTTCGAGTCGATGACGGCGGCGGAGCAGGCCGATGCCCGGCGCGCCATCGCGCGCCTGAAGATGCCGGTCAAGCCGCTGGCCACACGGCGAACACGGGACGATCCCCGCGGTCGCCAGCCCGACATGCGGGCCACGATGCGCCAGTCGCTGCGCCAGGGCGGGGCGACGATCGATCTGCGCCACCGGGCGCGCGTACAGCGCACGCCGCCGCTGGTCGTGCTCTGCGACATCTCGGGGTCGATGGCCCAGTATTCGCGGATGTTCCTCCATTTCCTGCACGCCGTGACCAACGATCGCGATCGTGCCCATGTGTTCGTGTTCGGTACGCGGCTGACGAATATCACCCGCCACCTGCGTGTCCGCGATGTCGACGAGGCCCTGGAGCGCACCGGGCGTGTGGTGACCGACTGGGCGGGCGGCACACGCATCGGCGCCTGCCTGCACGAGTTCAACTTCCGCTGGGCGCGGCGGCTGCTTGGCCAGGGCGCCACGGTGCTGCTGGTCACCGATGGCCTGGACCGCGAGGCGGGCGAGGGCGTCGCCGATGAGATGGCCCGCCTGCAGCGCTCGGCCCGGCGGCTGATCTGGCTCAACCCACTGCTGCGCTGGTCGGGCTTCGAGGCGAAGGCCGGTGGCGCGCGCGCCATGCTGCCGTGGGTCGATGAGTTCCGCCCCGTGCACAACATCCGCAGCCTGGTGGCGCTGGCCGATGCCCTGAGCGGGCACGCGCACGCGCCGATACGGCGGACCGCATGATCACCGGGGTGCTGTTGGCGGCAGGCCGGGGCGAGCGCTTCGGCGGGGACAAACTGAACGCGCGACTCCCTGACGGTCGCACGGTCGCGGTGGCGGCCGCCGAGACGATGGTCGCATCCCTGCCGCGTGTGCTGGCGGTGACGCGACCAGGTGATGAATCACTTGTCATCACTCTGGAAGCCGCCGGTTGCCATGTCGTCGTCTGCGATCGCGCGGACGAAGGGATGGGCGCGAGTCTGGCCTGCGGAGTAGCCGCCAGCCGTGCCGCCACCGGCTGGGTGATCGCGCTGGCCGATATGCCCGCGATCCGGACCGCGACCGTCGCGGCGATCGCGGCAACCCTGGCCGACGGCGCCCACCTGGCCGCACCGACGTACCACGGCAGGCGCGGCCACCCGGTCGGTTTCGCGGGCCGGCTCGGTCCCGAGCTGGCCGCACTCGGCGGTGATGAGGGCGCACGGCGCATCCTGGCCGGCCACCAGACCGAGCTGGAATGCGTCGCGGTCGAGGACACCGGCATACTGTATGACATCGATACGCCCGGCGACCTCGCGCGCTCGGCGGATGATGCGTAGCGGTATGCGTGGTGGCGACGGCTGGAACGTGATCATGGGATTGGACTTCCGCGAGAAACACGCAGCGGGTGCGAGCAGCCCGCTTCCCGGTGGGATCCCTCCTGTGTCCGGCCTGGCTGTCCGGCGATCACGGCGATGCCCGGCCCTGCTGGCCGTAGTGCTGCTCGCCGTCGCCTGTACCCGCGCCGGCGACGCGCGGGCCGGGGAGGCGCTGGTCGCGGTGGCGACCAACTTCGCCGAAGTGATGCCGCCGCTGGTGGAAGCCTTTGAAGGCAGAAGCGGTCACGAGCTGCGCTATACGACGGGTTCCACCGGCCAGCTCTATGCGCAGATCAGCAAGCGTGCGCCGTTCGACGCTTTCCTCGCCGCGGACACCGAACGCCCGGAGCGGCTGGTCGCCGAGGAGCGGGCGGTCGCGACCAGCCGCTTTACCTATGCACGTGGGCGGCTCGTGCTGTGGAGCCGCGACGCGAACCGCATCGAGGCCGATGGGGCCGGCACGCTGCGGGATGCGCCGCCGCGCAAACTGGCGATGGCCAATCCGCGACTCGCCCCCTATGGCGCCGCCGCCCGCGAGACCCTGGAACGTCTTGGTCTGTGGGACGAATTCAAGCCGCGGATCGCCATGGCACAGAACGTGGGCCAGGCCTACGCCATGGTCCACATGGGCGCCGCGGAAATGGGTTTTGTCGCGCGCTCGGCCTTGCCGGCGAAAGACGGGGATGCGCCCGGAAGCCACTGGCCCGTGCCGGCGGCGCTCCATGATCCCATCCGCCAGGATGCCGTGCTGCTCGCCCGATCCGAGGACAATGCGGCCGCGCGCGCCTTTCTCGACTTCCTCGCCGGTCCGCAGGGCCGCAGGATCATCGCGGACCACGGTTATGAGATGGAGTAGCGCTTGAGCCTGCCCGAACTCGGCCCGCTCTGGCTGTCGCTGCAGCTCGCCGGCGTAAGTACGCTGATCCTGCTGCTCGCGGGTACGCCACTCGCCTGGTGGCTGGCGCACACCGGCTCGCGTGCCCGAGCGCCGATCGAGGCGATCACGGCGCTGCCACTGGTACTGCCGCCCACCGTGCTCGGCTTCTACCTGCTGCTCCTGCTCAGTCCCGACTCGTTTCTCGGTGGCCTGTGGTTCAGCGCGACCGATTCGGCGCTCACCTTCTCCTTCAGCGGCCTGGTCGTCGCCTCGGTCGTCTACTCGCTGCCCTTCACCGTGCAGCCGCTGCAGGGCGCCTTCGAGGCGCTCGGCCGCGGGCCCATGGAGGCCGCCGCCAGCCTGCGCGCGGGTCCGCTCGACGCCTTCTTCACCGTGGCCACGCCACTGGCCCTGCGCGGCTATATCACCGCGGCCGTGCTGACCTTCGCCCACACCGTCGGCGAGTTCGGCGTGGTGCTCATGGTCGGCGGCAACATCCCCGGCGAGACCCGGGTGATATCGATCGCCATCTACGAGCATGTCGAGACCATCGACTATGCGGCGGCGCACAGCCTGTCGATCATCCTGCTGGTGTTCTCGTTCGTCGTCCTGCTCGGCGTCTATACCTCGAACCGCCGCTTCCCGGTCCGGGTGGGCTGATATGACCCGCCTCGCCGTCAACATCCGTCGTGATTTCCCGGATTTCCGCCTGGCGATCGCCCACGACTTCGAGTTGCGTGGCATCACCGCACTGTTCGGCCCAAGCGGGGGTGGCAAGACGACGCTGCTGCGATCGATCGCCGGCCATGAGCGCCGTGCCGCCGGGCGTATCGCCCACAACGGCGAGATCTGGCAGGAAGGCGGGCACTGGATACCGCCCCATCGCCGCGGTGTCGGCTATGTCGCCCAGAATCCGCAGTTGTTTCCCCATCTCAGTGTCGCCGGCAACCTGCGGTACGCCGCGCGTCGCGCGCCGGCCGACGCCGACGGCACCGGCTTCGACGAAGTGCTCGAGCGCCTCGACCTGCAGTCGCTGCTCGCGCGCCGCCCGGACGTACTCTCCGGCGGCGAACGCCAGCGCGTCGCCCTGGGCCGCGCGCTGCTGACCCGTCCGCGGCTGCTGCTCATGGACGAACCCCTGGCCGGCCTCGATATCCAGCGCAAGACGCGCCTGCTGCCCTACATCGCGCGCCTGCCCGCCGCGTTCGGCATTCCGATCATCTATGTCACGCACGCGGTCGATGAAGTGATCCGCCTCGGCGACCGCATGGTGGTCCTCAGGGAGGGCGGCGTGTTCGCGGCCGGCGGGGTGACCGAATTACTGGAGCGGCTCGACCTCGCCGAGGCGACGGGGCGGTTCGAGGCGGGCACCGTGCTGAGCGGCGAGATAGTCGGCCACGATGAGACCTTCAAAACGAGCCGGGTAAGCGTGGGCGAACAGGTGCTCGACATGCCCCGGGCACCGATGGCCGTCGGCACCGGGGTGCGGCTGCGCGTGCGTGCCCGCGATGTGGCGCTGGCGACGACGCGGCCGAGCGGTATCAGCATCCGCAACATCCTCGGTGCGCGCGTGATCCAGATCGTGGAAGAGTCGGACACGGCGTTCGCCGAGGTGCTGGTCGACATCGGCGCCCAGCGCCTGCGCGCCCGCATCACCCGTGCGGCCGTCGCCGACCTTGGACTGGCAGAGGGCGGGGCGGTCTTCGCCCTGGTCAAGTCGGTCGCCTTCGACCGGCGGGTGCTCGGTGACGACAGCGCCGCAACCCGGACCTGAATCAGGCTGGCGCACGCGAGCCGCTTCCCCGGTATTGTCGAAAGTTACTACTGCCGAGTGAGCGCTATTGTGGTACAACAGTACAACCCGCGCCGGCCCCTGGCCGGCGTATGCGCCTGGCGCAAAACAACAAGGAGGGTGACACGCATGATCCCTGGCCGTTTCGAGTATCACGCCGCGACCGACGTCGACGACGCTGTCCGGCTGCTGGCGGAGCACGGCGCTGACGGCAAGCTGCTGGCCGGCGGCCACAGCCTGCTCCCCATGATGAAGCTCCGCTTCGCTGAACCCGCCCACATCATCGACATCAACGGCATCGCCGACCTGCGCGGTATCCGCGAACAGGGCAAGGCCCTTGTGATCGGGCCGATGACCACCGAGAGTGCGATCATCGATTCCGAACTCCTGCAGCGGCGCTGCCCGGTCCTGCCGGAAGCCGCCCAACTGATCGCTGATCCCCAGGTGCGCAACCGCGGCACGATCGGCGGCGACGCCCTCCACGGCGACCCGGGTAACGATCACCCGGCGGTACTCATGGCGCTGGACGCGGAGTTCGTGATCCGCGGGCGCAAGGGCGAGCGCAGCGAGTCGGTGGATGGTTTCTACGTCGGGCCCTATCTCACCGCGCTCGACGACGGCGAACTGGTGACGGCGATCCGCATCCCCACACCGGCTGAGGGCCACGGCTACGCCTACTGCAAGTTCAAGCGCAAGACTGGCGACTACGCCACGGCCGCCACCTGCTGCCTGCTGGAGATGGAGGGCGATACCTGTCGCAGGGTCCGCCTGACGCTGACCAACGTCGGGCCGACGCCGCTGCGCGCGACCGACGCCGAGGCGCTGCTGACCGGCTCCGAGCCGACCGCCGAGCGCATCGAGCAGGCCGCCCAGGCCGCGATGAGTATCTGCAATCCGGCCGAGGACCTGCGCGGCAGCCCGGAATACAAGACCCACATGGCCGGCGAGATGACGCGCCGGGCCATCCACAAGGCGCTCGACCGCGCCCGGAGAGGCTGAGATGGCGAAGCATGCGATCACGCTCAATATCAACGGCCAACAGATGGACGTGGCCGTCGACAGCCGCGAACTACTGATCCACACCCTGCGCGACCGGCTGCGCCTGACCGGTGCCCACATCGGCTGCGAGACCTCGCACTGCGGCGCCTGCACCGTCGACATCGACGGCGCCTCGGTGAAGTCCTGCACCGTGCTCGCCCTCCAGGCCCAGGGGGCCGATATCCGCACGGTCGAGGGCCTCGCCGGCAGCGAGGGCCTGCACCCGATCCAGGAGGGCTTTTTCGAGGAACACGGCCTGCAGTGCGGCTTCTGCACGCCCGGCATGCTGCTCCGGGCCTGGCGGCTGTTGCAGGACAACCCGAACCCGACCGAGGACGAGATCCGCCACGGTATGGCCGGCAACCTCTGCCGCTGCACCGGCTACCAGAACATCATCCGGGCCGTGCAGCACGCCAGCGAGAAAATGCAGTCCGGGGAGACGGCCGCGGCGGAATAACGCCTGCGGCCGCCCGTCATCGAATCAAGGAGTCGGGTAATGGCAAGTGATATCGAAGAAGTCGAGAGCACCGAGAGCACCGAGAGCGCCGAGTCCGAGGCGCGCGAACTGGCCGACCGTCTGGGCGGCGTCGGCTGCCGCCGTAAGCGCACCGAGGATGCGCGCTTCATCCAGGGCAAGGGCAACTATGTCGATGACATCCAGATGCCCGGCATGGTGTACGGCGATTTCGTCCGCAGCCCGCACGCACACGCCCGCATCAAGTCGATCAACAAGGACAAGGCACTGGCGACGCCGGGCGTTCACGCCGTCCTGACCGCCGAAGATCTGGAACCGCTTGGCCTGCACTGGATGCCGACGCTGGCCGGCGACAAGCAGATGGTGCTGGCCGACGGCAAGGTCTGCTTCCAGAACCAGGAAGTGGCCATGGTCATCGCCGATGATCGCTACCTCGCCGCCGACGCCACCGAGCTGGTCGAGGTCGAGTACGAGGAACTGGATCCCGTCGTCGATCCGCATCAGTCGATGGCCGAGGGTGCGCCGGTGATCCGCGATGACCTCGCGGGCGTCGACGAGGGGGCCCATGGCAAACGCATCCACCACAACCACATCTTCACCTGGGACGTCGGCGACGCCGACGCCACTGACAAGGTGTTCAGCGAGGCCGCGGTGACGGTCAAGCAGGACATGCTCTACCCGCGGGTGCATCCCTGTCCGCTGGAGACCTGTGGCTGCGTCGCCTCGTTCGACAAGGTCAAAGGGGAGCTCACGGTCCACCTGACATCACAGGCGCCGCACGTCGTGCGCACCGTGTTCTCCACGCTCTCGGGCATCCCCGAGAGCAAGGTCCACATCAACGCGCCCGACATCGGTGGCGGCTTCGGCAACAAGGTCGGCGTCTATCCCGGCTACGTCGTCGCCACGGTGGCCTCGATCGTGCTCGGCCGGCCGGTGAAGTGGATCGAGGATCGCATCGAGAACCTGTCGACCACGGCGTTTGCCCGCGACTACCACATGACCGGCGAGCTGGCAGCGACCGAGGACGGCAAAATCCTCGGTCTGCGCGCCAATGTACTTGCCGATCACGGCGCCTTCGACTCCTGCGCCGACCCGAGCAAGTGGCCGGCCGGCTTCTTCAATATCTGCACCGGCAGTTACGACATCAAGACGGCCTACGCACGTGTCGACGGCGTCTACACCAACAAGGCCCCGGGCGGAGTGGCCTACCGCTGCTCATTCCGTGTGACCGAGGCCTGCTACATCATCGAGCGCATGATCGACGTCCTCGCCGAGCACCTCGGCATGGACAAGGCCGAGATCCGGCTCAAGAACTTCATCCAGCCGGAGCAGTTCCCCTACCAGTCGGCGCTTGGTTGGGAGTACGATAGCGGCGATTACCCGCGCGCGCTGAAGCAGGTCATGGAGGCCTGCGATTACGACGGCCTGCGCCGGGAGCAAAAAGAGAAGCGCGAACGCGGGGAAATCATGGGCATCGGCCTGTGCACCTTCACCGAGATCGTCGGTGCCGGTCCCTCGCGCAACTGCGACATACTCGGCGTGGGCATGTTCGACTCGGCCGAGATCCGCGTCCACCCGACCGGCTCGGTGATCGCGCGCATGGGCACCAAGACCCAGGGCCAGGGCCACGAGACCACCTACGGCCAGATCATCGCGACGGAACTCGGCCTGCCCTCGGAGAACATCATCATCGAGGAGGGCAACACCGACACCGCGCCCTACGGCCTGGGTACCTATGGCTCGCGCAGCACGCCGGTCGCCGGCGCGGCGACCGCGCAGGCCGCGCGCAAGATCCGCGACAAGGCGCGCAAGATCGCCGCGCATCTGATGGAGGTCAGCGAGGATGACCTTGAATGGAGCGGCGAGGGCTTCCGCGTAAAAGGCGTGCCCGACCAGAGTACAGACATGCCGACCATCGCCTGGGCCGCGTATAACAACGTCCCCGAGGGCATGGAGCCCGGCCTGGAGGCGGTCGACTACTACGATCCGCCGAACATGACCTTCCCCTTCGGCGCCTACCTTTGCGTCGTCGACATCGACCGCTATACCGGTGAGACCACGATTCGCCGGTTCTACGCGCTCGACGACTGCGGCACGCGCATCAACCCGATGGTGATCGAGGGCCAGGTCCACGGTGGCCTGTGCGAGGCCTTCGCCGTCGCCATGGGGCAGGAACTGCCGTTCGACGGCGCCGGCAACATCCAGGGCGCGTCGCTGATGGACTACTTCCTGCCGACCATGGTCGAGACGCCGCGCTGGGAGACGGACCACACCATCACGCCGTCGCCGCACCACCCGATCGGTGCCAAGGGCGTGGGCGAGTCGTCGCACGTGGGCGGCATTCCGTGCTTCTCCAACGCCATCAACGATGCCATGAACCAGTTCGGCGTCAGCCACGTCAACATGCCGCACAACGCCTTCCGGGTCTGGCGCACGCTGCACGAGCTGGAACTGGACCAGCGGCCCGAGGCGGCCAACGTCGAGCCGTACCAGCCCACACGCGAGGCCGCCCCCGAGAGCGGTTCGCCCGCGTCGGTACAGTCGCCCGACAAGGCCAGCGGCAAGGGCACCGAGATCACCATCGAGCGCAACTATCCGCTCGACGTGCCGGCCGACGATGCCTGGGAAATCCTGCAGGACATCGAGAAGGTTACCGCCTGCATGCCCGGGGCGTCGATCGTCGAGCAGACCGGCGACACCACCTATGTCGGAGAGATGAAGCTCAAGGTCGGCCCGGTGACCTCGGCCTTCAAGGGCGACATCGAGGTCCTCGGCGTCGACCCGGAGAACAAGGAACTGCGCATGACGGGCAGCGGCGGCGACTCCAAGGGCAGCTCCAGCGCCAGCATGAGCCTGACCGCCCGCATCGAGGACAAGGGCGCCGGGCGCTGCGAACTCGTCGGCAGTACCCGGATCGAACTCAAGGGCAAGCTGGCGTCGTTCGGCGGCCGCATGCTGGAGAACGTCTCCGATCGCATGCTGCAGCAGTTCGTCGACAGCTTCCGTGACCGGGTAGCCGCCGGCGGCGAGGGCGAGCAGGCCGAGGAGGCCCGGCGCCGCGTCGAGGAAGGGCCGAAGTCGATGAACGCGCTGGCCATGGTGTGGCAGGTGATCAAGAGCCTGTTCGGCCGTAAGTGATGCTGGCACCGGAGGACTATCGGCAGCGGCTGGCCGCGGCCGGCTACGTGGCGGAACGGTCGCTGGCCGCGACCCTGTCGCTGGCCGACCGCCTCGGCCGGCCGCTGCTGCTCGAGGGCGAGGCGGGCGTCGGCAAGACCGACGTCGCCAAGGCCCTGGCCGCCGTCCACGACTGCAGCCTGATCCGGCTGCAGTGTTATGAGGGCCTTGACGCGCAGACCGCCGTCTACGAATGGGACTACCAGCGCCAGCTGCTGGCCATTCGGCTGCTCGAGGCCGAGGGCCACTCGGGCAGCGAGGCCGAGGCGCGCATCTTCTCCGAGCGCTACCTGTTGCGCCGGCCGCTGCTCGAGGCCATCAGCCAGCCCATCGCACCTGTGCTGCTGGTCGACGAGATCGACCGTGCCGACGAGGAGTTCGAGGCGTTCCTGCTCGAAGTCCTGGCCGAGTATCAGATCACGATCCCCGAGATCGGCACGATCGACGCCGTCACCCGGCCGCGGGTGATCCTCACTTCCAACGCCACCCGTGAGCTGTCCGACGCGCTGCGCCGACGTTGCCTCTATCACTACCTCGAGTATCCATCGATGGAGAAGGAACTGGCCATCCTCGAGGCGCGGTTGCCCGACATCGACGCCACGCTGGCCGCTCAGGTCGTGCGTTTTGTCCAGGATCTGCGCCAGGAGGGCCTGCGCAAGGCACCCGGCATCGCCGAGACGTTGGACTGGGCGGCCGCGGTCAATGGCCTCGGGGTCGAGCGCCTGGACGCCGATCCGGAGGCCCTGCTCGAGACTCTGTCGTGCCTGCTCAAGACCCGGCCCGACCGGGATAACCTCACGCCGGAGCGCGTCACGGCACTGGCAGCGGGGGCGCGGTGAGCGCCGCGCCCGTCACGCGCGGGCTGCTGGACTTCACCCGCACCCTGCGGGCTCGGGGCTGGCCGGTCGGCATCGACGAACAGCACGACGCCCTGCGGCTCGCGGCCACGGTCGGTGTCGCCGAGCGTGAACGCCTGCGCGATGCCCTGCGGGCCCTGTACTGCGGCACGCAGGCGCAGTGGCACGAGTTCGATACCGTCTTCGACGATTACTGGTACCCCAAGCGCGGCACACGCACGCGTGCCAGCGGGGCGGGCAGTAGCCTGCAGCCCCAACCCGGAACCGGCATGGGCGAGAACTACAGTCCGCCGGATAAGCCCGGCGGCGGCAGCGGCGCCGAGGCCGATCCGGGCGGCGCCCACGAGGGCGCCAGCGCGTCGGAGAGCCTGGCGCGGCGCGATTTCCGCCACCTCCACGATCCCGAGGAGCGGCGTACGCTTGATGCCATGCTGGAGCGCATGGCCCGGCGCTGGCGCCACCGCCTGCGGCGGCGCTGGCGCGCCCTGCAGAAGGGGCGCCGCCTCGACCTGCGACGAACCCTGCGCCGCAGCCTGCCGCGTGGCGGCGTGCCGCTCGACCCGGTGTGGCAAAAACCGCGGCAGCGGCCGCCGCACCTGATCCTGCTGGTCGATGCCAGCCGCTCGATGAGTCTTTACAGCTATCGCTTCCTGCGCTTCGCCGCGGGCGCGCTGGCCGCGTTCCCGGGCTCAGAGGCGTTTGTCTTCCACACCCGCCTGGTGCGTGTGACCGATGCCCTGCAGGAGCCCTCGGCGGAGCGCGTGCAGGAGAAACTGGCGCTGCTGTCGTCCGGCTTCGAGGGCGGTACCCGGATCGGCGACAGCCTCGCGGCATTCAACCGCCAGTACGGCCAGAGCGTCCGCCGGCGTAGCGTGGTCGTCATCCTGAGCGACGGGCTGGATACGGGCGACACCGCCACGCTGGTCGACGCCCTTGGCGAGCTTCGCCGCCGCAGCGGGCGTATCATCTGGCTGAACCCGTTGATGGGCCGGCGTGGCTACGCCCCCGAGGCCAAGGCCATGAAGGCGGCGCTGCCGTGGATCCACCGCCTGGCGCCGGCGCACAACCTGGACAGCCTGCTCGCCCTGGAAACCGACCTGGTGCGGGTTTGAGCACAACTTGAAAGCGTGATGCGTGCATCGCGCTTTTGAGGGGAGAACCGAGCATGAGTGAAACCGACGACGCCCTGACCGAACTCGAGCGCTTGCGGGCGGAAGGTACGCCCTGCGCGCTGGTGACCGTGGTCCGGGCCATCGCGCCGACCTCGGGTAAACCCGGCCAGAAGGCCGTGGTCACGGCCGACGGCCGGATCCACGGCTGGATCGGCGGCGGTTGCGCCCAGCCCGCCGTCACCAAAAGCGTCACCGAGGCCCTGGACGATGGCGAGCCCCGCTTGATCCGCGTCGCCCCGCCGGAGTGCGCGGAGAAGGGGCAACCCGGCGTGGTCGATTTCAACATGGGGTGTGCCAGCCGCGGCACGCTCGACCTGTTCATCGAGCCGATGCGCCCGAAGCCCGTTGTGCGCATCCACGGCAGCGCACCAGGTGCCCGCCACATCGCTGACCTCGCCGCCCGTGTCGGCTTCGATGTCCAGGTCCTGGCCCCGGGGACGGAACCGGGCGATTATCCAAATATCACGCGTCATGCCGCTCGCTATGAGGCGGAGGAAGACTGGCCGGCGCCGCACTGGGCCGTGGTCGCTACCCAGGGGCAGGGCGACCGCAAGGCGCTGACCGCGGCCCTGCAATCTCCGGCCGCCGCCGTCGCCTTCATCGCCAGCCGCCGCAAGCGCGCCCACCAGCTCGAACACTTCGCCGGCAAGGGCTACACCGACGAACGCCTTGCCGCGATCCATGCCCCGGCGGGTGTCGACATCGGCGCGAAAACCCCGGAGGAGATCGCGCTGTCGGTTGTCGCGCAACTCGTCGAGTGGCACCGACGCGGCGCAGGCACTGCGTCCACGCAAGCCATATCAACCACGACGGATCGCGTTGATCATGGAAATTAGATTGCCGTTCGGATGAGAGCCAGTGTCCCCGTTTGGCCATCGCCGTGTGCCGGCACGGCTGAAAACCAGTCGGCTTCGGCTGCCGCCCCGGCCTCGGCGTCATCGGCGCATGCTTCAAGGCGTTCGCCGCGGCCTTCGTGCCATCGAGTGCCACTTGGCCCGTGCGCGCCAAGCCAGCCTGTCGGTAAAGCGCGAGTTCCTGCACGAACGCTCCCTCGAGCGCCTGCAGATGCGGCTTTCGGAAGTCGCTGACGAGGCGGAAGTCCGGCCGTTCCATGCCGGTCACGGCCATGAAGTCCACGCGCTACTCGCAGACCGCCGCGATGCGCCGTGTGGCGTAGATGCCCTGGCAGTACGCGTACAGCAGCAGCGCCGTCATCCGATGAGCTATGGCCTGGCCGTCGGCAGCGGGGCCGCTTGCTTGCGTCACTGCAAGCGCGGTTGGCATGACGAAGCCGCCACATGGTTGGGGGACTCGACTGGCGGTACGTTGGCGGCCAGCCAGCCCAACAAGTGACGGCGCAGCGTCGGATGGGCAAAGGTCGCGATGTGGCCGGGTATAGCGAGCTGCCAGCAATCGGAAGGCGGGGCGGCCGCCGAATGGAGTGCCCGGGTGTGATGGAAGGGCACGGTCCGATCTCGGCTGTTGCCGATAAACAGTTTCGGAATAGCGGGCAGCTCTGGTGCCGCCTCAATCGCCGCGAATTCGGCGGAGATCAGCAACGATAGGGGGATCTGCAAAGGCCATGTCAACCAGGCCGAAGCGAGCTTTTCGCGCGCGATCCGGCGATAGCCGCGCGGCGCACTGTCGACGACCAGCGCGCCGGGCTGCTCCTCGGGTGCGAGCGCGGCCAGCGTGGTCACCGCGGTGGCACCGCCCATGCTCTGGCCGAGCAATATCAGGCGCGCCCTGGGCATATCGTCGGCACGGTCGGCGGCGGCGAGCGCCGCTCCGGTGTCGCGATGGATTCCGGCGAGGCTCGGCGTCCCCGCCGAATGCCCGTAACCGCGGTAGTCGAAAGCGAAAATGTTGTAGCCGTGCTCGCGCAACCAGGCGACGCTGGCGACGTGGGTGCTGATATTCTGTGCGTTGCCGTGAGCGTGGACCACTGTGCCGCGCTTGTCGGCCGTGGTCGCCGGGATGAACCAGCCGTGCAGGCGGGTACCGTCGCTGGCCTCGAAGTGGACATCCTGGTAGATTACACCGTAATCCGCCGGATCGAGGCGGTGCGCCGATTCCGGCTGGAAAATCAAACCTGTGCAGGCCGACAGCCCCAGCGGCAGGAGCAGGCCAGGTAGCAGAAGCCGCAAGCGTTCCATCAGTAGTAGTACTGGAAGCTGACGATGCCTTCGGCCGAGGTGTGCCCGGCCTGACCATGGCCTGCCAGACGCAGGTTCAGCGCCCAGTCGCGCGTCGGCGCCCAGGTCTGCTTGATGGCGCCTTCCACGAGTACACGATCGAGTCGGGACGGATGCTCATGGCCCTCGAACCAAGCGTGCAACGACCAGTCCGTGCGCGGCGACCAGAGCAGTCCCACGCGGGCGCCCACCCCGGCACTGGCCCCCTTGGGCAGGTCGCTGGCGACGAGCGCCTGGGCCTGGGCGAAGGTATACGCCGTCCAATCGTCGCCCAGCCCCCAGGCCGGCCCGATGCCGCCCACGAGTTCGATGGTGCCTTCGCTGTGATCGTCGTCCAACCAGACCTCGCGGTAGCCGCCGCGGAATCGCCACGAGCGGGGCTGGATCAAGCGGCCCCTTGGCGCTAGCGACATGATATCCGCGACGTTCAACTCGGCGATTTCCGGGTCGCGTCCGTCAGTGGGGACGCGGACGCGGCCGCTGAAGACTTCCAATTGGGCCCCGGGATTGAACCCCGGGCTGCGCTCGGTGAGACCGTGGAACGACGTCCGGAAGCCGATTTCGACGAAGCTGCCGTTATCGTTGTGGCCGATGCCTGAGCTGATCCGGGTTGCGTCGTGGCCTCGGTGGGGCGCCGTATCCGGCAGGTCGATATCGGGGGCGCGACCGGCCGGTAGCTCGCTGCGCCGGCGCAGGATCGGCAGGGAGCGCTCGCCGTAGGTATCCGCGTCGATCGCGCCGTCGGCTTGGTGGTACTTGAGCAGGTCGAAGGCGGTCTCCAACGCCGTTGCCTGATCGCGGGTGCTCAGTTCGCCCGGCGGTTCCACGTCGCGCCCGGCAACGAGGTCCACAACGTGTTGCTGGCCGGCTCGCGACAGGCGATCGAAGCGGCCCCGCACGCGCTGGATCAGCGAGGGCCGGAACTCGGGCTCTTCAGTCAGTCCTTTGTCGACCAACCGTTGAACCGTGGCAGTAGGTTCGACTTGGTAGAAAAAGCCGCTCGAGAGATCGAGGCCGGGGCGGCCCGCCTCGAGTAGTCGCAATAGTTGATAGGAGCAATTCTCCGAGAAGAAGTAGTAGCGGAAGCTGACCTCCTCCATTTCCCACAGATGGCGCAGCATGCGCTCGATCTCGTGGGGTTCGAAGTCGAGAGGGTACGACCACATGCTGCGGTTTTCCACTTCGACGTAGTCGTTGACCATCTCATAGTATTTGCGCAGCGAATAGCGGCCCGGATACAGCCCGGTGAGCCCCTTCACCGCGAACAGCACGCCGTTGTTCTCTTCAGTCTGGGCGGCGAAATTCACCGCATAGGAGTTCAATTCTCCCTTATCCGGTGTGTTCGGCGGATCGATCCGCAGCAGGGTGTGGCCGAACATCGATGACGGGTTGTTCAGATAGGCAGCCGGGAAGACCAGGCTCATGCTGTGCGGGTTGATCTGCTCGCGCCAGTCCTCGAATTGCGCGCAACGCCGCTGCGGCATTCGCTCGTTATCGAAGGCGAGTTGTTCGTCGAGCCAGCGGTAACGGGCGATGAACCGGCACTGCGGATGTTCGTTACGCGGACCGACGCGGGTGTCGGCGGGTTCCAAGAAGGCGCGGATGGTGGCGCGGAGCTCGGATTCGGCGTCGCTGGCACCGTTCTCAGCCAGGAAAAAGTGACGACTGTCGACCTCGCTGAGTACGCTGTCGCCGCGCGGCTGGTAGTGCAGAAAAGCGCGCCACGCCGGTTGGTCGTGCAGGTGCTTCGCGATAGCGCGATCGGCGAGTTGGTCAGCGTAGCCGTTGGCCACTGCGGTGGCCGGCAGCGTCAAGGCGAGGGCGAATGTCAGTGGCAGAAGAGCGGGGCGCATGATGATGCGGCTGTAGCTCCGTGCGGCCAAAACGTGCGTCCGAAATCAATGGCTCCGTGTGCGCGAGTTGCCGCATGCCCTCGAGCAAAGATTGCACTTACCGCGTGCCGCGATGTAGCGCTGCTGTTCGATCGCTACGCCCGTTACGGGGGAAGAGCTGCCCCCCAGAGCCTGGCGGCTCCGGGGGGTAGTTTGAACCGAAAGCAGGATTACGCCGCGGCGAGTTGGGTGTCCTCAGCGATCACCTGCTCCATGGAATTAACGACTTCTTTAGCCGTAGTGTCGGTCGAGGAGAAGATGCGATCGAAGTTCTCCTGCATCCTCTTATTGAAGCGCTCCTGATGCTCGGCGTCAATGCCCATCAGATCCCGCGCCGTGACGAGTGTTTCGCCTTCGCCGGCGGCAGCGTCGGCGGCGAGCTTGTCCATATTGTCGGCGGTAAACTCGGCCAGGCTGTCGATGGTGCCCTGCTGGTCGCAGCCGAGCGTGCCCGATGAAATGCCGAAGGTCTGGTTACCCGACGTGCCATTGGTGGTCACGGCGACTACCTGCGGGGCAACGCCTGATTCGCCGTCGAATACCATGGTGCCAAGGCCGCAACCCGTGCTGTCCTTGGCCATGGCCAAGCCCGGCAGCGCCAGTCCCGTCAGTGCGACAAATGCGATGGTTTTTTTCATAGCAAAGGCTCCTTACAGTAGGGTTAGGACCGCCAGCTATCACCAGCGGCGCGACGTTGATCGTAGCACGACCAAAGTCGAATCCGTAGCCGCAGTATATGCGGAACGGACGGTGCAAGGAATCCGTCGCTCGACGCACGCGCCGTCGTGCTCAACCTGAACCCCGTCGCAGCATCTCGCCACCCGGACAGGCTTGCAGGGGGAACCCTGGTTGTGGGCTGGCTAGCCATTTTTGCCCCCCACAAAGATGACGAATCCCGTATAAATGCGGTTGGATCAACGAGTTACTGCAGCAATTAAGCGGACTTCGCTGATGCTTCATTGTACTGCGGATGGATTGAGGCTGTCAGGCCTACGTCGCCGGGTCGTCGAAGCGACTTTCGACGGTGTTGCCATCACCTTGGATGGCGGCGCGCTACTGCTGCGCGAAGCGGAACGACGAACCGGTCTGCTGGAACAACTGAGCCGGGAACTGGTCGATTAACGTGATCCACGCTATTTCGATCACTCGATGTTGGCGTTGCGGCGACAGCGCGTCTTCGGCGTCGCGCTCGGCCATTGCGATCTCAACGATCATGAGGTGCTGCGCGGCGATCCCGAGTTCCAGACGGCCGTGTCGCGCGTCGAGCCGCTGGCATCGGCAGCGACGCTGCGCCGCTTCGAGCAGGGCGCCGATACGCGCTTCACGAAAGCCGTCGATGGTCCTGAGCCCAGGACGCTGCAACAATCAAGACCCCGTTTCGAGATCTCCCGCGGTACCGGTGGTTATTGGAAACAGCGCTGATGGCGGTCGCGTTGATCGCAGGGTGTAGGGCCCGTTCGCCGGACGGTGGTATGAGACATTATCTGCTTGCCAGTGAACCCACGGCGTCCGAGCCGACGGACGGACAGCGGCTATTGTGTATCAAGCGCATCGAGCTGGCGGGTTTTTTGGATGTCGACGAGATCGTGATGCAGACCAGCGACATCGGGGTTCGAACGGCCCGCAACCACCTTTGGGCGCAAGATGTCGCCGCACAGCTTCATCAAGACTTGCGCCGGCGGCTGGTGGAGCAGCTCTGGGGTGCCCGGGTGCTGGCGCCGAATTAGCGCCTGCACGCACCGGACCGGGCGGTCATCGAGCGGACCGAGAGCAGCGACCAGTTGCAGGGCCGGTTGCAGGCCCGAAAGCGCTTCCAGCGCACACAGGCTCTGTCACGCGATGGCTCTCCAGCGCTGGTCGAGACCTGGAAAGACACTTGGAAGAGCGTGGTCATTTACATCGCCAGCGAGGTGCAGGAAGAGTGGGGCGGCAAAGGGGCTCGCTGGCCGATGGCCATCGGCCGAGTGGCCTTTCAGGCCGCGGTTTATCGCCCGGTCAGAGAAATTCCGGGAAAGGAATTCCGGAACACTAACCGAAATCCGCAAGCCGAAATTCGGTTACTGTCCCTGAAATACTCAGTGCTTACTCGATCTCGGGATGACTCCGGTCGCGCCGCCCACGCAGAACCAGCGACAAGGCGCCGCTGCGAGCGAGCGGGCCGTCATTTGCCTTGCTCGATGCAGGGTTCACGAGGCGCAGGCCCAGGTCAGCCGCAGCGCCCAACCCTTGGGCAGACTTCCCGGCGTGTCCACGACCCGGTCGGCGTTGAAGAGAGTCTGCCCGAGGCTGCCAACACGATAGCCGAGTCCTGCGCCCAGCCGCAGCGTGTCTGCGGCGTTGTCCTGCCCCACGCCGTCGAGCCTCGTTTCCCCGCCGGCCGTGTAATAGCCATCCGCCGACAGCCAAAGATCGGGCGTCAGGTTGCGGCTGGCATGGACCTCGAACTGGAAAAGCGGATCCTTGGAAAGGGGCTCCGCGGTGCTCGGCGCGTCGTCGTTGTCGGTGAAGGCCGTGACGGTCACGTACCCTTCCAGCCAAGTGACGCCGGCATCCGGGGTGTAGCTGTAATTGAGGGTCGAAGAGAGGCTCCAGCCGTTCGTTCCGACATTGACGGGCGAGTCTGCGTCATAGGCGCCCGTCGGCGTGGTGGCGACGAAATGGACGCTGGCGAAGCTCTCCGGTGTCCAAGTGCGCATCTCCTCGCGGGTCAGTGCCGGCGCGCCGAAGAGGTTGACTTCCGCCCCGAAACCGACATCGCCCAGCCCGTCGTTGGAAGCGCGCACGGCGCCGGCTCCGCTCTCGATCCCCGCACGCGGCATGATCACGGAGACAGCGCCCGTCCGACCACCGATGTCGAGCATGCGCGCGAGGATCAGCGACTGCGAGGTCACGTCCGTATCGACCCCGGAGACACCGTGCTCGGCCCCGCCCCGCGGGGGCGAGAGCGAGTACGACCAGCCGAAGTTCAGGAAACTTGCCCAGGTGTTCTTGGGTGCGTTGAGGTAGTCACGCGCCTTGCCCGCCTCGGCGGGAGGAGCGGCCGTCAGCGCCGCCGTTGCCACCGGAAGCAGGGGACGAGCCACCCGGGCTCGGCACGGGCGCATGAGCATCGCGTCCTCTCGAAGGGTGGCGTGCGGTCAACAATGCGCCCGCGCCGGGGCCGCGGCATGGGCTCCGGCGCGGCACGCAGGCTTCAGAGCTCGGGCGTCCAGGGGGCGTCCTCGTCCTCGGGGAGGCCGCGCGAGATCGGCGGGCCCATCGAGTGATCGGTGCCGTCGTCGTAGGAGCCTGTAAACATGATCATCTCGCAGAAGCCGGTCGCCACGATCGGTCCGTCGGGCCCACCTTCGCGCAGCTGGATCACGCCCTCAATATAGGGGCCGGCGAAGCCCAATCCTTCCTGATCGGGAATGGTGGGCGAGTACCAAAAGGTGCCGTGCGGCGTCTCGATCCGGCCGTACCAGGGATAATTGACGCCTGATTTTGGCGACGTCCACATCCGCTCCGGGATCAGCTTAAAGGACGGGCCGAAGGCGTAGCTCCGCTCGAAGGTCTCGCCGTCCATGTAGAAGTAACGGTTGACACCGTAATTCGGATTTCTGAAATCCTCGCCTTCGTAGTACTGGCGGAACGTCAGCAGATCACCGGTTTCCTCGAACCGGAACCAAGCCCAGAAATAGCGATACTGGTATGTGTTGCGGAAGTTGCCCCACTGGTGCTCGAACCAGCCAGAGCCCTCGAAACGGACCGTGCGGCCCGCCACTTCGAGTTCACCCGTCGTGGCCATGTCCGGCGCCGTATAATAGAGAGTCAAGCCATACATCGTCTCGGGGTTTTGACGATCCTGCGGGTCGACCCCGATGCTTTCCAGCCCCCAATAGGCCATCGGCGCATAGCCCGGCGCCTGGGCCTGCGACGTCATCAACAGCTTGAACGGCTCGTTCCAGTCATCCTTCTCGGTGGTGTAGCCTCCAAACTCCCACGTTTCGTTGGCGTGGGTATAGGCGGTCGTGAAGCCACTCTTGCCGTCGTCGATCTCGTAGCGGAAGTGAAAGCCCTCCGCGTCCGGGCCCGTGCCTTCCGTGGTCATCGGGCCGGTGATGTAGAGCAGAGCGGTGTGGAACTCACCGGTGTCGAGGTTGTGGAAGGCGAACAGCACGTTATGCAGCGGCCGGCCTTCCTTGGCGACCCAACCCTGACTGAGCGGCACCCAGAACACCGAGATGCGCTCGCCGGTGTCGAGGTCACGACCGAGAACCGTGATGTAATGCCACTCGTTGAAGTCATTGGTCTGATAGAACTCGCTGCCATGCCAGGCATGGTCGCGGGGCAACGAATAGAGCGCCTGCCCGCTGGACGTCTCGATGCCGGGGCCCTGCAGGGGCGGCTGGCCGGTCTGCGCGCGTGCGGGCGATGTGATTGCAGCGAGTGTGCCGGCGAAGCCCCCGCTGCCAAGCGCAAGGCCGGTGGCGGGCACTGCCTTCATCAGTCTACGGCGTGCCAGTCCGAAGGCAGGCAGTTCGCTTCTACTGTCTTTTTCTGTCATTTCGTAGACTCCTCATTGCTGCGGGCTTCGGAGGCAGGCGACGCTCGAACTCCCACAAGTCCCAGGATAGGTCGCGGTCGGGAACCGAATTGTTCGCAGCCTCTCACACCCTAGCCGGTGCGGTTGGATTACGATGCGTCACGGATACTGAAGTCAACACCTTCCATCAAATACTGCCCGCCCGCGTGGGCGCGATCAACCCTCGAAGCAAGCCAGCAAATCGGGGGAAAGTAACCCGATTCCCTGGTCGATCAATCTGAGGCAGGCAGGACCTCGTTTACTGTCCCCGCAAAAACCGTTCCGGGCGTGCTCGCGACAGATTTCGCGGATGGGAGCGAGTCGGCCTCGCGACAGTTGCTCGCAAAGCGACTGGATGTCGTTGTCGCTGAAGACGCGTTCGCGGAATCGGCGAATGAAGCCAACGTAGCCGCCGCCGTGGGCGACGTTGGCCGGCGTCGTCTTCGTGCAGCGGCTGTCGCCGGTGAGGACGACAATCGGGTGAACAACCGCGGGATCGAGTTCCAGCAGCATTCACGGAGCCTCCATGTGCTTGTGGTTCTGGCGGAGTGGGGTCTTGAACTTATAGGTGTTGCGGTAGATCTTCTGGGTCCGCGTGGCCTGCGGTTCGCTGCCGAAGATCCAGCCCTTCGCGTTCTTCGTCTTGACGACGACCACGCCGTGAGGCGAGACGACGACATGATTGATCTGCGTCGTGTCGTCGGCGGAATGCGCGGAGAAGGGGCAACCCGGCGTGGTTGATTTCAACATGGGGTGTGCCAGCCGCGGCACGCTCGACCTGTTCATCGAGCCGATGCGCCCGAAGCCCGTTGTGCG